>NZ_CP186054.1:0-136303 GCF_049315185.1 Paenarthrobacter sp. C1 | reverse complement strand
ACGCCCAGGCTGTGCACAACCGCCGGCAGGAACAGGGCGCGCAGAAAGCAACGCGGTGACCTGGCGGTTGTGTGCAGGCGGTCACCTGGGTCCCGTCGTCCACCTGGGTGCGGGAAAAGCCCGAAGGATTGAGCTTTTGCCGTGCCCCTGTGGGCGAGGGGCAAAACACAACCACCAACCGAAATCGAACGGCAGGCGGCAAGCGGCGGCGGCAACGGCGGCGGCAGCAACGGCGGCGGCGGCAACGGCGGCGGCAGCAACGGCGGCGGCGGCAACGGCGGCGGCAGCGGCAGTTCGGTTGTGTCGTGATTCCTTTGGATGGTGGCTTGATCCCTTTTTGGTGAGGACAGCGGCACCCTTCGGTGCCGACCACCCCGACGCCCAGGCTGTGCACAACCGCCGGCAGGAACAGGGCGCGCAGAAAGCAACGCGGTGACCTGGCGGTTGTGTGCAGGCGGTCACCTGGGTCCCGTCGTCCACCTGGGTGCGGGAAAAGCCCGAAGGATTGAGCTTTTGCCGTGCCCCTGTGGGCGAGGGGCAAAACACAACCACCAACCGAAATCGAACGGCAGGCGGCAAGCGGCGGCGGCAACGGCGGCGGCAACGGCGGCGGCGGCAACGGCGGCGGCAGCGGCAGTTCGGTTGTGTCGTGATTCCTTTGGATGGTGGGTTGATCCCTTTTGGTGAGGACAGCGGCACCCTTCGGTGCCGACCACCCCGACGCCCAGGCTGTGCACAACCGCCGGCAGGAACAGGGCGCGCAGAAAGCAACGCGGTGACCTGGCGGTTGTGTGCAGGCGGTCAACAGGGTCCCGTCGTCCACCTGGGTGCGGGAAAAGCCCGAAGGATTGAGCTTTTGCCGTGCCCCTGTGGGCGAGGGGCAAACAGTCCTTGGTCACGCCGTATTGGCGGCCGAGCTCGGCGAGGCCGTTCACCCGTTGGTGGGGCGAACGGCCAACCACCGACACGTGGGAACCCGCGCCCCGGAAGTATTCACTGGCCCTGTCGCGGGAACGGCGGGCCGTCGCCCCTGACCACGACGAAAGCTGCTGCCAGGGCGGCGGCCCGCCACCATAAATCCACGGTTCCCTGCCCGGTCACTTGTTCGCTGGCTACCTCATGTACACGGTAAGGTGGGGTACGAAAGAAGCGCGGAACCTAGATAGTTCAGATATCTAGGGTCCGCGCTTTTTCCTTGCCCGGGGTTAGTTGGCGTCGATGATGATCTGCTCAGTTTCCGATGCTGTGTAGCCCCACGTGACGAGTTGGTTCAGGTAGTCCTTGTGGACTTGGCCCGGGTTCCGCCATGCGTCCTTGGGCAGCTGCTTCTCGTACCCGGCGCAGACGAGCGCGATCATCGCGAACTCGGGCCGGTTCTTCGTCCCGGCCACGTGATCCTTGAGCGGGTTCCAACCCCACGTGTTGGACTCCTCTACCTTGGCTCCGATCATCTCTGCCGCGAGGTCGCCGTCATATGTTCTGGCAGTTTCGGGGTGGTGGGTGATGGCGTGGATGGTGAAGTACTGCCACCCCTTCGGCGCGGTCTTTCGCGACAGCAAGGTCTTCACGAATGCCCGTCGAACCGTCTCGGCCGATACGGCCGCTTTGTTGTTCGCGATCAGGGTCCGGCGTTCTTCTTTCTGGTCCTCGGTCATGGGACCGGTCACGGCCTGCGTTCCTCCGGTGTAGCGTTCAAGGCGCGGGGTGAAGCCCAGTTCCTCCCACCCGGTGACCACGGGCATGGCTTTGTGTTGGCGCAGGTAGTTCGTTTGAATCACGACCGCGTTGGCGTCCTCTTCGGTGGCTTGTTCCCCGTCTGCCTTGTTCAGGTGCTCGACGTAGATCGCTTCACTGTCGGCGTAGTACCCGGCGTCCTCCACGATGGTCTTACCCTGCTCGGTGAGTTCGGTTTTCAGGGCTTCCAAAGCTTCCCGCGATGCCCGGTCGTCGCGGAGCTTCTGGGCAATGTGGTCAAGGTACTCGGGTTCATCAGCGATGACCGATTCAAGCTCCGCAACGGCTTCCTCGTCCCCGTCAAACTCTGCAAGCACCAGTGCCTGATCCACGGTGTACCCGTCTTGCAGGGCCTTGGCCCCGGTGACCGTGGATTTGGCCTTGATGGCGTCCTCCACGACCGTCTTGTCCTTCGCGCCGGTACGCTCGGCAATCTGCGCGGCCGAGACGCCCAGCAAGGCAAGCTGCTGATAGCCCTCGGCACGGTCGGTCTCGTTCAGACCAGAACGCATGTCGTTCTCCACGATCTGCTTGGCGATCCGATCAGCCTCGCCCTGCGTCTCGGAGACATACACCGGCACCGAATCCAGTTCGCCTTCCACAGCCGCGATGGTTCTTCTCTGCCCGTACAGGACATGGATCTCTCCCTCGTCGGTGATCTGCGCGACGATCGGCACGATCACCCCGTGCTGCTTGACCGAATCCAGAAACTTCTGAGTCATCCCCAAGTCCTTACGAACATTCGTGGCGACCGTCAGCATGGCCGGGTTCAGCATCTCCAGTCTCGGGCGCGGCAGCGCGACCGTGAGTTCTGCGGAGTCGGTGGGGTTTTCGGCAATGGCAGTCATGATGGTTCTCCTTGTTTCATTGGCACGGGTGGGAGAGCGGCGTAACCCGGCCAGCGCTCTCTGGTTCCTCCCCGTTGTTGTTTTTGTTGCTGGCACGCAGTGCTTTATGGGCCTGACGTAGGCGCCTCCTCCCGTCAGGGCAAGGTGTCGGGTTTCTTCGAAAGGAAATAAGCGAAGCGCCGTCGAAGAAACCCGGGACCGTAGGGCCCCGGAGTTTACGGAGGGGTCAGTAGCTTGAGCCGGAGCAGGACCATATGATCCGAAGGACAGCCACAAAAACGGTAATACTGGAAAAGGTCTTGAGCCGGCGTGACTCAGCAAAAAACTGACGTGCCTTCCGGCACTGTCTTACCGACGATTTGTCGGCCGGCTCAAGGTCCATCAAAGGGGGTGATGTGCCAGGCGGACATGACTTCATAGGAGCCTGATACGACTAATCCCATTACCGTTTTGTCTGCCCACCTGGCCTACCCCCAATTCATGAGCCATTGAACTCGACTGGGGGCCGCTTCCATCTTGGCAACAGAACCAAGCAACATCATCGCCGGCATCGACACACACGCCGATACACACCACGTGGCCATCATCAACGAACACGGCAAGCCACTTGCCGACAGAGAATTCCTGGCAGTGGGATCCGGATACCGCAAGATCGTAGACTTCATCACCAGCCATGGCACGGTCACAGCCGTAGGGGTCGAAGGGACAGGCTCCTACGGAGCCGAGCTCTCCCGTGTCCTACGCGGTGAAGGCTTATTGGTACTCGAGGTGAACCGGCCGAACCGTGCCGCCCGCCGGACGGAAGGCAAGTCCGATCCTCTGGATGCCTACCAGGCCGCCCAATCAGTACTCGACGGCCGGACCACATCAATTCCGAAAGCCAAAGACGGTCCCGTTGAATGCCTCCGAATCCTGCGCGCCGGGCGTGCGTCGGCTATGAAGGCACGGACAGCGGCCGTCAATCAAATCAAAGGTCTTCTCGTTTCAGCTCCGGACAGGCTCCGAGCAAAGTACAGAGGGCTGGGCACCGCAGCGATGATCACGTCCCTGCACCGCACCAGACCGTCGGGCCACATGGCTGACCCCGAGTACGTGTGCCTGCTGACACTGAAAGCCCTGGCCTCCCGCTGCCATTCACTCGCCGCCGAAATTGCCGCCGCCGATGCCGCGCTCAAGGAAATCCTCGATACCTACGCGCCGATGCTCTGTGACCTTTCAGGTGTCGGAACGGAAGTAGCCAGCCAGCTCCTGGTCACTGTCGGAGACAACCCGGACCGTATAGGTAACGAAGCCCAGTTCGCTGCCCTCGTCGGCGTGGCTCCCATACCCGCGTCCTCGGGCAAAACAACCCGGCACCGGCTCAGCAGAGGCGGTGACCGCAACGCCAACCATGCCCTGTATCAGGTCGTCCTGGTTCGTATGGCGTCGTGTCAACGGACCAAGGACTACGTGGTCAAACGCACCGCGGAGGGCAAGAGCAAACGGGAGATCATGCGCTGCCTCAAACGCTACGCAGCCCGGGAAATCTACCGTCAGATCACCAACCCCCAAGCAGCCCCAGACAATACAGATCTCCGCCAACTACGCAACACACTGGGTTGCACCATCACAACCGCAGCCAGCGAACTTGGCCAATGGCCCTCCAAAATTTCCCTCCTGGAACGCGGCCTCCTCCGCAACGACATGCTGGCCACGAACTACCGCCAATGGTTGACCGACCAAACCGACAAAAGAGACAGACCGGATAAGGAGGCAATCCCTATCCAATCGGTTTACATTTAGGGTCGAAACGAACGAAAACTTGGGGGTACAAGTAATGGCATCTGTTGGGTCAGGCAAAGCTGAACTGCTTATGGACGAACACGGGATTCTTCAACTGAAGTGGGCGCGCCACGCCATCATCCGATCAAGTGATGCTGAGGCAGCCATGCACATGGTCAACGAGCTATGCGGACAAACTGAACGCCCACTGTTGGTGGACATGGCCACAACATCCGAGGTCAGCCGCGGTGCCCGCGCTGTCTTCGGTCGGACCTGCCAAGCATCACACGTCGCGCTTCTGGGCGCTTCACCAGTAGACAAAGTCATCGCCAACTTTGTCTTGGCCATGAACAAAACACCCCGTCCCAAACGCTATTTCACCTCACGGACAGAAGCCCTGGCATGGCTCGTAACAAGCACCACTGCAGAACCTGACATCTTGCCCAAGGACACATAGGAGGACTGCCTAAGGCCCTGTCGGGTCTTGCCTCACGGCCAAAACCGCGAGGTCGTGGATGAGCAGTCGCACTTGGCGTTCGCGACCGCTGGAAAACACAACACGAGATGAAGGAACAGAGCTCACAGACGGAGCGGGACCGGGTGAAGGTTTGCCCGGCGGTGCCACCGAAGCTCCCTCGGCTGCAAAAGGATCAATAAAGCACACTGGTTCCATTACACGTTCCCCTCAACCGTCAATAACCTGATCTGACCATTATGGATTGATCCGTCCGACGGACCAGCAACGCCGCTCTTCGGAACACTCTCTGCCATGATTTGACGGCTATAGGAGCATCGTCGTAGACACACAGGACCGGGCACGGCGGAGCTCTGCGACGTCGGGACCGGGCCCAACAGTCGGCCACGGAGCGAAGCGGAGTGGACGCCCAAAAGGGTGCGAGCCCTGCGAGCATGCTCCCGTCCTGAGTCTTGTCAGACTGGGTTGGTACGGTGAACGTGTCCCGCCTGGTTTCCCCCAATCCCAGGCGGGACACTTATGTCAGAAGGAGAGGTGGACAGTGGGACTGCGAAACATTCTGAGCAGGCGCCGCAAAGCAGTCGGGCCCTCCATGGCTGTGCCGGCCGGAGAATTGGCTGAGCTGGAGGCGGCCTGGGCGGAACTGCGGCTGACGGTCGATGAGTCCAACGTGACATCGTTCCGTGCCTGCAGCCGCAACGGGCGCTCCTGGGCCGAAGACCCGCGGCAGTGCGGCAGATCGCTGCCACGATCGGGCGCATCATGAGACGAACGAATAGCGGATCTACTTCGAGAGTGACCCCGACGGCGCGGCAACCATAGGAGAGTCGATGGCTGAGTCCATCCCAGTAGCTTTGGAGCCACCTGTTGCCGTCGCCTTGGCCAAACTGATCAAGGCTTTCCCCGGTCCGGGTGCGTTGCCGGGTGGGGTTTGGATGGAACCCAAATGGGATGGCTTTATTCACTGGACTCTGTCAAGCGGTGTCCTGGTGCCGTTTTCGAGTAAGCGTGCACCAGCCCTGCGCGGGACCAGGACCTCGGACTCTATTTGTGGCTCGGATCTGGGCTAAGACTGGGAGTAAATCTCAGGAGTGAAGGGTGCCGATCATGATGTGGGGTTATGGACAAGGCATGGTGTGGATGTGGCTTTGGGTTCCTCTGCTACTTGTCGGCATCGCGTTGCTTGTATATCTGGCAATAAGGGTCTTTGGCGGCGGCCGTGGCGGTTACGTGCCTACAGGCCCACACGGGTCAGGCGTCCCGCCGCCGGCGAAAGGGAGCAGGGCCCGCCAGATCCTCGAGGAGCGCTTTGCGAAAGGGGAGCTCACGGCAGACCAGTACCGCGAGGACCTCAATGTGCTCGGTGAGGACCCGTAGTGCAAGCCGTCAGCCGTCGCCAGGCGCTGTTGCTGGGCGGTTTCGGCATGGCAGCAACAGCGGCCGGTAGTGCCGGGCTGGTCTGGACCCTGACCTCGCGAGAGCATCCCGTTACGGGACGTGAGCTGACCCAGCCTCCCGAGGAACGGAGTGCAAACGGCCAGCTGCAAGTACGGCTCGAAGCCGCACCCGGACAAATGTTGCTTGCCGGTCAGCAGGCCGCAGCCCTTGGTTATAACGGCAGCATCCCCGGCCCAACGCTTCGAGTACGGCCCGGCGATATCCTGAGAATTGGGCTGGTCAACAACCTGGCCCAAGCCACAAACCTGCACGTGCACGGACTCCACGTGTCCCCGGAAGGCAGCGGGGACAATGTCTTCGTCTCGGTGGACCCCGGTGACACCTTCGACTACGAATACAAACTACCCGCGGATCACCCCCCGGGCGTGTACTGGTATCACCCCCACCATCACGGCATGGTCGCCGATCAAATCTTCGCGGGCCTCTTTGGAGCGATCATCGTCGAGGACCCCGAGCGCATCGATTCGAGTGTGGAGCGTGTACTGGTCATTTCGGACACCACCCTGGACGGTCTGGGCAATATCGCGGCGGTCCCTGAGATGGATCGAATGATGGGCCGGGAGGGTGACCTGATCCTGGTCAACGGTCAAAGCAATCCGCAACTCACTGCCCGCCCCGGGCAACGAGAAAGGTGGCGCATCATCAACGCATGCGCTGCCCGCTACCTCCGGCTGCGGCTCGACGGTCAGCAGTTGCAGCTCCTCGGCATGGACTCCGGCCGCTTCCCGACACCGAAGACACTGGATGAACTTCTACTCACGCCCGGAAACCGGGCAGACCTCCTCGTGACCGCAGCAACCGGCGACTCCGCCCTGCGCGCGTTCTACCAGGACCGGGGAACCATGGAGGGAATGATGAGACCAAGGCGCGGAACACGGAGCCCTGCAGACCAGCCGGACGGCGCGGCACTGGCCACTCTCCGCGTAGCGGGCGAACCGATCGCATCCCTGACGGCCGTGCCCACCCTGCGGGGGCTGGGAGACCTGAGATCAGCCTCCGTCGCCGCACGCCGGCAGATCATTCTGGCCGCCGGCATGGGCATGGGCATGGGCGGGGGCATGATGCGTTTCACGATCAACGGCAGGGAATTCGACGAAACCCGAACAGACACGACGGTAGCGGCCGGGGACGTGGAGGAGTGGACGCTGACCAACACCAGCCCCATGGATCACCCGTTCCACCTGCATGTCTGGCCAATGCAAATCATCGAGGAGAACGGCCAAGGCACGGACACTGCCATCTGGCAGGACGTGGTGAACGTACCCGCAAACGGGCATGTAAAGGTCAGAATCGCGTTCAAGGACTTCAGTGGACGCTCCGTCTATCACTGCCACATCTTGGACCACGAGGACCTCGGCATGATGGGCGTCATCGAAGTCCGTTGAATATCGCACTCAGAAATCTCGAACCACTTGGTGGGAAACGAGCATCACTTGTCCTTTATACCCCCTGGGGGTATATTGATGGTGTTGTCAGTGAGTGGTATGTCGCGGAGGACCGCCGGGTTTCCTCTTTACATCCGTTCAACCACAGCACCCATCGCATCTTCTGCAATGAATGGAACTGACATGCAAACACCATCACGTACCGAACTGCCTTTGGCTGCCTCCTCTTCGGGCTGCGGCTGCTGCTCCACCGATCCCCGCCCCACTTTGCCAATCGAAACGGGCGTTGAGTACGGCGTGGAAGGCCTGACCTGCGGGGGCTGCGTGGCCAGCGTCGAGCGGGCCGTCAAGGCCCTCGATGGCGTCGACACCGCGTCCGTTGACCTCGTCCCAGGCGGAATCTCCCGCCTGATCATCACCGGATCCGCCGGACCATCTGCAGTCCGGGATGCCGTCACCTCGGCTGGATACGGCCTGACCAGCAGCTAGTCCACACACGTTCGGTCGACGCCGCCCTCGGGCGATGCTTGGGACCGTACCTGGAGGAGCACACCATGACAGAAAACACCCATCACCACGACCACCCGTCACCGGTCAGCCAAGCCGACCCGGCCGAAGCGTCAGCACATCAGGTGCCCGGCACTGGGGCGCCATCGCACCAGCACCACGCCCACCCGCAGGGACACGGCACCCAGGACGATCATGCGGTGCATAGCCACGGCCAGCATGCCGGGCACAGCACCGCAATGTTCAAGGACAGGTTCTGGCTGACGCTGGCACTGTCGGTCCCGGTCGTGTACTTCAGCCCGATGTTTGGGCACCTGCTCGGGTACATGCCGCCGGAGTTCCCGGGTTCGGCCTGGATCCCGCCCGTTCTTGGAACAGTGATCTTCTTCTATGGCGGCATGCCGTTCCTCAAGGGCGGCCTGAATGAAGTGAAGACCCGGCAGCCGGGCATGATGCTGCTGATTGCCATGGCCATTTCTGTAGCGTTCGCCGCGTCCTGGGCCACCAGCCTGCGGATCGGGAACTTCGATCTGGACTTCTGGTGGGAGCTGGCGTTACTGGTGGCCATCATGTTACTGGGCCACTGGATCGAGATGCGCGCTCTCGGCTCCGCCCAAGGCGCCTTGGACGCCCTGGCGGCATTGCTGCCGGACGAAGCCGAACGCGTCACCGACACCGGGATCGAAACGGTCCCGGTTTCCGAACTGGAGAGTGGGGATGTTGTTCTGGTCCGTTCCGGGGCGCGGATGCCCGCGGACGGCACCATCGTTGACGGGCAAGCCGAGTTCGACGAGTCCATGATCACCGGGGAATCCAAAACAGTGCTGCGTTCCGTGGGAGACCCGGTGGTGGCCGGGACCGTGGCCACGGACAACACCGTCCGCGTCACAGTGACTGCGGTCGGGGACGACACGGCGCTGGCCGGCATCCAACGGTTGGTTGCTGAAGCCCAGGCCTCGTCCTCGAAAGCCCAGGCCCTCGCGGACCGGGCAGCGGCGTTCCTGTTCTACTTCGCCACGATCGCCGGTGTCATCACCTTCATTGCCTGGCTACTGATGGGCAGCCTGCCCGAGGCCGTCACCCGCACGGTCACAGTCCTCGTGATCGCCTGCCCCCACGCCCTCGGGCTGGCCATTCCACTGGTCATCGCGATCTCCACCGAACAGGCCGCCCGGGCCGGGGTGCTGATTAAGAACCGGATTGCTCTGGAGCGGATGCGTACCGTCGACATTGTCCTGTTCGATAAGACCGGCACCCTGACCAAGGGCGAACCCGAGCTGAAGGACGCTGCCGCCATAGAAGGGACCAGCACCGACGAGCTCTTAGCGCTGGCCGCGGCCGTGGAATCCGACAGCGAACATCCCGTCGCCCGCGCCATCGTCCGGGCAGCCCACAACAAGGGCCTGGAATTGCCTCCCGCAACGGGCTTCACATCGATGACGGGCCGTGGCGTGCGCGCAACGGTCCAGGGCCGCACCGTCCAGGTGGGCGGACCGGCGCTGCTGCGCGAACTCGGCCTCACCGAGTCCGAAACCCTGGCCGCGGCCACGCGTGAATGGATGGGACGCGGCGCGGCCGTGCTGCACGTCATCGACGAGGACCAGGTTCTGGGGGCGGTCAGCCTGGAAGACGCCATCCGGCCCGAATCCCGGCAGGCAGTGGCCGCCCTGCAGAACAGGGGCGTAAAGGTCGCTATGATCACCGGTGACGCCAAGCAGGTAGCCGCCGCGGTGGGAGCCGAGCTGAACATCGATGAGGTCTTCGCAGAAGTCCTTCCCGCCGAAAAGGACAAGAAAGTCGCCGAACTGCAGGCCCGTGGACTCAAAGTCGCGATGGTCGGAGACGGCGTGAACGACTCCCCGGCCCTGGCCCGGGCTGAGGTCGGCATCGCCATCGGCGCTGGCACCGACGTGGCCATGGAATCAGCCGGAGTGATTCTGGCCGGCAACGACCCCCGGGCGGTACTGTCCATGGTTGACCTGTCCCGGGCCAGCTACAAAAAGATGTGGCAGAACCTCGTGTGGGCCACCGGATACAACATCATCGCCGTCCCGCTGGCCGCTGGCGTCCTGGCTTTCGCCGGGATCGTTCTGTCCCCCGCGGCCGGGGCGGTGCTGATGTCGGTCTCCACCATCGTGGTCGCCCTCAACGCCCAACTGCTCCGGCGGGTGAAACTGAACCCCTCGCAGGTTCGTTGACCACGTAGTGCCACCGGCACCGACGCACCCATCCCACGGGACCCATGCGTGGGTGCCGGTAGCCTTGAAAGAACCAGTACCCAGGGAGGAGGACCAGCATGGCCGCGCAACGCACCATCGCCGGATCCGCCCTGCTCACGGCGACACTGCTGGCAGCAGTCCTGGCCATCATCGCCGGAATCCTTGGCATGCACGTCATGACAGGCACCCACTCGGCACGCTCGGCCGCGGCGGTTCCCGCAGACATGACGGCTACGGCGGCTCAGGCCGCAGCCGGAAACCCGTCCGGCCATGGCGGCCATCAGCCCCCATCATCCGGGGCTACTGCCACGGAGGAGCTGTCCACCTCCCATGGTGCAGTGTCCCCGGCCCAGTGCTCCTGTTCAGGGAACTGCTCCAGCGAGCACTCCATGACCGCGGCTTGTATCCCCTCGGCCGCGGCCGGCGTCCTTGCCGCGCCGGTACCCACCGAGGCGCCTTCGATTACAGCCCCAACGCTGGATTCCACCTTCGCGGTCTGGAATCTGTGGTCCTACCGTCCCGGCGGTCCTTCACCGGGTGAACTGTCCATCAGCAGAACATAGACGCTATCCGCCCGGGCCCAAGCCTGGCACCTTACGTTGCGACCGGAAACCAACCACTGTCTTTCCGGCGCGTCTTTGATGGATTTACCCACCCCCCCCTTTCAGGGGCGCCTTCGCGTCCCCTAAAACCTTTTGAAGGACTTGATCATGATGAACACCAAGTTTGTGCCCCTTGCAGCTACGGCCGTCGCCGCGGTGATCGCCCTCGCAGGCTGCGGTTCCTCCGGTGGTTCCGGTTCCTCCGCGACCTCCATGCCGGGAATGGACCACGGCAACAGCTCCTCCAGCACCTCCACCCCTGCCGCGAACGCTTCTGCCCACAACTCTGCGGACGTGATGTTCGCCCAGATGATGATCCCGCACCACGCACAGGCCGTGGAGATGAGCGACATGATCCTCAAGAAACAGGACGTCCCTGCCGAGGTCACAGCCCTGGCTACCCGCATCAAGGACGCACAGGGACCGGAAATCGAGAAGATGACCGGCTGGTTGCAGGGTTGGGGCGAGCCGACGCAGGTGCCCACCGGGCACAGCATGGACGGCATGATGGGCGCCGAAGACATGACCAAACTGGAAGCCGCCCAGGGTGTGGAGGCCGCGAAGCTGTTCCTAACCCAGATGATCGCCCACCACGAGGGCGCCGTAACGATGGCCAAGACCGAGACCACGGACGGCAAAGACCCCGCAGCCGTTCAGCTGGGCAAGGACATCGTCAGCGCCCAGGAAGCCGAAATCAAGGAAATGCAGACACTGCTGGCCAGCCTCTAAGCCAATCCCTAAAGGACCGGCCCTGCACCAATCAAGCGGGACCGGCGTCTCCGCATTTCCTTCCAACCCTGGAGCTTTCCCATGCAACCCTTCACCCGTGCGGCATCGCGTCGCGGCATCTTGCTTTCCGGGGCGGCGCTCGTGCTCGCTCTGGCAGCCTGCACCCCGGCCAACCCACCCACGACCACGGCGCCGTCAATCGAACTGAGCGACGAGGCCCTGCCCAGTAGCCACGTCCATGGTTTGACCGTCGATCCCGATACCAGCCAGGTGCTCCTGGCCACCCACGACGGGCTTTTCGACGTCACGAAACAACCCGCCACCAAGATCGGTAGGACGAACGATCTGATGGGATTCACTGCCGGCGAGGACGGCGTTTTCTACGCCTCCGGACACCCCGGTCCCGGATCGGACCTGCCCAATCCCTTCGGACTCATCAAATCCACCGACGGAGGACAAAGTTGGGAGAAACTCTCACGCCAAGGTGAATCTGACTTCCACGCCATGACCGCCACGAAAACCGGGATCATCGCGTACGACGGGGAACTTCGCCACAGCCCCGACGGAAAGACCTGGAACACCGTGGCCGCCATGTTCGCACCAGCAGTCCTGGCCGGCCACCCGGACAGCGAGACCATACTGGGCACCACCACCGAGGGAATCCAACGCTCCACCGATGGTGGAGAGACCTGGTCGCTGGATAAGTCCGGGCCAGTGATCCAATACGCGGCCTTCGCCACACCCGACGAAGCCGCTGGCGTCGCCCCTGACGGGACCACCTATTACTCGGCAGACGCCGGGGCCAGCTGGACGAAAAAGGGCCGGGTCGATGGTGAAGTGATGGCCATAGCAGCACTCAAGGGTGCCGATGGCAGTCCTTGGGTGTGGGCTGCCACGCCCGAGGGGATCGTGGTGTCAACGGACGGCGGCACCACTTTCCGCCCGACAGACGCTTCGTGACAGTCTGCTGCCTACGGGCAAACTGGACCCTGCCCGGCCTGGCGGGCTGCGCGGACCGGGTTTAGGGTGGGCGTGATGGCCGGGCAGGCCGGCCCTCACGCCCACAGAAGACAGGAGCCGGCCATGTCCCACCACATCAGCGCGATGATCGATTCCCACCCGGAAGCCGCGGGCGGGATGGAAAGGGAGAAACTGGCCGAATGTATCGCGGCCTGTTTTGAATGCGCGCAAACCTGCGGTGCTTGTGCCGACGCGTGCCTGGGTGAGGACATGGTCGCCGAGCTGACCACCTGTATTCGCACGGACCTGGATTGCGCCGACGTCTGCGCTGCGACCGGTGCTGTCCTCAGCCGACAAACCGGCACCAACCCGGAGACTGTCCGGGCAATGCTGGAAGCGTGCCGGACCGCCTGCGGCGTGTGCGCTCAAGAATGCGAGCAGCATGCCGGGATGCACGGACACTGCAAAATCTGTGCGCAGGCCTGCCGCCGCTGTGAGGCCGCCTGCGCCGACTTACTGGCTGCCCTCGCCTAAATCATGTGGCGGACTGATGCGCCTCGGGTCGTAACCCGGCCATGGTGATCCCGACAAGCTGTTGCGCAGCAGCAGGGGTCACTCCCCCGCGGCGCCCAGGGCGTGTAGGCAGTAAGCCGCCAACGCCTCAGGGGCAGTGTCAGTCCTGATCACGCCTTCGTTCGCTCCTTCAGCCAGCAAATCTGCGAGGAAGCCGTTCAAGTGTTGTTCTGCGTCTCCGACGTGGGGGCGGGCATGCAGCAGTACCGCCTGTTCGCTGCCGTGTCCGGAATGTGCCATCAGCGCGTAGGCGCCCAGAACTTCTTCCAGCTTCCGCCAAGGCCCCCCGGCAGCGGTGTCCTTAATACGGGCGAGCTGCTGCAGGTGAGAGCCGATGTGGCGATCGTGCCAGGCGTCCAGGACGGCCTCCACATCGGGAAAATACTTGTACAGTGTCGCCCGTCCGATACCGGCGTCCTGGGCGATCTGCGACATCGTTACCCCGGTTAGGCCGTAATAGCCGTCCGCCCGGGGCCACAAATACTTGACACAGCCACGCGTATGCCTCCAGAACCTCTTCGAGCTTCTGGAGGTGGGTGAGGCTGTCCTCAAGTGCACTAACTTCCCCGAGCCACTGTTGGCTTCAGTGAGGCGTCAGCGCGGAACCCTTACGACAGGTGCGAGGATCATGTCATCGACCTTAGGCACGGCGAGCTTGAGCCGCTTCCCGGCGGTATGGATGATCACTTCGGCATCGGCCATGCCGAGCCGGCCATCGATCATAAGTGTCGCTGTTCCTTGGAGGCGGTGCCCGGACCAGCGCAGCTGGAGTTTCGGGACTCCAAGGACACCTGGTGTAGTTTCCAGTGCATGCTGTGCTGTGTCGAGCAGGTCGGGTTCGATGCCGTCCATGAGTCGTCGTCCGATGCTGCGGACGGTGCCCCATAGCAGGACGAGAATGGCTGCTGAGATCAGTAGCCCGACGATCGGGTCGGCCAACGGGAAGCCGAGCATGACGCCCGCGGCGCCGAAAACGACGGCCAGGGACGTGAAGCCGTCGGTGCGGGCGTGGACACCGTCGGCTACCAAGGCGGCTGAACCGATGCGGCGGCCGACGCGGATCCGATAGATGGCCACGGCTTCGTTTCCGGCGAACCCTATGAGACCTGCCGCGAAAACCCACCAGAGGTTGCTCAATGGCTGGGGGTTCAGGAGCCGCTCAACTGACTGCCAGGCTGCCACTACCGCGGACATGGCGACCACCGCGACGATGGACAGACCTGCGAGGTCTTCGGCGCGCCCGAACCCGAAGGTGTAGCGGCGGGTCGCGGCACGCCGTCCCAGGATGAACGCAACCCACAGCGGGACGGCTGTCAGGGCGTCGGAGAAATTATGGATCGTGTCGGCCAATAACGCCACCGAACCGCTGATGAGAACAACCAGAAATTGCAGAACCGTGGTGGCCAGCAGCAGGAATAGGCTGATTTTCAAGGCCTTCACGCCTTCTGCGCTGGCCTCCATCGCATCATCGATGGAATCGGCAGCATCGTGGGTGTGCGGAACAAAGAGCTCCACCAACCAGCTCCTAAATCCCGAATGATGCTGGTGGCCATGCCCGTGATCGTCTCCGTGGTCGTGATGGTGCTCTTCGCCGTGCGGCGCGTGGTGACCGCTGACGGGTCCCCGAATGCTCATGATGCAGGTCTGCTCTCATTGCGGTGGTGGGCCGGCTCTGCGCCGAGAGCATGTTCAGCCTGGAAGATCGCATCGGCCACCAGTTGCCGGGCGTGCTCGTTCTCCAAGCGGTACAGGACTTTGGTTCCGTCCTGGCGGGTGGAAACCATCCGCGCTAAACGCATCTTGGCCAGATGCTGGGACACTGCGGCCGGGGACTTTCCGATCAGTTCAGCCAGCGCCCCTACAGCCATTTCGCCGTCCCGCAACGCGAGGATGATGCGGACCCTGGTCGCGTCGGCGAGCATGGCGAAGACCTCGACGGCCAGTTCCACGTACTGGCTGTCCACTCCCAAGGAGCACATTCTGTTATCTGCATTCATACGCACATAATGGCACAACTGCTCCTGCGTTAGCCATTGGATCCCGATGCATGACGACGGTCTTCGCTTCTGGGCGGTGCGTAAAACGGGGAAACCCTGCGCCTTCGAATAATGAACTCCGCCAGGTGTACGGAGCTCGATCCGTCGAGTGTGGAAGTCCAAGGTATCCACGTCACAGACAAGGTAAAACGTGATTTTATCGGGTCCCCTAACTGCTACTTTTCGGTATGCCTAACTTTCCTCTATCCTCATATCAGAACGCCCCGATGATGAGGACTGATGATGGCTGCTCCCGCTCTTGATACCCGCCCCGCGCCCCGAAAGGTGTGGTCCCGACTCCTGCTTCTGGGTCCGGCCTTCGTGGCCGCGATCGCCTATGTGGATCCTGGCAACGTGGCCGCGAACCTCACCGCTGGTGCGAACTACGGGTATCTGCTCGTGTGGGTGTTGGTGGTCGCCAACGCCATGGCCGTTCTGGTGCAGTACCAATCGGCGAAGCTGGGTTTGGCCACGGGTATGAGTCTTCCTGAGATTCTTGGTAAAAGATTGGGGACCAAGCGCCGCCGGTTGTATTGGGTGCAGGCGGAGATCGTTGCCGGTGCCACGGACATGGCCGAGGTAATCGGCGGTGCCGTCGCCCTGAACCTGCTGTTCGGCCTTCCGCTATTGGCCGGAGGAGTCATCATCGGCGTAGCCTCCATGCTGCTGCTGGCGCTGCAGTCCCACCGGGGTCAGCGTTCATTTGAATACGCGATCCTGGTGCTCCTTGGCGTCATCGCCGTCGGATTCATGTCCGGATTGTTCGTCAATCCCCCTGATGGCGGAGCTGCCCTTGGCGGTTTGGTTCCTCGCTTTGAGGGCACCGACACGGTCCTGCTGGCGGCGAGCATGCTCGGAGCCACGGTCATGCCGCACGCGATCTACCTGCACTCGGCCCTGGCCCGGGACCGGCACGGCTTCTCCGAGGATCCTGCCGTGCGGACCCGCCTGATCCGGGCCACCCGTTTCGACGTTGTCGGTGCCTTGCTGCTCGCTGGTGTGGTGAACATTTCGATGCTGCTGCTGGCCGCGTCCAGCTTGCGCGGCATCGAGGGAACAGACACCATCGACGGAGCCCACGCTGCAGTGACCTCGGCACTGGGTCCGGCCATCGGCGTCATTTTCGCTGTCGGGTTGCTGGCCTCCGGTCTGGCCTCAACGTCAGTCGGTTGCTACGCCGGCGCGACCATCATGGGCGGGCTCTTGAAGGTCCGAATCCCCCTGCTGACCCGCCGGGTCATCACCCTCATTCCGGCGCTGATCATTCTGGGAGCAGGTATCGAACCGACCCTGGCCCTGGTGTTGAGCCAGGTGCTGCTCAGTTTCGGCATCCCGTTCGCTTTGATCCCCTTGATCCGGCTCACGGGCAAACGCGACGTGATGGGCATCCACACCGATGGCAAAGCCCTGAAGATCGCCGGCTGGACCAGCGCCAGCTTGATCGTCGGACTCAACATCGTCCTCATCACCCTCACCCTCAGCGGCCAATCCTGAGACCAGGCCCGAAAGCCGGGTCATTCCTAACCTTTGGCCACGGTTTCCACCCAGAGGGCCGCGGCTGCCTCGTCACCAAGGGCGAGGTCTTCCCCGGAGGCGGCGAGACGAACAGGTATCCCGGCGGCGAAGGCTTTGCGTTCACCGACGATGAGTTGCGTGCCCGGGACGAGGCCATGCCCGGCGAAGTAGCGGAGCATCTCGGCACTCTCATCCGAGACCCTCCGAATGATCACCGCATCCCCGGGCCGCACAGCACCCAACGGCACCGCGTCGGCCCGGTCCAAGTGTTCGCCCGGTAATGGGATCGGATCACCGTGTGGATCGTGCCGTGGGTAGCCAAGAAGGGCGTCGATCCTGGCGATGAAAATATTCGAGACTGCGTGTTCGAGCACCTCAGCCTCATGATGGACCTCGTCCCAGCGGTAACCGAGGTTCTCGACCAGAAACGTCTCCAGGAGCCGGTGCCTCCGGACCATCGCCAGGGCGTATTCCTCACCGGTCGGGGTCAGTTCCACACCGCCATAACGGGCGTGCGTCAGCAAACCCTGCGCCGCGTATTTCCGGATACCTTCCGAAGCGGTCGAAGCGCTGACTCCGAGCCGATCCGCGACAAGGCCCACCGTAACCGTCTCGTCGGACCACTCCTGCGCGGACCACACTACCTTCACGTAGTCCTGGGCAACGGCCGTCAGGTCCGAGGCCTGTGGTGTCGCATTTTTTCTGCTGTTACTCATGATGTTGGGTGGCTAAGCCTCGATCCTGCGGCCCTGGGAGATGAGTGTCTGCACCAACAATAGCGATACGACTGAACGCTCATAGATATGGACGGGTGTCCGGAGCCTTCACAAGTCGTCAGTCCGAGGGCAGGACGCATACAGAACCATAACTGTGACAGCAGTCTCTACCGATAACATCCGAGCACTGCGCTATCATCGTCGTATGACGAATCAATTTGGCGGTTCCGTGGACGGGTGTGCTCCGCTGGATCCCGCGGCGGCGCTGTTTCACTCCCTTAGCGATCCGACGCGCCTGGGCATTGTGAAGCGAATGGCCGGCGGTGAGGTCCGCGTGGGTGAGCTCGCCAGCGAGCTGGGATTGGCTCAGTCGACGGTCTCGGCGCATGTGGCGTGCCTGCGGGATTGCGGCCTGGTGGAAGGCCGGGCCCAGGGCCGCAGTGTGTACTACTCGCTGTCCCGTCCGGAACTGATGGACATGCTTGCTCAGGCCGAGGTCCTGCTGGCTGCGACCGGCAACGCGGTCAGCCTCTGCCCGAATTACGGCAACGGAAGCACCCGCGTCGTGTTGTCCAACGTAGAACTAACGAAGGAGCACACTCGATGAGTGACGCTTGCTGCAGTGACGACAAGCCCGAGACCGCGGCAGAGGAAGCGGAGGAAGCACTCGGTTTTTGGCAGATCAACGAGATCAGGGCCGCAGCGGTCGCTGGCGTGCTCCTCCTGGCCGGGTGGATCCTGTCCCTGACGGGCGGTCCGGACTGGCTGCGCCTTGTCCTGGAAATCGGGGCGCTGCTGGTCGCTGCATGGACGTTCGTTCCCTCCACCCTCCGTCGACTGGCCAGGGGCAAGATCGGTGTCGGGACCCTGATGACGATTGCTGCTGCCGGCGCGGTAGCGCTGGGCGAATACGAGGAAGCGGCGATGCTCGCTTTCCTCTATTCAATTTCCGAAGGTCTGGAGGAATACTCTCTGGCCAAAACCCGGCGCGGTCTGCGGGCCCTGTTGGACTTGGTTCCCGTCGAAGCAACCGTCCTGCGCGGCGGGACGGAGGTCACCGTCGACCCCGGTGAGCTCGTTCCCGGAGACCGGATGATCGTTCGTCCGGGTGAACGTGTTGCCACCGACGGTCGCATTATCACCGGCCGCACATCGCTGGACACATCGGCCCTGACCGGTGAATCCGTACCCGTAGAGGTCGGCCCCGGCAGCGACGTCTACGCCGGGTCCATCAACGGCACCGGGCCGCTGGAACTCGAAGTCACCAGCACCGCGGAGAACAACTCGTTGGCCAGAATCGTGCACATCGTCGAGGCCGAACAGTCCCGAAAGGGCCCCGGCCAGCGTCTTGCGGACAACATCGCCAGGAAACTCGTCCCCGGCATCCTGCTCGCCGCCGCACTGATCATTGGCTTCGGCTTCATCATCGGAGAGCCGTTGCTGTGGTTTGAACGCGCCCTCGTCGTCATCGTCGCCGCATCACCGTGTGCGCTGGCCATCTCCGTACCCGTCACCGTCGTCGCCTCCGTCGGCGCCGCAAGCCGTATCGGTGTGCTCATCAAGGGCGGCGGCGCGCTTGAAACTCTCGGCAAAATCCGCACCATCGCCCTGGATAAGACCGGCACACTGACGCGGAACAGGCCCG
The DNA here is from genome assembly GCF_049315185.1 of Paenarthrobacter sp. C1. NCBI lineage: Bacteria > Bacillati > Actinomycetota > Actinomycetes > Micrococcales > Micrococcaceae > Paenarthrobacter > Paenarthrobacter sp. C1. The sequence goes on along the minus strand of NZ_CP186054.1, from coordinate 117,140 downwards.
AAGTCATTGACGTCGCCACGGCCGGTACCGTGGCCCGCGAAGATGTCCTGGCCCTCGCGGCCGGGCTGGAAGCCCGCAGCGAACACCCCCTTGCCCGCGCCATCCTTGCCGCATCCCCTGCCCGGGTCGAGGTAACCGACGTCGACACGGTCCCCGGAGCCGGTCTGGAAGGCCTTTTCGAGGGTAAAACCGTCCGACTGGGCCGCCCGGGCTGGATCACCCCCGGTTCCCTTGCCGGGGAAGTCGAGCGGATGCAAACGGCGGGTGCGACCGCCGTTTTGATCGAATCCGCCGGGGAGGTCATCGGTGCCGTAGCAGTGCGTGACGAGCTGCGTCCCGAAGCCCGGGACGTGATTGCCCGGCTGCGGGCCTCCGGGTACACCACCGCCATGCTCACCGGGGACAACACGATCACGGCCAATGCCTTGGGCAAGGACGCCGGCATCACCGAAGTCCACGCCGACCTTCGCCCGGAAGACAAGGCCGAGATTATCCGGACGCTGAAGTCCCGCCAGCCCACCGCCATGGTCGGTGACGGCGTCAACGACGCCCCGGCACTGGCCACCGCCGACACCGGAATAGCGATGGGGGCAATGGGCACCGATGTCGCGATCGAAACCGCGGACATCGCCCTGATGGGCGAGGACCTGAACCACCTGCCGCAGGTGTTGGACCACGCCCGCAGGACCCGGTCCATCATGCTGCAGAACGTGGGCTTGTCCCTGCTGTTGATCGCGGTCCTGATCCCGCTGGCCTTGTTCGGGCTCCTCGGCTTGGCCGCGGTTGTTCTGATCCACGAACTGGCCGAAATCGTGGTGATCGGCAATGGGGTCCGTGCCGGCCGTATCAAGGCATCTCGGATGGAAAATCCCGCACCGGCGTTGTCGGACACTTCCCGGGTTTCCGCATGAGTGCCACGAGCACCAGACGGCCCCGGACAGGACGGGCCGTCCTCGGGCTCGGCGCCCTCGCCCTGGCCGCCCTGGATCTGCTGGTCAAGACCGTTGTGGTCCAGACAATAGGTGATGGCAGGGTCCTGGACTTCGGTCTGGTCAACCTCAAGCTCGGCTATAACACCGGTGTCGCGTTAAGCCTCGGCGCGACCTTGTCCCCGTGGGTAGTGGTCGTTGCGACCACAGTAATCGTCGCAGCGCTGGCGGTATTCCTGTTCCGTGCGGTCCCCCGGTTCGGCACGCTATCCCGCACCGGCGCTGCTTTCCTTCTCGGCGGCGCCCTGGGCAACCTCGTGGACCGGATGGACGGAGCAGGCGTCGTTGACTACCTGCATACCGGATGGTTCCCGACCTTCAACCTGGCTGACGTGTTCGTCGTCGGCGGAGTTGGCCTGCTGATTCTGGGCACCATACTCTTCCCCGCCGCGCGCAGCGAAGAGGACTGAACCGTTGGACATTGGTGAATACTTTGCCTCGACGGTGACCTCCGGGGCCCTGATCCTGGCGTTGCCCCTGGCCGCCGCAGCAGGTCTGGTGTCGTTCCTCTCTCCGTGCATCCTTCCGCTGGTTCCCGGCTACCTGGGCTTCGTCTCAGGGCTCACCGACCCAACGCAGCCGCGGAACAGGCGACGGGTCCTCTCGGGGGTGGCACTGTTCATCCTCGGCTTCGGCGCCGTCTTCACCCTCTACGGGGCAGCCTTCGGAGCCATCGGCTCCTGGCTGATCCGCTGGCAGGACCCACTCATGAGGGGACTGGGCGTCGTGGTCATCATCATGGGCCTGGTCCTGCTCGGACGGTTCTCCTGGCTCCAGCAAACCCGCAAATTCCAGGGTCCAGGACGCGGTGGGCTCTCCGGAGCCCCGCTCCTGGGCATCGTCTTCGGCCTCGGATGGACCCCCTGCATGGGCCCAACGCTCAGCGCCGTGCTCAGCCTGAGCGTCACCGCCGGCAGCGCCTGGCGCGGGGCACTGCTGGCCTTCATCTACTGCCTGGGACTCGGCATCCCCTTCGTCCTTGTCGCTCTGGGCTTGAACTGGGTCTCGAAGGTCCTATCGGTGGTCCGCAAGCACATTCGGGCCGTCAACACCGGCGGCGCCGTCATGCTCATCATCCTGGGGGTCCTGATGGTAACCGGGGTGTGGGTGCAATGGATCTACCAGCTGCAGAACCTGGCAGGGACGTTCCTGATGCCCGTCTAGCCACCAAGACCCCGCACGCAGACACAATCAAGCAAGGACCGAGAACATGATCAACCAACCAGAGCCACGGCGGCGCCCCGGACGCCGCACCATCCTGGGCTTGGGCGCGGCAGTACTTGCCCTCACCGGCTGCGCAGCCCCGGACGATCTGGCCCAGCAGGCCAAGGCCGGCGATGACAAGAACTACATCGCCGGGGACGGGTCGGTCAACGAATACCCACCCGGATCACGCGGGGCCGCGGTCGCCTTGGAAGGCCGGCTGTTTGACGGGCAAAAAGTTGCTGCCCGGGACTGGGCAGGCAAAGTCGTGGTCCTCAATTTCTGGTACGCGGCCTGCGCTCCGTGCCGGGCGGAGGCCCCGGACCTGGCCGCCCTGCACACGGAATTCAAAGACCAAGGCATCTTGTTCTACGGCGTCAACGTCCGCGACGACGCAGCCACGGCCGAAGCCTTCGAACGGACCTTCAAGGTCGACTACCCCAGCTTCGATGACAGCAACGGCGGCATCCTGCTGGCCATGACCGAGTACGTCCCGCCCCGTGCAGTCCCCACCACCCTGGTGCTGGACACTCAAGGCCGCGTCAGTGCCCGGATCCTGGGGATCTCCCAAAAAGGCACTTTGAAGGCACTGATCACTACCGCAGCTGCGGGATCATGATTACCAAGCCCGCCGCCAGACCACCTAAAAGGACTTCTGCCATGACCAGCACCGCAAAACCCTCCGCGAACGTGAAACCCTCCGATCGTGGGGTTGCTTCAGCTGCTGCGGGGTTGGATATTCCCCGCATGACCCGCAACAAGCCGTTCGGGTGGCTCTTGGTCATCACCGGCGTCATCGGCTGGCTCGCCTCCGGCGCCCTGGTCCTGGAGAAACTCGAGGTACTCAAAGACCCCGGCTACAAAACCGTCTGCGACGTCAATCCCTGGATTTCCTGCGGTCAGGTCATGCAGACCTGGCAGAGTTCCGTTTTCGGATTCCCCAACATGTTCATCGGGATCGTGGCGTTCGCCGTCATCATCACCACGGGCATGGCCCTGCTTTCCGGTGCAACGTTCGCCCGCTGGTACTGGGCCGGACTGCAGGCCGGTGTCACGCTTGGGTTTGGCTTCGTCGTCTGGCTGTGGTCCCAGGCCCTGTACTCAATCCACATCCTCTGCCCCTTCTGCATGATCGTCTGGGCGGCAATGATTCCCCTGTTCGTCTGGGTCACGGCCCGGAACATCACCCATGGAGTCATCAAAGTACCCGCCGGAACGGCCCGCGTTGTCGGTGAGTTCGGCTGGATCATTACCGCGCTGCTCTACGTGGCCGTTACCGCAACCATCTTCTTCGCCTTTAGCCACGTCTTCCTGGGCACATCAGGACTCTGACGGTCGACAACCAGTCGGGGCTTACATCCATCCCTGCGGATTCACGGTCTGTCCGTTAAGAAGTACCTCGAAGTGCAGATGGCATCCGGTGGAGTTGCCGGTGGTTCCGGCCGCGGCCAGCCGCTGGCCGGCGGACACGGTCGCGCCCACGGAGGTTTCGATGGAGGCCAGGTGATTGTAGGTGCTCTTCAGGCCGTTGCCGTGGTCCACCACAATCCTGTTCCCGCCACCATAGGGGGACCATCCGGCCTCCACGACGGTCCCGGCTCCGGCGGCGAACACCGCGGTCTGGCAGGCTGCCACGAGGTCAAGGCCGGTGTGCAGCTCCCCAGTGCCTGAGATCGGGCTGGTGCGGATACCGAACGGCGAGGTGACCGACATGCCGGCCAAGGGCGCCCCGAGCCGGGCTGCTGAGACAGGTTGCGCAGGAGCAGCCGCAGCGGGGACCGGGGAGGCCGCCGGGGTCGTCGCCGCGCCGGCAGCAGCTAGGGGGGTCTTGGCGGGTACCGGCAACGGTGCCTGCTCGGTGGTGACAGCCGGCCGTTCATAACTGATCGAAGCCCCGACGGGGGCTTGGACGGGCGCGCCGGCAGCGACGGTTTCCGATGCCTGCACGGCAGGGGCCGTGCCGGTGGGGGCCGTGCCGGCATGGGCGGCGGTGAGCGCTGCGGTCAACAGCGCGGCGACGCTCAGCGTGGCGGCTGCGGTGACCTGTTTGCGGCGGCGCGCCCGCGCCCCTGCGCCTGGCAGGGGTCGGTGGCGACCGGTCGTGGGGGACATCATCGGGAGGGCCGTGCGGGGCACCAATCCTGAGGTTGGCTTTCGGCGGCGGCCATGGGGGGATACAGAAGGCAAGGGGGATCGATCCTTTCGGTTCGCCTGCGAAGTTAGCTGTCGGGTTCGGGCCAAGGAAAAAGCCCGGCCGTGCCCGGCGGCTTTCAGGCCACCGACATCACGGCTTCACCCCAAGGCAGGCTTACTGCCGATCCTGGGTCCTCCACCCCCGCCGTCAAAAAGGGATAGTCGTTTGATGCCCCCGGCGGGGTTCAGCATGGGGCATCAAGGGTCTCAGTACAGAAAAACCTGAATTAATAGTAGCCGCAAAGCATCATCGTTACAATTTCGTGACAGTACCTTCGCGTGTCGTGCAAGCGCGGACGCTATCCGGTGGCCGGTACGCAATTGCTGAGCGTCTCTTCAGATGTGCAGCCAAAGGCTCAACGAGGCCCAGTGCAGGATGGTTCCCGCGCGCCGTGATGTCCGTCCGTGGGGATTGTCCATGCCCGCGCTGCGCGGGTATCCGCCGGCCTGCGCCAGAGTCACAGTCCCATCGAGTCCAGCAGGGCGTCTTCTTCCTCGGCGCGGGAACGCTTGGGCGCGGAGGGATGACGGGGGTGCTGGAGGGTGCTTGCTGTCTCCGCGGATTCGTCCGGGATTTCACGCTCCTCACGGTGGATGCGGGCCTGTTGACGTGCCATGTATCCGAAGCCGACGAACGCCAGAACCCCGAAGGTGATCCACTGCATGGCGTAGGACAGGTTTGATCCTTCCTTGACGGCCGGTTGGGCAAGTTGCTGGGGAACTACGGCGGGCTGCGGGGACTCCGAGGCCATCACCCCGTAACTGCCTGTCATCAAGGGATAGCCCAGCTGGCTCGCGAAGTAGGGCAGGTCGATGCTGGCCAGTTGTCCCTCGGGAGCGTCCCGGCCAAGATCGGGTTCGGAGGGTTTGATGCGCACCACCGCGGAGATCTCGCCCGGTGGCGGGGCCGGCACGGCATCGGGGTATCCGGGCCGAAGGTTGCCGATCGGCAGCCACCCCCGGTTGATCACGATCGTTTCACCGGAAGCAAGCCGGAACGGAACCACTACCTCATATCCGGCAACGGAGTTATTGGGCCGGTTCCTGACGATTCTCTGGTCCTGGACAAGGTACCGGCCGGACACTGCAACGGTTGTCCACTTCGCGTCGGGGTTGGCGACCTCGAAGTAGGGGCGGGCGTCCTGAAACGGCGCGGGGGGTTTGTCGTAGTTCTCCTGGACCCTGCGGATCTCTGCCACTGTCTGGTTCCGACGGTCCATCTGCCAGTTTCCCAGGCCTATGCATGCGGCGGCGAAAAGTGCGGCCAGCAGCAGCCACCCCACCCAACGCCACGACAGCAATAATCTATACGCCACTCTTTTCCTCCCGAAGCTGCCACCGCCGTGCCAACAGGGCGCGGATGGCAGTGGCCTCGGCGGCCAGGCGGTGGTCTTCTCCTCGGGCCAGGAGGCCGTACTCGACCATCGTCCTGCCGTCCTCGTGGGTGCCGGCGCGGACCCAGACCCGGCGCCGGTTCACGTACAACGAGACCATCAGGCCTGTCACGGCCAGCAGGGAAAACGCCAGGACCCCACCTTGGGCGGGGGTGCTGCGCACATCCACTCCGATGTAGCGTTTCAGCCCGTCGAAGCTGATGCTTCCCTTGCCGTCGGGCAGCGTGTACGTGCCACCGGGTGCGAGTGTGATGCCCCCGGCGGGCAGGTCCCGGCCGTTGAGTTGGGTCAGCTTGGCCACGTCCAGGACATAGACGTTTTGCGGGGCTCCGGTGTCCAGTCCAAGGTCTCCGTAGTATGAATTCAGGTTCAGCTGCGGGTTCAGGGGATCAGGATCGAAGCTGTAGGACACACCCTGGTCGTTCTTGATGGCCGAAGGCAAAAAGAACCCGACAAAGCCCAGCTGGGACGGTGCCGCGTCCGGGACCTTGAGCACCACCGAGGAGGTGTACACCCCGTCGTTGGGGATGGACACCACGGGACCGCTGAACGCGGTTTTCCCGGTGCCGTCCTTTACCGTGACGACCGGGGCGTAGCCGTTGCCGACGAGGAACACCCCGGTTTCACCGAAGTAGACCGGTTCGTTGACTTTCAGGATCTGTTCCCGTGCCGGGGACTCCGTTCCGTCTTTGGTGGTCAGCTTTGCGGTGAAATCGATCGGCTGGCCGAACTGCCGGGATGATTCCCTGTCGAAACGGACTTCGAATGTCTCGAGAGTGACGGCGAACGGATCCAGCCAGGCGGTGTTGAAGTTGGTTCCCGGGGTGAAGGCGTCATAGCTGACCAGGGTGTTGACGAAGGTGCCGCCTTCGATGAGAATTTTCTGTCCGCGGTAGCCGAACATGCCGCCGACGGCCACGCAGACCAGCACACCGATCAGCGCGGTGTGGAACACCAGGTTGCCGGCTTCCTTCACGAAGCCGCGCTCGGCACCCAGAGACGGCCGCGTTCCGTCCGCGTCCCTGACTTCCACCCGGTAGCGGCGTTTCCTGAGCACTTCCGCGGCGTCCGCAATGGCGGCAGCGGCAGGGATTCCGGCGTCGGCGGGCAGCACCAGGGTGCCGTACTCCGGCAGGCGCGAAAGGCGCTTGGGGGTACGCGGCGGCCGGGACCGCATGGCCTTGTAGTGCGCGGCAGCACGTGGCGTGACGCAGCCGGCCAGCGAAATGAACAGCATCAGATAGATCGCGGAGAACCACACCGAGGAGTAGACATCGAACATCTGCAGCGCATCCAGGACCGGCCCATACCCGGGGTTGTCCTTGATATAGCGGGTAACGAGTGCGGGATTGGCCGAGCGTTGCGGGAACAACGAGCCCGGCACGGCGCCCACTGCGAGCAGGAGCAGCAGGAACAGGGCCGTCCGCATGCTGGTCAGCTGCCGCCAGGCCCAGCGCAGCATGCCACCGGGTCCCAACGCGGGCAGCACGGGCGCCGGAGCCTGGTCTGCGGGCGCGGAATGTGGGGTGCCTGGTGTTCTCATCGCCGGCGCACCGGACGGTTCGCCAGCTGACGCAGGTATTCGTTGTAGGCGTCCAGGTCCGGGTCCCCCACTACCGCCGCCTTGCGTTCGGATTTGGCCCAGCCGCGGGCCTCGTCCCGCTGCCAGCGCACCAGGATAAACATCAACAGCAGCACCCCCGGCAGCTCCCCGTACGACCAGGCCAGCCCGCCGGCGAGGCCCTGGTCCTGCATCGGATCCACTTTCCAGCTTTCCGGCGGTGCAGCGAAGAACTTCACCATCGGCGCTGTGGCCATCATGATCACGACGCCGAAAAAGGCATGCAGCGGCATCTCGGCAAAGATGTCCAGCAGCCGGCCGAAGTGCGTCTGCCTGCTCGGCAGCGGATCAGCGGAAATCAGCGGAACCGTGAACAGGATGCCCGCGGCAAGGAACAACAATTCCAGCCCGACGTGCCCGTACCAGTTAGGCAACAGCAGGTCCGCGAGCCCGGAAAAATAGACCCCGTAGAAGCTGAGCAGGAACAACGGCACCATGAAGGCCGGGTGAATGGCCAACCGGCCCCAACGGGACCGCAGACCCCAGAGGGCAAACCTCAGCACCGGCCGGCCCAACCGGCCGTGCGGGGTCGCCCGCAGCAGCAAGGTCCCGGGGGAACCAATGACCAGCAGGGGCGGCACAGCCATCATCAGGGTCAGCTGCTGAAACATGAAAATGGAGAACATCCGCAGCCCGTACCCTTCAATGCCGGCTCCCATGACGACGATGATGGCCAGGCAGCCGAACAGGAACGATGCTGTGCGTATCGGGGACCAGTGTCGGCCCTGCCGCCAGAGGCTGATCGCGCCGGCGAGGTAGAGGGCCGCGGCCAGCAGTGTCAGGGCCGGGATCAGCGGAACAGGCTGCAGGTTCGGTGCAAGGTACTCACCCAGCGAAGGTGGCAGGGTAGGAAGCCAGACCGGCCCCTCGATTCCAGGCTCACCCATCTCAGTACCTCCGTGCGGCCGCGGCGTCCGGGCCGGGTGCGGGCGGGGCGGGGGCGGGAGTTAGCTGTTGCTGACCATTTTCAGCCGGTCCTGGCCGGCATGTCCGACGTGCGTGAGGCCAAGATCGAGCAGCATGCGCACGTGCGAGTCGGCCAGCGAGTAGTAAGCCATCCGGCCGGCCCGACGGACCTGCACCACACGCGGGCCGCGCAGCAGCCGCAGCGCATGGGAAACACCGGATTCGCTCAGACCGGTGGTGGCGGCCAGGTCGCACACGCACATCTCCCCTTCGAGCAGGGCGATGAGGATCCTCACCCGCCCAGGGTCCGAGAGCAGCCCGAAAATCACGGCCAGATCCGTCACGTCCGTATCCGCCGGCATCCGGGACCTGACGGCCTCGACCTTCTCGGCATCGATCAGCCGGACGGCGCAGTCGCTGCCCGGTTGGCTGGGCATCGGCGCTGCCTGTGCTGTTCCCGTCATTCATCAAGACTACCTCTACCTGCTAATGCGTCGCATTTGCCTTCTGGCGTGTCCGGGCCATGTCCCACGGGCCCGGACTCGGGGATCCTGGCGGTATCCAGGCAGCCACCGATTAACGTCTGAACAACTCTACAGATAATCTTGAATGGCGCCGGAACGCACCGGTGCCGCCTGACTCCCGGGCCATTGGGGAGGCAGGTACGGGACCAGTGTTAGGGAACCATTGTGGCTTTGAAAGCCCCCGCCCCCGCCGCCGGCGGCAGCCCGGCTACCTCGCCGAAATTGCGGTGGCTGGCCGCGGCCGGCGTGATTGCCGTGATCGTGGTCCTGGTGGCGACGGCCTACGGCAGGGGGACCCTGCCGGCTGAAACCCGCGATCCTGGCGCCTTGGTCCGCTGGGGCTACGGCGTGGCCCAGACCGTGCAGAACGTGGCAGCGGCGGCCACCATCGGCGCCCTGGTCTTCGCGGCCTTCATCGTGCCGCCGGTGCTGCGGGGCCGCAAGGGCCGCGGATCCGCGTCCCGCACGGCGGACCTTTCGGCGGCGGAGATCGCGGCCGCTGATGAGCATCCGGCGTTCAGCCGGATCATGGTGCTGGCCTCGGTGGCGAGCCTGGTGTGGACTCTCTCGGCCGGGGCGGTGCTGGTGTTCAGTTTCGCCGATATTGCAGGGGTTCCGGTCTCCGGCAGCCGCGAGTTCGCCGCCCAGATCGTCTCCTACATTACTGAGCTTCCCAACGGTGCGGCCTGGCTGTGGGTGGTCATCATCTCCGCGGTCGTGGCCACCCTGACCTTCGGCGTCCGGTCCGGCGCGGGCCTGGCCGCCGCGGCCCTGCTGGCTTTGGGCGGCCTGCTGCCGGTGGTGTTGATCGGCCACGCGGCCGGCGGCAACGACCACGAACAGGCCATCAACTCCCTCGGTCTGCACCTGGTCGGTGTATGTCTGTGGCTGGGCGGCCTGATCGCGCTGGCCGTGGGCGGGACCGCTTTCGGCAAAGACACCGCGGCGGTCCTGCAGCGGTTCTCCACCCTGGCCGGTTTCGCCTTTGTCCTCGTCGTGGCCTCGGGAATCATCAATGCCACCATCCGCATCGAACTCCCGGCCGGTCTTGCCTCCCCCTACGGTGTCCTGCTCCTGGCGAAAACAACGGCCGCCATCGCCTTGGGAGCGATCGGGTACCTGCATCGGAAACGGCTCATTCCGGCGCTGAGCGTAAAAAACCGGACCGGGCAAGCCACCCGGCTGCTGTGGCGCTTCATCGTCGTGGAGCTGCTGATCATGGGCGCCGTCAGCGGCCTCGCCGCCGCACTGAGCCGCACCCCGCCACCGGCCGGCGAAGACATCCGGCCGGCCCTGACGCCCGCCGAGATCCTCACCGGCTACCTTCTGCCGCCGGAACTGACCCCCGAACGCTGGTTCACCATCTGGCGCCCGGACTGGCTCTGGATCGCCTTCGCCGTTTTCGCCGCGTACCTGTACCTGCGCGCAGCTCAGCGCCTGCGCGGCCGCGGGGACAGCTGGCCATGGATCCGCAGTGTTGCCTGGCTCGTGGGGCTGGCCGCGCTGGTGTTCTTCACCTCGGGCGGACCCTCGGTCTACGGGCGGATCCTGTTCAGCGCCCACATGCTCGACCACATGGCCCTGACCATGGTCGTCCCGGTATTCCTCGTCCTGGGCGCGCCGGTCACCCTGGCGCTGCGGACCTTGAAACCCCGCAACGACGGGTCCCGGGGGCCGCGGGAATGGGTCATGATGCTGATACATTCCCGCCTCGCGGCCATCGTGACCCATCCATTGTTCGTGGCCGCCAATTTCGCCGGCTCCATCGTCCTGTTCTACTACTCCGACGCCTTCGGTTTCGCCCTCAAAGAGCACGTCGGGCACGAACTCATGACCGTCCACTTCGTGATCACCGGCTACCTGTTTGTCCTGTCGATGATCGGCACGGACCCCGTTCCGCGCCGGGCTCCCTACCCTCTCCGGCTGTTGCTGCTGTTGGCCACCATGGCCTTCCATGCCTTCTTCGGCGTCACGTTGATGGGATCGACCACCCTGATCCAACCCGAGTGGTTCACTGAACTGGGCCGCGAATGGGGCGCCCCGCCGCTGGAGGACCAGCAAATGGCCGGCGCCATCACCTGGGGCATCGGCGAGGTCCCGACCCTGCTGATCGCCATTGGCGTGGCCGTCATGTGGTCTCGGTCGGATGCCCGCGAAACGCGCCGCAGCGACAGGGCAGCCGCACGCACCAACGACGCCGACCTGAATGCCTACAACGCCATGCTCGCCCAACTGGAAGAACGCGACACCAGGACCCGGGGCCATGATGGTCAGCGCTAAACCGGGCCCAGCAACAACCCTGAATTCAGCCTTCTATGAATCCAGATATTTCTGTATCATTGCGGGTATGCGCATACTTTCCACGATTGACGTGCTGGCCCGGTTCGGCAAAGCCCTCGCAGACCCGACCAGGGCCGCGATCCTGCTGCAGCTCAAGGACGGTCCGGCGTTCCCGTCGGATCTGGCCGAAAGCATCGGGGTCAGCCGCCAGATTCTCTCCAACCATCTGGCCTGCCTGCGCGACTGCGGCCTGGTCGCTGCCGAACCGGCCGGACGCCGGGTCCGGTACGAACTCGCCGACGCCAAACTGGCCCACGCCCTGGATGACCTGCTGGGCACCATCCTGACCGTGGACACCATCTGCGGATGCGCCGAACCCGAACACGACCAGGACACCACAGGCGCCCCCGCTGCCGCCGACATCCTGGAGGTCCACTCATGAGCGGCCACGAGCACGACCACGCCGCCGAGGCAACCTCCCGGCGCGGCAAACTCATCGCCGTCTTTGCCATCACCTTCACGGTGATGATTGCCGAGATCATCGGCTCCGCGCTGACCGGCAGCCTGGCGCTGCTGGCCGATGCCGGACACATGTTCACCGACTCGGCCGGGCTGCTGATTGCGCTCATCGCCGCGTCGCTGGCCTTGAAACCGGCCACCCTGAAGCGCACCTGGGGTTACAAACGCGCCGAAATCATCGCCGCCGCCGGGCAGGCCGCGCTGCTGCTCGCGGTCGGCGGCTTCGTCATCGTCGAAGGCATCCGCCGGCTCTTCGAGCCCCCGGAAATCGGCGAATCCACCATGCTCTGGTTCGGCATCATCGGCCTGGCCGGCAACGCGGTCGGCCTGCTCATCCTCGCCTCCGGCCGGAACCACAACTTCAACATGAAGGCAGCCTTTCTCGAGGTCCTCAACGACGCCCTCGGGTCCGTCGCCGTCATCGCGGCAGCCATCATCATTGCCCTCACCGGCTGGCTCCAGGCCGACGCCCTGGTGTCCTTGCTGATCGGCGTCCTGATCATCCCCCGCACACTCAAACTGCTCCGCGACACCGTAAATGTGCTCATGGAATCCACCCCCAAGGGCCTGGACCTGGCCAAGGTGCGCGAGCACATCCTGGCCCTGCCCCACGTCATCGACGTTCACGACCTCCATGCCTCCCTCGTGGCCTCCGGAACCCCGGTCCTCTCCGCCCACGTCACCGTCGAAGACAACTGCATGACCGACGGCCATGCCGCCAGCATCCTGGCGGACCTGCAGGACTGCGTGGCCCAGCACTTCGACATCAGCGTCGAACACTCCACCTTCCAGATCGAACCCGCCTCCCACCGCGACCAGGAAAGCATCCACCACTGATGACACAAACCAAAAACCCTCCCCCTCCCATGGACACCGCCAAGAAGGCCCGGGTCTTCATCTGGGTCCTGCTGGCCGTCCTCGTCGCCGTCGGGGTGGTCTGGTACACCGTGTTCACTCTGAACAAACCCGCCCCGGCCGCCCAGGCACCGGCCGCGGCCGCGGCCGCGGCCGCGGAAGCCCAACTGGTGCGCGAGGACAGCCACCGCGTCACCTCCCCGGCCACCGAGAAAGCCCAGCTGGTGGAGTTCCTGGACTTCGAATGCGAAGCGTGTCTTGCCGCGCAGCCGGTGGTCGAGGAACTGAAAAAGGAATTCGGTGATCGGATCACCTTCGTCAACCGCTACTTCCCGTTGCCGGCGCACCGTAACTCAGCCACCGCGGCCCTTGCCGTGGAAGCCGCCGCCCAGCAGGGCAAATACGAGCAAATGTACGCCAAAATGTTCGAGACCCAGCCGCAGTGGGGTGAGAAAACCGAGTCCCAGGCGCCCCTGTTCCGCACCTTCGCCCAGGAGCTCGGACTGGATCTGACCGCCTACGACGCCGCCGTGGCCGATGACAAGACCAAGGAACGGATCAAAAAGGACATCGCCGACGGAACCGCCCTGGGCGTCAAGGGCACGCCGACGTTCTTCCTCAACGGGGAAATGCTGACCTTGGAGACCAGGGAACAATTCCGGCAACTGCTCGCAGACGCCGCAAAATAACGGACCAGCCGGCGCGGGGTACGCCGTTGCCCTGCCGCCCGTCTTCTACGTAACGTAGAACGATAGTTCTTCCTAGGAAAGGAGTGGTGCGCGATGACATTTGCGCGCGCACCGTTCCGCCTCCCCAGGGCCGCTGCCGTTGCGGTGACGGTCCTGACCTTTGCTGCCGCAGCGCATGTGTTTGCCGGCGGTGAACTCCCGGCCTTCCCGGTCATGACCGCCCTGACAGCTGTTGTCACGCTGTCTGCGGTGATGCTGGCGGGCAGGAAAATGACCGCCCCCATGCTGGCCGCATATCTGGGCGTTGGCCAGACTGTACTGCACCTGGCCTTCTCGGCGTTGTCCGGCCCCGGTGCGCCCGCGCCCACCGGCGCCCACCACGGTGGGTTGCCGGGCGGCACCGGAAGCGTTGCGGCCGGGAGCCCGCATGACCACCTCAGCGCGGATGTCAGCCTCGGAATGCTCGCAATGCATGCGGCAGCGGTTCTCGTTACCGCTCTTGTCATGGCACGAGGTGAGTCGGCGCTGTGGGCGTTGGCGGCCTGGCTGCGGCCCTTGGTGGACACGCTTGAACCATCTGCAATCCAAACCTGCCGTGAGGTTCCGGTCGCAGCAGCGCCGGCCCTTTCTCCGCGGAGGAAGGCGCTGCTCCGGCCGCCCGTGCGGGGACCTCCGCTGTGCGCGTCCGCCGGCACGTACTGACCATGTGGTTCAGGGCGGCCCGGCGCGACCCCGGTCCTCTCCCGCCTCAAGCAGAATTGCAGAATCCCATGAAACCCCGTAATCCCCGACGCTTCCGCCTCCGGCTGGCCATCGCCACGGCCTTCCTGCTCCCGGCCTTCGCCGCAACTCCGGCGCTGGCCCACGACGCCCTGGAATCAACCGTGCCGGCGAAGGACACCACGGTCACAGCGGCCCCCGGCAGCGTGTCCCTGACGCTCTCGGAGCCTCCCCTGGACACAGAGCAGCTGAACCTGAGCGTTATCACCGTCACCGACGAGACGGGCAAGACCCTCAGTGACGGCAAGGTCACGGTGGAGGGTCCGACCATTTCCACCGCCATCACCGGCGGGGCCAATGGCGTCTATAAGGTCCTCTGGCGCACGGTTTCCTCCGACGGACACCCTATCGAAGGCAACTACTCCTTCACCGTCCAGGATCCCGCCCAAGCCATTGCCGGGTCACCGTCAGCGACGCCAACCTCGGGCGCGGAAACGGCCACCAGCACCCCGGCGCCGGCAGCCCAAACGGCACCGGACCAGATTAAACCCAACGACGACAACGCTCCCATGGCCGTGGGCATTGCCGCCGCCATCCTCGCTGTTGCCGCCGCCGCGTTCTTCATCGCCCGCAAGCGCCGGGACAAGGCCTCCGGAGCCTAGCCGAGCGACTGAACCATCCAATTCCCCGGCTCCGGGTAACAGTATTGCCCGGTGGCCGGGGAACCGGGTGCGCTACTGTGCAGCGGCGGCCGCTGCTCGCCGGTCCGTCAGGACCCGTGATATCCAGCCCGCGATGGTAGCCACAACCATGACTGCCAGGGCGGCCATACCGGCATAGAACAGCACCGTCGGAAGGTTGGATGGTGCCGACGAACCGTCCACGGCGGCCATGATGCTCAGCCAGTACCCGATCGTGGCGATCACCCAGAGAGCACCGGCGGCCGCTGCCAGCCAGGACCAGCGGGAAAACCATACCGGTTCCCGACGGTAGGACAGGGCGATGGCGACAGCCACGACGCCCGCGACCGCCAGCAACTGGAGGCCGAAGAGGTACGGGCCGGCCACCAGGCCAACGGGAATGCAGAGCCCTCCAATGAGCACGAGTCGACGGGCGCCAAGCGGCATCTTAACGGCGTCCGCCGGTGCCGAGGACAGGCTCGCGTCAGTTTTTGAAATCATCGGGCTACGTGGCTCCTAGAAGAACGGGTGCTGCGGTTCAGCCCAGCATCACCAGGGTCAGCCTGCCCTGAAAGAGCAGGAACAATATATGAGCATACTTTCATACGTTTCGCGTTTGGTGATCCCCGAGTCCCCGCAGACGTGGCTAAATCCGGAGGAACGCGTATGAAAGGCTTTGCGGATGGTTCGCTCCGGGTGGGCAGAACGCCGGCCGGGTGGAAGCCCTCGGTCCTTGGGTTTGTTGGCTGAGGGCCTTGTGAGGCGGCAGGGCGGACCTCTACACTGCGTCCCAAGGGTTACTTGGCGGATTCGCTCCGGTGATCCGGCTTTGGCCTGATATTCGTGGTTGAGGTTGGATCCGGTCCAGTTCTTCCGGAACGACGAGCCAAGCACAGTACCTGAGTGTTCATAACTGAAGATCTTGGTTTGACCCTGGCTGGGGAGCGGCAAGCAGGGACCGCGTGGACAGCGCGGCCTCATCTCGCAACAGGCGTGTCCACTCCAGGAGTCCCCATGTCCGGTCCTTCAGCCACCCCGCAGCCAGTCCTGAAGCGTTTGATCGTGCCCTTGGTACTTTTGCTGGTTGCCGCTCTGCTTCCGGTAACGGTTCCGGCGGCCTCTGCGGCGGGTCCGTGTGATCCTGTGGTGAACCCGGTGGTGTGTGAGAACTCCAAGCCCGGCAGCCCGGCCTCGGAGTGGGACATTTCCGGCCCGGGCGATGACAGCATCCAGGGGTTCTCCACCGAGATCAGCGTCAACGCCGGGCAGCCCATCCGTTTCAAGATCGACACCCCCGCGCCCAGCTACACCATCGCGATCTACCGCACCGGCTGGTACGGCGGCGACGGTGCACGCAAGATTGCCGATGTGACCCCGTCGGCCCTGCGCCAAAACCAGCCCCAGTGCCTGAATGACCTCAGCACCGGACTCTATGACTGCGGCACGTGGGCGGTCTCGGCGACGTGGCAGGTGCCGGCCACGGCTGTCTCTGGTGTTTACCTCGCTCTCCTGACCAGGCCGGACACGGGCGGGCAAAGCCACATCACCTTTATTGTGCGCGCCGACGGCAGCCGCTCGGACGTTGTTTTCCAGACCTCGGACCCGTCCTGGCAGGCGTACAACTCCTACGGGGGCTCGGACTTCTATCAGGGGGCGAACGGCCGCGCCTACAAGGTCAGCTACAACCGGCCGGTGGCAACCCGGGGCGGTCCGGACGGCCGGGATTTCTTCTTCGCCAACGAATATCCGATGGTGCGGTTCTTGGAACAGAACGGCTATGACGTCAGCTACATCAGCGGCCTCGACACCGACCGGAGCGGGGCCCAGTTACTCAATCACAAGGTCTTCCTCTCGGTCGGCCATGACGAATACTGGTCGGGCCCGCAACGGGCGAACATCACCGCCGCCCGTGATGCCGGGGTGAACCTGCAGTTCCTCTCCGGTAATGAGGGGTACTGGCGCACCCGCTTCGAACCTTCCCCCGTGGACGGTGCTGCAGGCCGGACGCTGACCTCCTACAAGGAAACCTGGGCCAACGAAAAGATCGACCCCAGCCCCGAATGGACCGGCACCTGGCGTGACCCACGCTTCGCGGCCCAGGCCAACGGCGGCGGGCTGCCCGAAAACGGGCTGACCGGGACCATCTATATGTCCAACTACTCCGATTTGCCGGTGACCGTCGATTCGGAGGAAGGCAAGACCAGGCTGTGGCGGAACACGTCCCTGGCCTCGCTGCCGGCCGGTTCCTCGGCGGCGCTGGCGCCCCACACCGTGGGGTATGAGTCCGACGAGGACCTCGACAACGGGTTCCGCCCACCGGGTTTGATCCGATTGTCCACCACCGTCGGGGAGGTGCCCCAGTATCTTCAGGACTTCGGCAACACCGTCCTGCCCGGCACGACAACCCATCATGTGACCCTTTACCGTGCCGCCAGCGGCGCGCTCGTGTTCTCCGCCGGCAGCGTCCAGTGGACCTGGGGCCTGGACGAGGTGCACGACGGCGACGGCGCACCCGCCGACCCGAGGATGCGACAGGCCCAGGTCAACCTCCTGGCCGACATGGGCGCCCAACCTGCCACCCGGGCCGCCGGCCTGGTTGCCGCCGTCCCGAGCACGGACCGGACCGCGCCCACCGCAGCGATCACTGCACCGGCCGACGGGGCGGCCGTGCCGCACGGGACCAACGTCACCGTCACCGGAACCGCGGCTGACACCGGCGGTGTTGTGGCCGGCGTCGAGGTCTCCACCGACGGCGGCGCCACGTGGCACCCCGCCCAAGGCAAGCAGAACTGGAGGTATACGTACATCCAGAAGGGTCTGGCTACGGCAACCATCCAGGCCCGGGCCATTGACGACAGCGCCAACATCGGCGCGGCTGCCACCAGGAGCCTGGCCCTCAGCGGCCCCTACAGTGTCTTCGGCCAAACCGTTCCCGCTGTCGCGGACTCGGGCGACGGCGGCGCGTACGAGATGGGGATGCGCTTCACTCCCTCGGTGGACGGTTTCATTACCGGTGTCCGCTTCTACAAGAGCGCGGCCAACACCGGTACCCACACCGGGTCCTTGTGGAGCTCGACCGGGGAGCGTCTGGCCACGGCGACGTTCACGAACGAGACCCCCTCCGGGTGGCAGTCCGTGCTGTTCGCCCAGGCAGTGCCCGTCGCGGCGGGCCAGAAGTACACGGTGTCCTACTGGGCACCGAACGGACGGTACTCGATCCAGAATTTCCAGTGGGCGAGCTTTGGCGCCACGGATGCCCCGTTGAAGGTGGCCGGGGGTTTCGGGGCCGAGCCGGCCGGTGTCTATGCCACCTCCTCCGGGTTCCCGACATCAAGTTACAACGGCGGCAACTACTTCGCCGATGCCCTGTTCAGCACGGTGGACAGCAGCCCCATGACGGTCTCCGGGCACACGCCGTTCCCGTCCTCGTCAAGCGTTTCGGTGGATACCAAGGTCAGTGCCGTGTTCTCCAAACCCGTCACCGCTTCCAGCATCCAGCTGGCCCTGCAGTCCCCCGACGGCCCTGTCACCGGCACGACGGCGTACGATCCCGCCACCCGGCGGGCAACCTTCACCCCGACGAACGCACTGGCGTTCAGCACCCAGTACACCGCAACGCTTTCGGGAACAGACACCCTCGGTGGTCCGGTGACGGCCGGCGGTACCTGGTCGTTCACGACCGGGGCAACAGTGCCGGTTCCGGGATCTTGCCCGTGCAGCCTCTTTGACGACTCCGTCACGCCGGGCATCGCTGAGAATCAGGACGGCGTTCCGTTGACGTTGGGCGTGCGGTTCTCCAGCGTTTCCGCCGGTGAAGTAGTAGGCATGCGCTTCTACAAATCGGCAGGAAACACCGGCGCCCACAACGGCGCCCTCTACACGGCGGCCGGGCAGCAACTTGCCACGGTGGCGTTCACCAATGAAAGCG
The DNA here is from genome assembly GCF_049315185.1 of Paenarthrobacter sp. C1. Taxonomy (NCBI): domain Bacteria; kingdom Bacillati; phylum Actinomycetota; class Actinomycetes; order Micrococcales; family Micrococcaceae; genus Paenarthrobacter; species Paenarthrobacter sp. C1. Next base: position 98,639 of record NZ_CP186054.1, on the reverse strand, counting down.
CCTCGGGGTGGCAGACGGCAATGTTCAGCCAACCGGTCCAGATGGCAGCGAACACGGACTACATCGTCTCCTACAAGTCACTGACCGGCACCTATTCCGCCACGGCCAATGGATTCGGTTCAGGCATGAGCGTTGGTCCGTTGCGGGCCGGCCCGGATGCGGGCGCCTACACCTACAGCGGCGATTTCCCCGGAGCACGATCAACAGCAAGCTACCTGGTGGATGTCATCGTGATGGTCCCACCACCGGCATTCACCCCGACAGGCCACTCCCCGCTCCCCGGCGCGTCCAGCGTTCCGCTGGACAGCCAGGTCAGTACCGTACTGTCCGAACCGGCCGAGGCATCCAGCGTGAACCTGACGGTAAAAGCCGCCGACGGAACAACCGTTCCCGGATCCACCAGCTACGACCCCCAGACACGGAAGGTCACGTTCAGCCCGGCCACGCCGCTGGTGTCCGGGACGTCGTACACGGCCACCGTCACAGCAACCGCCGTGTCCCGGCAACCACTGAGCAACGCCTCCTGGACGTTTGCCACTGTCCCGGCCCCAAGGACACCCGGGACGTGCCCCTGCACGCTCTACCAGGACTCCGTTACGCCCACCGTAGCGGAGGTCAACGACGGCGTGCCGCTGACCCTGGGCGTCCGGTTCGCCAGCGACACCGCCGGCCAAGTCACCGGCGTACGGTTCTACAAGGCCGCCGGCAACACCGGAACGCACACCGGCTCCCTGTACACAGCCGGCGGGCAGCTGCTGGCCACCGTCACCTTCACCAACGAATCCAGTATTGGCTGGCAGACAGCGACGTTCAGCCAGCCGGTCGAGATCACAGCCAACACCGAGTACGTCGTGGCGTACAAATCTCCGACCGGAACCTACTCCTACACTCCGGCAGGTTTCGGGGACGGATTCGCCAGCGGCCCGCTGCGCACGGCCCCGGATTCCGGTGCGTTCAGCTACAGCGCAGACTTCCCCGGCACGGCCTCCACGGCGAGCTATCTGGTGGACCTGGTCTTCATGGCCGCGGTGCCCCCGCTGACGATAACCGACCGGTCCCCTGCGCCCGACGCCACGGGAGTCCCTGTTGATGTCAAACCAACGCTGACGCTCTCAGCCGCCATTAAGCCAGGTGCCTCGTTCGCGCTGGCGGCGAACGAGGCACCCGTTACCGGCAGCGCTGCCCTGTCCACCGACGGACGCACCCTGACCTTCACCCCGGGAGCTCCTTTGCCGGGCAACACAACCATCTCCGTGAACGTCAGCAACATCGAATCCCACCAGGGCCAGACGCTGCCGACCACCACCTGGCAATTCACCACTGCCGACCCTGATGCCGCGCAAACCTCCATCTTCGGGGAACTCCAACCCCAGACAGCAGCCTCCGATGATGCGTCATCGGTTGAACTGGGAACGGCGTTCACGGTCTCCGAAGCCGGCACTGTCACCGGCATCCGGTTCTACAAGGGATCCGGAAACACCGGAATCCACGTTGGCTCCTTGTGGAACGCCGCGGGAACGCGGCTGGCCCAAGTGACCTTCACGAATGAAACAGCGAACGGTTGGCAAACCGCGATGCTGTCCTCTCCGGTAGCCGTAGCTCCGGGGGAAACGTACGTCGTGTCCTATCTGGCGCCCAACGGCCGCTACGCTTACACGCCTGCATTCTTCGCCCAAACCTGGGTCAGCGGCGTGTTCACCGCCGCCGGGCCCAACAACGGCCGTTACCTGTACGGTTCCGGCGGTGTTGCACCCACGAACTCGTGGAACTCCACGAACTACTTCGTCGACGTCCTCTACTCGGCCACCGCACCGGCACAGGCGACGCCGGGCCCAACGCCCACGCCTACCCCGACAGCAACGCCGTCACCATCCGCAACGGCGACAGCGACACCCTCACCAAGTCCGACCGCCAGCCCGTCGCCGAGCCCGACTCAGTCCGGCGGCCTGCTGTGCGGCCTGCTGGGAAGCTGCTGAGACGTGGAGCGGCATTCGTACTACTGAGGTCCGTCCGCTCCCCCGAGTTTTCCGGGCCGGACGTCAGCGGACCACACTCGGTGACCACGCGTGCTCAATGAACAGGCTCGGCTGGGACGCGGGATCGGTTGGCAGTTTCCAGATGTTGCTGTCGCCTTCAGTGGTTTCGTCCGCGAGGCCATACAGCAGGGTCTGATCATCCAGCCACTCAATCTGGTCATCGACGCTGCGCTTCTCCGATAGCACCGTTTCAGTGCCGGTGGCCAGGTCGAGCAGCGCCACGTTCCAATGCGCGGTCAGGGGCCCGCCGACGTTCTTCTTATACGCGATCCTGGTGCCGTCCGGCGACACTGAGGGGCATTCAACGTTGTCGTGGATGGCCGTCAGCGTCCTGGCCGCGATACTTCCCTGGACCAGCCAGATCCGCCCTGACGACGCGGCTGTGGCGTAAAAGACATCACTCTGGCCGGGTGCGAAAGTCACACCCCAAATGTTCCTGTCACTGGCCAGCAGCCGTTCGCCGTTCACGATGAGTGCGAAGTCTTCGAGGTTTCCTGTACCGCCCCCGGGCAACGTGATCTCAGTTGCTGTGGAGAACTCGGCTTGAGTGTAGGAGTGACCGGAGACAAACACCGTGGTGGCGATCAGGGACCCGTCCGCGCTGGTGCGCGCCCGGCTCGGAATGCCGGGCACAGGCCACGAACGCTCCTGCTGCCATTCCCGGTTCAGGACGGCCGCTTCGTGAGTCGTCACCAAGCCGCGGTTGGATCTGAGACAGACCACCGTGGCGGCAGCTGCATAGACCCGGTCGCAGGCCTGGTCACTGACCGCACGTGTGCCACCAGGGGTAGAAAGAGGCACGGTGGCCGCATTGCCATACCCCTGCCCGTCGGCTGTGTTCCTGAAAAGAATGAACGGTACCCCCGGGAGGGGCTGGCCTGCAGTGACGTCGACCGACGAGGCCGCACTGCGGCTCTCCTCGAAGCGCTGGTACGCTCCCACCGCGTAGATCCCGGCCCCGGCAAGAACCAGCGCGGTAACCGCCAGGAGAATTCCCCACCGCAATCTCCCGCCTGCAGCGGTGCCGGTTCCTGCGCTCGTCTTATTCATGGAGGCGTTTGACGTAGTCAGCCATGCCCGGGACGGTGAACGCCACGACACCGAGTGCGGGTGCGTAGATGATCCCTTTGTCGATCAGGGATGCACGGGTCATGGTCATGGAGCTTTGCTTCTTGTGCGCCCGTTCGGCAAGTTCAGCGGTGCTGGATCCTTCATCTCCGTCGATCGCCATCAGGCGGAGGAAGTCCTTTTCTGCCTTCGAGGCGCGTTTCCAGCGTGAAGGGAAGAACCCTTGGTCCAGCTGCGCGCGGCCGATTTCCACCGCTATTTTGGCGTCGTCGAAGGTCACGGTCTTCTCCGGTGCTGTTTCCCAGGCCGCGTAACCATACTCTTGCAGGAAGTACGGGTACGCGCCCGAGGCACTGAGCAGGAGGTCTTGGGCTTCTGGTACGAACGATGCCCCAAACCGTCGGGCCGGGACGACCAGTGCCGCCTCGGCGGCTTCCCTCGACAGAGCTCCGATGCTGCGGTAGTTGAAGATCCTTTCGGCGTAGGAGCGCGCTTCACTCAGTACCGAGGGCAGGTTGGGCAGCCCTGCGCCCGCGATGTAGAAAGGCCATTCGCGTTGGCCGGCCAGGTGCTGGGCGCTGAGGAGAGCGGCGATAAGTCCCTCGTCCAGGTCCTGCATCTCATCGATGATGAAGATCAGGCCCGAACGCTTCTCCGCCAGTGCCAGGCACAGATCCTCAATCAGTTCTTCCAGGTCCACTTCGATCGACCCGGAATCGGCGCGGCCGTGATTGAGGTTGACCCCGATATCGATGCCGGTCACGCCGAGTTTCGCGGAGAAGGAGGCGATGCTGCCAAGCGCCGCCACGAGCCGTTCCCCCGCGCCGCGGCGGTTCAGCTTCCGCCCTGCCTGCAGCAGGCTCCGGGCTAGCTTGGCCCTAACGGCTTCCGGCCCTCCCTCAGCGTCCCTGCCCTCCAGGAACACCACCATAAATTCAGCGTGTTCGGCCTGCCGACGAAACTCGTTCAGCAGGACCGTTTTGCCCACCCCTCGAAGCCCATGCAGGACGATCCCCCGGTCGGGGCGTCGCTGCCGGGTCTTGGCCAGCAGCAGATCGAAGGCATCGATCTCGCTCTGGCGCCCAGCCAGCTCAAAGGGCCGTCGCCCCGATCCGGGCGAATACGGATTCAAAGCACTTTCCATATCAAGAACTATAAGGCAGTATCCGACATTTTGGATATGCGGTTATGGTCATGGATTCAGAGGCGTGAATGGGCACGGGTCGCCAGCGTAGAGCGTCTTGCCATGGGCATGGGCATGGGCCGGTAGCCCGTTTCTCGCATCGTCGTGCGCTCCTGTCTGGCCAGTCATGGGACGGCCCCGCCGGGTAGCGACAGCAGCCGACTCTGGCATTCGTTGCTTGGTCCATGAATTGGCGAAGCCCCGGTCAAATAGCGGTTGACCGAAGCTCCGATGGCATTATGCCCACACTAAGCTTGTAGTTCGCTGGGAGGGCAGTACGGGTAGGTGGGGGACTCTTTTAGGTGAGCAATATGTCTGGAAGGACGCCACAGAATGCCTCCAGTTGCTGCTGTTCCGGGGAGAGAATAGCAGGCAATAGCCCTGAATTGAGATTGCGTTCGACTAATTGGTGGAGGACAGCGTTGTAGCTGTGGCCGGTGGCTTTCGATTGGATCCTGGCGATGTGGGCAATCCGGGACGCTGGCATGATGCTCCTTGGTAGACCCCGCCGACTCGGGATTACTGGCAAACATGACACACGGACTACAAACACAGATACGGCGCCACGAGTCAGAGCCAAGCTCTTTCACAGTCGGGGATCCAGTCGGTGATCCCTGCCATCGGATAACTCGCGCACCCGCTTGAGAAGATCATAGGCCATGGCATTGGGCACCGGTTTCGTTTGGGTGTCGGCCGCGCGGGGAATGAGGAAGCCATGAACTCCTCCTTTCGTTGTTTTTTCTGGCCGGGTTGCTTGCCCCTCGCCCACAGGGGCACGGCAAAAGCTAAATCCTTCGGGCTTTTCCCGCACCCAGGTGGACGACGGGACCCAGCTGACCGCCTGCACCCAAGGCCCACCCTCACCTTGAGTTTTTCGTCCCACCAATGGTGAGCGGGCAATGGGCACAGCCTATGCAGCGGGGATGGTCTGCTGCACTTCACCGGCGCTTGCCGTTGCTCGATCCGGCATATCAATTTCTGTCGATGGGCTCGATGGCTGTGACAAGACAGTTGAGTGGTAGCCGCCTAGCATACGTGGCATGAGAGCCCACAGAGTTTCTTCCGCTGCCATCCTCGCCGCTGCCCTTGCCCTGGTTCTATCGGCTTGCAGCAACGAGGCCACCCCGCCAGCAGCAAATGGCCCATTGCCGGGCGCCTCCACCAGCTCTGCCCCATCTCCGTCCGCCACTCCCTTATCGACCTCCCAGAGCCCCTCTGCCACACCACGCTCAGGTGAGACGTTCACGACCGCGGACGGTACCTTGAGTTTCAGGTACCCGACAGGCTGGACAGTCACTCCAGCCGAAGGCGAAAACAATGCCTACACCGTTGTTGACGCCCAAGGTAAAGAACGAGCAGTGCTGCGGGACAAGGTGTCAACGCTCGCTAACCTCAGCCTCGGCTATGGCTTCGACACAGGCTTCAGCTCACCGGTGCCAGGAATCAAGGGACCTGCCGGACAAGACGTGAACCTGGTTGTCCAGGGGTACCCCGGCCAAGGGATCGGAAGCCAAGCCGCTGTCTACGGGTTGATGGCCGTAAACAGCAAAGAATCCCTCGACAGATCAGACATAGAGATCCCCGCCGGCGGATACTTCGTTTCCTTCCGAGGCCATGTGCCCACACTCGAAGGCGCCAACACGCCTAGCATGGAGCAGATAACAGCTGCGGCGAAGACCTATGCAGAGAGCGCAGAATTCCAGGAGACGGCGAAGGCCATCACATCCTTGGTATTGCATCCTGAGAAGGTCACACGAGTTGGCTGTATCGGAGGAGGGAACCGGTACGAGAAACTCAACGGCATCTCCTGCGATGAAGCCCAAGCCACCTTCGACCGGGTATATAAGACAGGAGCCCCGGCCGGCGCGCGGAGCATCGAAACGTCGGACTTCATTTGCTTCTACGCCAGCGCCGGGGAAAAGCAAACCGGCCAAGCGGATGTCATCTGCCGCAGCAAGACAACGCCTGACAGCCTGAGCTTTGAGATGTGGCCGAACTAGACACTGAACGTCGGCTCATGGGGGGCTTACGAAATGGTTGCCGGCCAAAGTGGCGTGTACGAGTCTATTCCACGACCTGGGCCGGGCCGTCATATGCTTCAAGCAAGGCCACCGCACTATCCCTCGACCTTGTATAGACGCCACCACTGACCGCTGCGGCGTCTAATATCAGAAGCCCAACCATTTGCCGTTGGGAAACGTTCTGACGGACATGCGCCCGCCCTGGCAATGTTGTGAAGGCGTATACAGCACGCCGGGGAAGGGCCAACGGGTGGGCTCGGTTGAACATCCGGGCCAACGGTCGGCAGCGCTCCGGGGAGATGGTCACCCATCTATGAGTCTTCGCCTGTTCCAGCAGCTCCTGGTTCCGGGTCAGGTGCCATAAGTTCCCAGTTTCGCTTAGGTCTACCAGCCCGCTGGCAGGCCTGTATCCGTTCATCAAGGAAATGCAAATCCATTGCAGGACGACTACGCCCAGCAAAAATGAAATCGACCAGAAAACCCATGCAGGTCCTCCGGATTGCATCATCACCTCAAGCGCGCTGAAAAAATACACCAAGGCGATAGCAACCACGAAGACGTTGGCCCCCAGACCCAACACCATCGGCCAGACACGACGGAAGCGCTCACGGCTTGATTCAGGAGCCAGTTTCATACAACAGCAGGTGTCAGCACTTGCTCGGAGGCATGGGTACTGCGCGATCGCGCCTGTTGATGTCGGTACAGGGTTGCACGGCTCCATCCGACCAATTTGGCGGCTTCTTCTGCTGTGCGGCCTTTGGCACGTTCTTGCTGAGCGATTTCGAGCTTGCTGGCGATAACTGAGGGATCAGCCATGGGTCGGCCGAACCTGGTCCCATTCGCTTTGGCGGCGGCTATGCCGGCGTTGACGCGTTCAGTGATGAGCTCGCGTTCGTAATCCGCCAAGGTGGCCAGCATGTTGAGCATTAGCCTGCCTGTGCTGGTTGCGGGGTCAATTCCGTCGGAGATGGAGCGCAGTGCCACTCCCCTGCTCTGCAGCAGGTTGACTGTGTTGAGGACATCAATCAAGGACCTGCCCAAGCGGTCCACCCTCCACACCACCAAGGTATCCCCCGCTTCGGCGTAGTCGAGAAGCTTCTTCATGCCCGGCCTGCCAGCAGCAGCCTTGCTGCCCGAGGTCACATCGGAGAAAATGTCCCGTCTCTGCACGTCGGCTGACAGGAGTGCGTCCAGCTGCAGCTGCGCATCCTGGGCCGCCGTGCTTACCCTCGTGTACCCCAGTAATCTCATGCGCTTCATTCTGCCTTGAAAATACCCCTACGTAGTGCAACTAAGACGTTTCACGGTGAGGCATGTTTATGAGACAAAGCGCGTCCCTAGTTTCCGGGATCCCTCGATGACATTTCCCGGCATCTACGGCTGTCTCGGAAATCTTTTGATTTCCGAGACACCTCTGGGAGCACCTGCACCAGGGTGGGTCCACATCATCAGGGGCGGCTCTACAGCCTGGCGTAGGCCCAGCCGTCCCATTGACGCCGGGCCAGGTGGGCGATGGCTGCCGGTACCGTGCCAATGCCAGGGGCGAGGTCTTTGTCTTCCATGCCAGCTGAGCGCATGCTGTTGCCGCAGGCGAGAATATCCACGTGGAGTTGCCCGGCGTTTGCGATGGCTTCGGCGGCGGGTGAGTTTGTGGCGAGGAGCGTTACGCCGGGCCCTTGGACTACCACTTCAATGCCAGATTCCTGACCCAGCGCGGCGCGGGCGTTGGCGGCGCTGCGCAGGATGCCGGTCAGGGCATCCTTTTCGAGCGGGCCGGCCGAGTGGATGAGCAGGCCGGGTGCGGCCTGCTTAGTCTCTGGATTCCTTGTTTGCGCGGACACTCTACGTCGCCGGTTGACCCAGGGCGGCGAGGGCCTTCCGGAGACGGGTACCGGCGTCGTCGGCTACTTCCTTGACCGATGGGGCGGCGCTGAGTTGGACCATGGTCTGGGGGTCGATGGCTTCCACCGTGGTCATCTCTGCATCCTTGGTCCGGCGCACCACGACATTGCACGGCAGCAGAGCACCGATTTCGGGTTCGGCGGCGAGGGCGCGGCTGGCCAGGGCCGGGTTGCAGGCGCCGAGGATGACGTAGTCACCGACAGCGTCCGCAGCTTCAGCGCCAAGCTTGGCTTCGAAGGTGGACCGGACGTTGATCTCCGTGAGGATCCCGAAGCCCTGGGCTGACAGGGCGTCCCGGGTGCGGTCCAGGGCTTCGGCCCACGGAAGGGCGACTGTGGTGGTGAGGGTGTACGTCATGGTTCTCCTTTGGGCTGCTCGATAGCTGGTCTTATTAGGCGAGGGAGAGGAAGAGCTTCTCGAGCTCTTTCTTGTCCATCGTTGCGTCTTTTTGGACGATGCACTGCTCAAGGCCCGTGGCGATGATGGCGAAGCCGGCGCGGTCAAGAGCCTTGGATACGGCGGCCAGCTGGGTGACGACGTCTTTGCAGTCCCGGCCTTCTTCAAGCATCCGGGTGACAGCGGCGAGCTGGCCCTGGGCGCGCTTGAGGCGGTTGATCACGGGCGTGAGTTCGGTTGGGTTCAATTCCATAAGGGTTCTCCATCGATGAGGTACTGCCCTCCACAATATACCCCCACGGGTGTTTTGACTACCCCCGGGGGTATCTGTAATACTCGGTGGGGTATCCACCCGCCCCCTTCCGAGAGGCCACCCATGACATCCCCTTCCACAGCAGCAGCCGTTACCGCACTCGCCCCCGAAACCCTGCAGTCCTGGATTAAGGAACATCAGGATCTTGTGGTGATGGACGTCCGCTCTGCCGCTGAATTCGAATCCATGCACATCCGCGGCTCCTACAACGTGCCCCTTCCGCTGCTCTCCGAGCACACCGACGAACTCGCCGCGCGGCTGGGCTCCCGCGTGGTCCTGGTCTGCCAGTCCGGCGTCCGCGCCGAGCAGGCCCGCCAGCGTCTTGCCGGGGCTGGAATCGACACCGCCTACGTACTGACCGGTGGTGCACCCGGTTTCGCAGCCGCCGGCGGGGACGTCGTCAAGGGTAAGGACCGCTGGGACTTGGAGCGGCAGGTCCGCCTGGTGGCCGGGTCCCTCGTGGTCCTGGGCCTGGCCGGCGGGAAGTTCGTCTCTCCGAAGATCCGGACGCTCGCCGGGGTCATCGGGACCGGTCTGACGTTCTCGGCCGCGACCAACACCTGCGCCATGGGCCAGGCCCTCTCGGCCATGCCGTGGAACAGGGCCGCGAAGGAACCCACCCGCGAAAGCGCCATCCTGCAGCTTCCCCTGCAGGGCGTTGAGGACGCCGCGGCATGATTCCAGCCCTGGCTCTGGGGCTCGTCGTCGGCATTGTCCTGGGTGTTGTGGGTGGCGGCGGGTCCATTATCGCCGTCCCGGCCCTGGTGTACGGGGTGGGCATGACCCCGGCGCAGGCGATTCCCACGTCGCTGCTGGTGGTGGGCGTATCTTCGCTTGCCGCGCTGCTGCCCAGGGTCCGGGAGGGACTGAACTGGCCCGTAATCGCACTGGTCGGGGCTGCCGGAATCCCGGCAGCCTGGGCCGGCGCGGCGGTGGGCAAAGTGCTCGATGCGAACATCCTGATGCTGGCCTTCGCCGTGATCATGGTGGCAGCTGGCATCAGGATGCTCATGAAGACCCGCGAAACTGAAGGGTCCTGCAGTACGGGACCGCACCGGGCGTTCCGGTCCTGCGCCCCCAAGGCCGTCGGCGTGGGCCTGCTCGTGGGGTTCCTCACCGGACTGCTCGGCGTGGGCGGTGGCTTCCTCATCACCCCGGCACTGACCATCTTCCTGGGCCTGCGCATGAAACAGGCCGTGGGAACCTCGCTGGCAATCATCGTCATCAACTCCGCCGCCGGATTCAGCGCACACGCTGCCGGCTACACCATCGACTGGGCCACCACCCTGGCCTTCGCCATCCCGGCCATCGTGGGATCAGTGATTGCCGCACGGTTTGCCCGCCGCCTGCACGACAAACACATCCGTATCTCGTTCGCGGTACTCATCTTCGCCGTCGCGGCATGGGTCACCGCCGGCACGATCACCGCCTGACCCATCCATAGAGGAGAACACCATGGGACTGATCGATTCCCTCAAGAAGGCCTTCAGCAAGCCCTACAAGACCATCTCCGTAGCCCAGGCCAAGGACCTCCTGGGCTCCGGGGCCACGCTCATCGACGTCAGGTCAGCCCAGGAATGGCGGACCGGCCGTGCGCCCCAGGCCAAACACGTCCCCCTGGACCGGCTGCAGGCCAGCACCGCCGGCCTCCAAAAAACCCGTCCCGTGATCGCCGTCTGCGCCTCCGGCGTCCGCTCCGCCTCAGCCGCCAGGCTCCTCGCCGCCAACGGATACGACGCCTACTCAGTGCGCGGCGGCATGGCCGCCTGGCGCCAGGCCGGCGAACCCGTCCGCTAGAAAAGCACCGCCGTTATAAACCGCCCAAAACCACCACTTTGAAGGAGAACCCCATGGCTGAAATCACCATCACCGAAGCCGAACAGCGCCGCTCCACCGCCCGGATCCTTGACGTCCGCGAGGACTTCGAGGCCGCCGAAGGCACGATCCCCGGCGCCCTCCACATCCCCATGGGCCAGCTACAGGACCGCCTCTCCGAACTGGACCCGGCCGTCCCCGTCATCGCCGTCTGCCGCAGCGGCAACCGCAGCGCCGCCGTCGCCGACGCCCTCAACGGAGCCGGCTACACCGCGGACACCATGGCCGGCGGCATGACCGCCTGGACCCGCGCCGGCCTCCCCACCACCTAAACTTCACCGCCCCGCCGACACACCCCAAGACCACCCCCGAAAGGAACGAAAGACGATGGCAACCATCGACCTCACCGAACAAAGCTTCGCCCAAACCCTGGAGAGCAACGAGATCGTCTTCGTTGACTTCTGGGCAGCCTGGTGCGGCCCCTGCCGCCAGTTCGCCCCCACCTACGCCGCCGCGGCAGAACGCCACCCGGACATCACCTTCGCCAAGGTCGACACCGAAGCCGAACAGACCCTCGCCGCAGCAGCGAACATCACCTCCATCCCCACCCTGATGGCCTTCAAAGATAAAACTCTGGTCTTCTCCCAGCCCGGAGCACTCAACGCCGCCGGCCTCGAAGACGTCATCCAGGCCGTCAAAAACCTGGACGTCGGAAAACTCCGGGCTGGCGCAGCCGGCCAACAGTCCTAGTACACGCACCCTTGACCTAGCGCACAACCCTCATTGCTAGATACCCCCAGGGGTATTACACTTGAACTAATCCCCCCAAGAAAACCCCTCCATGAAGGAGCGCACCAGATGCTTATCGAGCGTATTTACGATGAAGACCTCGCCCAGGCCAGCTACCTGATCGGTTGCCAGGCCAACGGCACCGCCGTTGTTGTCGACGGCCGCCGCGACATCGCGGTGTACCAGGACATGGCTGAGAAGAACGGCATGAAGATCGTGGCCGTCACCGAAACCCACATCCACGCGGACTACCTTTCCGGCACCCGCGAACTCGCCGCCGCCAGCGGAGCGAAGATCTACGTTTCCGGCGAGGGTGGACCGGACTGGCAGTATGAATTCGACGGCGAACGGCTCTACGACGGCGATAAGATCACCATCGGCAACATCAGCCTCCAGGCCGTGCACACCCCGGGCCACACCCCCGAGCACCTGTCCTTCCTGGTCACCGACGGCGCGTTCAGCGACCAGCCCGGTTACCTGCTCTCCGGTGACTTCGTCTTCTCGGGCGACCTGGGCCGCCCGGACCTGCTGGACGAAGCAGCCGGCGGCGTGGACACCCGTTTCGAGGGTGCCAAGCAGTTGTTCGCGAGCCTGCGGGACAAGTTCCTTACCCTGCCGGACTACGTCCAGGTCCACCCGGCCCATGGCGCCGGCAGCGCCTGCGGCAAGGCCCTGGGCGCCATCCCGTCCTCCACTGTCGGTTACGAGCGGCTCTACTCCTGGTGGGGTCCCTACCTCGCCGCGAACGATGAGCAGGGCTTCATCGATGAACTGCTTGACGGCCAGCCCGACGCCCACGCCTACTTCGGCCGTATGAAGCGCGAAAACCGTGAGGGCCCCGCCGTCATGGGCGACCGCGCCCCGCTGCCCGAGCTCTCCACCGGGATCGTTGCCGCGGGCCTGGCAGCAGACACCCTGACCTTCATCGACACCCGCCCCAACAGCGAGGTCCACGAAGGCACCGTAGCCCGTTCCCTCAACGTTCCCGCGGGCAAGTCCGTGGCCAGCTACGGTGCCTGGGTGGTCAACCCGGAAACGGACAAGAACCCGCTCGTCCTTTTGGCCCAGGACCAGGATCAGGCCATGGACATGTGGGACCACCTGGTACGGGTCGGCATCGACAACGTCGCCGGTTACCTCACCGGCATCGACGGGCTGCCCGCCTTCACGCCCAAGCTGATCCAGCCCGAGGAACTCGAGGGTTTCGAGACCGCCATGATCCTGGATGTCCGGAACAAGACCGAACACACCGCCGGACACGTCCCGGGCTCGTACCAGCTCAGCGGTGGCCGCCTCCTGTGGCACCTCGATGAGCTCCCTGCTGGCGGCACCATCGTGTCGTACTGCCAGTCCGGTGTGCGGAACTCGGTGGCGGCCAGCGCCCTGCGCCGGGCCGGGTACGACGTCGTCGAACTCGACGGCAGCTACGCCGCCTGGGACGCCTTGCAGCAGACCCGACAGAACGCCGTCACAGCGAAGTAAACCCTTAAGACCGCCCGGGCAGGATCCCCCTCCTGCCCGGGCAGCTTTATGCCTCAGCACGAAAGCGAGCACCCCGAAATGGCCAGAACTTGGGCGACAAACAACGCCGATTCGCGTGTCGTCCTGGGCCTGCGGCAGAACCTGGCGCAGTTCATGCTGTTGGTGGCAGTCAACGCCCTGGTGGGCGGGACGCTGGGCCAGGAGCGCACCGTGCTTCCGCTGCTGGCAGGGCAGGTTTTCCACCTGGACCTGTACACGAGCGCGTTGACTTACATCCTCGCCTTCGGCCTGTCCAAGGCCGCGATGAACTACTTCGCGGGAACGCTCTCTGACCGGTACGGGCGCAAACCCGTCCTCATCACGGGCTGGCTGGTAGCGATCCCCGTCCCGCTCATGCTCATCTTCGGTCCGTCATGGGAATGGATCGTAGCGGCGAACGTATTCCTCGGTGTCAGCCAAGGCCTGACCTGGTCCACCGCCGTGATCATGAAAATGGACCTGACCGGCCCGCAACAGCGCGGCCTCGCCATGGGCCTGAACGAAGCAGCCGGCTACCTCGGCGTCGCCGTCACCGCCCTGGCCACCGGCTACATCGCCTCCACCTACGGTCTCCGGCCCGGCCCGTTCCTGCTCGGAGCCGCCTACATCGCCCTCGGGCTAGGCCTATCGGTCCTGACTGTGCGCGAGACCCACCACCACGCCAAGACGGAAGCCTCCCAGCACGTAAGTGCACACAGGAGTGCAGAGGCCGGCCTCACCACCGGCCAGGTCTTCACCCTCACCAGCTTCAAAGACCGCTCACTCTCCGCAGCAAGCCAGGCAGGACTGGTGAACAACCTCAATGACGGCCTAGCCTGGGGCCTCTTCCCGGTCCTCTTCGTCAGCTCCGGACTAAACATCAGCCAGGTAGGCATCCTGGCCGCCGCCTACCCCGCAGTCTGGGGAGCCGCGCAGCTCCTCACCGGGGCTGCTTCAGACCGTTGGGGCCGCAAATGGCTCATCGTGGCCGGCATGATCGTCCAAGCCGCGGGACTCGCCATAGTCGCAGCCTCCCACAGCTTCAGCCCCTGGCTCATCGCCGCAGCCCTCCTCGGTCTCGGAACGGCCATGGTCTACCCCGCCCTCCTGGCCGCAATCGGAGACGTCGCCCACCCCACCTGGCGGGCCCGCTCCGTCGGGGTCTACCGGCTCTGGCGTGACGGTGGCTTCGCCCTTGGGGCGCTCCTGTCCGGACTGCTCGCGGACCTGTACGGGATTCCCACAGCCATCGCCACCATCGCCGGAATCACCGCTGCGTCCGGTCTTATTGTTGCGGTGCGGATGAGGAGCGGAGACCACCGACGTCCCGGTCAGGTGCGTTAGGTTCCGCTCCATACTGATGCCGAGCCGGAGTGTCCCGTCACCACGGACTCGTAGATCAGGAAAAGTCCCGCCAGTACTCCGAGTACTGACGTGGCGGGGACAAGCCAACGGGTGCTCAGTGCTTGTACGGCGCCTCGCAGGACCGTCCACCGGCTCAGCATGGACGGGAATGCGGCGAGCACCTGTGCGGCTACGACGACCAGGAAAATGACCGTCACGATCCTGAAGAAGCCGCCCTGCTCGGCATGTTCCTTGATCAGTTCTGACGTTGGCCGGACATCTTCCAGCTGTTCCCCTGCCTCGGCGGTCAGGATGGACAGCGGCACCATCAACAGGGCCAGTACCCCCAACGGCCAGGCCAGATAGGCCCGGCTACGCCGCCACACCGCGAAAACCACCGCCATGACACCTGCCATCGGCGCAAGGACAACAACGGCATGGATCAAGAGGATGTGGGCCGGAAGGCCGCCGATCTCCATCAAAGACGCTCCTAAAAAGTAGGGTGCAATGGCGGGTTGGCTGATCGCGAGGGCGAATGCAGCGAAGTCAGGCGATCCCGGTGGTGCCCAGCAGCAGGCCAACACCGTAAGTGAAGGCCATCGCGAGGGCCCCGCCGATAACCAGCCGCAGGGTTGCCTTCCGCTTGGAGCTGCCGCCAATGTTCGCACTGACCGACCCGGTGATGGCCAGGGCGATCACCACGGCCACGAACGTCAGCGGAATCCGAACCTCGGCGGGAGGAAGAAGGATCGCCAGCAGCGGCAGCACCGCACCAACGGTGAAGGCGATCGCGGAAGCAAGCGCTGCGTGCCAGGCACTGGCCACTTCTCCCTCGTCAATTTTCAGTTCAGCTTCGAGGTGCGCGCCCAGGGCATCATGCTCCGTGAGTTCGCGGGCCACCGTCCGGGCAGTCTCGACCGAGAGGCCTTTGGCCCGGTAAATCCCGGCGAGCTCTTCAAGCTCGCCGTCGGGGTCGTCCCGGAGTTCCCGGCGTTCCTTTTCGATCAGGGCGCGCTGGCTGTCACTCTGGCTGCTGACCGAAACATACTCGCCCAGCGCCATGGAAACTGCACCACCTACCACTGCTGCGGCACCGGCCACCAGAATGGGGGTGACGTCATTGGTCACACCGGCAACCCCCACCACGGTTGCAGCGACGGAGACGATCCCATCATTTGCGCCGAGGACACCGGCCCGCAGCCAGTTCAGCCGGGCGGCAATGCTCTCGTCGTGGGGCTCATTCGGATGCTGCTTCAGCAACTCAGACATGAGGGAAAGTAAAACACAAACCCGTCACCCACACCACGCAGGTTTGCATACCCTGCCCACTCGGTAACTTCCGAAAAACTGCTTCCAGGCTGGGCTAGTTACCGAACCCTCCAGGAAGCTCGGTTCACTCTCCCATCTCACGACATATAGCGCCGCCAAAATGCCGCCACCTAACGCAAACATCCACAGGCGGCTCCCCCTCTCACAAACGAAGGATTTCAATAACATGTTGAATCGAGAATGGCGATGCTTGCGGCGAGCGTCCGCAAAGGGGTGTCATGTGACTTTCGGCGGTGAATGGCGGTGTTCTGTGATCGCTATGTGTCGCACCCCGGGGCGTCCAACTGGCTCACATGGCTAGTGTTTTGAGCCAGGGAGGTTTCGAGACACCCGAGTTGGATAGGAAGGCTGACCGGACGCCAAGACGCAGGGAGGGAAATGTGGAACTGATAAAGGAAGAGATCCTGGCCGGATACGGAAAGGCACGGGACGACCTTGATCGGTGGCTGGCGGCCGCCACTGCAGAGGAGCTACGCCGTAAGAGTAACGGCACGAAGTGGACCAATGAAGAGCTGCTCTTCCACATGGTTTTCGGCTACATGGTGGTCCGCGCCCTGCTTCCGCTGGTTCACCTCGTCAGCCGGCTCCCCGCGCCGATTGGGAAGGCGTTCGCCGCGCTCCTGAACGCGGGAACGCGGCCCTTTGACGTCATTAATTACTGGGGCTCCCGCAGCGCAGCGGTGTACTTCAACCGGCGACGGATGGCTCGGAAATTCGAGAAAACCATCTACGCCCTCACCCGAAGCCTGGAGCGTGAGAGCACAGCGTCGCTGTCCAGGTCGATGCCGTTCCCGGACCGGTGGGATCCATTCTTCGCGCCCAGTATGACGCTCAAGGATGTCTACGCGTACTCGACAAAGCACTTCGACTTTCATGGCCGGCAACTCAGCATGGAGCGCCCGCACCAATAATCTGCCTGGTCACCGCCTGTCATGATGAACCCTGTGACTATTGCGAAGACGATCCTCTTGTTCATTCTTGCCGCGGCCGCGGAAATCGGCGGCGCGTGGCTGGTCTGGCAGGCCGTCAGGGAGGGCAAGGACTGGTGGTGGGCCGGGCTGGGCGTTATCGCCCTGGGTATTTACGGTTTCGCAGCCACTCTTCAGCCGGACGCTCACTTCGGACGAATTCTTGCCGCCTATGGCGGCGTGTTTGTCGCCGGGTCGCTGCTGTGGGGTATCGCCTTTGATGGTTTCCGGCCCGACAGGTGGGACGTTGCCGGCTCAGTGATCTGCCTGGTCGGGGTCGCCGTGATCATGTTCGCCCCACGAAACGCAGGGTGAAATAACCAAATGTGTTTGCCCGAAGATCCGGACATGGGGTGGGCTTCGGCTTCGGTCCCCATCCTGACCCAAGTACTGAACGTCGACTTAATGTTCGGTGTCTGACATCTGCCGGAGCCTGAACTGCTGCTGTTATCGACATGTCCAGGGCATGATGCAGCAGTGGCAGCGAACACCGTCGAAGGATCACGATTAGGAGATTAGAGCTCGAGTTTTTCCAGGGCTGCATGGTAGGCCTCGTGGTAGGTGGGGTATTGCGCGACCTGGTCCAGGAGGGTTTCGAGGGGTATTCGTGCTCGGATTGCGAGGGACGCCTGGTGGATCCATTCCCCGGCTATCGGCCCGACTGCCCAGGCACCAATGAGGACGTTTCGGTCTGCATCGGCCAGCAGGCCCAGGTGTCCGCGGGGGTCTTTTTCGTAGGTCCAGGGCCGGGTGATGGTGTTGGCAAGGTCCAGTTCGGCCGCGGCCACCCGAAGTCCGCGTTGTTGTGCCTGTTGTACGGTCAGCCCGGCGGCAGCTATTTCAGGGTCGGCGAACACGACGCGCGGTATGCCCTCATAGGTGGCCGTGCGGGAGCGGCCGAGGATGGCGTCGGCGGCGATCCTTCCCTGATATTTGGCTACGTGGGTGAAGGGCATGATGCCGGTGACGTCCCCAATGGCCCAGGTATTCTCAGCGGCGCGGCAGTGCTCATCGACCAGCACCTCACCGCGATCTCCCAACCTGATTCCGGCGCGTTCAAAACCCAACCCTTTGGTGCGCGGCTTTCGGCCGGTGCCGAAGATTACGACGTCGGCTGCGACTTCTCCGCCGTCTCCGCCATCTGCTTCCTTGAGTTCGATGATGCTGTCTGCGCCTTGGCGCCGGGCGCGGGCAGCTGAGGCGCCGAGGCGGACGTCCACACCGGTTTCCTGAAGATAGGTGAGCGTCAGTTCGCCGACGCGCGGATCTTCACGGTCGATCAGCCGCTGTCCGCGGTGGACCAGGGTGACTTTGACGCCGAAGCGTGCCAGGAACGTCGCGGTTTCGACCCCAACCGCGCTGCCGCCGATGATTACCGCCCGCTCGGGCAGGGTTGAGGCGGTGTAGGTCTCCCGGTTGGTCCATGCCGTGATCTGTTCGATGCCCTCAAGGGGAGGTATCACCGGGTCGGAACCGGTGGCGATGATGAGGTGTTCGGCGGTGATGTCCCGGCCGCCGGCGTGGATTCGGCCCGGCCCGGTCAGCCGGGCCTCCTCCTTGACCACCTCGGCTCCTCGCTTGGCGTAGCCGTTCACTTGGGCTTTGTCGTCCAGGTTCCGGATCATGTAGTCGCGGTATTTGGCCGTGTCTTCCCAGTCCAGTTCGGCGCCGCTGACGCCAGCGGATTTTTGTACCTCCATGCGTGCTTCCGGCGGCCGCAGGACCGTCTTGGAGGGGACGCACGCCCAGTAGGCGCACTCCCCGCCGATCAGTTCCCGCTCGAAGATCACCACTTTCTTCCCTGCCTTGAGCAGGCGGCCCGCGGCGACTTCTCCGCCGGGCCCCATGCCGATGACGGCCACATCGTAATGCTCGCTCACGCTGATCTCCTTCAGATTGGCTTGATACTTACTGTGGATTGGTGGAGAGGCGGGGTTGGAACGTGCGGTCAGGAGGCGCAGCAGGAAAGTTTTGAGACGTCGGTGGTGAAGGACTGGGCGGCGATCTTTATACCTTCGGCCATGGTCAGGTAGGGGGACCAAAGGTTGGCAACCTGGTCCACTGTCATGCCGGCTTCCAGGATGTAGACGCCGGCCGCGGCCAGATCCCCGGCTTCCTTTCCGACCGCGGTCATTCCGAGGATGCGGCCGGTGCCGGTGTCGGCGACGATTTTGATGAAGCCTCGGGTGTCTCTGTTGACCAGCGCCCGGGGCACGTATTCCAGGGGCAGAACCCTGCATTCACACCGGATTCCGGCCTCGTTGGCTTCCTTGTCGGTCATGCCGACAGCGGCGAGGGCGGGGCTGGTGAATGTCACCCGGGGCAGGTGCCGGTAGTCGACCTGGCGGCCGGCGTTGTTGAACGCGTTCTCCACCATCAGGGTCCCGTGTGCGGAGGCGACATAAACGAACTCCCGGTGTCCTGTCACGTCCCCTGCAGCCCAGATCCTTGGGTTTGTGCTGGCCAAGGTTTTTTCGACGAGGATTTCTCCGGTGTCACCGGTCTTAACCCCGACGTGGTCCAGGTTCAGGCCGTCAGTGACAGCACGGCGACCGGTGGCCACCATCAACTTTTCGGCCCGGAATTCCTGCTGGCCTCCCGCCACCGTAGCGGTGACGACAATGCCTCCGTCCACATCTGTCTGCACCGAGCTCACGGCGGCCCGCCGGACTACGCGGATACCCTCATCCGCGAAAACACCTGACAGGGCACGGGAAGCCTCGGGTTCCTCGTGCGAGGCCAGCCGTGAGCGGGCCAACAAGGTTACCTTCGATCCAAGCCGGGCAAAGAGCTGCGCCTGCTCCAGGGCCACGTATCCGCCGCCGAAAATGATCAGGGACTCGGGCACCTCGTCCAGTTCCATGGCCGTAGTCGAGGTCAGGTAGTCAACCCCGTCCAGTCCCGGCACCGGCGGTGCCCAGGGAGCTGAGCCTGTTGCGACCAAATAGTGGGCGGCTGTAAGGGAATCCCGGCCGCCGTCGGGCCTGGCGATCTCCAGCGCCGGCTCCTCAAGGGTGCCTGTGAAGGATGCTGTTCCCTCGCGCAGGTCCCAGCCGTAATCCGCAGCCAGATCCACGTATTTGTCAGAGCGCATGCCCTCAACCAAGGAACGTTTGCCCTCGATGAGGGCAGCCATGTCCACCGGACCGGCGGACGTGCTGATCCCCGGAAAGCGTCCCGTACCGTCCAGAGCGACGTGTCGTGTCTCTGCGGCAGCCAACAGGGCTTTCGAGGGCACGCACCCGGTGTTCACACATGTCCCACCCACGGTTGACCGTTCGATCATCACCACCCGCTTGCCGAGGTTCGTAGCCCGGATGGCGGCAGCGAAGGCACCGCCTCCGGAACCAATCACGGCCAAATCAAAATCGGGTGCTGTCTGAGGCATTGGCCCTCCGTGGTCCTTGGAAAACACCCTAGGGGTGTTTGCGGTGTGCGTACTGCCCCCAGTCTGCACCTTCCACTGCGGGGGAAGGTCAAGGAGCCTTCTCGCCGAGTTAGCGGAGCGTGACCGGATTTCAACGTTCCAGTACCGTGGAAGGCTAGAAGCGTCTTCGGAGCGAGAAGAAGGACCCGACATGCGGATCGGTGAAGCAGCTGACGCAGCCGGCATGACAGCCAAGACAATCAGGTTCTATGAAAAGAGGGGCTTGCTCCCACCGGCTGAGCGTACCCCCAACGGTTATCGCCGGTACGGCCGCGAGACAATCAGCCGCTTGGAATTCATCCGCCGCAGCCAAAGTGCCGGACTGACTTTGGCACAGATAGAAGGAATCCTCCGGATCCGGGATAACGGCATGACACCTTGCGCCCATGTCCGCCACACCCTGGCAAAACAACTCTTGGATCTTGACCAGAAAATCGCGGAACTAACTGCCCTGCGAGCCACCGTGGCCGAACAATACGCAACGGCGAAGGCAGCAGATCCGCGACACTGCGATGCGGAACTGATCTGCAGCTACATCTGATTACCTACCGACAATTTCCTCGCTTCCAAAACTGACCCAATCTGCGTGCAGCCAGACTTGCCAGGAGCCCCAAATTATCGCCGATGTCATCTCGTAAGGCGTCGGCCAGCCGCACCGCCCTGCGCCCCGCCTACATCAGTTTGTCGTCTATAACCCTTGGGAAGCGAGACGCCTCGACGAGCGAATAATCGTCCCACCGCACCGTCGCAGACTCTCTGCGAGATCTTGGACGGGTGATGGCCGTCGGCCAGAGTTGATTAGGGCGACGCGCGGAAGCAAACACCTTTCTTACTTCGACTGCCTAGTGTCTTGAAAAACAAAAGCTTTTCAAGACACTGTTCGGCGCGTTGGGAGGAGCCAGTTGCGGTGTCAGTTTCAGAAGTCGTCTGCACTGGATCCCGCGGAAGTACGGGACTCGTGCAGACGACTCCTGACACCCAAGTGCTCGAAGTCGTCTGCACCAACCGTCGTTTTGTTCGAAGTCGCGTGCACCAACAGTCATTCTTTTCTGAAGTCGTGTGCACCAGCCACCACCGTAGTCCGGGACTTTTAGTCGTCCGGCTGGGTCTCGGCGGTCAGCGTCTCCGGTGGTCGGGGCGGCAGGTAACGGTAGAGGCTGGAGCGGGTGATACCCGTGGCTTCGACGATCTCGGAGATGGACTGATTTTCCTGGTCGCGAAGGTGGACGGCATACGCAAGCTTCGCTGGATCGATCACGCTGGGCCGGCCGATCCTTTTGCCTTTAGCAACAGCAACGGCACGCGCGTGAGCTGCGCGTTCGATCGCGTAGGTTCGTTCCATTTGGCCAAAGAGCGCGAGCATCACAACTGCCAACTGCGACATTGGATCCTCCGGATTGGCGGAATCAACCCGGATCGGGTCAGCCAGGTTCCGGACTCCGACGCCGCGGCCCGCCAGGTCGTGGATGAGGTTCAGGGTGTCCCGGACGGTGCGGCCCAACCGGTCCAAGGTGTGCACCACGATGACGTCGCCCTCGCGGGCCTGGTCGAGGGCTTCATGCAGTCCGGGCCGGTTTGTCGTGGATCCGGATTTCTTGTCCACATAAATGTGTTTGGCGGGGATCCCCTCGCCGCGCAGTGCGTCGATCTGCCGATCGAGGTCCTGTTTCGCGGTCGAGACGCGGGCGTACCCAATTTCCATGGAACCACTGTACCGATACTTATCCTGCACGCGCCGAATGGAACGCCTAAAAGAAGATAATTGTGGAACGAAAAATCGGGGCGTGTCGCCATTCTTCGGAGGGGGCTACCTGGGCGTTCCACTTCCTAGGAACTGAGACGCCCCGACCGCCCGCTGTGCCCGTTTGCCACCCGGTCAAGGTCCGCCAAGCGTGACCCGAGCGCAACATGTTGGTGGGCAGAGTGCCGGCCTGGCCTCGAGATCGTCTGCGGGCGGGAAGCTCCGGTGAGTCTGGTTACCGTTTTCGAGCTTCCTATCGGCTCCGGATGGTGCGTGCCGGGAAGAGGAGTCATTCACGCCCGGCACGCACGACTGTTCAGGACTGGTGGCTAAGCCTTTGAATGAACTCGTCCGCCTGGGCCAGGTTCCGCGCCATCTTGGCCCGCTGATGGACGGCCCTCTCCAAGAATCCGGCCAGCGTCGCTGATCGTTCAGGGGCGGCGAGGTCCGGGGCCGCAAGGAGGGAAAGGATTTCAGCCATCTCCTCGAGCGAGAAACCCAGGGGCTTCATCTGCTTGATGACCATGAGGCGTTCGAAATCATCTTCCGAGAACACCCTGAAACCGCCGTCGGTCCGCGCGGTTGCAGGGAGCAGCCCCACATCGTCGTAGTGGCGGATGGTCCGCAGGGACAAACCCGTCCGCTCCGCCAGTTCACCGATGTGCATGGTGTTGGTGCTGCTGGTCTTAGCCGTCATCAGCGCCTCCGTCCTGTTCAGATTTAAACCCTACCATCACGTTAGGGTAGGGTTTAGGTAGTGGGCTGAGACCTTCAAGACTAATTCCCCCTCTTCCTGGCGCGGCGCTGCGCCCCTCATTCATTAGCAAAAACGAAGCCGCACACGCGCGCCTTCTTGACCATGAACGGAGCCAGCAATGGCCGTCACAAAAGCCGAACACCCGCCGGCGTTCACCCCTGAACAGCTGCAATCGGTCCGGGGAACCCTGATGTCACCGCGCCGGCTCAAGACCGAGGTCCTCGCCGGACTCGTCGTCGCCCTGGCCCTGATCCCCGAAGCCATCGCCTTCTCGATCATCGCCGGCGTCGACCCGCGGATCGGACTCTTCGCCTCCTTCACCATGGCCGTCACGATCGCCTTCGTCGGCGGCCGCCCGGCCATGATCTCCGCAGCCACAGGCGCTATCGCCCTGGTCATCGCCCCGCTGGTGAAGTCCCACGGCGTCGACTACTTCATCGCCGCCGTCATCCTCGCCGGCATCTTCCAGATCATCCTGGGACTCTCCGGGGTCGCCAAGCTCATGCGGTTCATTCCCCGCTCGGTCATGGTGGGCTTCGTCAACGCCCTGGCCATCCTGATATTCATGTCCCAGGTCCCCGAACTCCTCGGCGTTCCGTGGCTGGTCTACCCCCTCGTGGCCCTGGGCCTCGTCATCGTCTTCGGCCTGCCGAAGCTCACCAAGGCCGTCCCGGCGCCGCTCGTCGCCATCGTGGTCCTGACCCTCATCACCGTCTTCGCCGCCGTCGCGGTCCCGACCGTGGGCGACAAGGGCGACCTGCCCGATTCCCTGCCCACCCTGTTCATCCCGAACGTGCCTTTCAGCCTCGAGACCCTGCAGGTCATCTTCCCCTTCGCCCTCGCCATGGCTTTCGTGGGGCTGCTCGAATCCCTCATGACGGCCAAGCTCGTCGACGACGTCACCGACACCCGCTCCCACAAGACCCGCGAGGCCTGGGGCCAAGGCGTCGCGAACATCGTCACCGGCTTCTTCGGCGGCATGGGCGGCTGCGCAATGATCGGCCAGACCATGATCAACGTCAAAGCCTCCGGCGCCCGCACCCGGATTTCCACCTTCCTCGCCGGCGTCTTCCTGCTCATCCTCGTGGTCGTCCTCGGCGGCATCGTCTCCGTGATCCCCATGGCCGCGCTCGTGGCCGTGATGATCTTCGTCTCCGTGGCCACCTTCGACTGGCACAGCATCCACCCACGGACCCTGAAGATGATGCCCAAGAGCGAAACCACTGTCATGGTCGCCACCGTCATCGTCACGGTCGCCACGCACAACCTGGCCATCGGCGTCGGCGTCGGCGTCCTCGTGGCGATGGTCATGTTCGCCCGCAGGGTCGCCCACTTCGTCACCGTCGAACGGACGGTCAAGACCATTGGCGGCCACGAAACCGCCACCTACGTCGTCGACGGCGAACTGTTCTTCGCCTCCTCCAATGACCTCTACACGCAGTTCGAATACGCCCTGGACCCCGACCACGTCGTCATCGACATGCACGCCTCCCACCTCTGGGACGCCTCCACCATCGCAGCCCTAGACGCCATCACGGAGAAATACCACCACCACGGCAAAGACGTGAAGATCATCGGGCTCAACGACGCCAGCACCCTCATGCGCGAACGCCTCGGCGGCAAACTCGGCGCCGGCCACTGACCCTGTTCAAGCCAGAATGAGGCCCCTTCCGCCCATAGCGGAAGGGGCCTCATCTATGTTCCGGTGGGGGCGAGGAATCCACGACGCTTGTGGTGCAGAGGACTCCTGACATTCCGTGCAGACGCCTTCTGAAACTGACACATGACGAAAAGGCACCCCCGGGTCTCTAGTTCTCACAATTAGTTCTCGAAACTGTAAGGTCAAGCGAGGAGCCCGAATCGAGTTTTGAGAAGAGAAACCAATGGCTGCACACCGTATCGGTTATGCGCGAGTGTCCACGCGTGACCAAAACCTTGATCTGCAGCTGGGTGCCTTGAAGGGTGCAGGATGCGATCGCATCTTTGAAGACACGGTGAGCGGCACCAAGGCCGGCCGCCCCGGTCTGGCCAAGGCGCTGGATACGCTCCGGGAGGGCGACACCCTCATCGTATGGAAGCTGGACCGTCTTGGCCGTAGCGTGAAGGACCTCCTGGATTTCGCCGAAGGCCTAAACGATCGAGGCATTGGCTTTGTCAGTCTCACGGACTCGATCGACACCACCACGGCCTCCGGACGCTTCTTTTTCAACGTGATGGCATCGCTCGCTCAGATGGAACGAGAGCTCATGGTTGAACGCACCCAGGCCGGCCTCAAAGCAGCAAGGGAACAAGGTAGGGTCGGCGGCCGCAAGCGCGTCATGACGGACGCCAAGATCAGCTCAGCGCGAAAGCTCCTTAGCCAGGGCACGCCGCCCCGGGAGGTTGCCAGCAGCCTCGGGATTTCCATGCCAACGCTCTACCGATGGATCCCGGCGGCGGGAGCCACGAAGACACCGGCCACGTGATGGCGTTATTTAGGGGCAGGTGACTTCCGTACGAACTGCCTCGTAGTGCAGCCGGGTTCGAACACTGCCTGACCATTCCCTTCTGCGGTACCCCCGTAATTCTGGGTTATCAGTGCAGACGGGTCGTGAGTGCGCTGGGCACTACGTCTCCCTTGGTCGCCGCTGGGGCTTTTTTGAGATCGTTGGATCTCAGGGAAAAGTTCAAAACTTCGAGGCCAGAGCCCCCATTGAGCTCCCGACCCGGTTCTGCAACTGCGAGGCAAGCAGCAATTATGCCGACGAAGGATGCGCCTACTGCTTTTCCCGCAAGCTCAACGACACCACATGCGTCGAAGTTCTGTCGCAAATCGTCGAATGCTTCGTTCGCAGGAACTTGGATCTGTGCAGCTCTTTCTTCGTTGGCCCATCCGGCGACTTCGCGGCTGGTCAATTGACCAGGGAAGCGCCTCAGCAAAATTGAATCGAAATCCATGGGTCCGCGTCCCAGACCAACGTCTATTGCGAACTTCCACCCCACGTTGGAAATTAGGCGTCTCGTGGCGAGATTGTCGACGCCAAACAAGGCTGTGTGTTGTTTCTCTTCCGATGCCACTCGAAGATCTTCCACCAGGCGCCGTTCGATGATTCGGGTTCTAAACCCTGCTTGTTCGAGGCCTGTGGACACGAGCCTGGTTTTCTGCTTGCCTCTGGAATATTGAGGGGTAAGCACGCCGGTGCTGTGGTTTGCCGGAACGGTGCGGTCCGTGTCCTGCAAAACGATCTCAATCGTCGAAGGATCTGGGTACGCTAACCAGGATATGACCCAGCTGTATGCCTGCCCCAGGTGGCCGAGGCCGACCAGCCACCACGCATGGGGCATGTATGCCAGGGGTGGCCCGCTGTCATTTGCTGGGCCGCCCGGGTTCCAGAGATTAAGGTCTATGGTTCGGAATCCTTCGTCACTTCCGGCTTCGCCACGCAGTGCGCCGAAGGCTTCATGGACTCCCATGGCAGCGGCGGCGATCGAGGAGAGTTCGTTGCCCTCAGTTTGGGCTAATGGGCTCGGCCCTGGCGAGACTCCAGCGACCCACCCGCACCATGTGGTCCGCAACACGGTTCTCGCCTCCTGAGTTGGCAAGCCTTCGGGGACAGGTGTTTCTCCGCCGACAAGAAGAAGGGTCCAAGCTTCCGGGAGCTCGCTTATGCCGGCGTTAGAAACTTCTTTCGCACCTTCTCCTTCGATGACGTCGGCCAGTGTGGTGCCGCGGAAGACACCCCGTAAGATGCGGTTTTCGGGCGCTGCAGCCACTACGTACACGGATCCGAACGCTCGCGTCGATGTGAGAATTGCAGTCAAAAGCGCTGCTTGCCCGGAGGCTTCTGTACACACCCGCGCATCTGCACAGATGACGATTCCGGTGTTCTGCTTCGCCTCGATGGCTCTTTCGAGGGTGGGCTGGCTGCCGTCATGGATAGCGGCAAGGACGGTGCGGTCGACGGAGTCAGGATCGAGCATTAACATCAAGTGTCCCTCTTTCTTTGATGCTGCGGTGGACTGCTCGGAACGCGCTGCGGAGCGCGGATATCGCCATGCGCAGGAATGGGTATGAACCGGTTAGATGAAGTACTTCCTTCACTTCATTCCGATAGCGGGACTCCCATGTTTTGTCGCCATGGAATACGTGCAGTCCTAGATCGCGGAGGCGGATGCTGCCTTGGCTGTAGTTGGGGGCGATGATGGCAATATGGCCCGGAATAGCTGACATGGGGTGGCGGGCATCTATGGCGCTTTGCTGGACCCAGCTACCGGGATGGGTGTGAATGTCTGCGACCACGCACAGGTCTTGGGCTCTGCACACCGCGCTCAATGCCGAGTAGCCGATCGCACCAAAGGTAATTCCACCGGTGAGGCTTGCCGGATCAAGGTCGTCATAGAAAGCGAAGCCAACTACGGTTCGCTTGTGCCCGGGAGGTCTTTCAACGTTGGTCGAGGACAGGAGGAAGGCGCCTGATTCTCGGCGCCCGTCGCCTCGACGCGCCAATTCTGCCGTTAGTGCCGCAAATTGCGAACGGCTCATTTGCAGGGCAAAAGGGCCGTTCATTTGGGAGCCTCCGGGAGGATTGCTCCACGGAGTTCGTGGTGCACTTCGCCGACGTAGAAAGTAATCGCCCGCCCTGCGTTCCACGCTCGCGTCGGGTGGGCGACGGCCCAATCTGGATGTGAGGTCAGAGCTACGCGATCACACGCCATATATGGCGCGTTGCCGTTTGGGACAGACCAGTCCGTCCTGAAAATCTGGGACGCTGAACCACCTGTTGGCCACTGATTCAGAGGCAAAGGGGCATCCAAATCGATATCCCAGGGCTGACCGGACGGAGGTATTGCCGGATAACCGTCGACCAGAAGTCTCATGCCCAACTTACTCCCGTCTCCCGCGGTGATGGTCACAATAAGCACTGGCCAGGAGAGCGAAACGATTGACCACATCCCCGCGTCCACTCCCGCTTCGAACTCGTAGGAGGAAAGATCCTCAGTAATCCGCCGTTCGTGGGGATCAGCAATCGCTTCACTCATGGTTTAACCCTGAGGTCGAACGATGTGTACGAGGTCGACCGCGAGGTGACCCTTTCGTGCGTACGCACCGATGGGCTTCGTGGAGTCGAGGTCCACATCAGATCCGGGAACGCGCAGCGTGAGGTCGACCGCGCTGCTCGGGTCAATGCGCAGAGCGGCGATTGCTTCCGCCAAGACCGTCTTCACCCGAGTAGACGGAGTCACCTCGAGCTTGGCCGTCGCCCCCGTGTATGAGACGTCGATGGTAATCTCGCGGGCCTGATGCCTAATGACATGGCCGTTTTCGCTTCCGAAAATTTCTACGACCGTCTGGTCCAGGTCAATTTCCTCGCTTGAACCGACCCGGTAAACGCGCTCATCGAGGCCGATGTCGATGATTGCGCGGAGGAGCGTCTCCGGGGAAACGTCGGAGTGGGTGACCGGGACGGCGCCGCCGGCCTCGTGGATGTGAATTCGCATATCAAGCTTCCTTCCAAACTGGTAGAGATCCGAACGACCTCAATCTACAGTCTAGCACCCAAAAATCGCACAATTGGTAAATTTTTTTATGAAAAAGACTTTCCAGTCGTTTACGTAACATGAACCGGAGTGGGGCATACTGGTGTTGTGAGAGTGACCGTGGGGGATACAGGCTTGGCGGGATTGCTCAACTCGTCCGCATCGCTGACCAAGACATGGCCAGACGCGCACCGCGAGGCCGCCATGCTGATCCAAATACTGCGAATTTCCGATCCGTCGCTTGCAGATGCAATGCACATCGGGCTTATCAGCCTGTTGACACCGACCAACGGGCAAGCCCGCACCCATGTCGCACTTGGACACAAGCGCGCAGTTCTGACCGCTGAGGCGCGTGACAGGAAGGGCGACGCTATTGACTCGCCCCACAAGAGGCCAGAGGAGGTCGAGTGGCTAGAAGTCCTCGACATTGCGGTAGCCGGGCTCTCGGCAACTAGGACGACAGGGTGAACCAAATGGCAACGACCGAAGAACTCGTACCCGACTGGGCAATATCCCCCGGCGAAATGCTGACGAACATCCTCGAACAGCGCAACATTCGCCAGGCGGAACTCGCCGAACGCACGGGTCTGACATCAAAGCATGTGAACCAGATAGTCAAGGACAAGGCAGGCATTTCGGGTGACGTCGCGGTCCTCCTGGAGCGGGCCCTTGACATACCCACACAATTCTGGACGCGTCTTGACGCCGATTGGGAGGCCCATCAAGGCAAGGTTCGAGCAATGGAGCGCCTACCGGAGTTTCGGCAGTGGGCCGCCGCCTTCGACTCGGACACAATTCGACGTCACCATGTCATCGCCCCGGCAGACGATGAGATAACCAGAGTGGAGAAGATTCTCAAGTTCTTCCAGGTAGCGACCCCGGCTGCATTCGACCAAAAATGGATTCAGCCGCGCGTTTCGTTTCGGAGGAGCCAGGCATTCGCCGTCGAAGAACAGAACACGGCACTGTGGCTTCGACTCGTGGAGCGCGCCGCTGAGCAAGTTGAGGTTCAACCACTGAATATAAAGGCACTGCGTTCGGTTGCCCGAAGCATTCCCGGGATGACGACTCTCTCGGTTACCGACGGATTCCTGGCAGCACGTGCAGCACTTGCAGAAGCCGGCGTCGTCCTCACCTTCGTTCGCGAGGTTCCAAAGACGCGAATGCTGGCCGCAACCTGGTGGCTTGCAAGCGACAGACCTGTCATCGGTATTACTGAACGACAAAAACGCCCCGATACCTTCTGGTTCAATCTCTTACACGAGATCGGCCACGTTGTTCTACACCCAAGACGGACAACCTTCCTAGACATCGATAAAGCTCCAACAGACGACGCTGAGCAGGAGGCAAACGACTTCGCCAGAACGATACTGCTGCCTGGAAATTCCCTGGCCGAGATTGAAAAGGCGACCACCCGATCCGACCTGGTTCGTCTTGCCGCGCGTCTAGGAGTTGGAGTAACCATCGTCGCTGGTCAATACGCATGGATCACCAAGGATTTCAGCGGTGCGAATGCCCTCCGCGGAACAATTCGTCCTGAAGACGTAGATGAGCTGGAGGCTCTATCACTCGTGAACTAACCACCCGCGAAGTTGCGGATTAGGCCCGTGCAGTCGCTGATAACAGTACCTCTGTGGCGATGCACCTGTGGGTTGCCTATTCACGGGGCGGCGATTGGTTCAAATCCGACGCCGCGGAGTACAACGCTCAACGAGCATCAGTGCTCATGCAGGTTGGCGTCGGTTGCCTTGAAGGTCAATTGTCTGCCTTGTCTTTGAATCGATGCGCGGGTGTTCCTGGCGTCGGTGCACCATGGGTCAGCCATCGCTCCAGCTTGACGATTTCATCCGCTGCCGGTGAGTCGATTTTTCCCCTGCGGATCTCCGCTTCAATGCGGTCGGAGAATGTGCGTTCCACGTTGCTACCTCCCGAAGTCCTTACCGGTCTGGGGCCGGTTGCTGTGGTGCGTGGCGCGCGTTGTTGAGGCCGCGCGAACTGCCCCCAGGGTGTCGCTGTCAACCAGCGGCCCGCCTGCCTTGGCGCGGCCCTGCGTTGTCTCCAGCTTTGGGCCAGCGTCCCTGTCTGCGACGCGGTAAACCTGGTATTCACTGACGCATCCATAGTCTGCGGCGATTGCCGCTGCGTTGGCTGCGCAAACGGATTCCGTGTCGCTTGGTTCGTTGAACAGTGATGCCGGGAACGACTGCGGAACCCAGCGCCCTCCCAGCTCGGCATCCAGGCCGGCGGCCGTTCCGTTTTCGGCATCGAGGTAGCCGCGCTCCCAGCGGCCCATGGTGCGCGCCTCGCTGACCTTCTGCGTTGTCTCGACGTCGGCAACCAGGACGTCATAACCGGCGGCCTGCAGTCGGTCCAGCAGAATCCTGGCCTGCTTCTCGTTGCCCAGGGTGCCGTCGATGATGACATTCATCCCTGACTCAAGCGCCTCGTTGCGTGCCTTCTTGGCGAGGATGGATGACTCCGTGTGGACCAGGGCTGCCAGCTCGCGCGGGTAGAACTTCTCCCCCGCTGCTTCGAGTGCGCGCACTTCGTCCGGCAGCAGGTAACTGTCGTAGCTTCCATCCTGGCGGGCCTGCTGGAGCAGCTCATCTTTGAAGTCGTCGGCGTTGATCGGCAGCCAGTGCTCCGGCTGCGTCCGGGTTGCCTGGATGAGGGCGGCCTGCGCGGTGGACTTTCCGGCACCGGGAGGGCCGGCAAGGACAATTGCCTTCTTGTCCCGACGGACCTCGGCACGTGACTCAATGAAGCGTGCAAGGATCTCGTTGTGCAGCCGCCGGCGGTCCTGGCGTGGCTCGCCTCGACGGACGTTGAACCACTCGGGGTTCTGGGCGGTCGCGGTCTTGCTCTGGGCGGTCAGCGGTCCCCCGTCTGCGCCCAGGCGCTCCAAGGTGGCGCGGTGCGCTGCTGCCTGGTCTTCTGTAGTCACGCTTTACAGCGTAGCCATCAGACTTCGGGAGCCTCGTCGGAGGCGTCCAGAATCTGGTCGTAGGCGTCGCCGTCGATCAGTCCTTCATCAAAGGCCCGGCCGACTTCCGCGAACGATCCCGGGGTGTCCAGATAGGGCGTGGACTCCCACTCGGCCGCCGCTGCGGCCGCGCCTTCGTTCTTCAGGTAAGGCCACGCGGACAGCTCGCGGATCATGGCGTCGCGGTCAATGTCGCCGGCCGCGTAGCGCTCTGCGATCTCGTAGGGGCTGGCACCGCTGAAACCTTCGGGAACAGGCTTCACTCCCCTGGCGTCAGCCTGCGAGAGCAGCCGGCTAATGGCTGGCTGGCTGACGCCCAGGGCTCGGGCGACCACGCGCTGGTCAGCAGTTTCGACGGCAGCGCGGACGTTCCTGATGTAGTCCAGTCCGCCCAGCTCGCGACGTGCGCGGGCACGGCGGGCATTGGCAATGGCGTTCTCGGGGCTGATGATTGTCATGTCCAAACCTCCCTGTGTATAACCAATGTTATCATCGTTATAACAAACGTTATAACGATGGCTTCAGACAATGCAGGGGCAGCGGGCGTAGTGAACGCCGAGCGTCGTTGCACCGGGCAAGGTTTTACGCTTTGCTCCATTCGATGTTTTAAGGCGGTGTCCGTACAGTCGACGGTGAAAGCCTGCCGGTCCCCCATCGGCGGGCTTTCTTCTTGCCGCTTCCATGAGCCGCAACCCTCGTCTTTCCGTGCTGTGGCTTGAACTTCTCTTCCACGAAATATGCTGTCCTCGACGGGGTTACTGGCCCTGTAACCGTTAAACAGGGAAGAGATGATGGTCAACACCCACCTCCGGGTCCTTCAAAGGTTCGATGAAGAGATTGAGCAAGGCATGCCATGGCCGCGCCCGCATTGTCGTACTTGTGGAGAAGGCTATGTTTCGTGGGAAAAGCCTAAAACGGCTCGTAACGAGCAATCTATGAAAGACATGAATCACCCTGGCTGGGAGCCCGAATGGGTTATGTAATCGGGCATTGCGACTACAGCGAATGCAAGCAGACGGTCGTCGGGGTTGGGAAGTTCAGAGTCGACTATGCCACCTCAGATTTGGGCAGCGAGTACCAGGGAATCCCTTACTCGGAGTTCTACAAAGTCGAATATTTCAACCCGCCGCTGCCACTACTCTCGCTGCCCGAGGCCGTGCCACAGAATGTGCGCAATGCCATCGACCGGGCCGCGCCCATCATTTTCGTTGATCCTAGTTCTGCCGCCACCGTGCTCCGCTCCTCGATAGAGCTGTTCCTCACCAACTGGGGGATACCGGCGTACGACAAAAACGACAAACGCATAAATCTTCACAAACGAATTGAGCTCTGGAAGACAGAAACAGGTAACCAGGAAGTGGGGGAACAGCTTCTCGCCATCAAGTGGATCGGGAACTCAGGATCTCACGAAGGGGAACCGCTCAGTGTCCGTGCCGTTGTCGACGGTTTGGAGTTTTTTGAAGCTGCATTCAATGAACTGATAGTGGCCCCGGAACTTAAAGAGCGTGTGCGAGCCGTGAATGAAGCCAGAGGCCGGATATACGCAAAGTGATAGTGGCCGATTCAAAGCAGCAATAGGACGTAAGCCGGAAGCGCACTGCGTGTTGGCTCACGCACTCGAAGTTGTCAGGAAGCAGGCTTCTCGCGGTATCCCTGGCGGGAGATTGCGCTCTGCGCCTTCTCCAGTTCTGCGCCCAGTTCGGCGGCCAGCTGCGACGCCCTGGTCAGGTGGTCCGTCGCGGTGGCCACGGAGGCAACGGGGTCGCGGTCGTCGTCCTCGTACACGTCGTACTCATCCAGGGATCGGCCAAGGGATTTGGCCAGCTGAGTGCACGCCTGGGGCAGCAAGTGCCCCACTCCCTTGAGGTTGCCCAAGACGCTGTAGACCGTGGGGGCAGCGTGAACCTGAGTGATCGTCAGGTGATTGATCGTGCGGATTGCCTCGTACGCATCATCCGCCGCGCGGATCACTTCGGGGGTTTCCTCGTCCATGCTGCGTTCCTCTCTGGGTTGGTCGGCGTCAGCTGCCGAGGGGCTTTCCCTGGGGGATCTCGCGGGCGGCCAGGGGCGGCCATTCCTCGCCGCCGTTGTAAGTCTGCTCCAGGGCACTGACTTTCTCGTCAATGGCGGCGTTGATGAATTCGCTCAGGGAGCGGTAGCGGGTGTGCATCTGTGTGTTCAGGTACGCGGCGCGCATCCGGTCAGCGTCCTCTTCCAGCTGATAGAAGCTGGTCTTCTTCGGGGTGGCTTTCGCCGGCCGGGCCGCTTTAACCGGCTCAACCGGGGCGGGAGCAGGCGCCGGCGCGGCTCCAGGCTGTCCTGCCAGCTCGGTCACGACGTCACTGGCGGCCGCTTTGCGCAGCCGTGACGTGCCGGCGGTTCCCAGGGCAGCCAGGGCCTCCTTGTCCGGGGCACTCCCCCGTCGTCGGTTCTCTGCCATGGTTCTAGTTCTCCTTCGTGATGGTGCGTGCGATCTCTTCCAAGCGGTCCAGCAGCTCGCGGCCGTTCGGGCCGTAGTGGCGCAGCGGCACGGCGGCCGAGTTTGCCTTGGCGAAAGCCTCCCGCTCGGGCAGGTACGGCGGCAGCAGCTGGGGGCCGTAGTCGGCTTCCAGCTTCTCGAGCCATTCGGCCTGGTCGCTCTTGCGCTTGCTCACGCGGTTGACGATGATGCCGGCCAGCGACAGGCCCGGGTTGAACAGGCTGCGGACGCTGCCCAGGGTCTTGACGATCTCGGACAGTCCTTCGACGGATGATGCGCGCGGCTCGGTTACAAGGAGCGCGCTGTCAGCGGCCACCAGGGCGTTGATCGTCAGCTGGCCCAGTGACGGCGGGCAATCCAGCAGCACGACGTCATAGGCCTCCGTGGCCCCGTCAAGCGCAATCCGGAGCCGGTGCTCCCTGCCCATCATCTGGTCCTGCTCCCGGCCCGCCAAGGCGCGCTCAGCGGCAACCAAGTGGACCGCTGGCCACTCCTGGCCCTTCTCGGCGTCGGCCTGCCACTCTGTGCCGGCCGGCACGGCTGCATCGGCCATAACACCGGGGATGACCTCGTTGCCCTCTCCCCCGGCCAGGACATCGTTCAGGGTGAACTCCGGGCCGGTGACGCCCATGTTGCTCGTCGCGTTGAACTGGGGATCGACGTCCACCAGGAGAACCCGTTTGCCCAGGCGGTGGGCCAGCACTTCGGTAAGGCCCGCGGTGACGGTCGTCTTGCCGACGCCACCCTTCTGATTGCACACGGCGATGATCTGCGCGCTCATATGAATACCTCCAATACTTCTATTAGTAGTTTTAGGGCTGAATCTGTCCAGCACTTCCGCGCCATTTCACCACAGTTCACATGATCTTGCCTGATAACCTCTATCACTTCTAATAGTACTATTAGAAGTGATAGAGGACAATTTTAGAACGCTGCCGGCTGGTGGCCGGACAGCTCGTGGTACGGCACCGTATCGGTCCAGCTGCCGCCGACCATGGAAGGGATGGTGACTGATTTGCGGTTGACTCGCCGGACCTCGTACCAGCTGCCCCGGAACTTAACCTGGTCCCCTTTGTTGATCGTCTCCGGGCCGTAGTTGCCGGCCATGCCGGCGGCGATCTGTTCGGCCCTGACTCCTTCCCAGTAGCTGATTTGGTCCTGCAGCTCTTGGATACGTGCTTGCAGCCGCTCCGCGTACTCCCCCTGGGCCGGCTCTGATGCCTCCACGTAGCGGGTATCCCCCGTCTTGTAGAGAGTGCGCGTGTGGCCGTTCAGCTGGCGCTCTGCGCGGCGCAGATCCGCACCCAGGGTTTCCAGGCGGTTGGCGACGGTAACGGGGTTGTAGCGCCGGATGGTGGCCAGTGCTGCTGTGTCTGCCTGTTCGGCGGCCTGCTTGGCTTCCTGCTCGGCGGCGATAGCGCGGCGGGTCGCCCGGTTGGCCTTGGCGATCGCGTTGCGGTGCCGGCTCTCGGAATGGTGGCCGATCTTGATCGGTTCCCCTCCCTCGGGAAGGCGGGCGTCGGCCGCGCGCGCCTGCTGCTGTGCGTGTTCTGCTGCCGATTCCCTGCGCTCTGCGCGGGCGGCCAGGGCTTCGGCCCTCTCCCCCGCGCGCTGGGCCTTGTCGTGCTCGACGGTGGCCGCAGGCCTGGCGGTGTCGTTGATTTCGATCTCCACGGTAAAGCCGGCTGCGCACAGCTGCTCGGCGGTGTCATTGATCAGCTGCCGGCGCGCTGCGCGGTCCCGCGTGTGCGGCACGTACCAGGTGCCCAGATTCCGGGACCAGCGCCAGCCGGCCGCCTTGAGGATGGTGTTGGAGCCATCGCCCCTCGCGGTGCCTTCGATGAGCGTTCCCGCCTCGCGGGTGTGGGTGATGATCGTCATTTTCGATCTCCTTTTCATAGGTACCTCTAACAGTTCTAATAGTACTATTAGAACTGTTAGAGAGCAATGTTTCGATACCTCGGGTTGGCCGTGACGTTGCCGGCCCCATAGCGGACCAGGCAGGGCAGTTCGCCAGCTTCGCTGGCCACCAGGCGCTCGGGCGCGTGCTCCCTCACTCCGTCGTCACCGGCCCATTCCCAGGAGCTGTAACGGGCCGCCAGGGCGTCGATCTCCGCCTCGCTCGGCCCTGACGCCAGCTCGCAAGTCTCGGGGGAGTAATAGCCGTCAAAGTCGGCCGACGTCGGCCGGTAGGGAATCTCCCAACCGATGACCGTCTGAGTGATACCTGCCCCATTGGAGGCCCGGACGGTGAACGCGCTTCCTGGATAGGACGCTTTCAGCTCGGCCCGGATCAGCCGGTTGGTCTCCGCCTGACTGTACTGCTGCATGATTGCGGTCATGGCTGCCTCTTTTACTTCTAATGGAACTATTACGGGCATTCGATCTTGAGTGCGGCGGCCAGGTGGCCGATCTTGTCAGGCCGGAAGCCCGACCAGTGGTTTTCGTCGTCTGCATTAACGACGACGACCGGAGCCTGGGAGTAGCCGAGATCCTGGACGTACTCCAGGGCTTCGGGGGAGGCGGTGACGTCCACCGACTCATAGCTGATGCCTGCCTTGTCCAAGGCTCGGTAGGTGGCGTTGCACTGGACGCACGCCGGCTTCGTGTAGACCGTGACGATTGCTGTTTCCGTGTTCATCTCAGGTTCCCTCCATCTTCCCTTTCACTTCTAATAGTACTATTAGAAGCATTAGAGGTCAATGGCTATTCCTTGATTTCTCGGGGTTTTCGGCTCAGTCTTGGCGGTTTCGTTCATTGCGTGCGCGGCGCTAGGTGGGTGTGGTGCAAGAACGGACAGCACCTCAGCGTAAATCCCCCCAGCGCCTTAGAACCCGGCCGGCCCGGTGGCTCCTGTACCTGGTCAAGGCGGCCCCGCACACCGAATGTGTGTCGTCCCTGCTGAAAAGAACCCGACCACGACGGGGGGAGACGGCAGCGCAAAGGCCTGGACCATGGGGAACTGTGCCGCTGCCGGCGGCCGGCGTCAGGGATACTTGCTGAACCATTTGGACGAAGGATAATCATGGGGAAAGCAAGCCGTTTGAAGGCCGAACGCCAGCAGGTCAAGTTGATACGCGAACCGGTCACCGTTACACACGAGCCGGACGTGCCCAACAACTGGCCGGACGGCCATGTGGGCGTTGCACTGACTGGTGACGAACTCGGGGAATGCATCGAGATCACCATCCATGGCGTCCGCCACTACCTCCACTCAACAACCGCACGGGAGCTGAGCAACATGGGGTGGCTTGTGAAAAAGTGAAATATCCGACGCTAAGGTTTTGCCGGTCGTCGTAGTGGCCTGTATTTGCCGGGTTTGATGTGGTTGGCGCGGGGCCAGGTGTAGTCGCCGGTGAGGTTGATGTGTTCCCATCCCAGGGGTGAGAGGAACCGTAGGAGGTGGGGGTCGATGTCGCTGCCGTTGCTGGTCAGGGTGGTGATGGTGCGGTCGAGGTAGACGGTGTTCCAGAGGATGATGGCTGCGGTGAGGAGGTTCAGTCCGTTGGCGCGGTAGCGCTGTTGTTCGAAGGAGCGGTCACGGATTTCGCCGAGCCGGTTGAAGAAAACGGCGCGGGCGAGGGTGTTCCGGGCCTCGCCCTTGTTTAGGCCGGCGGTGACTTTGCGGCGCAGGCCGGGGTCCTGGAGCCAGTCGAGCAGGAAGAGGGTCCGTTCCATTCTTCCCAGTTCGCGCAGGGCGACGGCGAGCCCGTTTTGGCGCGGGTAGGCGCTGAGCTTTCGCATCATCAGGGACGCGGTCACGGTGCCGGTTTTGATGGACGCGGCGAGCCTGAGGATTTCATCCCAGTGCACGGCGATTGTTTTGGTGTTGATCGTTCCGCCGATTAACGGCGCCAAGCCCGGGAGTCCCGGATCGTTGGTGGGGGTGTAGATACGGGTGTCGCCGATGTTGCGGATCCGTGGTGCGAACCGGTAGCCGAGCAGGGGCATGAGGGCGAAGAGGTGGTCGGTGAATCCGGCCGTGTCGGTGTAGTGCTCCTGGATTGCCAGGTCGGACTCGTGGTAGAGCAGCCCGTCCAGGACATAGGTCGCGTCGCGGTCCCCGACGTTGATGAGTTTGCTGTGGAAGGGCGAGTACTGGTCCGACACATGCGTGTAGATCAACCGTCCGGGCTCAGCACCGTATTTGGGGTTCACGTGCCCCGTGGATTCGGCTTTGCTGCCAGCGCGGAAGCGCTGCCCGTCCGAGGACGAGGTGGTCCCGTCGCCCCACTGTGCGGCGAAGGGGTGACCGTGCTGGGTGTTCACCAGTTCCGCTAGCGCGGCGCTGTAGGTTTCGTCCCGTATGTATGAGGCTTGGTGGCGGTCCAACTGTGCGTAGGTGACGCCGGTGCAGGACTCAGCCATTTTCGTCAGTCCCAAGTTGATTCCGTCGGCCAGGATCGCGGTGAGCAGGAGCTGCTTGTCCTTGGAGGGGTGGCCGGATTTGAGGCTTGTGAAGTGGCGGGTGAATCCGGTCCAGCTATCGACTTCCATCAGCAGGTCGGTGATCCTGATCCGCGGGAACATGGCGCTTGCCTGGTCGATCAGTGGTTGCGCGTGCGCGGGGACGATCGTCTCGAGCGGGGTGATTTTCACGCCCTTGTCCGTGATTAGTACCCCGGGCAGTTCGTCGCGGGACGCAAGCCTGTTGACCTGGTACAGCCGTTCGCTGAGCAGGGCAAGACGGTCCTGGAGATAATCTTCGCCGCCGTCGGTTGTGACCAGAGGCAGGCTCCCGGCGGTCTTCATGCCGGCGTAGTCGGGGCCGGAAAGAAGGTAGTCGTCGAAGTCGCGGAACTGACGGGACCCGGTGACCCACATGTCTCCGGACCGCAGGGCATTCTTTAATTCCGTGAGGGCGCAGAACTCGTAGAATCCCCGGTGGAAGCCGTCGTCGGTGAAGACCAGCGGTTTCCATCGGGGCCTGATGAAAGCGACCGGTGCATCGTCGGGGATCCTTCGGGCGCCGGTGGTGTTCAGGGCGCGGAGGACGTTGATCGCTGCCAGGAGGTCTTGTGCTGCGGGGGCTGCGTGGAGGTCAAGGACGGCAAGGAACGCCGGGGTGTAGCGGCGCAGCGTGGTGAAGTGTGCGCTGACGAGGGCCAGGTGATCTTCGAAGGCCGGTCTGGTCATTTCCTTGGCTTGGGCGATGCTTGTCGCAAGGGATTCCCAGCCGATGGCGGTTTCGATCGCGGCGAAGGGGTCTTCACCGTTTTCCTTGGCCGCGAAGAGGGCGTCACCGAGCCTGGAGTGCAGGCGCATCATGGCTGTGACGGTGGATCGGGACGCCAGCGTGTGCTGGTTTTGTTTGTTCTGCGCGGTCCGGATGAGCCGGCCAATGATGCGGTCGTGCAGATCGATAATTTCGTCGGTGACGGTTGCCATGCTTTCCACTGCCATGGCAAAGAGGGTCGCGTACCGGCGTGCGGGTTCGAACTTGGACAGATCGGCCGCGGTCATGGAGGCACCCTCACGGGCAAACTTCAGCAACCTGTTCCGGTGAACCAGCCGGCTTGCTGGCCACGGGAGATCAAGGGCACGCCAGGTAGTGAGCCGGTCGATGTGCTCGTTCATCGCCCGTGCGTTGGCGCGCAGGGGTGCCTGCCGCAGCCAGCCGATTTCGGTCGATGAACTCTCAGGGCGACGGAGAAGCAACCCGTCCAGTCGTTTGCAGTGTTCCACGGACAGCTGCTCACACAGGGTGGCGTAAATGCTCCGGTTAGCCTTGGTCAGGGCCTGTGCGCAGGCCCGTTCAATGACGCTGACGCCAGGCAGAGCGATCTTCTTTGCCTGGAGGAAGTCTCTCGCGCTTTCAACCAGGAGCAGGCCCTTGTCTGTTTGGGCAGCCACGCCGCCCACGTGCTCCACGAGCTGGCGGAAGTCCGCGATGCCGAACGCAGACATGCCCAGATACGCGCGGATCTCTCTTCCGTGTTCTTGCCGCGTTTCCTCGCGTTCCCCGTAGTCTGTCCATGCATCGGCGGGGACGACCAAGCGGGAGGCCAGCCAAGAAAGCAGTTCAGGCGGGACCTCGGTGTCTTCGGCCAGCGCGATCCCCGGGTGACTCAGCAGAGCCAGCTGGGCGGCGAAGCCCAGCCTGTTCGTGTCTCCGCGACGCTGGCGGATCAACGACATATCCGCATCACTGAGCGTGTAGTGGGCTGCAAGGTCCTCTGCTCCAGTGGGTATTGCCAGGATCTGGCTACGCTCGGCAGTCGTGAGCAAAGAGCGCAGAGCCACGTCAGAAGTCCTTATCTACTAAACGGCCGGGCCTCACGGACATGCCGTCGTTCTGCTGTGGCGCGCAAGGCCCGTCGTTCATGGCTTAGCGAGGTGCCGGTAAATGGTGGGCCGGGTGACGCCGAACTCCTGGGCGATGTGCTCGACCGTGTGGGCCCGCTTCCCGTCGGGGCCCTTTTCTTCATACATTTCGCGGGCCAGCTTGACCTGGCGGGGTCCGAGTTTGGGTTTCTGGCCGCCGGTGCGCCCGCGGGCCCGGGCAGCGGCGAGGCCGTCGCGGGTCCGTTCGGACATCAGGGCGTGTTCGAACTCGGCGATCGAGCCGAGGATCTGGAAAAACATCCGGCCGATGGCGGTGGACGTGTCTATGCCCTGGTCCAGGACCACTAGGTCCACACCACGCACCTGCAGAGTGTTGGAGAGCTCGATGAGGTTTTCCAGCGACCGGCCGAGCCGGTCGAGTTTGGTGACGACGAGTTGGTCCCCTGCCCGGTTGGCCGAGAGCAGCGCTTTGTCGAGTTCGGGTCTGCGGGCGAGTTTTCCGGAGGCCGTATCAATGAAGATCTGTTCACAGCCGGCCGCTGTCAGGGCGTCGTGCTGGGCTTCGGGGTGCTGGTCATGGGTTGAAACCCGTCCGTATCCGATTCGCATTCCTAAAACGTATCAGTAACCCGGCTGGACTTTACATAGGACAGTACACGCGAAGCATTACAAACGAGGCCCCGTGCTTCCGCACTTCTTCGAACTCGACTTTGAGTGTCTCGTGAACGATCGGTCGCGTTACTTTGGGGAAATGCTCTTCGTCCGGGCGATGAACGGGTGCGGTTCCCGCATGTGTCGGTCGCCCTACGGCTAAGGTGTGATTCCGCCTGAGCATGGGGCTCCGGGCTCCGGGGTCTGGGGTCCTTGGATGTACTTGTCCAGAAATGTCGGGAGCCGGCTGTCATCGGCCGAGTCGACTTTTAATTGAAGACCCCAGGCGGTGGCGATCACGGGGGCGTCCTGTCCCGGATAGGGGCTCAGGAGGACGTAGCTGCGCTTTCCGACGAGCGCGGCCAGCTCATCAATCTGGGACTGGCCGATTTCTGGCTGGTAACTGATCCATACTGCGCCGTGCTCCAGCGAGTGGACTGTGTTGGCTTTCGGTAGGGTTCGGGTGTAGATCCCGCAGTTGGTCCAGAGGGGATGGTGGTTCCCTCCCACCGGCGGGCTCTGCTCGAAGAACACTGGGTCCAGGGTATGGTCCCTGCCGAGGTTCTCATACGCCTGGACGCCCTCGATTGGCCGGCCAGCAGCCTCCTTCGCCGCATTGCCGTCCTGAATCTCCGCCGTCACTACGATGGACACCGCCACGATGATCGTCAGGATGAGAGCCCCGACCCCGCCGAAGATCAGCGCAGTTCGTTTCCGCTCGCGTGCGCGCTGCCGGGCATTAATGGCGGCCAGGGTCGCCTTACGCGCCGTGTCTCTTTGGACTGGTTTCTTGTTCAACTCTTGACTTTCCTTCATTGAGGCGGGGCAGACGGTTCATCTGTGCCGGTGCAGTCCGCTGTCAGCCTGCACCGGGGTGGTTATATGCGGCCGAGCAGCTCCTGCAGGGCAGTGATCTCTGCTTGCTGGCCTTCCGCCATTTTCGCGGCAAGCATGCGCACGTGCCCGGTTTCGGCCAGGTCAGCGGCGGCCTCGGCCATGTCCGCCCCGGCCACGTGGTGGGCGATCATCAGCGTGAGGTAGACGCGGTCCGCGTCGACGCCTTCGGCGTTCGAGAGTGCTGCCAGTTGCGCGGAGGTTGCCATCCCAGGCATCAAGCCCTCAGACATGACCTCTAGATCTTTGGCTGTCCGGGTTCCCGCGCCGTAGTCCTTGTCGTGGCCATTGTGGCCTGTCGGGTGGGCGGACATCCATGCCATGTGCTGGCCTCCGCTGCTCTGCGGAAGATTCCACTCCCGGAGCCAGCCGTACATCTGCCCGATCTGCTGCTGCTGGGTCAACACGATGTCATACGCAATGGCCCTCACTTCTTCATTTTCGGTGCGGTCCCGGACCATCAGAGACATTTCCACCGCCTGTGCGTGATGAATCTGCATGTCACGGGCGAACCCGGCATCCGCACTTGTGCTCGAAGGGTAGTCCGGCCCGGCCAAGACCCGGCCGACAACGAAGGAGAACCCCAACAGGCCCAATACAGCTACCCCGGCAAGAACCACCAAAAGGCGCTTCTGCCACCGCGGCAGTAAATTAATCATGAAGACTCCGGAAAGTTTGGCATCAGCGGGTAAGACTCAGGGCAGGCGCCCAGGCCGGTGTCCACCAGCCAGGGACGCGTCGATACTATCCTTCCCGTTCGGGAACGGTGCCAGTAGGGGGGCGCCACTTGTGAGCTCACAAGGTTCCCTTGTGAGAGGAATTGTGTTGCACCGATGGTGTTACAACGAATCGGACCCTGCCACGGGTCTTGTTAGGCTCGAGTTCGCCGTGCCGGGCTCTTTTGGCGCTGGGTGTGCAGCCAGATGCCCAGATCATGCTCTTTTCCGTCGTCGTAGGTGTACGTGTACACCACAAGTTCGGAGGCCTTCAGCTCGAAGAACCCGGCGCCAGGGCCGACCTTCACGTGGTCATCGTGACCTGGGATGGAGAAATCATACAAACCGGAAACGCCGTCAGCGGGGCCGCGGTCGCCAACCTCGGTCGAGTTTGAGACAAAAAATACCGGCCTCAAGGCCACGTAACAACATTCGACCCCGAGGAGTCAACGAAATCCGGGGCAGTCCCCCTGCTCGGGCGCTCAGTGTGGGCGGTATCCGCGCGGGCAGTTTTTCGGTGTGTCAGTTGTTGGCGGCTCTGGCTAGGACAGCGATTTTTTGTCCGGCGGTGTCGCGGATTTCGATGGTTTCCACGTCCTCGATGGTCACTGGTGTTGCGCCCGTTACCTTGGCCCGGCCCTGGGCTGTGGCGTTCCAGCTGGCCGCCCGGTCATAGTTGCCCGATGTGTCCCTGACCCAGAGCGAGATGACTCCGCGGTCGGGAAGCCCGCGTCCGTCCAGGGCCAGCTCGGTTCCCCAGGCCTTCTTGACCAGGCCCAGCTGCACTTGGGGTCCGGAGGCGGCGCTGCTGGTATAACTTTCTTCCGGTTTCGGGGACCCTGTCAGGGCTGGGCCGGCTGCGAAGCCGATGACCAGGAAGGCTGCGGCCGTGCCGGAGACCAATCCCGTGGTCCGCCGTCGGGTCCGCCGCCGGCGGGTGGCCAGCTGCGCCATCAGCGGCGCCAGCCCGGGTTGGTCCGTCGCCTCCGGGGCGCCTGCACGGGGCGCGGAGCTGCCCCTGATCCTGTGGACCGGTCCGGCCGCTGTCTGGGGGGCGGCCATCCTGATCGCCGTTTCTGCGGGCACGGTATTAAGGAACCCCGCCAGGGCGCTCAGGGACTTAAGCTCGCCCGAGCACCGCGGGCACAGTGTCAGGTGCTGGTCGAAGAGTGCCCGCTCTCCGGGTTCCAGGGCGCCGAGTACATAAGCGCCCACCAGGTGGTGGAGGGCGTCGTGGTCTGCCGGGTCCGTGTTCACGGTTTCACTCCCATTTCATCCAGAACGGCGCGGAGGGCCTTGAGGGCGTAGAAAGCACGGGACTTGACCGTCCCGGCCGGGAGGTTGAGGACCGCGGCGGCTTCGGCCGCCGTGAAACGGCGGTAATGCAGGGCAATGATGACCTCGCGGTGCACGGCACTGAGCCGGGTCAGCGCTTCTTCCATCAGCACCTTCATCAACAGCTCGTCCACGTGCTCGACCGTAATCGCCATCTGCTCCAGGTGCTCCGTCTGCGTTTGCTGGGGCCGGCGCTGTTGATGCCGGAAATTGTCGATGACGATGTTCCTGGCCGTCCGGAAAAGGTAACCGCGCATACTGGTGGTGATCCCGGGCGCCTGCTGCCAGATGCGCAGAATCGTTTCCTG
Organism: Paenarthrobacter sp. C1; assembly: GCF_049315185.1. Classification (NCBI taxonomy): domain Bacteria; kingdom Bacillati; phylum Actinomycetota; class Actinomycetes; order Micrococcales; family Micrococcaceae; genus Paenarthrobacter; species Paenarthrobacter sp. C1. Next base: position 54,882 of record NZ_CP186054.1, on the reverse strand, counting down.
TACGACGTCTTCAGCCTGCTCCGGGCTGGATGTTATTCCGATCACGAAGCGCCGCAGCGCCGGTGCATGCTCCCGGTAGATCTCTGCGACTATCTGCTCATCCAATGGCATGGACGCCCCTGACATCTCGATGGAACGGGCTCTACCCGCTAAGACGCCCAATGGCCGGGAAAAGTTCAGCCGTAAAAAATTCCGCCCCCGGTTGAACCATTCTCACCACCTGCGCCGTCTTAGGGCATAGCGGCCAACCCGCGCCGTGCAGATCCACCGCAACGACCGGCTGAGAGCAGCCCGGGTGCATCTGTTCCAAAGATCTTCTTTAAGAGAAAAAATATTTCATGAACACGAGACTGAGCACAGCCATGGCAGCACTGTCCCTTTCCGCTCTGGCCCTGACCGGCTGCGGCGCATCAACATCGACCTCCACCGGAACAACGTCAGCCCCCACCACCAGCGCCGCCCCCGCCACCAGTGCCGCCCCGGCAGATCTGGCCACCGCGAAAACCTCCCTGGGGACCACTGTTGTCAACGGCAAGGGCATGTCCGTCTATGTTTTCGACAAGGACGTCAAAGACTCCGGGAAAAGTGCCTGCACCGGGGCCTGCCTGTCCATCTGGCCGGCGGTGACCGCCGGATCCGGGACCCCGGTAGTGGAGGGTGTCACCGGAAAGGTCGGCGTGATCACCACCGACGCCGGGACCAGGCAGGTCACACTCAACGGGATGCCCCTGTACCTTTACAGCAAAGACACCGCCCCGGGCGACGTCAAGGGCCAGGGCTTCAACAAGATCTGGTGGGTCATCAACCCGGCCGGGGAAAAGATCAGCACCCCCGCCGGATAACACAACGCAGCGTCCTGGGCGCCACCGGCCTTTTAGCTGGCCGGCCGGGGATCGTGTGTCGGCAAGAACGGCTGCCACCAGTTACCAGACCACGGTCCCTCGACCACTCCCTTGGTCCGCGATACAGCGCCGCGCAAATCCCGCCCGCGTAACTCAGCATCCGACGCGGCGAATTCTAGGCCAACCACGAAGAGTCCCCTACTGCCCTCGCGGGTATTGTGTTCTCTCCTTCGAACCCGTGTGCCCGCGTCATTCCACGGGCTGCCTTCCCCATCACGGAAAGTATTACAACCGTGCCGGATTTCACGTCTTCGGGCGGGTGCCGGTTCCTGAAGCAGCTTTGGCGGCGATGGCGGCCAGGTCACGGGGCGGTCCGGGCGGGGGTGTAGGGCCGGTCTGCCAGATGGCGGTCAGGGCGCGGCGCAGAGGCAGCCCGCGGACGGGGACTGCGACGAGCCGGTGCAGTGCGAGGTCGTCACGGACGGCCAGTGCGCTGAGTACTCCGGGGGCCGTGCCGGCTGCGATGGCGGAGCGGACGGCCGCCGTCGTAGAGAGTTCCACCAGCGGCTCTGCCAGGTTCGCGGTTCCGGCGGTGGTGAGCAGGTGCTCGAGGGCGTCCCGGGTTCCGCTGCCGTGTTCCCTGGTGACCAGCGCGGTTGCTGCCAGCTCGCCTGCCGTCACCGGGGTCCGGCGCCGGGCCCAGGGATGCCCCGGTGCGACGACCAGGACCAGGTCATCGTCCTGCACCGCCGCGGTGCTCAGGTCCGGGGGAAGGTGCGGGCTTTCGATGAAGCCGATGGCTGCCTGTCCGGATCGGACCAGGGCTACGGTGGCTTCACTGTTGTTCACCGCCAGCTCCACGACCGTGGGGACCAGTCCGAGGGACTCCTGCTGGCGGCGCAGCGCGACCAGCCAGAGCGGCAGCAGGTGTTCGGCGATGGTCTGGCTGGCCGCGACCTTCAACTGCCGGGCGGTGTCGGATCGGAGCGAGGCGATCCCGGCATCGAGCCGTTCCCCGGCTGCGAGGACCTCCGCCGCCCACCCTGCGACCAGTTCACCTGATTCTGTCAGGGTGGACCCCCGCGGGGTCCGGGTCAGCAGGACGAACCCGATCTGGGACTCCAGGGAGCGCATCCGGGAGGAGACAGCCTGCTGGGACAGCCCAAGGTATTTCCCCGCGGCGGACAGGGACCCCAGATCATGAACAGCGGCCAGCATTTCCAGGGCGGAGAGCTCCGGTATGCGGGGGCTGAGCATCGGGGAATCTCCTTCGGAAAGTCACAGGCGGTACAAGTCCGACTTGTACCCTGACAAGTGTATGCCCCCTACTGTGGCAGGTCCGGGACCGGGAGCATGGAAAGTATGGGAACACTGCTGCTGACCGCCGATAAACACCACCCCGCACCATCGGCACAGACCCCGGGTGGCCGTACCGGGGGCCGGCGCGTCCTGCGCCGTCTGGAGAAGCCGTCGGAGCTGTTCGCGAACCTGACCCCTAACTGGTTCGCCTCCATCATGGGTACCGGGATCGTCGCGACCGCCGCCGCGACGCTGCCCCTGCAGTTCCCCGGCCTGCGCACCGGCGCCACCGTCGTCTGGGCCCTGGCGTCTATGCTGCTGATACTGCTAACCACCGCGACCGCGGTGCACTGGATCCGGCACCGGGAAACCGCCCAAAGCCACCACAGCCATCCGGTGATGGCGCACTTCTACGGCGCACCGCCCATGGCCCTTCTCACCGTCGGCGCCGGGACCCTGCTGCTGGGAAAAGACGTCCTCGGCGAACAGCTGGCACTCGGTATCGATACGGTGCTTTGGGTCGCCGGTACCGTGCTGGGCCTGGCCAGTGCCGTTGCCGTCCCGTATCTGCAGTTCACCCGGCACCAGGTCACACAGGACAGTGCGTTCGGCGGCTGGCTAATGCCCGTCGTGCCGCCCATGGTTTCGGCTTCCACCGGGGCGCTGCTGCTGCCCTACGTCCCGGCAGGGCAGGCGCGCCTGAGCCTGCTGATGGGATGCTACGCGATGTTCGGGCTCAGCCTGCTGGCCTCCATCATCATCACCACCCTCATCTGGAACCGGCTCGCAGGGCACAAAATCGGGGCCGCAGCGGCAGTTCCCACCTTGTGGATTGTGCTGGGGCCGCTGGGCCAGTCCATCACCGCCGCCAACCTCCTGGGCGGGAACGCCCACCTCGCCGTATCCGGGACCCTGGCCCAGGCCATGGAAGCCCTTGGCGTCCTCTACGGGGTGCCGGTCCTGGGCTTCGCGCTCATGTGGGCCGCCCTCGCAACCGCCATCACCATCCGCACCGCACGCCGGGGCCTGCCGTTCTCCCTGACCTGGTGGTCATTCACCTTCCCCATCGGAACCTGCGTCACCGGCCTAACCGGCCTCGCCGCCCACACCCACCTCGCCGTGTTCGACGCGATGGCCGTTGCCGGCTACACCCTGCTGGTCGCCGCGTGGATCATCGTCGCCGCCCGGACCTTCCACGGCAGCATCCTCCAAGGCACCCTCTTCCAGAAACCCGCAACGACCGCACCGTAGGCGGGGCCGCAGCGAACCAGCAGCCCCTCACGGAAACAAGCAACCGTTCACAGCGCCCGAAGGCGGCCTCATGAAACCCCGGACAACACCCGGCTCACAGCAACGCTCACCCACCAACACAAAAGGGACCAAGTCACCCGCCCGATTGCAACGGCCGCTGATCGCCGTCGGCGTGCCACTCCTCCTCGCAGCCGGCGCGCTCACCTACGGGCTCACCGCAAACGGCAGCGGTCAACCGACCCCGGCAGCAGAGAAGGACCCGACCATGATCGAAGGAGTCACCAGCTATGCCGGCCTAAGCAGAAACCACGTCCAGACCGCGGTGACCTATCCACAACATCCCGGCGTCGGCGGAGACCACTCACCGGTATGGACGAACTGCGGAGCCTACGACCGGCCAGGGTCACCGCGCATTCCACGGCGGCGCCTGCCGCCCGGGTCAATGCCTCGGCTGCCAGCCCGGTCATGACATCAAGGAGTCCCTTGATGTCGTCCATCTCGGTCACCAGATCATGGAGCCGCTCAAAATCGTCCATCTCCTCCGGGGTGTCCATAAAGGTCAATCTATGGGAGCCCGGACAGGCTCACAACAAATGCCCAATGCCCCGGTGTTGCAGCGTGTCTTCAAGGTGCTGAAAACGACACACTTCAAACCCGTAAATACAGGGCACTACGGCGACCGGTAAAACCTTAGCGTCGGATGTTTCACTTTTTCACAAGCCACCCCTACGAACCCGTCAAGGTCCCCGACGACCACACCGGGCCCCTGTATTGCCTCGTTTGTGGAGAAGCGTACGCAGTTTAGCCGACCGGCAAGGGACAGCCGCCGTCACCCTTGCCGGGGCCACTGAGGAGAGTCTCACGAGTCTCCCTCCCCCGCTTCAGCAAGCGCTGCCGTGGTCACTGCCTCAGCCAGCAGCCAGGGGCGCCGTCATCGCTGGATTTCCGGAAATGCCCTCATGGCATCCACCCAGCTCATGCCCAAAGTCGGGCCGATTTCTTTCCAGTCATAACCTTTGTATCGGGCCAGCTTAATGGCTGCAACGAGCTCACGACGGGCTTGGGCTGTCCGCTCTGCCTTGTATCTGACCAGCATAAGAGGATCTTCCATGTGGAAGCCCAAGCCGAACATTCCGTCGTCGTCCCTATCTTCGAACGCCTCCCCCAGGAGCTTGTAGGAAGAAACCAGCTCGGACATTTCTTCGGCGGCAAGGTTGTCAAAGTCATTAGTGCCTGTTGGTCCGGTGTAAGGGTGGACTCGTCCTCCCTGATCCTGAAACAATCTCCAGTCCTCTCAGCGAGCCGTGACGCCACCACCGCTTCTGTATTCATCTATATTGACCCTTTTCGGCCTAAAAGGGCTAATGGGGGCATTAGCGCTTTTAGCGTCGACCGCGCGCTATCTTGCCCGAGGCTACAACGGGAAAAGGGTTGCCATTGTTGTACGTGTTCTCGCGTTTCAGCATCCGGTCCAAAGCAGCTTCTCGAAGGAAATCTGAGAAGGATGCCTCCCTTTCGGCCGCGGTCGTCGGGGTGTGGAACCAGGCCGCTCGGATGCGCTCCAATACGTCCTCGTCCGCGTAGAAGGATCCTTTGGGCTGCACCTTGGGCTTGCTGGCGGTCCGGGCACTTCGCGTGGACCGGTCAACCAGTTCCCTGCCAGCGTCACTTCCCCGCAGGGCATGGCTTTCCTCAATGACCATCGCCTCCGGCGCCGCTGGCTGTGAGTTCTGGTGCTCGATCGGGTGCGCTGCACCGAGGGCGCTCTTTCTGCGTTCAGGTCGTTGCGTCATGTCTTAGGCCTCCAGGTTGCTGTAGTCGTGTTTGGGAAACATCTTCTCGAGATGCGGCCGGAGCTCTATCTCGTCAAGATGTGCCAAGTGCCTGGCGTAGATCTCGTAGGCCTGTCTGGCTTTTTCATCGGGCCACTCGTCCAGGCCAAGACCAGCTTCCATGGCGTCTTGAATGACGCTCCAGTAGGGCAAGTAGGGTTCGAGTATCCGCCAGGGTGACGCTTCAATGAGGTCTGTGATCCATGCCCTGTGGGTGATGGTGTTGCGGTTGCCATTGACGATAACGCCAGCGACTGTCAGTAGCGGGTTGTAGTACCTGGCCACGCTGTCGAAACTCAGCTGGAGTTGGCTTAGCCCGTCCAAGGAGAATTTTGAGGGCTGGGTAATCACCAATGCCCTATGAGCTGCAGCGAGAGCGTTGATGGTGTGTAGTTCAAGGCTTGGCGCGCAATCGATAAGAACGACGTCGAAACGCTCAAGGTTCTCTAAGAGAGCTTCCTTGAGCCTGTATTCCCGGCCGTGCTCCGCGTGGAGCTGTTGTACGGCCTTGGTGGTGTTCGAGTTGGCCGGGATCACCGTGAGGCCTTCCCAGATACCGTCCACTTCAACGTCCCGCAGGGCCTCCCCCAGCAAAACATCAGCAAATGTCAGTTGGTCTTGCTCGACACTCTCGGCAGAAAGCAAACCGCTCAGGTTTCCCTGCGGATCCGCGTCAATCACCAAGACTCGCTTGCCGGCCCGGGTCAGCGCCCGCGCCAACATGTATGTTTCCGAGGTCTTGCCCACTCCGCCTTTTTGGTTGATCAGGGCGTATATGGTCGCAGCCATTATGTCTCCATTCCATCTATTGCATCCACAATACCTTTTAGGTCTATTGGGGATACGAGCGACACTCCACCTATTGGCGTTATTGGGAAGTGTAGGTCTAAAACTTCTATTGTCACTATACACGACATTAGCGCTTTTATACCTATTAGGTCTAATGGCCGTGGCGCTTCTGGTTCCTCGGGACGACGTTGCTTCACAAGCAAGAGCGGGCGAGTGGGGGCAACGATGCCTCGCAAAGCGAACTTGGATGGCTTGGTTGGCAACGTGCTTGACCGCCAACCGGCAGCACCTGGAGAGTCCGATTTATACCTATTAGGTCTAACGCCCATGGTGCTTCTAGCCCCTTGGGACGATGATTGCTTCACAAGCGAGAGCGGGGGAGTGGGGCAACGATGGTCGCAAAACGAGGTCGGATGGCTTGGCTGGCAACGTGGGTAACCGCAAACCGGCAGCACCTAGAGAGTCCGATTGCAGCAATGTTCAGCTCGAGGAAAAGTCCGGAAACCATTAAGGACTACATCGAGTTCCTGTATTTGACGAAACACTTCAGCGGCGACGAGCAGTTGTCATTCCTGGCGGACCCGACCGCAAATCCATACCCGGCCACCTACGGCACCATCCGCGCCAACGTCAGCGGAACCGGCGAAACGAATCTCCCTTGGCGATATCAAATCATGTGCGGCCACAATCCATATCTCTATGCCCGACGCGTGAAGAACCTACGTTTAGGCGCGGGGACATATCCGGACGGTTCTCAGCGGCTGGAGTGGGATGAGATTCCTAAACCTGCTGAACCCTTGGATTGGACCTGAAAGGTATAAAAGAGCTTTTAGGATGTTTAGGTCTATTGGTTCGCTCGTTGGCAACCCCTTCGGGAACTCCAGCATTCGGCCACCAACCTTAGAACACGGCCAGTCTTGACCCATTCCTGTCGCCAGTTGCACCCGATCGCAGGTAAATGTGGGCCGCCCTTAGCTGACCTGGGCGAAGGCCATGTGGGACAAGGTCCAGTCGTCTGGGGGTCCTTCATAGGTGTGCCAAGGATAGTCGTCCGTGGGGGAGAGCAGTTCGGCTACGGTGTGGGCTCGTTTGGACAGCCACTCGCGCCAAATGATGCGGTCTTGGGCGTATTTCCTGAGCTGCCGTGCCACGGCTTCGAGGACGCCGAACTGTTCGGCAAGTTCTTTCAAGGACGTGGTGGCCACGATCGCCCATTCAAGACTCTTGGACCTAGAAACCAGATTCCAAGCAGCAAGGATCTCCAGTGCCTCGGTGACGGCTGTCCTGGACAAACCAGTAGCTCTAACCAGGTCAACGCTGCGTAGAGCAGCGGGGGAGTGCTCCAGCGTCTCGTAGACGAGTGCGGCAGGTATACCCAGCTCACGGAATACTGGGCGCAGAGCGTGGATTTTTCCCTTGCGCCAGGACATATCCTCAGCTGCCGCCTTGATATCGTCCGGAATGGTCAGCATGTACAGATCCGCTTTGGTTCCTCGGCCCTCTTCGACAAGAGCAGCCAGCCCGTCATTTTCGGATCGGATGGCCTTCAGATGCAGTTGAACAGTGGTGTGATCCATACCTGTGGCCACAGCGATTGAACGACTCCCGAACTCCACGAAACGGGACGCACTCATATGAGCTGCTTCCCCAAGTGCCCTGAGAACCATACGACGGCCAAGACCCTCACGTGAATCCCTATAGCGCTGCTCCCTAAGTTGTAAGGCGTTACGCCAGGTCCTGATAAACCGGTGCTCGGCATCCGCATCCGACGAAACAGAAATCCCTTGGATACCCCCCGCCTGTGTAGAGAGCTCGCTTGTGGGGGATTTACGGGCATTGATATCTAGTCGCTTCTCGCCGCGGCTTTTTTGAATATGGCGAAGGGCTTTTGCCCAGTCCCTTTGCAGGCTTTTGGATCTGTGACCTGCGCGGTAGCGCGCGTAGAAGGATGCCAATCCTGGCCAGTTCCCTTGCAGGAGCCGGCGTTGGACGTCCGTGAGGGTAAGGCCGGCGGCCGCGGCCGCGACGAGGACGGCTTGGCGGGCCTCTGAGTCGGTGCTGTATCGGTTTGCGTCGTACAAGCCTGTGCGGGCCAGCTGCTCCATTGCCCTGGACATCCGACCCGGAGCCGCAGCGGCTAGCGTGTCAGCTGCAGCTGCCGGTTGTTTGAAGGGTTGTTCAAGTCGTAGCGCCTTGACGGCGGCGATCTCCTCCGCGAGGTCCGCAGTCATGGCTTGCCAGATGTGGGGGGTATTCGGCCGTTTCGCCACGTCGTAGGCCAAGTTCAGGCTCATAGCGAGCTCTTGGTGCCCGCCCCTCTTGTGCCGGGATCCCGGAGTGCGGACACAGCCGTGGTGGAGGTTTTGATGCGGGGTCTTGTCCAGGCTCCGGTATTTGGTGCCCAGAGCTTCGACAAGATCACGTGCGGCAGAGAACGTGACTCGTTCCTGCAGGGGGATGTACACATGGCGGCCGCCGTTGGGGGAGAAGTCCTCAATCCACCTGGCGCCGCACCTGTGCAGCCAAGACTGTACCGCCCTGACGTCGGCTTCAACCCAGTCGACACCAGCAACGGAAGAGTCAAAGTCGAGGAAGATCGCCCTGCAGGTGCCGTCCTTCCCAAAAATCCGGACCGCTGCCGGAGATGTCGGCAGACCCTCGGTCAGGTCGCGTTCGTGTTTCTGCGGATATGACTTGCCACCATCGCGGGAAAGACGCACTCGGGGTTGGCCTGCGAGCAAAGGCGCCAGCGCAGCCCACGAAGCCGCAGCGGACGAGGCAGAAGCGACACGCAGCACGTCCGGGCGCGTGGTGGATGTTGACGGCGGCAGAAACGCCGGTACGATAGACAGCAGTTACTCCCTTCGGGGTACAGAAAAATCCACCCACTGGGTGGGTGTTGGATAAAAGTTCAGATCGGGTCCCGCCAAGAACAGGATCTGAACAAACAAATTCTCGAAGCTACGGCCCGCGCAAGCGGGCCTCTTCGTTTAACTGGCCTTTGCGATAGGCAAAGCCTCCTGGTTGCGCTCTTTTTCGAGATCGATGGTGGCCAACCACGCCATGAAGCGTTCGGCAATCAAGGGGCCGGCGTCGTCACCATAAATCTTGGCCAGGGCTTTCGTCTTTTTGCCCGCTTCGACGGGGAGTTTGACGTTGAAAGCGATGCGCTCTCCCTTACTGGGGCGCCCAACCTTGGAAACCTTTTCCTGTGCCATGCTTCCACCCTGCCATTTCCTTAACTGAAATCCGTGAAGGGCGCGGTGCGTGTCGGGAATGCCGACCTGCGTGGGTGTGTGTGTCAATATGTCCGTCACGCTCGGTCTACCTGGGCGTAGTTAGGATGTGACATATGTTCTTCTCAACCCCCACAGCTGTCTAATCATGATTGCTGAGCCTTAAGCATGCTCAACCTGCATCCTATTGCATCATCAGTTCATTTTGCAGAACGGCACATCGGACGCGTTGTCAGAAGCGCATCGTCCTCCCTGGACCGGCGTCGTGCGTCACGCAGAGTCCGCGCGTTCACGCGGATGATGGAACTGCCATCACCGCTGAGCTTGTCCAAGCTCATTAAGTTCGTCGAACTGGTCACCGAAAGGCCTATTCGCCTCGCGCGAAGAGACGAACTGCTTGACGTTGACATGTCGGGCTTTTGGCACGAAGACGGGGAGGTTAACCGTCTCTTCCACGTGGGCGACCGATCCGAATTCGCCGGGGAAATGAATATTCTTCATGAGCTCTCTCATGTTCTTCTGCAGCACGACCCGGAACCTTTGACAAGCGAGGAACTGGCCGTAGTTTTCCCGGACTTGGATCCCCGGAAGGTTCTCCATGGCTGGAGGCACACGAAGCTACGAACCGGAATTGAAGCGGAGGCTGAGCTCCTCGCGGACCATCTGTATGCACAGATTCGTGCCGGCAAGCGGGACGACGAAATCTTGGGCTTCGGAGATGTAATCGGTTGACCATCACCGATGTTGCCTTGCTCATTGCTGCTGTAGCCCTGCTCGTATCGTCAATGGCGATGTACGCCTCGCGTAGCAGGGACAAACATAGTTCGTGGATCTACGGCAGCCTCTTCGGGTCCCTAACAGCCGTTTTCCTTGCCGAACCGCTTTACTATGCGGCGGATGCAGCACTTGGTGGTGTGAACTACCTGGCTTTGATTCAGCGCGCGTTCCTGGCCTTGACCTTGCTTTCCATGCACATTGGCATTTGGCGTGCTTTGGCCCCCGCTCACCCCAAACGCCCAGTCATTTTCGCGTGCGTTATCGCTGGGATCAGCTACGGCGGTCAAGCCGCTCTGTTTATGCAGGTAGCCCCTTCCATCACAAGTTCGGGCATGAGGCAGTACGAGAGCAATCCTCTTGTCGCTGCTTATAGCCTGTTGATGCTTGCTCACCTGGCCATCGTTGCCTTCGCCGCGATGCGTCTCAGCGTCCGTTACAGACCAGTGCTGGTGTCGTCGCGCCGCCGGCGGTCGCTGTCTTTTGTGGCTGTTGGTTCAGGTTTCGCCATGACCGTGGCAGTACTCCACGCTGTGGGCACGGTTACCGACGTCGTTGGCTCTCCACCCGAAATCCTCGGGACGCTGGAACGGGTCTTCACTGCCAGCGCGGCTCTCGTCTTCGCTGTGGCGATCGGGATCCCCACGTTTCCCCGCTGGCTAGCCTCCGCCCGTAAGAACTATCTTGCGCGACGGGATTTATGGGACATCTGCCCCCTTTGGACCAAGCTCCGGCCTGAGATTGATCAGTACGTCATCTGGCCATATCGGGGCCGGGAACTGGAAATTCTGAGCCGAAATCCGGCGATGCGGGCACATCGAAGGCTGGTCGAGATGCGTGACTGTTTTGAATCGGATGCAACCCTAGAAGGTAGACTCTCTGAAGCCGAACTGGCAAAGATTCGAACGATGGAAGTAAACACGCATGCTTGACCAGCAAACCACCCCAGGACGCGCAGCCCAGGCCGTCAGCCGGATCCTCCACCCTGCGGTCATGCTCTTGGTCGCGGCTGTGGCCACAGCCATCACCGCGCCAGCGTCCGTCCCCGCGTTGATAGCCACCCTTGCCGCTCTTGGCGTCGTGATCGTCCTAGGCGTAGTGGTCTTCCCGGCAATTGGAAAGCAACTGGGCTGGGCCGAAGACCGCCGGAAGACGTTGAGCTTCATGGCCTGCGCAGTCGTTCTTGCCCTTGGCTTGATCGTTACTGCGCTGCTGGGCGCTCCAGCTTTGCTCATAGCTAACGGAATCGCCTTCGTCGTCGGCGCAGCACTCATAGCCCTCGGCCGGTCACGGTGGAATATCTCTGTTCACACGGCGATCTTTACCGGCATTGTCTTGGGACTTGGAACCTCCTTGGCTCCCGCATGGTTTGCCGCGCTGATCCTTCTCCCGGCCCTGATCTGGTCAAGGTCAGCCCTGAAACGCCAGAACGTAACGCAGTCGCTGTGGGGTACCGCGGTTGGTGTGGTGTCCTGGGGGGCATACCTGCTGAGCTTGTCGCTGCTCGGAGCCTAGAAATGTCACCTAACTTCAACGAAGCACGAGATGCTTGGCGCCAGACATTGTCGGAGCGGCTGAATCTCTTGCTCGATGTGATGGTGGCAAGCGGGGGAGAGCCCTACGAATTCGAAGACATTCGCCGTGGGCTTGAGGAACAAGGCGTGACGCTTTCCCGTTCCCGATGGCTGTACATGCGTGACGGCACAGGAGCGACGGTCACAGACGAACGACTGCTCACCGCCCTGGCCAACTTTTTTGGGGTCAACCCTGCCTACCTCAACGACTTCGAGAGTGAAATTCCCGAACGTATCGAAAAGCAGCTCCATTCTCTGAAGACTCTCCGGGAGAAGAGAGTCAAGAAATTTGCAGCTCGTAGCCTCAAGGGCGTATCGCCTGAAAAGTTCCAAGCGATCGCCAGAATCCTGGACGAAGACGACTAGGAACCGCGCCTGCTCAACATGTTGAGCATGCTTTTTATACTTTGAGCATGCTCAATGTAGGCTAAATGCCGTGCCTACGTTTCAGCATCTCGACAACCCACACCCATCCACACCCCGCGGGACTCAGTCCGGGCGGGGCGCTCGTGCAGCGGTCAAGAGTGACTTGAGTGCCCTGACATCCCCGACTGGGCCTCCTCGTCGAGGCCAAGTGCGCGGCCCAGGATGGAGTAGCGCTCCGCTACCTCCCTGGTATTCACGGTGTACCTGACGCGCTGACCGTTCCGCTCTTCCGATGCAGGTGGATCCGCTATCAGCACACCCTCAGCTTCTAGCTGCAACAGATTGTTTTGCGCGGTCGGAACGCCAATCTCCAACCCCCTGGCCACCTCGCCCCTGGTGGACGCTCCTACCTTTACCAAGTAGCCCACAATGGCCACCTTTGTTGAGTTGCTGAACACGCTGATTGCCCGCTCTGTGCTGGAAGGAATTTTAGGGCGGGAGTAGCGGGGCATGTCTCTTATTTTGCCGCATCCCTACCCAAGTGACCTCATCAGAGTAGCGGTTAGTTAAACTATTCGCTACTGTGGACGTATTCCCCGAATTTCCAGAGCCGACCTCGAAGGAGGCGTTATGCAGCAAACAGTTTCTTTGCCTGGTTCCAGGCACGAGCTTGCCGGCATGTCTGCTACGCCACCGACCGTCGGCCGGGTTACAGGGTCCTCTGCAGCGGCCCAGGAGGCGCGGCGCCGGCTGAACGATTGGTCCCAAGGGAGCGCTAACGTCGCTGAAACAGCGGGACTGTTAATGGAACTTTATGAGCCGTTTCGGGGGATGAAGCCCCTGAGAGTGCGCAGGGACGCGTGGATTGCCTTCATCACTGCCGAGGGATTGCGGGTGGAAGATCTTGACCCCCGGCCTAGTGATGAGGATGTTCGAGTTCTGGCTTGCGCACTGGTATCAGCTCAGATGGATCAGCTGGCAGCGAGCCTCATCGTCGGCGTTTCCCAGATGTCTGTCTCTCGCTACTACCAGGCTGCTACACGTTCAGTATCGGGAGCCTCCGAACGCGCGGCTGTGCTGACACCCAACTTGCGTGATGCCAGCAAGCCAGCAACGCGTCGTGAAACCGCCGAGCGGGTTGTCAGCGACTTGGTACAAAAGGCATCGGAGGCTCCACGCGTGCCATCGGATGCATTGACCCTGGTTGTGACGTCTTCCGCCCACGTCAAGGAGTACGTAGGGGAGTTCATTTCCGGCCTCAGCGAAGGTGCACAGCTAAGTGACCAGGGCGAGGCCCTGCTTCTGCAGGCAGTAAGGGAACTTGAGGCACTGGCCCTAGTTCTCAGGAAAACCGGCCAGCGATGCGTGAACGCGTGAGTGGCTCCAACGCGGGGATCGTTCCCGGGGGTGCCGAGACAGCATTCGTCGCCCTCGTGGAGTCGGCGCGCGAATCCAACTGGGTCGGAAAGGAAGCAGAACAGCTTCTCAACCACGTTCTGCCGGCCTTGGCGCGCCCTCTAGTGGCCGAGTTTCCGGAGCTGGTGCCCGACGAGGTGTTGTCGTGGGTCTGGGAGGTAACAAAACGCCCTTCGTTGAGTTCGGTTCAGTATCCACGCACTTGGGTGATTAAGGGCGTAAGAAAAGAGCTGATCTCCGTTGTGCGAGCCCAACGCGACGGCGTCGCCCCAGAGAAAGTCTCTGCGAAGGGGTGGTGGAAAGAACGTGTAGCGTTCGTAGGTGATTCCGCCGGGTTGATGATTACCGGTCCCCAAGCCGATGAGCATCTGACGGCCATCACCACTGCGTCGATGCCTTTGGAGCGTGACAACACCGACAATGCGTTGTCTTCGGTGTGGGAAGATCTTCGCGACCTCCTGGTCAGGCTGCAATGGCCATTTGACGTAGCGTCTCGCGCGGTACTGATTTTGGAAACCAACCAGAGATCAGCAGCGCGGGAGCTCAATTTTCTGCCCTGGGGATATGCCACAGCCTTGGTTCGCTTCACCTTTGCCAACCCGGGGTTTGTCTGGGCCAGACTGCATGGAATCAACGTAGATCGTGCCGTCCTTCTCGCGGCCGCCGAGACTGATCTGCTAGAGGGGCTCGTTTGGACTCCCGTGCCTTCGGCCGTTCAATCTGTATCCGGCTTCTAGCTCCTTGTGCATAGACCTACCGGTCTTTGATGGGGCGGTACCTGCCAAGCTGGCCGGTACCGTCGCCAAAGGGCTGAGTTCGCGACGCCATGTTTCCTTCGATGAGGCGTCGCCGGAGAACTTGTGCAGCGCCTCACCGCGGCGGAGGCGGCGTCGTCCTCACGTTGGGTGTCGCCTGGTGCGTCCAGGTACGAGAGAGCGGAGGACTCGCGGTTGGCCGATGCCTAGTGGTGGATCATGAGGAATTGCACGGAGAAACTGACTACGCCGATTGCCAGCAGCGCCAACGCCCGCTTCCCGTATCGGGGTTTGTCGTGGCTGAATTGCTGTGTCTTCATGGCGACGAGTGTCTGCATTGAAACCAGCTGCGTTTGGCGGGTTTTGACGTCCGCGAACGCTCGGTTCTTTTCGGCTCTGGGAGCTCGCCCGAGCTTCAACAGCTCGGCAGCTTCTTCGGCCTTCCAAACCACATTGCGTTCCTTCTGCAACTGCTCTTTCAGTTGTAGAAGCTGAATCTTCCTGATCATGAGAACAACGATGGTCACACCTGCTGCCCCGATCGAAACGAATGCTACGATGGCCGGCGCCCACGCCGCAAACGCTGCCAGGGGCTCGAGCGAGGAAAACGAAGATTCGAGGGTCATTGTTCTTCACGTCTTTTCTGATTTCGGGAGGGATTGAGGTTCGGACTGTCGGGGTCAGCGTAGTAGCCGGCCCCGGCAGCAGAGAGGTTTAGAACGGCGGTTCGGAGTCGAGGTCGTTGCCCCAGGAACCGGCGTTGGTTTGGGCGTTCGTGGCCCATGGGTCGTCCTGCTGACCGGGCTGGCTGGTGCTGCCCTGGTTGGCTAACCCTCCGGTGTTTCCTGTGCCCTGGTTGTTGCGCTGGGTGCGGTTCACTTTCGCGTTGGACGTAGCGAAGGCTCGGGCCGATCTCGTCTACTTCGAGCTCGCCCCTCATTATTTACGCAGTGAGAATCTCCTCCAGAACCCATCCTTGGGCCTGACCGTTGGTGCTTCCGTGTCCTCGTCGGCGCGGCGGCAGTCAGGACATGGCTCGTCAGGGAATTCACCCAGTTGCTTCCAGATCCAACCGTCGATGCAGTAGTTGTTGGTGCAGTCTTGCTTTTTCAAAGTTCCCCGTCCCCGACGCTGATCCTCACATAAGTTGTGTGGTCCGGCTTCCATGTGGGTGCCTGTTGTCTTGTAGAGCGCTGCGGGCCCGTGGCATTGTCCGTCGCATTCCCATGTGCTGCAGCCGCATCCTGGGCACCAGATGTCAGGGTCCGTGAAGGATGGGCGGGTCAGTATCCGGATGGCGTGGGTGATCCCGGCTGATATGAGGGGCACTTTGGAGAGCGCCTGGTTGATGGTCATTTCTTTGTCCTTGAGCTGGCTGCTCTAGCTGAGCGCTGCCCTGAGGAGGGGCAGGTAGGATTCGGCGGTTTTGTTGTGGCCTGTTTGGGTGAGGTGTACGTTGTCGTGGAAATCGAGGTCTGCACCGGCCGCACTGGCCATGCCTGCGGCCGAGATTGCTTGGAGCCCGCGGGCCTTGGCGGCGTTGACGATGAGAGCATCGACTTCACGGCGGCGGGTGTGGCTTGCATCGTTCCTGGACATGACGCCGTTGACGATGATCTTTGTGTTGGGGTATTTACGGATCAGCTCGTCCCAGGTGTTGTTGGCGGCCGCCAGGATGGCTGCGTCGCTGGCCCCCGTTGTGGCGTCGTTCCCGCCCAGGGTCAGGATGATCGCGCCCGGGTTCCCTTGCGGGAGCAACACCCTGTCATGGACGACGGCGTCCTGTGCTGATCCGCCGGCGAAGAGGTTGGTGCTCACGTACCCGAGCCCACCAAAGGCATGCTCGATCTGGTGGGTCAGTCCGAGTTTCTGTGCTGCTTGTTCTCCCCAGGAGTCGAGCCCGGTCCCGGCAAGTTGCGAGTCCCCCAGGAAGACCACCGTGGAGGCGTCAACAGGTTCAGCCGAATGCAGTTCGGCAGTGGCCATATCCCAAATGACTTCGCGCTGCTCGAACCGTACGTGAGCTCCGCGGCCGTCGCGCCACTCGTCAGAGAGGGCCCATCCGAACTGTCCGGGGTTGGCCAGCCACTTCTGATAGGTGCCATGGCCCAGGACTTTCGCGCCAACCCCTGGCCCCCAGATGATGTTTCCCTTAGCGAAGGACTGCACGTAACCGCCAGCAAAGGGGATCTTGCTACTGGTTGGGAAGCCGAGTTCTCCCTCAGCGCCCCCACCGGCGACGAAACGGTTCTGGATATCCCCGCTCGTGGTCGCGTATGTACCTGTGGCCGGCGAGTGGAAGATCGTGCCGTGCTCAAAACGTTGAAAGACTCCCTCGCCAGCGCGGGTTTCCTCCGTTATTGGATATCCCAGGGGACCAGCCTCCCTGCCAGTCTGAGCCCAGAGGGACCCGATGGCTCCCCATACGCTGTGGGGACCTGTAGCTGGGCTGAAGTAGATCCAGCCGTGCTCGTAGGACTGGAAGATCCCGCCGTTGCGCCATCCGCCGTTTTCATCGGTCACGGGGTTTCCGTGGGGGCTGTCTTTGCCGCCCGATTCCTTCCAGCGGTCACCAATTGCCCCTTGGGCGGGGTGCGCGCCGACGCCCCTGGTCCACGCTAGGGAACCTCGTTCGAAGTCTTGGATGGCTTTGCCGTCAGCGGGACGGGTTTCGTCCTGCACTGCCCAGCCGAGCAGCCCGGGATCAGCGGCCCATTTCTGGAACATCCCGTGTCCGATGACTTTCGCGCCGATCCCCGGCCCCCAGATGACGTCAGCGTTGGCGAATCCCTGCACCCAGCCACCGGCAAAGGCTCTCTTGCTGGTTGTGGGGAAGCCGAGTTCCCCGGTTGCGCCTCCGCTGGAGAGGAACCGGGCCTGTATATCACCGTTGCTCGTTGGGTGGGCACCCCAAACGGGGGAGTTGTAGATGGTTCCGTGCTCAAAGCGTTGATAAGCCCCGTTTCCAATTGGGATTTCGGCGCTGATGGGTGCCCCAAGCGAGTTCCGGAGTTCGTGGTTGCTGAAGTAGAGCTGCCCGATGGATCCGGCGGGGCGGTAATCCTTGGAATCTGCGTGAGCGGGGGTTGCTGCAGCTGCACCGAACAGTGCGGTGGCGAGCATAAGAGTAGCCAGTTTCGTGGATTTCATGGCGTTCCTTCTGCCGGGGCGGCGGTGACGACGATGTTGTGGGTGAAGGCCGGTTGGCCGTTGACGGTGTCGAGGGGGCCGCCGCAGGTGACCAGGTGGAGGACGCGGTCACCGGTGGTGGTGAACAGTTCCGCCGGGAGGTTCTGTTGCGGGTAGAGCTGCAGGGAGGTCACTGAAAAGTTGTGGATCGTTCCGGTGCTGTCGCTGGCTTGGATCAGGTCCCCGGCGCGGAGCCGTGTGATGGTTGCCATGGGAGCCCAGGAAGCGTCCGGGTAGTTGACGTGCCCGGCAATGACGGTGGCGCCGGCGGAAGCGTTTAGTGGTGCTGAGTCTTGGTAGACGGCGGCCAGGTTCGGATCGGGTAGTTCGATAGCCCCTTGAACCCCCCGTGCGCCGTTGACCAGGGACAGGTGGAGGCCCACTGTTGGCGCGGAGACCTGATCCGGGCCTATGACAACTTCCTTGTCGGGGAAATCAAGGTTGATATGGGAGCCAGGTGCCGGGGTTGTGCTGGTGCTTCCGGGGCCGAACGGTTCCGGGTCGAGCAGTTGGATTTCGGTCGCGGATGGGACGTGCTGGCTGCCGTCGGCGGCTGGGAGGGCCTGGACGCCCATGAAGGCCGCCCCACCGAGCAAGATTAGGGAGGAAAGCCCTAGTGCGACGTTCCTTTTGTTCTGCATGAGTCTCCTGGAAGGGGGTATGGCAAAGGCGGCCACTCAGGGGGGTGGGTGGCCGCCTTCCTATCGCTGGCTACTGTTCGGAGGTTGAATCCGAGGCAGTGGCCAGCGGCTTACGGGACCGCCACGCTTTGATGCCGAAGAGAGCTCCAAGCAGGGCAAGAACACCTGCTCCGATTCCCATGCCGGTCTGCATGGTGGTGTCTGCCTCACCGGCTGGTGAGAAGCCGGCGAGGATGGTCGCAGGCTTGTTCGGTGGGACTTCCTTGGCCGGTGCCGCCGCCGGGGTTGAGGGCAGCTCAACGGCGTCCTCATCGGTGACGTCGGGGCCTGTGCCCGGAGTTCCGGCGATACCGGCGCTGTTCTTCACCAAGCCGGTTGCTGCTTCGGTCTCTGTGACGGTGTAGGCCCCGGCTGCGTAGGTGACGGACTGCCCCGGGGCCAGAGTGGCAGTGAAGTCAGCGGGGGCGTGGATCTCGACGCCGGCGTCTGTGAGCTTCTGGTCCGCGAGTTTGATGTCGTGGAGGGTGACGTTGCCGGTGTTGGTGCCCACGAATTCGTAGGTCACCTTTTCTCCGGCGTCAGCGTCACCATCACCGTTGCTGTCCTCCAGGTGCTGGAGCTTCTTCAACTCGATGGCCGGCTTCTGGTCCGGGCTCACATCGGCGTCATCGCTGTCCTTCACCGGAGTCTTGTCTTTATCGACGCCAATACCTGTCAGGTCCGCCGTGTTGTGCACCAACCCGGCATCGACATCAGCCTGGGTCAGTGCGTACTCACCGGACGTCCAGGTGGTGGAGGCTCCCGGCGCTAGCTTGCCGTCGAAGCCTTCCTGAGCCACCAGACCGACCGGCTGCGGTGTTACCGCTGCGAGCATGGAGTCCGTGAGGGTGACATCGGTCAGCGGAACAGTGCCGGTGTTGGTGCCCTTGAACCCGTACACAACGACGTCGCCCTTGTCGGTGATGCCGTTCCCGTTGACGTCCTTGACTTCCTTGACCGTCTTCTCAAGATCGATCACCGGCGGCAACCCCTCCACCGGCTGCCGGTCGGTGTCAGTCTGCTTCGGCGGGTTTTTGCCCGGGTTCCACGGGTTCACAGCGGTAACGGTGGCGACGTTGTCGATGCCACCGGCCCATTCGTCCTCAGCAGTGATCACATACGGTGCTGCCGTAGCTGTCACCGACTCACCCGGGGCCAGGGTTCCGAGGAAGCTCGTTGGGTAGGACCATGTGATGCCCAGGTCGGTCAGCTTCGGGTCCTGCAGATCCAGTGACTTCAACGGGGTCTGACCGTTGTTGGTGACCTTGAACTGGTAAACCACCGTGTCACCAGCATCGGGGCGGCCGTTGCCGTTGGTGTCCTCGTACGTGTGGGACTTATCCAACGCCAATCCCGGCGTGCAGGACACGGTCACATCAGAGGCCATCTTTGCTGCCAGCTGATCCAAATCCAGGGCGTGATCGATGGTGAACGACGGATTCAATACCTGCATCGCCCGCTCAATGTCCGCCGTCGGCGTGGCAGATCCCGGAAGGGGATCGTTCATGCCATGGAGTCCAGGAGCTGAGGACTTCACAAACAACGGAATGACTTCGATGCCCTCAGCCCGAAGATCAGCGATGGCCCGGGCGGCACCATCAAGAGCTTGCTGCTGCAGCGTCACTTCACCGTTAGCGGTAAGGTCCGCCTCCGTCGAACCCCAGGCGTTGGGAACACCGTCAGTAATGAACACGAACTTGTCGACGCCTGAGCCTTGCATGGAACGCAGACCGGCTTCCCAGTTGGTTCGCTGCGCTGCAACACCGTTCGTCTCTTCGGAGCGGGAGAACCCTGTGAATCGGTCTGCGGCGGCCTGAGCCCCTGCAGTCGTGGAGACATCAAGGTCCTTGAACATCTGGTTGTTCGGAGATGTTGCGCTCCGGTCGACGTCCAACGGCACGCTTGGATCGCCATTGCCCCACAGGCCGGGAGCCGTGTAGCCGAACTGGACGCCCGAAACTGTCATACCCGGAGTGCCAGCAAGTGCCTTGACGAAGCTTGCTGCCTGACTCTTTTCTTTGCCTACCTCGGCGTCAGTGAGGCTCCATGTGTTGTCCAGCGCAACACCCACGCTCATTCCGCAGGAATCTGCAGCTGCGGCAACGGGGGCGGTAGCAACCGAACCACCGGCGACGGCTGCCAAGGCTAGAGCGCCTAGAACCGTCGCGCTCCCAGCCTTCGCCAAAGGGCGTCCCTTGGTCCTCGGCGCGGCCCCGGATGGGGAAGATACAGATTTTTCACTCAACGCATTTCTCATCTCTTCAGTTACGTCGGCCTGGGGCCGTGGACTCCTAGGAACGGAGAAAGGGAGTCCTACCTATACAGCGGGGGGTGTTTGACGAAATGGGTGTTTCGTCAAACACCCCCCGCTGTACAGGTGAAGGCAATTTTGAATAACCGTGTCTGTCCAACGTGGTTGGCATCAGATCAGGAGCAGGAGTGGATTTCGTTGAGAACAGTGACCCGCCCGGTGGGGATAGTGCTTGGGGGAGCAGGTTTCTCTGTGATCGAGACACCAGATGAAGGCGCAAGGGACGTACTCCGTCGAGTCATTCAATCCGTAGACTTCGCGCTCTGCGCCGAGCCGGAACAACGCATGCTGCTGGCCGTGGCCGCCCTGGCGGACGAGTGCGGGATCGCTTCTGGCTGGGACGAGACGACAGGGACTGCCCACGGCGTAAGCATCGCGAAGCTAGCTATGAAAGCCGGCATGTCACTACCGCAGGCCTCCGACGCGCTGGACGGGCTCTGCCGGGACGAGTACCTGTACCGGTTGCAGCCGACATCACCATCCCGAGGACTCGTCTGGGTCCTGCCGGATTACGAGGACGACGAAGGTGGCATCGCATGAGCGGAACAGTCGAAGTGGTTGAAGTGGCAGAACCCCAGGAAGGAGCCCTGTTCGAACCGGTTCCTACCGATGCGATCAGTGCCATCGAGGCACGGGAGCTGACCCGCCAGATCCGGACTGGATTGGAGCATTCCTACACGCTCATCATTGCCGCGTGGAGGTGCAGGGCATGGCTGTCCATGGGTTACAGCTCGTGGGATGCGTACTGCCAAGGCGAGTTCGGCAATCTCGCTCTGCAGCCCCCACGGGAGGAACGGCCGGCAGTTGTTCTGTCCCTGCGAGACGCCGGAATGAGTGTCCGTGCAATTGTTTCGGCAACTGGTCTCGGGAGAGGAACTGTTGCACGGGAGGTACGCGCCGCCAGCCCCTCTTTCGAAGCTGAAGACCCTACAGGTGTCCCAAATGGGACACCTGAAACGCGTCAGCGCGTGGTCGGTGTTGACGGGAAGTCTTACGGAGCGTCGATATCCACGGCCGAGCCGGAGCAGGATCCCGGAAAGTCCTTGTTTGAGGATGTGCCGCTGAGTGATGAGCTGTTGGCCTTGTCCCCGGATGAGGTGGGGATTGGTGTTCTTGAACTTGCTCCAGCGCAACCAGATCGGGAACGGAGGGCTGTCTCGCGGTGCTTGGCTGGTTCTGCCGATGCGCCATTGTCAATGGTGATCCGGTTGGCGGGTGAGATCGCTTTGGATCCTGGCGCTTTGGTGGTCGAAGAGGACGCTGACATTGCAGCCCTATCCACGCTGGTCACTGATGCGTCCCGAGGCGTCTTGGCTTTGTCGCACCTTCTGGGTTCGATCGATTCCACGGTGTTTTCCGGTGACAGCACCCGGGTCGCTGCCATAACGGCTGCCGTGACGGACGCGGTAGGCGAGTTGAGCCGGTTCCTTGACGACGTTCATGCGGGGCGGCCGTGATGGCTCAAGACCTTAGAGATCCAACACTGGACGCATCGGGTGATCGAGGACGGGCTCATCGGATCAATCCGGATTCGATCGTAACGTTGTGGTTCACGGTCGGGTTGGTATGTTTCCTCGCGGTTGCTTCGTTCATGGTTTCGTTCACTGGGCTCCACGAGGTCGCTGCCTGGGCTGGTTTGCCGGTGTGGTTGCGGTGGGCCGTTCCCGTGTTTATTGACGTGGCCATTCTGGCGTACACGATGGCTGTACTGATTCACCGGCACCGCGGTGAACGGACGTGGGCTTCCTGGGTTTCTCTAGGCGGGTTTACGTTGTTCTCGGTCGTAGCCAACGGGGCACATGCCCTCTCCGTTGAGCACCCTGATGAAGTCCAGAGAATCATCGGAGCAGCTGTGGCTGCCCTTGCTCCCGTTGCGGTGTTTGCCGCCACGGAGCAGCTGGGACGTTTAGTAATCCGTCGACCAGACCCGAAGGAATCGCCGGAGTCCCTCCCCACAGTGACCCAAACAGGCCGCGACGTTTCCCGAGGCTTTCCTGCCGATGATGTTCCGTCAGAGACCGAAAAACGCGGCACGGCTCAGCCAGTTGATGAGGAGCCCGTCGTAGGCCAGGACTCGGATTCGCCCGCCTTATCCCTTCCTCCCGTTCCCGAAGCAACTGTCGCCGCGAACGGGATCAGCGAGAAGGTCTCGGCGAGTCAGGTTCAGGACACCGCCATGGATGCGGGTCTGGACGGTGGAACCCGTCCCGTTCTGAGCGTCGTAGGGCGTAAGCCTAAACCGGCTGATTTTGAGGCGTGGATCAGGGGCGTTGTGGCCGCTGGGAAACAGCCCACAGGGAGGGACGCTGCAGACTTCCTGGGCGTGTCCGAACGGACAGGGCGGGCCCGGTTGACGACGCTAAGGACGTCCAATCCTGGCCTGTTTGAGGCAGCAATTTTGAAGAAGGGGACCAGCTCATGAGTGTGGCGATACTGGAGGCCAATAACGGGTATTTCATCTTTGGAAGCGGATTTCCGATACTGGAGCAGATTGCCGGATTACTGGCTGCCTTGTGTGCACTCGCCGCCGTGCTGTTCCTGCAGGCAGCCGCGATCTTCTTCCTCCCTGTTGTGGCGTTCTTCGGAACCAGGACCGTGACACGCTCGGTCGGATTGGCCCTCAAAAGGCTGTCAGCGGGACAGAGGCGCCGGGATATCGCTGAGTCCCGGAATGAGGCCCCAGGCCCATGAGCGCCATTGCATTGATCGACGAGCTAATTGCTGAGGCGGTGATGAGCGCCCGGACCAGGGGTGCTGTGTGGCGCATTCTTTCTTCGGCAGGGGCCGGTCAGGACACCGAGGATGTGGTCGCTGACGCGGCGGAAGCGGCCGTGAAATCTGCTGCTCTCTATGACCCCACTCTTGGCCCAGTAGAGGCGTGGGTGGTGACGATCGCTAAGCGGCGTGCTTATGACCACCTTAAACGGATTGGTGCGGCTGGACGTCTGAACGTCCGATTGGAAGTTGCAGCTGACGGACCGGATTCTGCGTTGGGGGTGCGGGTCGCTGACTTCAGTGACGACGTACTTGAACGGGTCGACGGGGCAGCCCAGGCACGGGAAGTTCTTCGCCTGACAGGGATCCTAGTGGCGAATCCGGTGGCATATCGCAGAGTCGCTTCCTTATGGATGACCTATCAGGGGGATACGGGCAGGGCGGCAGCCGCCATGG
This sequence comes from Paenarthrobacter sp. C1, assembly GCF_049315185.1. Taxonomy (NCBI): domain Bacteria; kingdom Bacillati; phylum Actinomycetota; class Actinomycetes; order Micrococcales; family Micrococcaceae; genus Paenarthrobacter; species Paenarthrobacter sp. C1. The sequence continues at coordinate 31,397 of NZ_CP186054.1, read as the reverse complement.
GAATCACCCCGGCGGCGTTGCGGGATTCGTGCCGCGAGGTACGGCGCTGCGCGCACGTTGTGCGCCACGCCATGGCCGCCAGAGGGTCCGGGACCCCAGTGACGGTAGGTGCCTTGTTGGGATGCCTGCCATCTGAGGTGGGGGAGGACGGGGTATGGGCGCGGGCGCTGTCCGTGGCCACGGTCCGGGCCGGCGGATTCGGGAAAGTTACTCCCAGCGATTTAGTGGCCGTAACCGGGTATTCGCTGAACACCTGCCGGCAGTACATGGGCGAGGCGTTGTGGCTGCTGCAGGTCGCTCGGACCGTCATGGAAGACACAGTCGATAAGCAGCAACCCGGAAACCGGGCGTCCGGCAAAGGAACTGTCGGCGCCCAACATCAAGCACGCCCAGGACAGGACGAAAGGCGACAGCCATGACACAGAAGAACGACGAAGAGCACACCGGGGGAAGCTCACCCGAGACGGGTGAGGCTGCCCAGCCGGAACGTGCCTTCGGGAGCTTTGAGGGATCGAAAAAGGACGAGCGCCCAGAGGAATCAGCGGTCTCTGGTTTCACTGAGGAGCAAATATCCCAGCTCCACGGAATGTTCGCAGCGGTGGCACCTTCCGGGCGGTTTGCACGGTTGCGCGGATGGGCCCGTCGATACCGCGAACAGGCACAGACCTTCATCCGTAATGCCGCCCCGCGTGATGAAGACACCGACTTCGACCAAGAGACATTCACAGGCCGGCTGGCAGCAAAAGCATCCAAGCATCGCAGCCTGTCGGCCTTTGCAGCAGTAACGTCAATCCTGGTGATCGGCGGTCTTTGGAGCATGATCCTCGGTGGAGGCTTGCCAGTACCGTTGGCGGCCGCAATCGTTGTCGCCGTGCTGGGCACGGGACTGGTGTTCATTCTGGCGCTGCGCAGGGGTTCCCGGTGAGAGGTTTGTTTCGCACCGGGGTAGCGGCCTTCTTCGCCTTGATCCTGGCCGCAGGTTTCCTCTCGGCGGTGATGGTCGGCGCTGTCTCCGGTGCCAGCCAAGGTCAAACGACCCCGGTCGTGTGCGGTGCGCCGGTGGTGGATACAGGGTTCAACACATCCACCATCCCGCCGGAGTATGTCCAGGATGTTCAGGACGCGGCACGTGTGTCCGGGTTGCCTCCGGCGATCATCGCAGGTCAGATCCGTGCGGAATCGAACTGGAACCCGAAGGCGGTTTCGCATGCCGGGGCACGTGGCATCGCCCAATTCATGCCTGGCACTTGGGAGGGCTACGGGGATGGAAAGGACCCGTTCGACCCGCATGCTGGAATCGCGGCGCAGGGCAAATACATGGCCGAACTGTACCGCCAGGCCAAAGCGTCCGGGTTAACGGGTGATCCGGTGGATCTGGCGTTGGCCGGGTACAACGCCGGCTGGGGCGGGGTCCAGGCAGTAGGCGGAATCCCAGACAATGGGGAAACCGCCCAGTACGTGACCAAGATCCGTGGCTTCGCGGCCGCATACTCCCAGACTCCCGGCAGTACAGCTCAAGGAGGCACTGCAAATGCTGTTCCGGTATCCGATTCGTGTGGCGGTGGCAGCAGTGGCGGGACGACGACGGGTACCGATGACTACCCTTTCAAGGATCTGCCGCACTGCCTCCTGACTTCCGCGGGCTCGTACGCTGGCTGTCCTGCGGGGTCGCAGTCAGAATTCAACGCCTTCAACCGTGAGTGCGTGGACTTTGTGATGTGGCGGATGAACCAGCAGCTCGGAGACACACAGGCGCCATGGACGGTCATGAACGGAAACTTCCGGCCTGACGGTGGAGTCTTAGGCAACGCCCGGGATTACCGTTCAGCATGGGAGAACAAGGGCTGGCCGGTTGATAAGAGCCCTCAAGTTGGTGCTGTTGCCTGGTTCGGACCCACCAATGCGCTGGCACCCTCCGGGTACGGCCATGTTGCTATCGTCAAGGAAGTGCTTCCCGATGGTTCTTACATTGAGGAGGGCTACAACTTTGGTCTTCCTCCGGGGGATCACCAGTACTACACGATCAAACGGGCGAACAGCGTCCCTGATGCTTTTCTGCACATCCCCGAGGCCGCTAAACCCTGATGGAGAGAACAATGACCCAACGAACCGCGTCCGGCACACACCAGTGGTCAGCCCGGCCTGTATTGTCAGCGACCGCTGCGCTCATTGCCGGGCTCTTGCTGGCAGGGTGTAGCGGGGCGCCGGTGGTGGAAGAGTCTTTCGCCGCGCCTGCTACTGCGGAATCCTCACCCGCGGCTGACACCTCAGCGATTGGTGGTTCCGGTGGTCCTGCGCCCAAGGACCCGACCAGCACGGACCTGAAGGAAGGCACGGGTGTGGCGAACCAGCCACCGCCCATGCTCGGCCAAGGCGTCGTAACGGACGTTCCGGTGTGGGACGCGGCCGCGGAAAAGGGAGCCATCAGCGTCGCCTCTGAGTGTCTCGGGTTATTCGCATTGAAGGACCGTAGTGCAGAGGACTGGAAACGCACCATGGCTAACGGCTGCCTGACACCTAAGGCTCAGCAGGCGTGGGCGAACGTGCAGCCGGACAAAATTCCGGTCACTGAGGTTCTGGCGATTGCCACCTTGGATTCTGACCGGTCCAATCCGTACTGGGTCTGGGCAACACTGCCCACCAATGACGGGGACTACCGGGTCCAGCTTTACCGTGAGGGCGCGGGCAAACCGTGGCTGATCGATCTGATTCGCCCGAAAGAACTCAAACGCTAGTCACGCACTGATCTCCGCGATCCAAGGCCCTTCCCGATTCCGTCGGGGAGGGCCTTTTGCATGCCCGGAAGATCTGACATGCACGCACTCATGCCTGGGGCGAAACATCTTGCGAAGGCTGTCCCGAACCGCGGGACGGTGGGAGGAGGATTTCATGCTCGTCAGGGCAATGACTGTGGTTTTGGAACCGCAAACAGGTGCCGCGGGAGATCCGCTGGCGGGGTTGCGGCAGTTCGGAGGCTGGGTGCTGGTCTCGGGCATTGTGCTGGTGGTGATCGCCACGATCGCGGCGGTGATCATCTGGCTGGCCGGAAAGATCGGACAGGTCACCAAAGCCCAGTCCGGCGCTTTGGGGTGGATGGGCCGTGCCGTGATTGCCGGGGCCATCTTGGGGTCGGTGGGCGGTCTGGTGATTTTTGGGTCCGGGATCGGCGGGACAAACCTGATGCCCTCCGCCGCGCAGCCACCAGTGGTGGACGTGACCAAGAACCCCGCCAAATCCACCTGCACGTCCGAAGTTACCCACACTGCGGAGAAACCAGATGAAGACGCTGCTGTTATCACCGCTCTGCTGGATGAGCAGAACGCGAAATCGATCAACGCCGCCGGTTTCACCACTGTGCGGTGGACACCGAAGGGTCCGGATTGCACTTCGGGAAACACCAAACCTGACCCGTGCAAGAAAGTAACCGTCAGCCAACTGGTAACGGCCGGGTCAGTTACCCGACCCGTACCGTCCTCCTTTGATCCCTCCAACAAGTCCGAGTGCGTGAAGTGAATCCAATGAGTGAAGGAAAAACCATGAACCTTTTTGTCCACGTTGCATCTGCTGTACCTGTCGAGACGATCGACCCTGGGGTGAAGGCGAACAACACTGCCCCGTGGATGACTGCGCTGCGGGATGTTGCGGGCATGGTGATGGTGTCCGCAATCGTGATCGCGGTGATCATCGTGATCATCGGCATCGTGCTTGCCATCGCAGGCAAGCTCGGGCAGATGCAGTCCGCGCAGTCCGCTGGTTGGATGATCCTGGTCTGGGGTCTGGTCGGCGCGGCGGTGATCGGTAGTGTTTCCGGTTTCATTATGTGGGGAACCACGATCAGCATCGCCCCAGCTGCCCCGCCGGCCGCTGCACCGGCAACCGCAGGTTCTTTCCTGAGCGCCGCTGGCCTGCTGGTGGGCTAGGCCGTGCCTTACATGATCCCTACCACCGTGCAAGGGATGGTGCCGTTGGGTCCGGCGGAGGATATCCAGTCGTTCTTCGCCCAGGGCATTGAGGGAATGGCAACCTACGCATGGCAGACCCTGGCCGGGGCCTTCTCATCTACGGACATGAACGCGTCGTGGTGGGTGACCGTGGTCGGAGGTACCGTACGTACCCATGTTGGTGGAGCCACGACGGAGGTCGTACACCCAGGGATGTTGAATCTGCTGGTCCAGGTCATGGCCCCGGTGCTGGTCATCTTGGCTGTGGTTCAGGTCGTGATCAGTGTCTTCCGGCAGTCCACATTGGGAATGATTCGAGCTGTCGCGGCCGCCATCTATGCGATCCCGTTGACGTATGTGGTAGCCGGGATCATGTACTTGCTCATCACTGTCGGGGACAACGTCACGGTGATGATCCTCCAGGCCGGGACTGGGGGTGAGGACGAAGCCGTGGGCACGATCATGGGCCTATTCGGACTGTCCTGGGACCCGACGGCTAACAAGGTCCTGCTCGATGAGAACTACCAGCAGTGGGCCATGGCTAAAGACCAGGGCAACCCGGGAGCGGTAATGCTGCCGGCGCTAATGGTCCTGCTGGTCTGGATCATGGCGTTCATTCTGACCGGGTTCATGGTCTTCCGACTCATGGCCCTGATCGTGCTGGCATCCCTGACTCCGGTCGCGGTCATGTCCCAACCACTGGGCGCGGCGAAAGGGCTGATGTCCGGGTTCGCCTCCACTTCCGCGGCGTTGCTGCTGTCCAAACCACTGGCGGCACTGATTTTGAAGATAGGGATGCTGGTCTCCACGACCTCAACCTCGCAATGGCAGTTTGTCGCCGGATTGATCGCGATGGGCATGGCAGCGGTCATGCCGCTGGCGTCGATGAAGTTCGCGTCCTTCCTGACCGGTTCTGCAGGGGACGGGATCATCGGCGGTGGATCCGGACTCGCCCAAAGCGGCGGCCGCCGCCTGGAGCGTCATGGCGGCGGCGCTGTCCGGGGAGCAACCCGCACCGCATCCAAGGTCATCCGGGCACCGGCCAGGCTGCTGCGCCGCTAAACGGACCGTCAATCAAGAAAGCATCGAGAATCCGCGAAGGGAAGGAAACCTCACGTGAGTGTAGGACTGTTCGAAGAAGAGGAACTGGACTGGGAACGGGTCCGGTACGGGCGGGCCGAGAAACGCGGCATTGTCCTGGGTTTGGAGGCACACCAGCTGATCTGGTTCGGGATCAGCGTCGCTGTCGGGATCGTGTTCGTGTTCGCGTTCGGATTCCCGCTGGGTGCCTTGATCTGCCTGGCCATCGTCGTCGTCGGTGGGGTGTTGTTCCTGCCCCGCTACGCCGGCCGGTCCCTGATCCAGTGGACGAAGCTGTGGCAGGGCATCCGGGCAAGAAAAACTGCCGGACACGGTAAATACCTCGCCGACGTCCGAGCCGACGCACCACCCATGCCGGACCTGGACGAGACACAGGAGACCCATGCACACGCCGGGGGTACGGAGTCCGTAGAGGCTGTGCCGGGAACGGGGGCGCCTGGGTACAGGTCAACTCGCGATCCGAAGTCCGGGCGGGTGGTTCCGGGGAAGCCGGAACGGTTCATGCTCCCGGGCGAATTGGCCGAACTGCTTGGCTATGAACTCGAGGACGGGACCGCGTTTGTCTACGATCCGGTAAACCGGTACGGCATCCTCGCTGCGCAGATCAGGACGGAGAACGCGTTCGGTCTGGAGTCCGAGGATGAGCAGTTCAACCGGATCGACGCGTTCTCCGCAGCGCTGACGGCGCTGTCCGCACAGGAGGGCGTGGAGTTCGTGCAAATGACGGACCAGACCTCTGTAGTCTCCGGTGCGAAGATCCGTGATTACTACCGTGCCAAGGCAGCCACGGCACCGGCAGGAAACGCTTCGGGTGAGCCGGTGGATCACCTCTCCGCAGCTGAGTTGAACCCGTTCGCTTCCCAGGCCTACGAGAACCTGGTCGCGAACGGCAAAGGCATCCAGGAGCACGAGAGCTGGATCGTCGTGGTGCTCTCACAGAAGAAACTGGACCGGGTCACCAAGACCGCCGGCGGCGGTTTGGGTGGGTTCATGGACGCCTCGCAGAACACCCTCGGGGCGATCACGACCGTGCTGGCCGATACCGGCGCGTCCGTCAGGAAATGGATGAACCTGCGTGAGCTCTCCTCGGTAATCCGCCGAGCTTCGGACCCGGCATCGGCCCTGGAAATCAGTGAACGCACAGGCGAGTTCGCCGGGGTATCCCCCGCCTCGGCAGGGCCGATGGCCATGATCCCGTCCTGGCGTGAGCTGCGGACCGACACCGGAATCCACCGCACCTGGTGGGTGTCCGAATGGCCCAGGAAACGGGCACCGATCGGATTCATGGGGCGAATGATTTTCGCCGGGGACTTCCGGCACACCGTGACCCTGATAGCCAGGCCCTACCCGATTGAGAAAGCGAACAAGGAGATCGGCACAGGCAAGGCCGACTGGGAAGCAGGTATCGCAGTCCAGGAAAAGCTCGGCCGCCCAGTGTCCCTGAACCAGGTCCTCGAAGGCCGCGACCTGAGCTACCGCGAAACCCAACTCGCCGAAGGATACGGGGCTTTGAGGATCGGCGCCTACATCACCGTCTCCGCCACCGAAGAGCACGAACTGGAACAGAACTCGGCCACAATCCGCAACGCTGCCGCCCAAGCGAAGCTGGAACTTCGCTGCATGTACGGCCAGCAGGCCGAAGGGTTTGTCTCTGCCACCATGCCCTTGGGACGAGGGCTGCTATGAAAAGCGCGTCTCCATCCACCCCGGCGGGCGCGGACGATCCGCTGATCATGCGCGGCACCCCTCGTCTGTCACCGGTTGAGCGCCCTTCGGGCACCAAAACCAACCCTGAGAGGAACATCCGATGAAATCCAAGACGAAGACGCCCATCGGGCGCGTGTGGGGGTACGCCCGCCAAGCCGTCGGCCGCACGTTGAGCCTGGATGCCGGAGCCGCCGGTGGTAAGGCCAGTGTCATGGATGTTCACGGTGGTGGCAGGGCGGCCCGCAGAGCACAGCGTGAAGCGTTGCACCGGGTCAGGGATGAACTCGTTGTTTCACAGGCGCTGGACACTCAAGGCTTTCCGGAACGGGCCTATCCGGGCAAGGGGCAGGCCCGAAGGAACAACCTGCGTCTCTCGTTTAAACCCGGGCAGCGTCCGTTCAGGGAGACGGCGTTCAGCATGGCAGTGGCTTACCCGTTCCTTTCCGGAGCCTCGCTGGGCCATGAGGGCGCCTACATCGGCGATGACGTCTTCGGGGGCGGGGCGTTCGTGTTCGACCCCTGGGAGTTGTACCGGCAAAAGGTGATTACGGGCATGTCAATGATTCTGCTTGGGGCTGTGGGCACGGGGAAGTCCACATGTGCGAAATCCTTGGTTACCCGGCTCGTTCTGTTGGGCCGCAAAGCGCTCGTGTTGGCGGATCGGAAGGGGGAGTGGGACGCCGTCGCAGCCTTCCTGGGCGGGCTGACGATCAAGGTCGGCCCCGGCCAGAAGGCCCGTATCAACCCTCTCGATGAGGGCATCCGGCCGAAGCTGGACCCGGACGGGGAGCCAATGACGAATGCGAAGTGGGAAATGATCGTCCGTGCCCGGCGGTTGAACGTTCTTCTGGCTGTGGGTGCGATCCTGCTGGCCCGGCCCATCGCAGGGGCCGAGCATACGGCTATGTCCACAGCGTTGGACGCTGCTGTCTCCATCGCAGGGGAGAAAGCGCCGACACTGCCGGACTTCACCAAGCAGCTGCACAGCATCTCTGCCTCGACGGAGTTCTCCGATGAAACCAGGAAAGCCGCCGAACGCCTCGAACACGGGTACCGTCGCTGCTCCGAAGGTGACCTGCGGGGCATGTTCGACGGGCACACCACCGTCGTGTTCGACCCGGACGCCCCGATCATCACCGTAAACACCAAAGCCCTGTCAGGGGCCTCCCCGGAAGCCCGCAAGGTCGCCTACGCCTGCACCGGATCATGGGCCGAATCAATGGTCACCAACGCCGATTCCGGGCAGCGCCTCTGCGTCTACGAAGAGGGCTGGGATTCGATCTCCGATCAGGCCTCCCTGACCCGGATGGTGGAGGCATGGAAACTGGCCCGAGATTACGGCATTTTCAATATCCTCATCGTCCACAAACTCGGAGACCTGGACATTGCCGGGGACGCTGGTTCGGCTATGGCCGCCATGGCCAGGTCACTGCTCGGAGACACCGAGGTGAAGGTCATTTACCGGCAGGAATCGGCAAACCTTGCCACGACCCAGAAAGAACTCGGCCTCACCGACGCCGAACTGAAGGAAGTCCGCCGGAACGAACAAGGCACCGGCTTGTGGAAAGTCGGCCGGAGAGCCATCAACGTCCGCAACATCAGGACCACCGCCGAAATCCGGCCGTTTGATACCGACTCCAAAATGGGGGGCATCGCCGCATGAAAGCCATGGACAAAGAGACACAGATGGCCGTCCTCGCCGCGGCAATGGTGGCGCTATTGCTGTACTTGATCTACCTACCCGGGCAGCTCGCCGCCCTGGTGCGGTGCGGGTCATTCACAACCCCGGCCACGATCCTATCGCCGTTGGGGTTCCTGAACCCCTCCCGCCCGGGTGACGCTTCCGCGTACGGGGTCACCGCCAGCGGTTGCACCGCCGAAACCGGTGCTGTGGTTTTCTGGATGGTGACCCTGCTGGTCTTCGCAATCACGGTCACCGTCGTTGTGTGGAAACTACTCTCAGACTGGCGACAGTCCGATGAGTATCTGGTCCGGGACATCATGACCCGCGACGGGCTCGCCAAGGCCAAAGAGGTCAAGAACACGGTGGGGGTGAAGAAAATCCTCGAACGCGCCAAAAGCATCCGCCCCACCCTCGACCACCCCATCGTCGAGGACATTTCGATCCAGCTGGGCCATTACCTGTCCCTGGCTGTGCGGGCCTCGTGCGAGGAATCCATCGTCCTGGTTGGTCCTCCCCGTTCCGGCAAGGGTTTCCACCTGCTGATATCGGCCATCATGGACGCCCCCGGTTCGTGCATCACCACCTCCACGCGGGCCGACAACTACGCCGCCACCCAGGCGCTGCGCAGCGAGCTGGGACCCACCACCCTCTTTGACCCGCAAGGGCTCACAGGGGCGAAGTCAACGTTGAAGTGGTCACCGATCACCGGCTGCGAACGCCCCATGATTGCCGCTCGTCGCGCGTCGTCCCTGATCGGGTCCTCCGGGTTGGGTAAGTCCAGTTCCAACCAGGAATGGGCGGCGGCGGCCGTGTCCATCCTGCAGGCGCTCCTGCACGCTTGCGCGCTCGGCCGACTCAGCGTGGATGAACTGTTCTTGTGGGGTGCGGCTCCAGCGACGGCGCAGGCAGCCGTGAAGATCCTCAAAGACCACCCCGACGCGGCCCTGGGGTGGGCCGAAAGCCTCGAATCGGTACTCAACGGAGACCTTAAGTCCCGGGATTCGAACTGGTTCGGCGTCAAGGGAGCCCTCTCAGGCCTGGCAATCCCGGAGGTGCGCGAGACCCTGAATCCAGCGACCCCGGAAGAGGCACTGATACCGAAGAAGTTCCTGCTCGAACGCGGCACCCTGTATCTGATCGGGACCAAAACCGGGGGAGGGGCCATTGCCCCGTTCCTGGTAGCCATGATGGACGAAATCACCGAAACCGCCCGTGAAATGGCCATCCGGCTACCGGGAAACCGATTGGACCCACCCCTGTCCCTGGTCCTCGATGAAATCGCGAACATCACCGCGTCCTGGCCAGGGCTGGTCACCCTCATGTCCGACGGCGGCGGTATTGGCATCAGCTCGCTCGTTGTCCTGCAGTCCTTGGCCCAGGCCCGCGGCGGCTGGGGCGCTGAAGAAGCCCAGGCCGTGTTCGATTCCGCCACCGTGAAAATCCAGCTCGGTGGATCCGGCAACGACAAGGACCTCGAAGCGTTCGTCAAACTCCTCGGACCAAGAATGGTGAAGGACAAATCCGAGACCCACACCGCCGAGGGATCCTCCTTCTCCGTGAACAAACGCGAAAAGGACGTCCTCACCGTCGCGGAACTTCGCCGGATCCCGTTCGGATACGGTCTGTTCTTCGGGCGCAACGGCAGGCCCTTCCTGCTGAAGATGACCCGCTGGACCGATCGTCCCGACGCTGACAGGATCAAGGCTGGCATCAAGGAATTCAGTGACGACCTGCTCAAGGAACTGACCAAGGACAAGGTCTCCGCACCCGTGCAAGGCCGGACCAAAGAAGAAGTCCCGGGCTGATCCGTGGGCTACTCGCTGGCCCGCAAGACCGGGAAAGACCGCCAGGCCTACACCGGGTACCTCCGCTCCGGTGCGTGGGCGTGGCGGCGGCAGCGCTGGTTCAGGGACTGCCGGCGGGCCGGAACCGAACCGGCCTGCCAGGTCTGTCAACAAACCCTGACAGCGGCCGGCTCCTTGGACCTGCACCACACCAGCTACGCCGGGGTGCACATCAACCCGGACGGGACGTTCAAAGCCTCAGAACCCCACGCTGACCTGCTCCCGTACTGCAGAGACCACCACAAAGCTTTGCACCGAATCCTCGATGACCGCAGGTCCGACTACTGGGGTTGGGACCGTCGCCGCGCCACCACTGTCATCACTGCCATTCTGGCCCGCAAACACCGAAAGAGAACATCATGACCATCACGGGCCCGAACCCGGACACGCCCAACGGCTCCACGTCTGAAACCACCGCGTGCTGGCTGTGTTCCCAACCTTCCCAACGGCTGCAGCATCATGCCCTGGACACCGACCTCTACCCGCTCCGAGACTGCACTCAAGCACCAGGGGAGGGTGTGCTCTTGTGCCCGATGTGCCACACAGCCGTGCACAACTGGATGCGATCCCACAGCGCACCCGGCGCCGCCCGGGCCGGTCTGAATGCAGTGTTCACCAGGTTCACCACCGCAGTTATCGCCTGAGCGCCACGACCAAACGCCGCCCCTCTAGTCGAATCCTAAGTACTCAAGTCGAAGGAGCCACTCATGAACCACGAAGCCTCGGACACGGCCTGGAAGACCGAATCATTCAACGCCGACGAAGACGACGACACCCGGGACGCGTGGAACGACGCCGCGGGATCCTCTGATGGGTTGCCGGCCTTCATTGCCGCTGACATCGAGGACGAACTCGACGACGCCGGCCCACCGGAATGGATGGGAATCCGCTGGCGGGACATTGACATTACCGACCGGGCCGAAGCCTGGACCGTGCTGCGGCAATGGGTCGACTGGTTCATCCGCGAATACAACCTCAACACCTCCCACCTCACGCCCTGCTGGTACGAACACGCCGACCTGACTGCCGAGCTTTACGCCGCTATGTGCGCCGAGTACAAAGCCTGGGACGAAGGCATGCCCGGCCTGGCGCCCATGACAACCTGGCACCCCCATGTCCAAGCCTTGAAAGCCCGGCTTGCCGACATGGTCTCCAACCGCCAGTGCAACGCCAGAAAGACACACCTCGCCGACGAACCGGACCTGCCCTTCACCTATGACCAGGCCGCGTGGGTGCGGACGAAGGACGGCATCACCACCACCACCGACCTGCCCCGCGGGAAAACCGCGCACCGGTGGAGGCCCGTCACCACAGCCGCCGATGGGACAACCATCACCGGCAGAGAACTTCTCATCGGCGGGGCCGCCAGCCACACCGCGGCAGAGTTCAGCGGAACCACCCTGCTCTCCGGCGCCGACACCGCCACCTTCCGTACCCGGCACACCCTCCACGGAGCAGCGGCACATCACTGGGAAACAACCCCCGCAGATGAACCCGAGAACTGGAACCTACACACCCCCGCCCAGGAACCCGAGAACCAGCAGCTGCTGTCTCATAACAGCGACACCACAGAAGGCCGGTGAACAGCCGCCTAGGGCCACACACGTATGTCACATACGGGACAGCTTCTTCGCAGCGAATACGGGAGTACCGGCTGCCACAAGGGTGAGCCAGCACACGAAGGAGCATGTCATGACAGGAAGTCCTCGTTTGGGTAAGCACACGGCGACCGGGAACCTGGTCGATGATCCGGTACAGCGTGCTGTTGCCTCGGGAAAGCTGACCACGTTCAGGCTCGCTGATACTCCCAGGGTTTTTGATCGGTCCGCGAGTGAGTGGAAGGACGGCGAGACCGTGTTTTACGACGTCGCGGTAAAGAACGCCAGGTTCGGAGACAACGTTATGGCGTCCCTGGCAAAGGGGAACCGGGTCACCGTTGCCGGCAACTATGAACCCGTCCCGTACGTGGCCAAGGACGGTTCTCCCGGGTTAAACCACCGGATTTGGGCTGATGACGTTTCCGCGTCCTTGGAATTCGCGTCTGTCCGGATCGAACCGAACACGGCCCAGCCGTCCCAGGCCCAAGCGGCGGGTGTGGATGTTCCGGTCACTGCCGATCAAGCATCAGTCGATGCCCGCTGGGGTCTGACCAGGTCCTGATCTGCTGCCCACGCCCTTCATGGCCCGTCACCATCCTGGTGGCGGGCCACGGCCTTGTCAGCTCAATGGCCCCTGAACTTTTTTCCTGACTTGACTTCCCCGTGGACATACCCACGTTATGTAAACCTGAAAGGCCGCTATGGCTCGCAAGAAAGCCGATCCGAACCAGCCGAGCTTGTTCGATGACTTCGATTTTTTCAACCAGCAGGAGGACCAAAATGAACCCGATGGAGCAGGCCCAACTGCGCGAAGTGATGTCCGAACGGCCGTTCCCGCCGGAGGAGGACGTTCAGGCATCTCTGGCGTGGGAGACGGATCCGAACGCCTGGAAGGAACCGCAGGCCTCACCGCCCTACATGGCGCCCCTGGTGGACCTGTTCGAGGACCTGTACGACGAGAAGTCGATCCTGGACAGGTTGAAGACCCCGTTGACGGAAGCGGATCCGGAGTTCTTCGACCTGGTGAAGGCGTACTGGGCACAGTTGAAACGGGACAACAGCCCGTTGCTGCCTCTGACGGCCGACGAGACCGAATTCATGGCACTGACCCACAAGGAGGGAGCGATCACGATAGACCGGCTCGACCGGATTCTGGAGACCGTCTTCGACTGGATGATCAGCCAAGGCAAGAGCCCGATCCCAGGCTGGACCGTGTGGACCTCGATCGTGTCCCCGCAAGCGGAGCAGTACCTGGACGACTAGCCGGTATCCCGCTCGATTTCCGACCGGGTGTCCAGGTTCTCCCGCCGTCGGGTGCGAAGTCCCGTGCCTCGGCGAACATGGAAGCGCTGCGGCTGCTGCACCAGCTGCAGTCGGAGCAACGGCACGCGACAGGCGCGGAGCAGGACGTTCTAGCCCGGTGGTCTTCCTGGGGTGCTGTTCCGCAGATCTTTGAAGAACATCGTGAGGAATGGGCTCACGAACGGGCAGAGCTGAAGTCCTTGCTCTCGGCCGAGGAGTACGCCCAAGCGTCTGCGACCACGATCAACGCCCACTACACCGACCCGGCCGTAGTCAAGGCTCTCTGGGATTGCCTGCAAGGATCCGGGTTCGATCGTGGAGTGGTGCTGGAGCCTGGTTGTGGGGCAGGGAACTTCATCGGACAGGCCCCGGAATCGGCTGTTATGGCTGGTGTCGAACTGGATTCGACGACGGCGGCTATCGCTTCTTTCCTTTACCCTGCCGCTCATGTCCGCGCGGCGGGATTCCAAGACACCACGATCCCCGAAGGGTCAGTTTCGGCGGTGGTTGGTAACGTGCCGTTCGGTGACTTCGTAGTCCATGACGCCCGGTACAACACTTCCCGGTTGAGCATCCATAACTATTTCATCGCCAAATCCCTCCGGCTGACGGCCCCGGGCGGGTATGTAGCCGTGTTGACCTCGACCTTCACCATGGACGCCCAAGGGACCAAGGCCCGCCGGGAAATCGCGAAGTACGGGGACCTTGTCGGCGCGGTCCGGCTGCCCAACAATGCCTTCAAAGCCGTCGCCGGTACCGAGGTCGCCACCGACCTGTTGGTGTTCCGCCGCCGCAAAGCCGATGAACGCCCCGATGAGGACCGCATCAACGCCTGGGTGCAGCCCTCCACCACCTGGGCCACCCACCGGGAGACTGGGGAACCAACACAAGTAGCAATCGGCGGCTGGTTCGCAGCCAACGACGACGCGGTCCTGGGAGTCCTTTCCGTGGGCCGGGGCATGTACAACGACGCCACGATCAGCATTGACGGCCCGTCAGGGGCGGTGCTGGCTGATGAGATCCGCGACAAACTCACAACACAGCTCGCCGAGGCTACCACTGCAGGATACGGGTACGCACCCGTTCCCGTACCGGCCCCTGAAGGAACGTTCCCTGCGGGACTGCACAGGGGAAGTGACGAGGCAGAGGCCGTGACCGGGCACGTCAGGTACTTGGGCGGGGCCTTCGAACGGTTCAACGCGTCCCGACTTTGGGAACCCGTCAAGGTCCCCGCCGCCCGGAGGGAGGAAGTCGTTGCCCTGCTGGCCGTACGCGACCAAGCGAGGGCTGTTATCGACTCCCAACGCTCTGGGGCACCCGAGGACGAACGGGTTGTCCTGCGCCGGCACCTGAACGCAGCCTACGATGCGTACTCTTGGAAATACGGCCCCATCAACCGCTTCGTTCTGCGGGAAAAGCCTCCAACCAGCGCTGTCGTCAGTGTCCGTCTTGCCGCGCTGGAAAAGGCGTGGCGGCTTGGCTTACCCGCCGACGGGGATGTGTCGGCATCCGAAGTTCCCGTCCCGGCGTCCTTGCTGGCTGCCTGGAAAGAAGAGGCCAGCATCGCCGAGGACGCTGTGCGGAAGCAGGAACATTTGGCCGTACTGAAGGGGGATCCGGGGCGGGGCCTGTTGCTGGCTTTGGAGCACTTTGACGAGGAGACCGGGCTGGCGCGGAAGGCCGCCGTGTTCGACCGGGATGTGCTCGCATTCCGGGAACGCCCCACAAGTGCAGCCTCCGCCGCGGACGCCCTGGCCATCAGCTTGGACGAATCACGGATTGTGGACCTGGACCGGATCGCAGGCTTGCTCGAAGTTGACCCAACCCGGGCGCGGGAGTTGCTGGGCACCCTGGTCTTTGAGGACCCTGCCACCGGTGAGTTGCTGCCGGCCGTGAAGTACCTTTCCGGTGATGTACGGGCCAAGCTGGAAGCGGCCCGTACGGCCGCGAAGGATCAGAGCCTGTTCGAGGCGAACGTGACTGCGCTGGAGGCAGCCATGCCGGAGCAGGTCACCGCGATGGACATCATCGCCAAACCGGGGGTCCGTTATGTCGAGGCCGGGGATTACGAGGAGTTCATTGCGGAGAAGTTCGGGGTCGCCGCGACGGTGGCCACCAACGAGGTCGACGGGGCGTGGGAGCTGCGCAGCGCCAACGGCAGCCCCAAGTTCACCCCCGAAGTCCGGTTCTCCTACGCCACCGCCGACAGGACACCGCTGGCGTTGCTGCAGTCGCTCATGAACAACCGCACTATCGTGATCCGACGCACCATTACGGATTCGAACGGCAACGAAAAGCAGGTCAAGGACGTCAAAGCCACCTTGGAGGCCCGCGACAAGGCCGCCAAGATCGCCGAGGACTTCGGAACGTGGATCTTCACCGACGCCGCCCGGGCCGAACGCATCACCGCCACGTACAACACCATGTTCAACTCCCAAGCCTCCCCGGACTACAAGGCTGCGGGGGAGGCGTTGAGTTTCCCGGGCCTGAACGCGGACTACACCCCGCATCATTACCAGCGTTCGGCAGTGGCGAGGATCCTGAACGAACCAACCGTACTGATCGATCACGTCGTCGGTGCCGGTAAGACCGGCACCATGGTCATGGGTGCGATGGAACTGCGGCGGACCGGGATCGCGAACAAGCCAGCCATTGTGGTCCCGAACCACTTGGTCGATCAGGTCAGCCGCGACTTCGTGGACTGGTACCCCAGCGCCAATGTCCTTTCTGTCCCGACCGGCATCAACGCATCCGAGCGCGCCTTCTGGGTCGCCGCAGCAGCGACAGGGGATTGGGACGCCGTTGTCATCCCGCAAACCGTGTTCGCAAAAATCCAGGTTGACCCGGCAAAAACCCAGATCTGGCTCGAAGAACAAATCACCGAACTACGGGCGTCCAAGGCAAAGATGTCCGGGGAGGAAAAGGCCCGGATCAAAGCCATTGAACGGGCCATAAAACGCCTCGAGGAACGCCAGGCGCGGATCACCACAGGCAAGGACGTCGGTGTCACGTTCGAAGAGACCGGCATCGACTACCTGTTCGTAGACGAGGCACACCACTTCAAGAACCTGTTCCGCCAATCGGACTCTTACGAACTGGCATGCACCGGATCGGACCGCGCCTCGGACCTGGACTTCAAACTACGATCCTTGAGGGAGAGCAAGACCGAAGACGCCATCCGCGGCGGTTATTACCGGGAAGGGTATCTGCCGGCCGTGGCCACGTTCGCCACCGGCACCCCGGTAGCGAACTCCATGTCGGAAATGTGGGTCATGCAGCATTACCTCCGCCCTGACCTGCTAGCCAGGGCAGGGCTGGAGGATGTGAACTCCTGGGCGAACCAGTTCACCGAACGTTCCACGGTGTTACGGATCTCCCCGGCTGGGGGAGGCTATGACCAGGTCGAGCGGATCAACAAGTACATCAACCTGCCCGAGCTGCTGAAGATCACAAACCAGTTCTCCGACGTCGTGACCGTATCGGACATCACCGCGAAACTACCCACCCTCGAAGGCAAGGACCGGCAGCTGGCAAAACGCCACCCGTCGGCCGCCGTGGTCGAATACGTGAAGGATCTGGGGGAGAGGGCGAAGAACCTCTCAGGTGTTGACCCTAAAGAGGACAACATGCCCAAGATCACTAACGACGGGCGCATGGTCGCCCTGGACCCACGGTTGAAAGGGCTGCCCGGAGATCCTGACGGTGGCCGGCCGACGCAGGTCGCCGCGAAAGTGTTCGAAATCCACGAGCTCAATCAGGACCGCGCCTACACCGGTCCTGACGGAAACCGCTCGGCGACGACCGGCGCGTTGCAGCTGCTCTTCTGCGACCGGGCCGTGCCCAACGCTGAGGGCCGGTTCAGCATGTACGAGGAAATCAAGAGCGAGCTCGTGGTCCTTGGCATGGACCCAGGCTCTGTGGCGTTCATCCACGACGCGGCCACGGATGAGGCGAGGAAAGAATTGTTCGCCAAGTGCCGCGACGGGCGGGTGAACGTGCTCATCGGCTCAACCGAGAAGATGGGCACCGGCACGAATGTCCAAGACCGGGCCGTGGCTCTGCACCACGTGGACGTGCCGTGGCGGCCGGCAGACCTCGAGCAACGCGAGGGGCGGGTACTGCGCCAAGGCAACCAGAACGACGCGGTGTCCATCCACTCCTACGCGACCGCGGAAACCTTCGACGTGTACATGTGGGACATGGTGGCCAGAAAGGCCAAGTTCATCAACCAGCTCAAACGCGGCGACGTGCAGGCCAGGACCATGGATGACGGATTCGGTGATCTGGAATTGTCCGCCGGGCAAGCAGCCGCTGCGTTGTCCGGGGATCCCCGGTTGGAGCAGCTGGCATCCCTGCAAATGGAGGAATCCCGCCTCCAATCCCTACACCGGTCGTACTTGGACGCCCAGCGCCGGAGCAAGGGCGAACTGGCAATGACACGCTCCGCACTGGAAACTACGACACGGAACCTGCCAGTGATCACAGCTGCCGCGGCCGCGTACACGCCCACCGCCGGTACCGCATTCAGAATGAGCGTCAACGGCACCGTTTTTAGGGACAGGGCAGACGCGGGAACCGCATTGCGGGCACTTGTTCTGTCCCGGATCCAACCCCTGCCCGCAGGCGCAGGCCCCTACCAGTCACTGGGCACCCTGGGTGGGTTGAGTGTAGAGGGCCGGTACCACCGTGGCCTCGAATACCGGATCGGTGACTCCGATGTCGCCACCGTGCACGTGGACTGGGACACGGCAGTAACCTCCGAACCGTTGGGGATGATTCGGCGTTTGGAGAACACGGCAGCGGCGACAGCGGCGATCAGGGATGACCTCATCGACGCCCACGCGCGCCATGAGGCCTCGATACCCTCCCTGGAAGAAACGTTGACCAGGGCTTTCGACCATGCCGCCGAGCTCGCTGGCGTTCAGCTGAAGATCACCGACCTCATGAACGACATGGGCCTGGACCAGGACGAGGAGGACGCCGCAACGGAAGCTGCTGCAGTGATGGGGCCGGCCCTGGCCGTGTTCGTCCCTGACCTGCGTAAGGTCTCCGTCTCGGACCTGCGCGACGGTGACATCGTGACAGGGATCAATGGGAAGGGACAGGCCTTGTTCCGGGTCGGTTCGGTGATCCGGTACGAACGAACCATGCTGCACGAACTCGCGGAAACGGACGACACCCCCGAACCACTGAGTCTCAACCCGTACACCACCGTTGAATTGGTCAGCAGGGCCCGGACATCGTTAACGCCGTTCGAGCGTGTGTTCCTCGAAGTGGCGGCCACTGATGTGGTCGCCGGCAGGGACGTGGAGGTGAAGTCAGGCGAGCGAATCACCTTGGAACGCCCGGCCCTGGACCCGGAGACCCGACAGCCGACCGGTAAAACCGTCATGACCACCGGGATCGTGGAAGTCAGCCCCAATGAGTGGGTCGTGACCGATGACCGCGGCATCAGGCACGCTTTCGGTTACAACCGGTGGGGTCAAGCGGGAAGCCCAGTGCTGCGCCACGGTGTGCTGGACCCGGCCGAGATCGCCGCCGAGGCCGCACGGGAGGCAGCCGAATCGTCCGCGGTCAGGGCCGATATGTTTCTACCCGGAGACGTGCTCTTGGAAGACGTTCCCGGACTGGGCGTGGCAGGGGACGTCGCCGTCGGGCGGAGCCTCTACCACGGTCCCCGGTTCGCAGACCCTGTTACGGGAACCGCCCGGGACACGCAGGAACGCTACCTGCCCCGGCCCGTGGACTATCAGCCAGGCCGGTTCGTCACCGTCGAAGAAACAACCCAGCTCTTCGGCGATGGATACGGGGCAACGGTTCAAGAGCTTCGGTGCGGGGATGTCGTCAGCGCCCATCAGTTGGACAGGAACCAGGCCAGACGGGACAACGTCACCGTGACCGGTGTTGGCGGGGGCACGATGGTGGACCTGAACTACCGGTTCGAGGACGGCCAAACCGGTTCCTGCAGGCGGCGCAGTGATCAGAAAATCAGCGTCCACGCCCGGCGGTACGGTGCCCTGACGGAACTGGAAAAGGCATCCCTGCAGGCGCCCGGTCAGGTCACCGGAATATCGGCCGGATCCTTGAACGCGGCCTTGGAAGGCCGGTGGGTCCGGATGAACGCGACCAAGGGCGACACCCCCGCCTGGAACAAGGGTGAGTTCGTCATCGGCCGTCTCCGTGACGTGACCAAGATTCCAGGGGCTACCCCCTACGCCCAGGCAGTCATGCGGGCAGTCGTCGAGGAGGCAGGCGGGACAAGGACCCGATGGGCGCTAACTGAAAACACCGAAGTGCTCCTCTGGGACGGGGACCTACCCGAGACCCCGCTGGATCACACGGGAATGGACCTCTCATTCCCCGCTGACCCCATCAACCCGCCTACAGCACCGGAAGATCCCATCATCGAGGGCGACACCTTCCTCAATGAACACGTCATCACCACCACCGTGGACCCCGGCCCTGGAGAGAACCGTCCGGAAACACCCGCGACGGTCCCGACTACTGCTGCTGCGCCTAACGGTGGGGGAGGAGCTCCCGTGCTGGAGCACACTGCCGACGGCAGCAGCGTCTCCGACGTCGGAAGGGAGCAGACTGTCCTGCACGGGCTGCTGAAGGATGCCGGGTTCAAATTCTCCCGCCGTCAGGAACTCTGGTATCTGAACAGCACCTGGAAACCGCAGACACGGGACCTCAAAGTGCGGCAGCTGCTCACCACAGCCAGCCAGGCAGGGATCACCATCGACATCCAGGACCCTGGACCCACACGACGTGCGGTCTTACTCAAAGCCGGAGATGCCATCCGGCTTAGCCCCGGGCTGGCCGTGATTCACGGCGCGGACGGATTCGGGATGCACCAAACCTTTGATGTGTTCCACGATGTCATCGCAGAAGTCGAGGAAGGACAGAATGGTTCTTCCCGGGTCCCGGTAAAGGTCGTTCTGGGTGAACGCAGCCACAGCTTCGACATCAGCCACGAATCAGGAGCACTCGAACTGGCCACCCCGAAGGAAGCCGATGACTGGCGAGCTGGTTACGGTCCTGCCTTCCCCGAAAAGGTGTCAGCCGATCTTGACGTACGTGTGGGCAGGAAAGTCCGGGACCTCGAACCGGGGCAGCGCGTCAGCATTAGTGGGAAGGAACTCTCTCTAGAGGCGCTGAAATCCTTCCAGCGTGCCCGATACGACGACGCCACTGTCCTAGCCGTGGAACGGGGACCGGTAGAGCACCTCCGCTACCTGCTCCTGGAACACGACCAACCACAGGGCAGGGTGTGGGTCGAGGCAACGGCGACGGACATGGTTCCCGTCCATGAAGCAACGCCCCTAAGTCAGAGCGGCTTTGTCGCGCCGCGGTTCAGCATCCGGCACGTCAACGACGTTCCGCTCGGAGAACAAGTATCAGCGACCGGATTCAAACCCGCTCACGACGACCGCTATCGACAGACCGTAACAGCCGTCGGAACTCTGAACGGCTTCCACAAAAAAGACGACGGCGAGTATCTGCTGACCATAGAGACCAACCAGGGTCTGGTGCCCGTCCGGCAAGGGGAACACCACGGTTATGCCGTGGAAGTCACCACCATGACGGCCGGAACCGTTGAACCTGGCAGAGCCGTTTCCACAGAGCCAGGCCGATCTCCCAAGGAGCCGGAGTTCTCACCGGACCCACTCCACCTCATTCAGGAGTTCTCGGGCCCAGCCCTGTAGCAAGAGAAAGTGCCGCCTACATTCTCGATGTAGGCGGCACTTGTCACCGACAAAGCTTTCCACGCCTGGTCAGGCTGCGGCTCCGCCACTCCAGAGCCGGCTGGCGGTTTCTAGGCTGCCCAAGAGGCACGTCTCATTTGGGTCCCGCGTCGAGTGCAGCATTGGCGTCAGATGGTGGTTCAATCATTTCTGAAATGAGCGTGCCTTCGGCGATGCTGACGATGAGGTTCCCGTCTTCGTCCAACGAGTGCGTGTCGGGTATACCTGAATTTACGGTCCTCATCCACGCATCCAGCTCAATGTCAGTGCCTTCAAGGGTCAGGGACATGGGTTCCTCCACCACCACCGTTATGTGAGCAGGCTCGCTAAACATAGGATCCCCGGCGTCAATGCCATCGGTTGTGAAGGTGTTCCATCGCCCCTCAGCCTTTTCGCCCCGCAACATCTTTGCTACAGCGCCAACGGCCGCACGCTCCTCTTCCGTCAATGTCTCAAAGTCAGGAATCACGACGACAACATGAGTGTGTTCCTGGATGAGGACCAAGTCCTCAAGAAAATCAATAAGCCTGGCTGCTTGATTTCTTGTTTCGTTTTCGCCTGCCAAGGGCCTGAGAATCGGCCTGCCGCCACGGATGGCGAGGGTTACCTCGTTCTTCCCATCCATGAGGGACAGGAACCTGATAGCAGGAAGGACATCGCCAGGGTATTTGCCAACACATGGATGTGTCCGGAAGTTGAAGGTCTCCTGCCGGAGATCACCATCAGTGCGCGTCTTGAAGCTGAAGGTAAGCGTTCCACTTGCGTCCTTGGCTGTCATTGAGAACCCGTCTCCACGCGGAGCGTTCGCTGCCTCCACATCGACAAGGGGGAGCCGGAGAACCACACCTACCTCGGGCGCCCGCACTTGAAGTTCCAGAGGAGGCATGTTGCTCTCCTCGAAAACCGGAACAATGGAGAAGAGACCATCACCTGCTTCCGAGAGGCCGGTGGGGTCCGTGACCTCAATCAATTGCCCCGGCATTGAGTCAATCCTTATCCCGTAATCCAGGAACTCTTTCAGAGCTGCGGCGTGCTCGCTGTCCGGCGCCGGGGTAAGGGATAGCTTCCCACCTATCGGACGTAGCCATGAGGACTCCGCTGAAAGGGGTACCACCCGAATCGTCGCGTATTGCTCATCGCTTGTTTGAACATAATGAACGAGTGAAGCTCCATTGGCGTCCGCCAGGAAATGCTGTTCTGTCAAAGCGCCCACATTACCTGTCCGGATCTCGACCACGTACCTGTAGAAAGGATCAACGTGGGAGAGAGCTTCGACAACTTGCTGCTGGCGTTCAACGATCCGCTCAATCAGACCGGGACGTTCTTGACCACTTGTGAAATCGTTTCGCAATGCCAGCATCTGTTCCATCAGCCCAGTTATGCGCTGGCCACCGTCTCCGAAAAAGTAGTCGACGACTGCCGGACGACCTGACGCGAGAAAGTCCAGCTGTGTTCGTCCCAGCCAGTGCACCTCGAAGCCGCACCCCTTCGTTAGCTCGTCGCGCCACTCAAGTTGTTCCCGCGTAGGGTCCCAGGGCATCACCAAAGTCCAGGATCGGACATCCTTCTTGGGCAACGTCTCAGTTATGAACCGGTTCCAAGATTCCTCTATTTGCTTCTTTTGCGAGGCGGTGAGTGAACTCGAAAACTTCTTGACTTGGTAGATGTCCCATCGCCCCTCGGACTCCACCTGGATGTCAATGCCCCCATCGCCTCTCGATGGAGTGATGCGATTGCCTTGTGGGTTGTCCAGGAGAATCAGCGCGGCGGCGAACTCTTCTACTTTGTCGCCCGATTCGCGTTCCCAGTTCACCGTAGTCATCAACATAGGATCGCATGTGTTGACATGCACCCTTCCGGTTCTGGGCCGAATCTTCCTTTGACAATCAACGGAAGGAACAACCCCATGAAGAACCCTGCCCTCACCCTCCAGCCAGCCCGGGTCCCGAGACTTTCAGCGGATCCACAACAGGTGAGTTGGTCCGGAGGCGAGAAACCGTCCGAGATTTTCAGGGCAGCATATGTCCCCGCGGAGCGTTGGAACGGGTGGGCGAAACCGTACTTCTCCCAAGACGAATGCCTGCGCCTGGCAGCTACACAAGCAGAGTTCAACGACTCCCTCAGGTTCGAGTATGACCCTGCCCGGCAAGTCTGGCAGGAGTTCAACGAGGAGGAGGACTACCGCAGCGATTGCAGGACCTTACTGGTCGACGGCGTTCCATGCCACCAAATCGGCAGTGGCTTCACATGGATGGAGCTCCCGGACGCGCCGGGAAACCGGGAAGCGGGAGTCTCTGGCGGTGCGGTCAAGGAGGTTCGTTCCGCTGGTGGTGCAGCCAAAAGACGATCCACGCCGCTGCCGGTCGAGGCGCCTAGCAGTCTGGCGATCGCGGGGACACTGGAGGCCGGGTCCGGGCCTCTTCTATAGGCAACAGAACTCCTGATGAGGCGGGCGACGTTACTGGCCGTAGGCCTGCCTAGTTTTCAAGCGATGTCAGGGCCCGCCCCGGGTATCCCTGGCCCGATGAGGTCCACGGGTTCTGCTGGTGATCCCGTCCGGGGTGGGTGTTGGCTTATGTTTTTTGCGAAGCCGGTGAGCGTTTGGTCCAGCTGTGGGAGCTCAGCTTCGGGGAGCCCGTATTTGGTGAATTCCGTGGGGGCGAGTGCGCGGTGGCCGGTCATGGATGCAGCGAACATTTCAAGGTCCAGGTGCGGGTCTCTGCGCTGGCACAGCTCGATCAGCTGTTGCGGGGTGAAGCGTTTGCTGTTGAGGATGGAGTAGGCGTCGAGGTAGTCACGGGCGTAGCCGCGGGAGTAGACGGTGAGCAATTTCGAGGCCACCGAGTCCTTCAACGACAGGACTGGTCCGACGTCCACGATCGCGGGCTTGTTCTCCCACCAGTCCAGGCCAAGATCAATCACGACGGTCGTTTCAGCCTTGGTCACGGTCAGGCTGGCGAACTCCTGGTATTGCCGTGTGACCTCCACCGAGTACCTGGCCCCGACTAGCGCCTCCGTGATCTTGTTCACGGAGGCTGCGAAGGTCTCCGGGGTGTGGCTGCGGTACTGGGCAAAGAGGTCAATGTCATCAGACATCCGGCTGATAACACCGTGTTCGGCAAGGGCCTGCCCACCGGCCAGGATGAACCCGTCGGCAGCGAGAACGGAAAGGGCTATTTCAGTTGCTACGCGTTGAGCGTCGTCCATGCGGGATGTTCCTTGCTTTCGCGGTGGGTGGGCAGCTGGGCAAAGGCGTCATTCCAAAGTTGCCGGCAGCGGGCCGGGAGTCGCATGGAAGGCCACAAAGTGATCAGTCTGCCGGCGTTGAGGATCCGGGCCATCTCCTGGGTGGAGCCGGAGTTCTGCAGCGTCAACTGATAGAGCGACTTGCAGCTGGCGTCATCGGCGACGTCGTAGTGACGCTCGGGTCCCCAGTCCAAGTGGATGGGTAGTTCCACTACACCGGATGATGGGCCTTTCAGGTCTTCAAGGGAGTCAGGGACGAGATAGACGAGGGAATCGGCGATGGTGTGTCTGGCCTCTGGTCCGTGGACATACTCTCGAAGGCCGGCGCGGACCCGCTCGGCGACTGTCGTTCCTTCTCTGGCCGCCTTGGCGTGCGCTTGATTCCATAGCTC
The DNA here is from genome assembly GCF_049315185.1 of Paenarthrobacter sp. C1. Lineage (NCBI taxonomy): Bacteria > Bacillati > Actinomycetota > Actinomycetes > Micrococcales > Micrococcaceae > Paenarthrobacter > Paenarthrobacter sp. C1. Next base: position 6,834 of record NZ_CP186054.1, on the reverse strand, counting down.
GTCCTCAATACGGACCGAACGTCTGGGCGTACCTGCCGACATGGTGACCTCCCTCCAAGGGGCGCTTCGGTCCTATTCTACAGGGGTGTCATGACACCTCTCGCTGGTAATCGTCCTTCCGCACCGAAGGATCCCTGCTGGCAGGGATCCTTCGGTTAATTTGCTTCTCTTACACGATCCCGGGGTTTGAGGTGTGGGTGGTGTGAATAACTTCCTGGTGGTGTTCGGGTTGAGGACCACTGGGTTCTTGCGGCTGGGGTGTGCTCGCCCCCGCGGTTTGTTCGATCTGCAGGCGACGGTAGGCCGGGATGGTGAGTTCCTCTTGTTCTGAGGGGTTGATGTTGGAGTTGAAGGTGATCTTGACGTTGAGTCCTTCCCGTTTGGTGGCGATAACGTGTTGACGGTCGCCTTCGGGAGAGATGATGACGTTGCCGGGCTTGATGGTTGCACTTCGGGTCGGGCGGGTTTGAGGTGCGTGTTCGAGGCTGGGGCGGAGTGTTCCTGGGAGTGCTCGGTAGCCGCGTTGTGCCCAGTCTTTGATGCCAAGGGTGACTTCTGGTTCGGGGTCGCCGACGACCATCAGGTAGGCGTTGGCCTCATCTTCGGTGGGGATGGTGCCGTCCTTCCTGCGCAGTTGATCCAGACGCAAGACCTCCCCAGTTTGTGGTGGTCCTGAAAGCTCATCAGTTTCCGTCATGCCCAGTGCTTCGAACGCGTTGCGGCGTAGATCGTAGGCGTCGAGGCTGAGTTGAAAGCGTATGTCCCTGTCCGAGGGCTCTGGAAAGGATGGGCTGAGCTCGGCCTCTTGGACCGGTTCATCGACGTCGGTCTCTGAGGTCGGGTCGTAGCCTTCGTACACCACGTCCATGGCTTCTTCCATCGCGTCGGTCTCTGCGGCGCTGAGTTCAAGGTCGGACCGTTCCTTGTCCAGGACTATCTTTGCGATGGAGTAGGGTGCCTGCGCTTCGTCGTCCCAGCGCTCAACCATTTCGAGGGGCCCCTGAAAGTCCGTTAAGGCTGCAGCCTCATAAAGGGAATCTATGACTGTTGCTTGTTCGAGGGCGGCAATCAGCCGCGGGGTGATGTTCTGCTCGTTCAGGAGGGTGTTGAGTCCTGTCCGGCCGGCGATCTCGACGAGATCGGGGCGGCCGAGGGCCATCATCGTTTCAATGCCGTTGGTTCGTTCCCGCGCCGTTTGCAGCGCCCGTTGAGCGTACTCGTCCGCCCTATCGGTGAGGGTGGTCAGCGTGGCGGCCCGGGGTTCTTCTTCACCGACGTGGGTGAAAGTCTCGTGGTAAGCGTTGTAGAGGGCGGGTTCGTGCTGCCGCGCCCAGCCCAGTACCGATTCCACCCCAGATGTATCGGTGGCCACAGGTTCGGCGGCGAGAGCATCACGCAGAGCTGTCATCATGTCCGCTATCTCTTGCCGCCCTTCTACCGTTTCCGCGGGTTCGATCCTCTCCTCGCGGCCACCGTCTTCATCCGGGATGCTCTGCTCATACGGGTCCAAGCCCATCGCGGTGATGAGCGTGTCCTCGAACGCGGGATCGGCAACGACCGCTGAGAGGTTCCCGCCGTGACGGACCAAAAGCGCAGCACCGAACGGTTCAGCCACCCAAGGTTCTTCGGGCCAGCGAGCCGCGGCGTAGGCTCGGTCGGACCTTTCCTCGAAGTCTTTGATCATTTCTTTGGCTTTGGCGAGGCGGTCACTATCGGCGCGTCTGTCCTGCCCGTCGACGCCTAGTTTGAGTTCCTCCAACAATTCGCGGACGGTGGGACTCTTCCAGGTTCCAGGTTGTGATGATCCCGTCGTGTTTGCCGGTGTAGGTGTTGCGGTGTTCTCCATGTCGTCCTCTTCCGTGGTGCGTTTGTCTGCTGGTGTGTTTTCGAGGAGGCGGCCGGGTTGTTCTGAGGCCACGGTGGATGATTCGTTCGCCGGACGGTCCGGTGTGTGTCGGTCATAACCCGACATACCCCGCACCCCGCAGGGCTTGAGGTGTTGTTGGGGCTAGAGGTCCCAGGCGGGGTCGGTCTGTGCCGGTTGCAAGGTGGGTATCTGTGTGGACGGGTCTTCGTTCTGGAGTTCGACCGGGCCGTCCTGGCTGGCGCGGAACTTCTCGTAGTCTTCGTTGAATTGTTCGGCTTCTTTGAGGTGACGGTCGGCTTCTGCTAGTTGCGTGTCGATGTCTGCCCATGCGTCGTGGGGTGCCTCGGTGTCGACGGTGGCAGGGCGGGGTGGCAGGTATTTTCGGGCTTGCTTGTAGTAGCCGGTCATCGTTTGATCTGTCTTTTTCGGGGGTTCACCCCAGGCCGTTGTTGCGTCTTGTTGGCCGGATACTTCCCGCCATGCCGTCACTGCCCGTAGGAGGGCGGGAAAGTTACCGGCATCGGGGTGCTCGCTCCTGAGTTCTGCGACCCAGGTGGGGGTTTCATCGCCCTCCGGCGGTGGCGTGAGCTGGTTTAGCCGGGCGTTGATCTTGGTTTCGAGCTGGTCTTTGAGTCTGCTGCCCTCGGCGCTGGATGGGGTGAACGATGTCGTAAGAGTACCGACGTCGCTTGTTGATGGTTCGGCTGTCTGGTTGGTTTCCGCTGCTTTGATGAGGTCTTGGATTGTTGCTGTTTCCGCATTCAGGTGTGCTGGAAATGTGGTGGGCGGGCCGGTGTGCAGCAGGGCGGGAAATAGTCGGTCAGTGGTGATCTGGTTCTTTCTTTCCGGGCTTAGATGGGTGTCGAGCCATTCGAGGACGGTGAGGGTTTTCTCCACGGTGGCGGTGTAGTCGTATTCGAAGATCAGGCGGGCGAAGTCGTTGGCGTAGCCGTGTTCGGCGTCGCGTATTTCGTGGGCTGTCATTTCGTGGGCCTGGTTTGCGAGGACTCCTTTGAGGACGGACATGGCGTCCTCGGGGATGATCTTGCGGACCATTCCCCACTCATCGGGGGTGTCGTCTTCGGCCGGGTCGGGGAGGTCGACGTAGCAGGTGTTGCCGTCCCGGCCCCGGGTCATGGCGACGTAGAACAGTTCACGTGCGAGCCCTGGCATCACTACGGTGTGGGCGGAGCCAACGGTGACCCCTTGTGAACGGTGGGCGGTGCAGGCGTAGCCGAGTTCGACAGAGGCTTTGAGGTAGTCGGGGTCCAGGGTGATGGACGCCCCGGTGTCGGTCCGGGCGGCGGTGATGGATCCGTCGTGACGGATGTCTGTGATCTTCAGGCGGGTGCCGTTCTTGATGAAGTGTCCTTGGTCGTCTTTGAGGCGGCGGTCGTTCTGTCTGGCGAGGATCAGGTCTCCGATGCCGGCGAGTCCGTAGCGCAGTGTGGTGGTGGTTTCCAGGTTGACTCGTCCCTCCAGGGCGAGATCCAGTTGTGCGCGGGTGTTCAGGTCGCTCACTGTCTGGTTGTCTCCGGCGATGAGCAGGCTGGCGGTGATGTCCTCTTTGGTGTCCTGGATCCAGGCTTGGTAGGCGCGGTCAGCTGCGGTCCCTTCGGGGCAGGTGTGGATCCTGCCGTGCTCGGCGTAAGTGGCGAGAATGTCTGTGTCGCCTGTGCGCAGGCGCAGGGAGGCTGCGCGTTCCCATTCGGCTTTGAACCTCCATACCTGGCTGAGGACGGGGGCGGCGGTGTTGCGTTCGAGCCAGCCAAGGAAGCCTCCGGCTTCAACGGCGTCGATTTGTGCGGCGTCACCGACGAACAGGAGTTTCGTTCCGGCTGTCTCTGCTTGGCGGGAGAGTTCTGCCGCGGCCGCTGTGCCGATCATGGAGGCTTCGTCGAGGATGACGAGCTGGCCGGGGCGCATCCGGTATTTGGCTTGTTCGGCGTATTTCGCGGCCAGTCTTGCCGCGGCCCCGTTCAGGCGGGTCTGCGCCCGGGCGCGGGCATCTCCCCTGGCGGGGGCATTCCTGAGCATGGTTTCGTGGCGTTCGACCTCGGTTTCGAGTCTGCTGATCTGTTGGGCCCTTCGCGCTGCGCCGTCACCGGCTGACTCGTACAGCCATTTGGCGACGTTGTCGGTGGGTGCGTTGATTTCCTCCCCGAGGACTGCCGCGGCAACGGCCGAGGGGGCGAGACCGACGACGCTGCCTGGCCCGTTGGCCTCTTCCCAGAGGTCACGGATGGCTTTCATGGTGGTGGTTTTTCCGGTTCCTGCCGGGCCGATGATCGCGTCGATGGCTTTCCCGCTGGTCAGCACTGCCTGCGCCGCTACGACCTGGTCATCACTGAGAGAGTGGCCTTCCCGGGTGCGGGCGGCGGCCAGCGCTTCCCGGGTCTGGTCTTCTTCCAACGCTGTGGTCACTGCGTTGGTGGCCCGTTCGATGAGGAAGGCTTCATCGTCGATAATCCTGGTGGTGGTGAAGCGTTTGGTTTCCTCATGTTCGAAGGAGCTGCGGCCCCGGACCGTGAGGAACGGGCTCTCCGCCTCTGGGGCTCCCATGCGCTCGGGGCTCAGCGACACCGCTTCGGAGGACGCGGCCGCCACGACACGCTCGACAAGGTGTTCCCTGTCGTGGGCTGATCCCATCCGAATCCCTCGCAGCAGCCGTTCCGTGGACGCGATCAGGTTCGCCCTGGTGAACGTCGTCCGCCGGGTGCCTGCATCGTGCAGGGCGAAGCTGCCCAGCAGATCCACGACGTCCTGGCCAAGGTCGGCGTTTGTGACGACCGCGGAATCATGTCCGATGGAATCGCGGATCACAGTGGCTGGGTTGTAGCCGGCGTCCAGTGCACGGTCCCGCCAGCTGACAATCTTTTCGGGCAGGGATTCAGTTGAGGGTTTCTTGGCCGAACGTGAAGCCATGGTTGCCTGCCGGCGCATGTTCAGCACGATCGATTGTGGTGGGCGTTTGCCGTGTTGTTCCTCCCAATCGGCAAGGAGCTGATCGGTCCTCGCTTCGATGTCCAGTGATCTGGTGGAGAACTCGGTGATCAGACCGTCGGGCACTCCTGCCAGTTCGGCCCGGGCATTGCGCGGGTCGGTACCAGGTTCTTCGAGTTCTTTCAGGAGGCCTTCGACGTCGGTTCCGGTCATGCCGGCGATTCCATCGCGGAGTTCGGCGAGGGCGCCGGTGCCCTCGTAGATCCGGTCGAAGAGGATGCTGTTGTATTTTTCCGAGACAGCCACCATGTGCCGGTGCAGGGTGTAGGAATCCAAGGTGACCCATTTGCCGTCGCTGGTGCGTCTGACCCGATTCGCGATCACTGCATGGGTGTGCAGCTGCGGGTCTCCGGCCCGGGAATCCCAGTGATCGAACAGGGACGTGATCGCACCTTCTACGGGCACCCAGGCCACACCGGCGTGCCCGGCACGGGCTTGGATCACGTGGCGTTCGAGCCAGTCCAGGCATTCCTCCACGGCCTGCTTATGCGCCTCGTACAGGTCCGCCTGCAGCTTCGGGTCAGCCAGGGCCCACAGAACACTTACCGACTTGGGCGGGCTGAACGTCAGATCAAACCCGGCCACCGCTTCACGCGCCGCTTTCGCGGGGGTACCCATCGGGGTTTTTGCGCCCTCAGGGGCTGACGTTTTCTGGATCGGGCGGGCCCCCAATTCCTCGCCGGTCTCTGGGTGTTTGAAGTCCTCGTAGATGCTTTTCGCCGTCCACTTGGTGACTTGTTGCCCTTCGACCATCCCAACTGCGTTCAGGCCGCGGCCGTGCCACCGTCCAGGTGGGGCCTGAGTTTCGGTGTAGTACGCAGTGAGGTCCCTCGTTCCGATCTGGGCCCCGTCGCCGGCGGCAGCGGAATCGAGGTAATAGTCGATGTTGATCCGTCCGATGCTGACTGTCATTTCTTCCCTGATTTCTTTCGCTGCTGCTCGTTCTGACTCTGCGCATGTTGCTGGTTTCGCCAGGTGATCCATCTGGCGAGGATCTGTTTGTCCGTTCCGTTGGCTGGCTTGCCTCCGGTGCTTTGGTAGAGCCGGCGGCAAAGCCGGTTCCAGTCCTCGTGGATCCCGGCGTTGTCTTTGGCGTGGGTTCTGGCTTGCTCGAACGCTTCCCATAGAGCGTCGTATTTTGCCGTTAGCTGTCCGAACGCGGCGTTGCCTTCGGCAAGCCGTTGCCGCAGCCTGGACACGTCTGCCGGTGTAACTGCCGCTGCCGCAGTTGCCGTTTGCCGCTCACGTTGGGCGGCGATCGCCTCGTTAAGTTGCCGCTGCAGCGTCGCTGCCTGTTCTCGCAGCGCGGCAGTCTTTGCGGCTTGCTCCGCGGCAACTGAATCCGAATGCCGCCGCGCGGCGGCAACGGCAGTTTCGAGTTTCCGTATCTGGGCGTTCTGTTTGTCCTTGACCATCTGGGCACGGATCAATGCTGAGGAGGTCCGTTGGAGGGTTGCTTCCAGCCCGGTCACCCGTGCGGACAGTTGAGCTGCCGCGGCCGCTGGCAGCGGATCAGCTGTGGGCTGCCCCCGCTGGCGGCGTTTGGCCGCGGTGTCTCTGCAGATGGTTTTGCAGTAGAGAGCTCGTTTGTCCTTGTCAGAAGGAATCGTTTGGTGGCATTTTCTGCACTTCCTTACGGGCGGAGCAATCAGTTCCATGCCTGGTGTTTCGGTTCGGCCGCCTCGGGCGTGTGTCAGTTCCCTGGACAGATGTCCCACGGAGTGCACCTTGGTGCCACAGGTGTGAGTCCTTGTTTGTAGCTTTTGCTGTCTTGGCCTTTGTTGTCGTTGCTGTCTCTGTTGCCTTGATCTTTGGTGCGTTCTGCTCTCTCCTGTTGTCCTTGCTCTCTCCTCTGCTTGTTCTGTTGTGGCTGGGCTGGACTTCCTTGTGCCTGTGCTTCCTTGGATGGTGGCTTGATCCCTTTTTGGTGAGGACAGCGGCACCCTTCGGTGCCGACCACCCCC
>NZ_CP186053.1:0-517771 GCF_049315185.1 Paenarthrobacter sp. C1 | reverse complement strand
ACCAGCTCAACGAGGTCCAGCCGGCCCTCCTGCCCACCTCGGCCGCACCGCGGACCGGGGGTACCTCCAACGACGGCAGCTGGTCCGGGTACGCGGAACCAGTGACTATGGGATCGGGTGGCAAGTCCGCGGTTCTGCACGCCACCGGCACATTCCGTGGCGCGACCCGCAAGGTCCAGGCCACTGCCCAGGGCGCCAGGGTCGGCGGCTTCAAGGTGGAGGCGGACAAGTCCATCACGTACCAGGTGGCACCGTCCACAGCGTTCACCCACACCCTGATGGGCAAATCCGTCACGGCGACGAACGGCATCGGGTCAGCCAATCCGTTCATCACCGGCTCGATCGGGCTGCTGGGCAGCACCCTGGACGTCAAGGCGGCGACGGGAACGACCTCGAAGGTAGCGGCGAGCTTCTACCAGTACGGACCCGCAGCAACGTCCCTCTCCGTCCCGGGAGCCGTCCGGGCCCCGGCCGGACTGGCCCTTGACCCCAACTTCATCACGGACAACATGGCCACCTGCGGCGGCGCCACGCCGGAAGACTGGAAGGCATCCCATAACGGCGGGGTACTGACCGCCGGCGGCAACGTCGGCTGCTACGCATCCATGGACTTCGATGTGCCGACCGTCATCCAGGGCAACGGATCGTTCAACGCCTACGTCTCCGGCGGTGTCACGATCCGGCAGAACATCAGCGCCACTACCGGCACCGGCCTGAACATCTATACCAACGGCAACGTCACCTTCCCGACCGAGGAGGCCTCCAGCAGCTCCCTCGTGGTCCGCAACGTCTACGCCTACGCGCCCAAGGGCCTGTGCACCACAACCACCGCGGCACCGGGCGGCTTCAGGTCGCTGACCAAGAGCCTGAACTTCTCCGGCTCCCTGGCATGCATGACCGTCCGGGTCGCCGGGCAATTCCGCCAGGGCGACAACACCGACGCCAGCTATCCGGACCGCAAAGGCCCGATCGGACCGACCGGGGACAGCATCTTCGACAACACCGTCTGGTACCTCGCCAACTACCAGCAGCCCGCCGGAACCCGGTCGCCCTAGACGGACGGCATGACTCGTGCGACGGAAAACAATTTGGCCGCACACAGGAAAGGTATGGCCTTGAAAACTCTGATTGACCGGTACAAGAAGCGCCGCCGTGATGCGGGAGCCGGGCTCGTCGACGCCGTCGTCGGCGTCGGGCTTGCCGCCATCATCGTTGGCGGACCGATCCTGTACTTCACCACCATGAACAACGCCGCGGCCGGCAACGCCTCCACCCAGGAGCAGAACACGGCCATCTCCGAGGCACTGGACCGCGCCGTGGCGAACATCCAGGCATCGGACACCATCAAGTACGCCGCACCGAACGAGCTCGTGACCGCTTCCACCGAGGTGGAGGCGGGCAAAGCCGACAACCCCGTCATCACCCGCTGGGTCGTCAACAGCGGCAAGCTGTACCAGCAGGTCTGGTCAGGCGACGCCGGAGTGGCAGCCTACGACCGCAGCAGCCTGCCCACGGCCGCAGCCGGCACAGCCAACCTGGACACCCGCGTATCCGTGGAGAACCTGCAGCTGGATGGCGACCTGTTCACCTACACCGACAGGGACGGGGCCATTCTCGACGTCAAGGCCCCCAAGGCGGCCCTGACCGAGAACGCCCGCACCAACCCCGCTGACGGCAAGAAGACGTACGACATCGCGCTCGTCAACATCGACCTCAAGGCCGGCACTACCTCCAACGGGGGCAAGACCGGTGTCGTGGAGAACAAGACCTCCGCCGCGCCGCGCAGCGTCTCCGGCAAGGCCGACACCGCAGCCCCCTCGGCTGCCTGCGCCGCCGTGCGGGTGGACACCAACGCCGCCGGAAAGCCGGTCATCACCTGGTCCACACTGCCCGGCTACACGTCCTACGCCGTGTTCCGCAACGCCACCCAGGTAGGCACAGTGACTGCTGCTGCCTCGGACGCGCAGAAGTCCTTCACCGACGCAACCGTCACCCCGGGCCCGGTCGAGGTCATCAACTACCGGGTCCAGCCCCGCAACGCCGACGGCACCCTGGGCGCCAACGCCTGCACCCCGAAGCCCTGGTCTCCTCAGATCGCCGCACCAGCCTTCAAGAACTCCACCGTCCTGCCCTCCGCCGATGAGGCACACGAATGGACCGACGGAACCGACGGCGCTCTTGGGCTCAAGAAGCCGCGGATCACCCTCAAGTGGGATGCCGTTCCAGGCGCTTCCAGCTACGACCTGAAATACCGCGAGCTTGATCCGGTCTCCGGCAACCCGCTCACGACCGCGTTCAACTCGGCTGCCGCCGGTCTGCCCGCTGCAACCACGACCTTCACCTGGGACGAAGGCGGCTGGGGAGCTAGGTATGAATGGTTCATCAAAGCCAACGCCGGAGCAGGCCAGGGGCAGTCGGCCGACTCCGCCCACATCACGACGCTCACGCACCCTGCGGCACCGCAGAACGTAAACGTCACCCCGCAGTACGGCACGGGTTCTGACCGGTTGACCAAGGGCATCAACGTCATCACCTGGAGCGCATCACCGACGGCTATCGAGTATGACATCTGGCGGTACAACAGTGGCAGCGCCGGGGCAGTCACCAAGCTTGGGACAGTTCCGGCGTCCTCGCCGCTGACGTACAGGGACATCGTCCCTTACGGCACGACCTGGACCTACTACGTGGCTGCCGTCAATGACGGTCCGCGCGGTACCGCCAGCGGCAAAGCCTCCAGCGCCAACCCCGAGGCAGGAGTAACCGCGGCGACAGGCACGATGCCCACGGTTACGTACCAGGAGCCTGCCACTGGGGTGGTTACGTCCACCGCGGTCTACCGCGGAGGCGCGCTGGCGGCCGTTCGTGCCGCCATCAGCCAGCCGAACGTCAAGCCTGCCCCTCGGCCGGTGACTCAGCTGCAGTTCCCTCCGATCCCTTCAATCAGCACAGTCTCCGCTGCCGCTGGACAGACCAGGGACCTCGACGGCGCGAACCAGGTTGTCTGGGCACCGACCCTCTCCGCTACCGGTTACCTGCCGGCCCGCGTCACACCCATGACCAGCGCAGTCACCTGCCTTGCCGGCGACTGCCAGGCAGGCACCGGCGGTTTGACGAAGACATCACTGACGGATCCCGCGGCCAAGGGCACCCAGTTCGACTACTACGTCAAGGCGGTCAACCCGACAGGCGTAAGCGTCGATTTCTCGGCAAAGGTCAGGCTCACCCAGCGACCGGCCACCCCGGTCCTGAAAACCACCAAGGCACCGGACCTGAGCACCTCGGGTGCGACATTCGCTTCAACCGCTGACGCAGACGGCGGCAACGATCGCGCGAACAAGTTCTGCACCTCCGCGACCTGCAAGTACGTGCTGTCCCGGAACGGCACTCCAGTCTCAACCTTGGACCAGCCAGCAGCCGGCAGCGGATCACCGCTGACCTGGACAACCTCATCCAACCCCGAGGGCGAAACAGTGACTTTCTCTGCCCGGGCCAAGAATGAGGCCGTCACCAATGGCGGGTACAGCGACGTGGCCACCACCACGGTCAACACCTACCCAGGTGACTTCGGCGTAAACCAGTGGCTGGGGGACTCCACCGGCAAGGGCCGGGAGCGCTTCATGGCAAACCTGACCAGCACAGACGTCGCCGGCTCAAGCTCATCCGTTGGCACGCCGGGTCAGACGACCGTCGGTTGGGGCGCTTCGGCCGGAGCAGTGTCCATCACGACCACCCGCAGGGCGGTCGCCAACGACACGGTGACGTCCGATCCTTCGCTGGGATTGCCCATGGCCGCCGACGATGACCCCAAAGTGTTTTCCGGCGGCGGTTCAGGCACGCAGTCCGGCAAGGCTGCCCCGGGGGCGACCTACAACTACACCGTGGTCGCCAAGGGAAAGAACGGGCTGACCCGAAGCCGCACAACCGCCAACCTGATCACACCGGCTGATCTGCCTCACCACGCCATCGTCCAGATCACTTGCTCCTACAACACCCCGAGCAACCAGCAAACGGCGCGGTGGGACTGGCCGGACCACTACGTTGGTGCTCGCATGATCGACCTGAACCACGCGCCCCTCTATGGCGCCTGGGCCGGAACTTCCATCTGGGGGCTGCAGCTGGATAAGGGGGCAGCCAACTTCGCGAACACCAGCGGCACGTGGCTGACACCGAGTGACGGCAACCCGAACGTCAACGCCGGGGCCGGCCACCCCTACTACTACGGTGTGACCTCCGGATTCGACATCCAGAACGCCGGGGCCAACGGCGGCCCGCCTTCGGCCCGGTTGAGGCTCACGCTGAGCGCCTACGCGACCTTCGACAGTGGCTGCGGGCCATACCACGGCACCTGGGACCAGCTGACCGAACCCACGTACCCGTGCTACGGCTACGTGCCCGGCCAGGCGTGCCAGGCCGTCAACAACAACAACCGACCACAGTGGAGAACCAAGTGAAGCCCCTCCGTAAAGACAGCCGCCGCAAGCCGGTCCACTACAGGACCGCTGCGGCCGCCGCCGCGGTCCTGGGCCTGTCGGCCTTGACCGCAGCCCTCCTCCTCTCTGGGGGAGGTCCCGGTCAAGGCGCCCAGGTGGCAACCGCCATCCCGGCGCTGGCCCCCGCAGACGCGGACACCCTCGTCCTTGCTCCGTACTCGGAGTCGTGGTGGGCCAAGGTGGGCGCCATGGCCCCTGCAGACACAAGACTGGCCGAACTGAACGCTTCCTCCTTCAGTGGTGACATCAAGGCCATCGGATACTCCCGCAGCCAGGACCACGAAAAGCACGACATCCCGATGACCGGACCGTCGCGCTTGTTCTATATCGAAGCTTCCAGTACCGACGCTGCGCAGAAGATTGCCGAATGGCTCAAGAGTGCCAACGGGTTCGAGGGGAGGCGTGTCTTCGTGGAGGGAAGCACGGTGGTCATCGGACAGTCCTGGCTCACGTCGTTCAAGGCACCTGAGCAGACAATGGCCGGCGCGGGAGGCTACGCCGGAGTTCTCACAACGACAGAGGGGTCAATGTACCGCAACCCGGACAACGAAGTCCGGTCGCTGACTGGACCCGATGACACCGCTTCCGCAAGGGCACTCACTGCGGTCATGCGCAATGGGTTCGGCTTCACCGAAGGAACGACTTGGGTTGGAACAAGTCCCGACGGCACTTCTTGGAGCGGAGATTTCCGGTCAGGAGGGGTCGACCCGGAGCAAATCAACTTCACCGAGGCCCGAGGCGCCTTGGACGCTACAGCAGTGAAGATCGGGGAGGTCACGAACAACAACGTAAAGTACACGGGCTTCTCCAGTGGGATGGACGGCATTCTCAGCAGTGCCGCCTTCCGGGCACCGGGGAAGGGAACGATGGGTTCAGGACAGGGGGCTGGAAGCCCTGCCGTCATCAAGGACGAGGCTGTGTCGGCAGTGTCAAACGTAACGGCCTGGGGTGCGGCCGCGACGGGCATCTATTCAGGGAAGGAAAATGTCGCCACACAAGCGGTGTCGGCCAGCACCCGTTCCATGCAGATGACTTTCACGTATGGTGCAATCGAACAAGCATCCAAGTGAGAGACGAGTTGTTGACGCTTTGCTACCCGGCGTGTAATTTCTGAGAAATGGAGAATAACTTGAAGCGCACAATGACCGGCCTGCTCGCGGCCTCGGCACTGGGAGCCTCCCTGCTGTTCGGCGCCGCGCCCGTTCAGGCGGCAGGGTGCCCGGCGGGAATGCACTGGGTAAACCTCGGTGGCGCCATGGGCGGAACCTGCGCCCCGAACTCCAGCGGTGGAATCGGTAACGGCTCGGGCAGCGGGAATGTCGGCGGCCCAGGGGGAGGCGGGGCCGGCACGGCACCTTCCGCACCCGGCTACCAGCCACCGGCGCCCCCGGTTTACCAGGCTCCCGCACCTCCCGTTTACCAGGCGCCCGCTCCGGCCACTGCACCTGCCCCCAAACCTGCACCGGGCTACCAGGCGCCCGTTCCCGCTCCAGCTCCAGCGCCGGTTTACCGTGCTCCGTTGGTCGGTGGCGGTGGCTCTGCCCCCTCTTACACCGCTCCGTCCTACACTGCTCCTTCGGGGGGAGGCGGGGGAACCTACGTGAACCCCAGCACCGGGGCCGCAGTACAGCAGAATGCCCAGGGTGGATGGGTTGATGCCGCAACGGGCGCCGAGGTTGACCCCGCGGTCGCAGCTGAAGCACAGGCTGCCTCCGAAGCTCCTGCTGCGGAAGCCGCTGCGGCCGAGGCGAAGGCTGCTGAAGCTAAGGCAGCAGAGGAGAAGAAGGCTGCTGAGATCAAGGCGGCTGCCGCGACCGCTGCCATCAAGGCTAACGTCAAGGACGCCGTGGCGAAGGCCTGGGAGAGCCGCTAAACGCCCGATTAAAAAGCCCCGCTGCGCAGTCGAGCAGCGGGGCTTTTTGCTGCCGCTTGTGGTTTTGTTCGCTTGGTGTAAAGAAGATAGACTGTTACGGTAAATGCTTTTCCCGACGCACACCCTGGGAGTCCCATGACCACCGCCACCACAGCGAGCCCGCTGGAGTCCTACCAGCACGGCCGCGACAATTTCCTCTCCGTTGTGCTGGGCGCCATGGGAGAGCTCGAAACCTCTGTCCTGGAATTCCAGCACAAGCATGAAGGCCAGGCCCGCTCAGCGGGTGCTGACCTCGCCGAGGCCCTCCGCGAGAAGGCGCGGCTTGAAAGGGGTCGTTTGCGGGAGAGGGCGAAATCCTACGCTAAGGCTTTGGCCAACGATATTCTCCGGTAAGATTGATGTGTTCCCAGGGGATAGGAGAAGTCGCTTGATATCTAGTATGACGTCTGTCGCACCTGCTTGATCGCGGCCGCGATAGCTAGATCGCGTTGCTCCTCTTCTCCATCCGCGTTCCAAGCTGCGGAAAGGCACCCATAAGCGTACGCCTGGTCGAGCAGGCGACGCGGATCGACGTCCAGCGCACGAGAGAATGCGTCCGCCATCTGTGCAATGCGTCTAGGATCGAGACAAAGGTCGTCTCTGTCAGCCGGATCGTAGAACATATTGGCGGCGCCAAAGCCCACTTCACCGACCAGACCGACGGGATCTATCACCAGCCAGCCGCGACTGGAGAACATGATGTTTTCATGATGCAGATCGCCATGTAGCCCACGCAGTTCCGAGGCATTGCTCATCATTTGATCGGCTATAATCGCCGCGTGGACGTAGTCAGTTTGACAACCTGCGTTTTGATCATCGCGCGCCCGCTGAAACAAAGCTGCAAAGCGATCCCGGATCGGGAGAAGGGCAGAAGGCAGGGGTTCCTCAGATGCGGCATACAGCTTCGCCATTAGTTCCGCTGCAATTTCGGTCGCCTGGTAGTCGCCGTGCTCGGCAACGATGTGAGAGAGCATTCGCTCCCCGGCATATTCGAGCAACATCAGATTGTTCTCACGACCGAGCAACCGGACTGCTCCCCTCCCATTGCGCCATACCAGATAGTCGGCCCCGCGCAGTTCATCAGCAATGTCTTCTATAGGTTTCAATCCCTTGACGATTGCAGGAGTCCCGTCTGGCAATGAAACTTTCCAAACGAGGCTGGAAAAGGTGTCCGCAATGAGAACAGGTTGCGAAACGTGCCAATGAGCAGGAAAAACAGGCGGCATGAACATCAACCCCAAGTCAGAGGGTCCAATCGCAGATAGAAGGCAAGGCGTTCGCGGTCGGGGGCTTCGATCCCCAATACATTGAATAGGACAGCGAAGGCGCGCTCTGCTTCATCTGGCGCTGCCCAGTTCTCTTCGGCGTTAGCAATCATGAGTGCCAAATCGGCATAGCGATCTGCTGTTCCGAGCCGCCCAAGGTCGATCAGACCCGTGCATTGAAGAGTTTTAGGGTCCACCATGAAGTTCGGCATGCAGGGATCACCATGGCAAACAACCATATCGGTGCGCTCTTGGTCGAGCCGCACCGGTAGCTCTCGTTCGACACGAGCCAAAAGATCGAGCTGCGGCGTACTCTTGTCCTCGTCCGGTAAGAAGTCGGGATTGACGGCATTGCGGGACACCACATCAACGGCGCGTCCGAACATTCGCGACAGCCTGCGCTCAAACGGACATTGATCAACCGATAGGCTGTGAACAGCGCCAAGTTGCTGCCCCATTGACGGCCACGCTTTGAGCAAATCCGCTCCAGACAGATCAGCCGCCGGTACTCCCGGAATTGCCGTTATCACCAAGCATGCACCCTCCTGTTCCTCCTGCCAGTTGATCACCTCGGGGCAAGCCACACCTCGACCTTTGAGCCAAATGAGGCGGTCACGCTCTCCAGCGAGCTCACCGCGGCGGGAAGCAGGTGCGATTTTCGCGAAGGCATGCCCGTCACCACGTCGAAAAACAAAATCACCAGATTCTCCGCCTCTGACAGGCAACCAGTCAGAATGCGATTCACCAAAAAAAATATTAGTTCGATTCAATGGAGGTTCCTTCAGTTTTCTGATGAAGCGCGGAGGTGGCTCAACCTGCGAAAAGAAACGAGTTGCTATGGACTTGCACCGGTTGTGTTCCGGTCTATCTCTCATTTTAAGCGGCTTTTTTCTCAAATGCCACCGGCGATTTCCAGCCGAGTGTTGAATGTCTTCGGCGTGGATTATAAAAGCCATTTATATATTCGAAGATTGCAATCTCAATATCTCGCCTTGTTTGCCAGTGTCTGCGCCAAATCAACTCAGCCTTTAATGATTTAAAGAAGCTTTCTACTGCGGAGTTATCAAAACAATTGCCTTTCCCGCTCATGGACGGCAGCAATTGATGTTTGAGCAGTAGCTTTTGATATTCATGAGCGCAATATTGGCTCCCACGGTCTGTGTGTTGAATACAACCCGGTGGTGGTTTGCGTAAAGCCAACGCCATATTCAGTGCCCTTAATGCAAGATCCTGCTTTAATCGATCACCTGTTGCCCAGCCAATCACGCGACGGGAATACAGGTCAAGGATAACAGCAAGATAGACCCATCCTTCTCTGGTCCAAACATAAGTGATATCGCCTGCCCATTTCTGGTTGGGTGCGCTTGCGCTAAAGTCTTGTTTTAATAGGTTCGGTGCAATGTTGAAGGTATGATGACTATCCGTTGTCCGTTTGAATTTACGCGTTCGAACAACTGTAATGTTATTCTGGCGCATCAAACGTCCAACCCGACGCTGCCCAACCTGCAGGCCCAGCGCTTTCAACTCTTCTGTCATACGCGGCCTACCATAGCTCCCCAAACACAACCGATGCTGCTCACGTATATGCGCTAGAAGTATAAGATCACGACGCTGGCGCAGTGATGGAGGACGGCGTTTCCATGCACGTAAACCACGATCTGTTACGCCCATCAAACGACATATGCGTGAACGTGAGAGAGAGCCACGGTAATCCGTAATAAACTGAAATCTCACAGCTTTTGTACTGCGAAAAATATTGCTGCCTTTTTTAATATCTCCCTCTCCTCCCGAAGGATACGGTTCTCTTTGCGTAAACGTTCATTCTCACGCAGAAGATCAGTGTCTTGGGTAGGAATTTTAGTTTCATCGGAAATTGATGCGATCCATTTCCCAAGCGTGGAAAGCCCAATACTTAAATCTGACGCAACTTGACGGCGTGTTAAGCCACTAGTGAGTGCTATGCGAACTGCATCACGCTTAAATTCATCACTATGCTTTAATGACATATATGGTCTCCTTGATAACAAATAATGCTCTCAAAAAGACCGGAACGAAACCGAGGCAAGTCCACTACGTAAGTCCGAGAACATGCTTTCCATGGTCTCTGAGCTCGCCTTTGGGACCGACATATCGGTAGAGAGTGACGCGCTCGATGCCGAGTTCCTTGCAGAGATCGGAAACTGAAGTATCGCGCTGGGCCATGGCGGCTTGCGCGAGACGCACCTGAGCTTTGGTGAGCGCGAATTTTCGTCCGCCCTTGC
Source organism: Paenarthrobacter sp. C1 (assembly GCF_049315185.1). Classification (NCBI taxonomy): domain Bacteria; kingdom Bacillati; phylum Actinomycetota; class Actinomycetes; order Micrococcales; family Micrococcaceae; genus Paenarthrobacter; species Paenarthrobacter sp. C1. The sequence goes on along the minus strand of NZ_CP186053.1, from coordinate 507,843 downwards.
GACCGCGCGCTCTCGCGGAGGCGAGACCCGCCATGGTGCGCTCTCGGATCAGATCCCGCTCGAACTCGGCCAAGGTGCCGAAGATTCCGAACACCATGCGACCGGACGCAGTCGTGGTGTCGATCTGAGCGCCCTTTCCAGTCAGAACCCGCAGGCCGATCTTGCGGTCTGACAGCTCCTTCACCGTGTTGACCAGATGGGCAAGCGATCGTCCGAGGCGATCGAGCTTCCAGACCACCAGCACATCGCCGTCACGCAATGACTTGAGGCAGGCAGTCAAGCCAGGGCGATCATCACGACCGCCGGAAGCAAGATCATCATAGATATTGTCCCGTTCGACACCTGCGGCGCGCAAGGCGTCGTGCTGCAGGTCGAGAGACTGCGAGCCATCGGCTTTGGAGACGCGGGCATATCCGATCAGCATGTATCACAAACGTTGGTTTGAGGCGGCGCTTCGGCCACGATTGCATTGACCTCTGGAAATGTATCTCAACCAGCTTCATAAACAAAGCGTCTTGAACGCTATCAGATTTTGAAAAAGGAACATGTATGCCGCGTCGCGTCACTCTAACCGATCGGCAGAAAGACGCGCTGTTGCGCTTGCCGACTTCACAGACGGATTTGCTCAAGCACTATACGCTGAGTGATGAAGACCTTGGGCATATCAGGCTGCGTCGGCGCGCTCACAACAGGTTCGGCTTCGCCCTGCAATTGTGTGTCCTGCGCTATCCCGGCCGGGTGCTGGCTCCAGGCGAACTGATCCCTGCAGAGGTCATCGAATTTATCGGAGCGCAGCTTGGCCTGGGTGCCGACGATCTCGTAGACTATGCTGCCCGCGAGGAAACACGGCACGAGCATCTTGCCGAGTTACGGGGGCTCTACGGCTTCCGCACCTTCTCCGGACGTGGTGCGAGCGAGCTGAAGGAATGGTTGTTCCGAGAAGCCGAGATGGCGGTGTCGAACGAGGATATCGCCCGTCGCTTCGTAGCCGAGTGCCGACGCACCCGCACTGTCCTTCCCGCGACATCCACGATCGAGCGGCTTTGTGCCGCGGCTCTCGTCGATGCCGAGCGACGCATCGAGACGAGGATCGCCAGTCGGCTGCCTATGTCGATCCGAGAACAGTTGCTGGCATTGCTCGAGGAGACGGCTGATGATCGGGTGACCCGTTTTGTGTGGCTGCGCCAGTTCGAGCCTGGCTCGAACTCTTCGTCGGCCAACCGGCTGCTCGACCGGCTCGAATATCTGCAACGCATCGATCTCCCCGAGGATCTGCTTGCCGGCGTTCCTGCCCATCGGGTGACTCGTCTGCGCAGGCAGGGTGAACGGTATTATGCCGACGGCATGCGCGATCTCCCGGAGGACAGGCGGCTTGCGATCTTGGCTGTTTGCGTCTCGGAATGGCAGGCGATGTTGGCCGACGCAGTGGTCGAAACCCACGACCGGATCGTCGGCCGTCTCTACCGTGCTTCGGAGCGTATTTGCCATGCAAAGGTCGCAGACGAAGCGGGGGTGGTGCGTGACACCCTGAAATCCTTCGCCGAGATCGGGGGCGCCCTGGTCGATGCACAGGATGATGGCCAGCCGCTGGGCGATGTCATCGCGAGTGGGTCAGGGTGGGACGGCTTAAAAACCCTTGTTGCAATGGCAACCAGGCTGACCGCCACCATGGCCGACGATCCGCTCAATCATGTGCTCGACGGTTATCACCGCTTCCGCCGATACGCTCCACGCATGTTGCGCCTGCTCGATCTGCGAGCTGCGCCCGTTGCACTGCCGCTTCTGGAAGCGGTGACGGCCCTTCGTACCGGTTTGAACGATGCCGCGATGACCAGCTTCTTGCGGCCCAGCTCGAAATGGCATCGCCACCTTCGGGCCCAGAGGGCTGGCGACGCTCGCCTATGGGAGATCGCGGTGCTGTTCCATCTGCGCGATGCGTTCCGCTCCGGAGATGTCTGGCTTACTAGGTCCCGGCGCTATGGCGATCTGAAACACGCACTCGTTCCGGCACAATCCATCGCGGAAGGCGGTCGTCTCGCTGTGCCATTGCGGCCGGAGGAATGGCTGGCAGACCGGCAAGCTCGCCTCGACATGCGGTTGCGCGAGCTTGGCCGTGCCGCTCGCGCAGGCACGATCCCGGGCGGGTCGATTGAAAACGGCGTTCTGCATATCGAGAAACTCGAAGCCGCCGCGCCGACAGGCGCCGAAGATCTGGTGCTCGATCTCTACAAGCAGATCCCGCCCACGCGCATCACCGATCTCCTGCTGGAGGTGGATGCGGCGACCGGCTTCACCGAAGCGTTCACCCATCTGCGCACAGGAGCACCCTGCGCTGACCGGATCGGGCTAATGAACGTTATCTTGGCGGAAGGGATCAACCTCGGCTTGCGCAAAATGGCGGATGCGACAAACACCCACACCTTCTGGGAATTGATCCGCATTGGACGGTGGCATGTCGAGGGCGAAGCCTATGACCGGGCGCTGGCCATGGTGGTCGAGGCACAGGCAGCGTTACCCATGGCCCGGTTCTGGGGCATGGGCACGTCGGCTTCGAGCGACGGACAGTTCTTCGTCGCTACAGAGCAAGGTGAGGCCATGAACCTGGTCAACGCGAAATATGGCAATACCCCGGGCCTGAAAGCCTATAGCCACGTCTCCGACCAATATGCGCCGTTCGCAACCCAGGTGATTCCTGCAACGGCAAGCGAAGCGCCTTACATCCTCGATGGCCTGCTGATGAACGATGCTGGACGCCATATCCGCGAGCAGTTCACCGACACGGGCGGCTTCACCGATCACGTCTTTGCCGCATGTGCCATTCTCGGCTACCGGTTCGCTCCGCGCATCCGCGACCTGCCATCCAAACGGCTCTACGCGTTCAATCCGTCGGCCGCCCCGGCGCACCTGCGAGCGTTGATCGGCGGAAAGGTCAACCAAGCCATGATCGAGCGCAATTGGCCCGACATCCTGCGCATCGCCGCCACCATTGCTGCCGGTACCGTCGCGCCAAGCCAGATTCTGCGGAAACTCGCCTCCTATCCGCGGCAGAACGAGCTCGCGACAGCCCTGCGGGAAGTCGGTCGCGTCGAGCGCACCCTGTTCATGATCGACTGGATTCTGGATGCCGAACTCCAACGGCGTGCCCAGATCGGGCTCAACAAAGGCGAAGCTCATCATGCGCTGAAGCGGGCAATCAGCTTCCACCGCCGCGGTGAAATCCGCGACCGTTCCGCCGAAGGCCAGCATTACCGCATCGCCGGCATGAATCTGCTCGCCGCCATCATCATCTTCTGGAACACCATGAAGCTCGGCGAGGTCGTTGCAAACCAGAAACGCGATGGAAAGCTGCTATCGCCCGATCTCTTGGCCCATGTTTCGCCGCTCGGATGGGAACACATCAATCTCACCGGAGAATATCGCTGGCCAAAGCCTTAGCGTAGGATTCCGCCCCCTCCCGCAAACGACCCCTGAAAACCAGTTGGGCGAGCAGGCACTGGAGCTCAAGGAGTACCGCACCCACGTCTGCGCCACCCCGGACACGCGAGACTTTTTCGCTGCCGGCGACTCAGAAGACTCCGCCCCGGTGGCTGCCCCCGCCCCCGTAGCGAGCCCTGGCACCGAGGAAGCATCCCCGATCATTGCTGAACTGCGCGCCGCCCTTGAGGCAGAGCGGGGTGTCAGCGCAGGGCTCCGCGCCAATCTCGAAGCTGAACGGAACGTCAGTGCAGGACTCCGCGGTGAGATCGGCAAGCGCGATGACGCCCTGGACGAGGCCGACGGCAAGCTGCGCACCGCCAACGAAGCGCACACGCGCTACGTCCGCGAAGCCCAGGAGACCTTTGACCAGCGCCTTTCCGAGGGCGTACGGGCCGCCGAGGCCGGTATCCGGGTGGAGGCAGTGCGCATCATTGAAGCGATCGCCGCAGACAACCCCGCACTGGCCGAAGCAGCCGACCTGTTCACCGTGGCTTTCCCGGCAGAGGCCTCCGGCGAAGAGATTCGCCAGGACCAGGCTGTTCCGGCACCGGAAGCCGACGCGCCCGCGCCATCGGAGGACTTCTTTGCCGGCATTCCCGCCCCACACCTGGCACCGGCACCGGAGGCGCAACCGGCCTCCGCTGAGGACGACTGGGAGCAGGTGATCGCGGCAGCAGCGCCCTCAGCTCCGGAAACCCGGACCGATGAAACCGCGCCGGAGCCCATGACCCAGGTGCTTATCCCGGCCCCGGACCTGCACAGCGACGCCATTCTGGACCCGAGCTTCTTCGACACACCGGCGCCGCTGGATCCGCCAGCTGGTGAGTCGGCGGAAGCCCCTGCGCCCGAAGAAAAGCAGGCCGAGGCACCCAAGCCCGGGCTGGGGCTCTTCGGGCGCAAGAAGGAAGCCCAGAACGCCTAAGGCGAGACCTGACAAAAGGCCCCGGCAGAAAACCGGCGGTTTCTAGGGGTCGTTGCAACACCTGTTGGTTAGGTGGTTAGTAGTAAATCACGTAAACGCTCGGCTGGAGTATTCCAGTCGAGCGTTTTGCGTGGGCGGCCGTTGAGTTCCTGTGCTACGTGCTCGAGGTCTTCGGGTCCGTAGACGGACAGGTCGGTGCCTTTGGGGAAGTACTGGCGCAGCAGCCCGTTGGTGTTCTCGTTGGAGCCGCGTTGCCAGGGGCTGGCTGGGTCACAGAAGTAGACCTGCATGTCCGTGGCCATGGTGAAGGACTTGTGGCCTGCCATTTCCGCGCCCTGGTCCCAGGTAAGGGAGCCTCGCAGGTGAGCCGGCAATGTGGCCATGGTTTTGATGAGGCCCTCGCGGACTGTTTCGGCGGTGTGGTCGCCGGGAAGGTGGACGAGCATCACGTAGCGGGTGGTGCGTTCGACCAGGGTCGCGATCGCTGACTGGTTGTGCGCGCCGGTGATGAGGTCGCCCTCCCAATGTCCGGGGATGGCGCGGTCCTCGATCTCGGGCGGACGTTCGGAAATCATGACCATGGGGTCGATGAACCTGGGGTGCGTTGCTCACCTGTCGTGTGGGGTTTGCGGCGCGTCCGGCCGGTGCGCAGTGCTGCCTGGACCTCGCGTTTGAGTCCGCCTCTGGCTTGGATGTAGAGGGCTTGATAGATCGTCTCTGGACTCACACGCATCTCCGGGTTGTCGGGGAACTCTTCGACCAGCGTGTTGCTGATCTGTTCCGAGACCAGCGTATGAGCAGTTTGTCCTTCACATAGTCACGCAGGTCCGACTCAACGGCGAGTTTGGCCGTCTTCGGCCGGGCCCGCCGGGCAGCGGCTTTCCGGTGCGCTCCGTGGGGCAGGTAGCCCATCCGGGTATCGGTATTGCGGGCAAGTTCCCGGCTAACCGTTGAGGGCGATCTGCCGAGGGTGTGAGCGATCGCCCTGATCGAGGACCCGGCTGCTTGCAGGTCCCGGATCAGCTCCCGCTCCTGGACGTTGAGGTATCGCCGGTCGATTGGCTTCTCCAGCGCTGATACCGGGACCGGTGTCGTTCCGGTCGCGCCGCCGGGGAGGTCATGGTGGTCACACCACGTTTGTAATCGACGACCCTGCCATCTGGGTAAATGCGTCGCCCGCCAGTCTTCCGGATTCCCTGATCCCACTCTTCGGCGGTCCGTAAATGAATACCCACCGCCGCAGCGGCTTTCCTCCGATTCACGCCGGTCTTGCGCAGCCGGAAGTACTCATCCCGCCCAGGATGAGGGCCCGCGCCCGGCTTTCCCTGGCTTTTCAGCCCGGCTTTACGAACCCACCCGGCGCATGTATCAGGGTTAAGTGCGAGTTCTCTTGCAGCCTTCCTCGTGCTCTTGACCCGGTCGAACACTCTGAAGAACTCCGCTTTCTGGGCGGATGTGTATTTCCGCTGCCCAGCCTTACGATCCCGGAGGGCCGGCTCAGGGAGCCGAGATTTATGGACCCATTGGTAGCACGTCATCTGATTGAAGCCGAGCTCCGCGGCGGCCGCGCTCACGCTCCCACACCGGTCCCATACGAGAAAAACTTAGCCTTCTGCTCCGGCGTGTATTTCCTCCGCCCGGCAGATTCCTCCGTTAAAGACGACACGGTCGTTGCAACTCCCAAAAGTTCTGGGTGTTGCAACGACCGCTAGAACCCGCCACCTGCCGGGGCCTTTTTCGTGTCCAGATGCGGTCAGGCCCTGCCGGCCATGTTGGACAGCTGCCGGGACTGGGAAGCCGCCAGTGCGGCACCTCTGAGCGGCCGTCCGTTCTCGTCGTAACCCGAATCGCCCATCAGATCGGCCATCGGGTCCCGCATGGCAGCGCGCCGGGTCGCGACATCGTCCTGGTCCTCCGGAGATTCGAAGGCGTCCTCCAGCTGGGCCATCTGTGCCTTGGTCGGCTCCGGCTGCGACGTCTTGGGCACGCCCAGCTTCTCCAGCCAGGCGCGGTAGTCGGCCACGGAGGCGAAGTAGGACTTGAAGATGGCCGGCTCGTCACCTTCAGGCTCGGAGGAGCCGACACCGCGGGAGGCGCCGCTGTCGGAGCGGACATTCTCGGGGATCAGCGGCACACGGTCCGGGTCGGAGAAGACCAGTCGGCGGTTGCCCTCGGTCGGCTTTGCACCCAGGAGCAGTTTGTGGTGCAGGTTGGTGCGCAGGGACGGGTCGATGCCGGTGTTCGCCGACGCCACCTGGGTGGCCAGTAGAAGGAAGACCCCCGTGAAGCGCAGCTCGGCAGCGACCCGCTTGATGCCGTTTTTCAGGATCTCCTTGAACAGGTTGGTCCGGTTAGCGTCGGCCGCCATGTCCTTGAGAAGCTGCGGGGCGTCCTTGCCGGCCTTGGGCACCGACTCGAGCGCGAACAGGCCTGTCAGCTCGTCGACCACCACGATGAGCGGTTTCAGGGCCGCCGACTTGGGCAGGTCTTTCCAGTCGTTGACGCCGTGGCTCTTGATGAGCTTGGATCGGCGTTCACCTTCTTCCATGATGAGCCGGATCGCTACCGCGGACTGGGCGGGGGAGGCGCATCCCCAGCCGCCCGGTCGGACGAAATCCTTGACCCACTCAAAGTCAGCGCTCTTCGTCGGCAGGTCGATGATGGCAAGTTCGGCGCCCTTGGCCAGCCAGGTCGAGAGGTAGCAGTTGATCGTGACCGACTTACCGGCACCGGAGGTACCGCCGATCTGCAGATGCGCGCCGGCGTTCATGTCCAGGTAGAACGTCTCGCCGACGGTTTCCCCTGCCGGCGGCAGCTTCATGCCCAGCGGGATCTTGAAGGTCTCCTTTTTGGTGTGGTCAAACTTGACTACGGAATCCATCGGCGTCGGGATCATCGCCGGGAACGTCGGGGGAGCGGACGGGATGATCGACGCGGTGAGCTTCTGGGCGTTCACCTTCACGTACCAGCCATCCCGGCCGACGACGCTGGTCGCGACCTCCTCCAGCTTGGAATCATGCTTGGAGGGCATGTAAGTGCGCGGCAGCTCCAGATCGAAGCCACCATCGCGGCGCGGCTTCACCTGGACCTCCCAGGGCTTCACTCCCAGGGCCAGTGCGGCCGCGCCCCGGCAGCGGGCGGTCTCGGGGCTCAGCTGGGTCAGGACGGCCTTGCCCAGGAACGGCTCGAACTTCGTCATCTCCCAGCCGTCCCCGTGCTGGTCGGCCAGCTTAACGGCCATCTTTTCGCCGTCGTTGGGCTTCACTGACCGGGGGAGCCGGACCTCCTTGGTCTTGGACTTGTCGTTGTGGCTGACTTCAGTCACGGCCACCTGCCGGGTCGCCACAGCCATTCCGTCCTCAATGGAGTCGACCTCGAAGCCCTCACCGTGGGTGTCGGTGATCTTCTTCATCAGCTGGGCCATGTGCCGGGCCGGATCGAACCTGTCGGGAAGCCGCACCCGGATGCGTTCAGTGCTGGAAGCCACGCTGTGCTGGCCTTTCGTCTCGCCAATGTCTCTACCCGGAAACATGCGTAGACGACGGCGTTTCGGCGGACTCATGCGGCCGCTGGGGCCTCCCGAAGGGGAGAGGCTAGCAGGGCGCGGGCTTTCCAGGGCGGGCCGGTCAGGTGGCTATACTTTCGGCAACAGGGCCGGCAGCGACGGGGGACTGAAGTGTCTGATTACTGCGAATGCGGAAACCAAGCGACGTTCCGGTGCCGGTGCACCGCGACGATCTGCACGTCTCATATGTACCACCCCCAGACGTACCACAACACCGCCCTGTTCCAGGCCGCCCGGAATCACGAGGGCAAGCCGTCTCACGCACTGTTCATCGCCCTGCATGAAGCGTGGGCCCCAGTCGGCACATTGTGTTCCCGCTGCTACGCACGGGCTACCGACAAGGTGGCGGCCGAGTATGCGCGGGCTTTTCGGGATCACACCGACGCGCGGCCGGAGACGATCGCCTCGGTCCTGCTCCGGAATGAGTCATGGACAACCGGCAGAGAATGGCATGTCAGCGAAACGGTGGGGCAGAAGACCCTGCGGGCCGCCGGGCACCATGTGCCATGGTCGCACCCGGATTCACTGGACACCGCTGGCCGGCTGTTTGCCAGCAGCCAGGGCGAGCCGCCCCAAACGCTGATCCGAGTGAAGCATTTCACCGAGCGCAGGACCTGGACCGGACGGACGGAACGGGTCGAATCTATCATTGACCTGGCGCCGATCAGGGCGTGGCCAGTCTCGGCAACCTACACCGATGACGGCTACAGCGAGTCAGCGACAATTTTTGTCGGAGCGAGCGGGGTCCGCCATCCAGCTCAGCACGGCCGGCCGGAGCACGGCATCTACTTTTACGCTCCCCAGTACGCGGAGGAGGCGAGGAAAGTCCTCGAAGGCCCATTCCGCCCGGAGGCCAGACCGGGCTTCTTTTTCAGCAAGGAGCAAGCGATCGCCAAGGCACTCACGAGCAGGTTTTAGCGGGCCGGGCAGGACGCTAGCGGCGCGCGAACACCTCGAGCGCCGACCCTAATCGGAGGGGATCGTTGAGCAGATCAACGGGCCGGGCCCCCTGCAGATCCGTGGACGGCGTGATCATCCACGGCGTGAAGTAGTCGTGCGGGATCTTCAGCTCCATGGCCCGCTCGAAGAGCCCGGTCACGGCGGGGTGCAGGCCGCCTGCGGCCGTGAACTGGAAGCCGGGGCAGTAGGTACCCTCGCCGATGAAGACGCGGACCAGTCGGCGCAGCAGAGGCTCAGGGTCTGCGGTCTGCTCTCCGAGCTTCTGCTGGACCTGTTCCAGGGACGGCAGGGTGAACTCGGCTTCGATGGCGGCCCAGACGCTCTCGGGCACTTCGCCGCGCATCGCCGGTATTCGGGCTGGTTCAGCCTTCACAGTCGGTGCAGTACGTGTGGCCGTTTTTCTGCCGGGCGATCTGTGAGCGGTGCCGGACCAGGAAGCAAGACCAGCAGGTGAACTCATCGGCAGCCTGGGGGACCACGTCGACGGTCAACTCTTCGGCGATGAATTCTCCCCCCGGGGTCAGTCCGTCCAGTACGTCTGCTTCATCGAGCTCGAGGACCACGGACTTCGCATCAGGGGCCTTCGCCGACTGCAGAGCCTCAAGGGAGCTGTCCTGGGATTCCTTGACGTCAGTGCGGAGCTCGTCGTAATCAGTTGCCACTTCGGTGCATCTCTTTTCTGCTGTTCGGATTGCTCGGAAAGCAACGTACAGCACGGTGCCCGCATTCCCTAGTCGCGGGTCTCTCACAACCAACTCCGCTCCCTAACGGCTGCCGCTGACGGGACAGGAGTGCAGAGCCCTTGCAGCATGCCGGCTTGCGGAACACCACTGTAGAAGGCCCTGCTCTATGTAGCTGATGCAGCCTTCCGGATGAACCAAGGCACCCATGGTGAGGCAGAATTGGCTTATGTGCGGCAGATACGTGATGTCCAAGGCTACTGGTGACCTGCTGAGCCATTTTGAGGCAAAGGAAGTGGAGGGCGCCCCGCCACCTCCCAGCTGGAACGTGGCGCCAACGCAGGCCATACCCATCGTTGCTGAGCGGCTGGACGAGGGCAGCATTGACAGGCACCTGCTGGTCGCCCGCTGGGGCCTCGTGCCTTCGTGGGCCAAGGACATCAAGATCGGCGCAAAGATGATCAACGCTCGCAGCGAATCGATCCTGGAGAAGCCCTCGTTTCGAAAGGCCGCCGTCAAGCGTAGAGCAATCGTCCCGGCGGAGGGCTACTACGAGTGGCAGAAGACCGAAGACGGCAAGAAGATCCCCAACTACCTCTACTCCGAGAATGAGGACCTGATGGGCTTCGCCGGCCTGTACGAATGGTGGGCAGACCCGTCGCTGCCCGAGGACGACCCTGGCCGGTGGCTGCTCAGCTGCACAGTGCTCACCACCACCGCACAGGACGCCCTGGGCCACGTGCACGACCGCAGCCCGGTCATCATCCCGCGGGACCGGTACGCCGAGTGGCTCGACCCGGACCTGACCGACAAGGGCGACATCCAGCATCTGCTGGACTCCCTGCCGGAGCCGACTTTGGTCCCGCGCGTGGTCAGCACCAGGGTCAACAGCGTCCGCAACAACGGTCCAGCGCTGATCGAGCCCGCACCCATCGATGAGGCGAGCTAGTCCCATCCGAGGTCGTCTAGGCTGTCCCATGTGAGGGTTTCGAAAACCGATGTGATAGCCGGGCTGCCGGCCGAGCTGGCCCGCGCCATCTGCCGTAAGTTCCGCGGCCGGGAGACGGTCGCCGAGATCGCCGAGGACCTGCTCGCCGGCACCGGATTCGACCTCCAGACTGTCTTCGCTGATCTGGAAGCTGCCGGCTACCTTGAGAAGATCCGGACCGACCAGGACGGGGACGTCTGGTGGGATACCACCATTCTGGGCAACTCGCTGGCGATGGCCAGCTTCGGTAGGCCCATCAGCCGTAAGACCGCAGACCGGCTCGTCGTCGAGCTGCTGGGCCGCGCCAGGGCATACAACGCGGATACGTCCAAGCCGATGTTCATCGACACGCTGCGGGTCTTCGGAAGCTACCTGGATCCCGAGGTCGACCCTGTCGGCGACGTCGACATCGAACTCACCTACGGCCGGCGGATCACTGACCAGGCGGCACTCAGGGCCTACACCAGGGCCAGCGGCAGATCCTTCAACACCTACATGGACGAGCTGATGTGGCCGTCGCAGGAGCTCTTCCTGTACCTGAAAAAGCGATCAGCTTTCATCAGCATCACCCTTGAAGACATCACACTGCTCACTGCCAACTTCAGGACGATCTACCGAATCGACGACGACCGGCAAGCCGTCGTGCCAGCAGATCGAACCTTATTCGGCCGGTAAGCGGCCGGCCGTCTGAGGGCACTGTGCAGGGGTGTTTCAGCGGTCTTTCCGAGTCTCTCCCCTGCGTGGTTTGGAAACGCCGATAACAGAGCTTATGTCAACCAAAAGAGGTTGATATTGCATCTGATGCATCAATTCGGCTCTGCGGAAAACAGTTGGTCGGCAAGCTAGCGGGCCACTACCCCATGACTTTGGACGCCGGAACGTCCATCAGGAAGCGCTGGCCCGTGAAGCCGCCGGTGCCGTTTCCTGGGTATAGCCAGACCTTCCCGTTGATGTCCTGCGCTATGACGTCTCCGACGCCGTCCCGGTCAAAGTCACCCGGTGCGGCGAATTTTGCCATCGATTGCCAGCCCCTGCCGATCTGTACGCGGTTTTGCCAGCCACCGGTGCCGTTTCCCGGATAGAGCCAGAGGGCGTCGTAGACATCACGGGCGAGGACGTCTGATGATCCATCACCGTTGAAGTCATGTCCGCTAAAGATTGCGTTCATGATGTTCCATCCGGAGCCCACCTGTGTGCGGCCAGGATACCAATGACCATCCCCGTCACCGCGGTACAGCCACAGCGCACCGCTGGCGTCCCGGGCCAAGACGTCCGGGGCGCCGTCGCCGTCCCAGTCCCCCGGGGATGTCAGGGCGGTCATGACGTCCCATCCCCAGCCAATCTGATTCCTTGGTGTGCCACCGCTCCAGCCTGGCATCCGGTGGAGTGATCCATCGGTACTTCGATAGATCCAATCTGCGTAGCCATCGCCGTCCCAGTCCCCCGGCATGAGTATCGCGTTGACGTCCGGTCCGACGTAACCGGCTGTCCGCTCAGGCTGGGAGACACCGTTGTCTGCGTAGACGTAAGCGAGTCCATCGTCGCGAATGGTGACGAGGTCCCCAAAAATCAGGCCGCCGTCCCGGTCATCTTGGACAAGGTTATGCCACGAGAAGTCCTCGGCTCGGGCGGGTCCAGCGAAGGCGACACTGCCCAACATCGTGGCGGCAATTACGCAAGCACCCAAAAATAAACGTCGCATCAAGTCCCTCAAGCCGTGATGCCGTACCGACGGGGCACGGGCAAGATGAGCATATCCAGAGCCATGGGGTGGGGCAACGGGGCTACCATGCCAGCGCTCCAGCCACCGCCGCCGATGTTGCCACCACGGTCTTGACCACCGACTCCCCCGAACTATGAGTGAGCACATGCAGGTGGCGCCACGTAGAAACGATGCTCGGCCTATGATGACCCGGGTAAATGACTGGAGTCCGGTCAAGAGTGCCTACGGGTGTTAGTCCACCAACGAGGGGGCCTGATTGGACCAAGAACGACGGGACGGACTGCCGGCTGACGGGGACCTTACGGCCAAAGAAGCTGCGGACTACCTCACCGGCCCTGCCGGCCGACCAGTTACCCCGGTCTGAGGAACTCATCGAAACCCTGAAGAGCCTGGAGAACGACGACTGGGATCCGGACCAGGCGCAGTAGCTGCTCAGCCGACATAGAGGGTCGTCTGGGTTCCGGCGACTAACGTTGGTTCCGCGCGCCCGCGCGTGTGAGCCCGCGCCGGGCTCTTCCAACGATGCTCTCCGGACCAGCATGCGCCGAGGCTCTCCTTCGGCCTGGCCACTTCAGTAGCGTCGACCTGATGAGCAACCGGCGCACTTAGTGATAGCTGAAAATACCACCTGCTGCCAGCGGACCGGCTTGGACCTGATTTTCCGCTATCACTAACTTTGTCACCCCTCCCCCGGGCTCGAGCCGGCCTGGGACGAATGGAGGGGTTAAGCGAGGGGTGAAGAACGGCCGATACAGCGCCGAGGCCCGGCTTGGCGGGCTAGATTCGATCTCAACCTTTGGGAGGAGGACATTGATGCGGTGGACACTGCGTCGGTCGGCATGTTCCCGCGTTGCCTGCGACACGCCTAGTGTTTGCAGTTAACAAATACCCGGTTGCTATCGGCGCCGGTGCTAACTTCGAATCAGCCGCAAACCTGCAAACAAAAATGCAGGGCCAGATCGGCTACCAGCAACACCAACGATGAAGCAGTCCGGCCCGGCAGCTGGACGAGATTCAAAGGACGAGACAATGGCTGCACAAATCAAGCGTGGACGCGGACGACCCAGCAGGGGCCTCCGCAAATACATTGGCTTCCGCGTACAGGAAGAGACGGCTGAAGAAGTTGCCCAGGTCGCCGCAGCGAAGGGCATCACAGTTTCTGACTACGTCTCGTCCGCCGTTGCCCGGTCGCTCATCGAGGACAGGGCACTGCGCAACCACTTCCACCACCAGGAGGAACTGCCCATCCGCATCGCCTCATAAAAATGGAGGCCCGCACTAAGCGGGCCTCCGAAGCTTGAGACTTACATTCTGGATTGCTTCCCGGCGCTCAGTCTGTAAGTCGAGTGGTAGACCTTGGCGGGTCCACCAGTTGTTGTGCTATGAAACCGGTCTTGGCGGGCCGGCCCTTTGTTAGCCCTCCGAAGCGCTCACTTTGAAAGGAATGTCCTCATCGTACATCAGCACGCGCGCGTGCTGCCAGCCCTGCCCGAGGCTGGCGTGTCGCGCCAGTCCAACGACCCTGCCCAAGTTTGGGCGGCCCTCTCCCCCTTACTTGCCGGACAGCCACGCGTCCGCCTCTCCCGCGACGCCGGTAAGAGCTACCCGCAGAAACATGAACGGAACCTCACCGAGGCGCTCCCGTCGTTTCCCGCGGCAGTCCGTATTTTCGGCAAGGACGGCACCTGCGCCGCCATCTTTCTCGACTTTGACTCGTCAGTAGCCGGCCCCGATTGGGTCCAAGCCGACGTCCGGGCCGTCCAAACCTGGCTGCACTCAGTCGGGGCCCGCTGGATTGAGGACTACTCCCCCAACGGTGGCCGCCACGTCTACGTCCCGCTGGCGCAGCGGGTCACTTTCTCCGAAGCGCGGGATCTTGTCGAGGCGCTAGGCACCCGATACCGGACCCTGGACAAGACCCCGCACCAGAACCTGCTTCACGGCTGCATGCGCACCCCTGGTTCTCCGCACAAGCGCGGCGGCCACCAGGAGCTGGCGATGAGCCTGTCCATGGCCTACGACGTTGCCCGCCGCCCCAACAGCCCGAGCATCTGGGCGGCAATGACCAAAGACCTGACTGCCGAGATCAAGGCCGTCCGGGCGCTACGCCTGGAAGAAACGTTCAACCCGGCATCCTCGGACGCCCCCATCCTCGACCAGCCCGTGGGCCGAATGTCCAGGACCATGCAGGTACTCGCCCAGACCGGGATGTACGACACGAACCGCTACGCCACGGACTCCGACGCCCGCCAGGCAGTCATCGTTGGCGCCGCGGCCGCCGGCCTCGAGCTGGTGGATGTGGAGCGCCGGATGCTCCAGGGAACCTGGCCCGGACTTGCCTCTTTCTACGCCCGGTATGCAGCCCGGCACCGACTCCCGGCCCTGCGCAGGGACTGGATGAAAGCCGTCACCTACCTCAGCAAAAACCCGACGAATCGGGAAGGGAAGAACAATGTCCGCACATCCCCCACAAGCCAGCCAAATACACAGGCGGCAGCGATAAAGGCTTCAAACTCACTTTCAAATCCCGATGCAGAGCATCGGTTCATCCGGACCTGGCGCAATGCTCTCAGGATCAGAGAGATGAACTATCAGCAGTTCAGGACCGGTATGGCTCGGAGGATGGTGTTGCGGGCCTTGGGGGAAGCAGCCCATATGACGGCTTCCCGATTCGTTGAGTTCGGGGTTCGGTCGATCGCCGTGGCCACCGGGCTCGACCACACCACCGTCGGCCTTCACCTGCGGGAGCTTCGCGCGGAGAAGGACCCCCTTGTCACCTTGGTTGAGGAAGCCCGCGGAACAAAGGGCGACCTATACATGCTTACCGTCCCCGAGGATCTGAAGGCCGCGGCCGAGGACGCCACCTGGCAGAAAGGAAAGATCCACGCCCTCCGCCCGGTCTTCCGGGAACTGGGTCTACCGGCGGCGTTCGTCTACGAAGCACTGGAGCAATCCCCCGGGCTATCCACTATGGAGGTCGTTGCGGTCACCAGGCTGTCCCGGTCTGCAGTTCACGAAGCTCTGGAAATCCTGGCCGCCTGGAATCTGGTCAACCGTGACACGGGCCGCGCCTGGTCGGTAGTTCACGGAACCTCCCTGAAGCAGCTGGCCGAACACTTCGGTGTCCTGGAAGCCGTGGCGCAGCAGATCCAGCGTTACCGCCACGAGCGGATCATCTGGCGTGAATGGTTGGCCAGGAACGTCAACACCGTTCCCGAGCTCCTATCCCCCAGCGACGACTACCCCTGGGAGATGTTCGAGGGGCCACCGGACGAATGGAGCCTGGCCGATCTTGCATTCGGCCAGCGGTAAGGAGCGCGCGCACAGCCGCCCGTTGTTTCCGCAGGTGAGAGGACACGCTGTAATTTCAGAAATTGCTTAATCCACGGAGTTAACACAGGTGAGTGATACGTTCAAGGGGATCGGAGACGATTTCAGCAATTGCTGCCAGGCAGTTTCTGAAGGCCAATTGGCCCGGTGTCACGAGAACAAATCGAGCCGCTCTAAGGGGCGCTGGAATTCAAAGGACAGTGAGAAACATGGCTACAACAAACCGACGGGCCGGCAGGCCCGGCAAGGGCGACCGACGCGTCATGGCGTTCCGCCTCGCCACGCCGCGCGCGGATATTGTCCGGGAGCTGGCCGAAGCCGAAGGTTTCGAGTACGTCAGTGACTGGCTGGCCCACATCGTCAATGAACGCATCGACCACACGGACCTGAGCAAGATCAGGCGCCAGGAGGAGCTACCGATCCAAATAGCCTCTTAAATGATGAAGGCCCGCACGAGGCGGGCCTTCGAAGCCAGTGATTCACGAACTGCTTTGCTTCCCGGCGGACAGTTCGTAAATCAGACAAAAGCCCTGTTCAGGCTTTCTTTTTGCAAAAACCGGTCTGCCAGGACCGGCCTTTAGCCATTCCCTCTTGAAGGAATACTAATATCGTACCCCAGCACGCTCACGTCCTGCGTGACTCTGTTAGTCACGGCGTGTCCCCCAGCTTTGACGACCCAGCCACCGTGTGGGCCGCTCTTTCACCGTGCCTGGCCGGCCAGGCACGGGTGCGCCTCTCCCGTGATGGCGGCAAGTCCTATCCGCTGAAGCACGAACGCAACCTGACCGAGGGTCTCCCCTCCGTCCCCGCCGCCGTGCGTATTTTCGGCAAGGACGGCTGCTGCACGGCTATCTTCCTCGACTTTGATACCTCTGTCGGCGGAACAACTCTGGTTGACGCGGAGACCAACGCCACGAAAGCCTGGTTGAGCCGCTTCGGGGCCCGGTGGATTGAGGACCACTCCCCCACTGGCGGCCGCCACCTCTACGTTCCCCTGGCAGAGCGTGTCCCGTTCGCCGCAGCCCGCGACCTCGTTGAAGCCCTTGGCACCAGGCTACGGAGCCTCGACAAGACACCGCACCAAAACCTCCTTCACGGCTGCATGCGAACCCCGGGATCCCCACACAAACGCGGCGGCCACCAGCAGCTCGAGGGCAGCCTGTCCCACGCCTACGACGTCGTCCGCAGGCCCAACAGTGCAGAGGTATGGCAAGCACTGGCCGGCGACCTGGCTGCAGAGATCGCGGCCGTCCGTGCCCGCCGCAACCAGGAAGCCTTCGCCCCGGATCTTGACGCTCCTACAGCGACTCCTTCAGCCGGGCGTATGTCCCGCGCCATGCAGCTCATCGCCACGACGGGACTGTACGACACCAAACGGTACACCTCGGATTCGGACGCCAGGCAGGCAGTCATTACCGGCGCGGCAGCCGCAGGGCTCAGCCTGACCGATGTCGACCGCCGCCTCAAGCAGGGCCTTTGGCCAGGTCTGGCCTCCTTCTACGCCCGCTACGCCTCCCGGCACCGTGCGCCTTCCCTGAAGCGCGACTGGCTCAAGGCCATCGAGCACCTCAAGAAAAATCCCCCTAGCCAGTCAGGCCAAAGACATGTCCGTAAATCCCCCACAAGCCAGCCAAATACACAGCCGCAAGGATTACAGGGCAGTAATTCACCTGTGAAAAATTCCGATGCCGAGCACCGGTACATACGGACCTGGCGCAATGCACTCCGGATCCGGGAAGTCCGCTACCAGGACGCCCGCAGCGGACTTGGCCGGAGAATGCTCCTGCGTGCCCTTGGAGAAGCAGCCCATATGACGGGCAGCAGGTTCATCGAGTTCGGGATCAGGTCCTTGGCTGTGGCCACTGGGATGGACCACACCAGTGTCGGCGTCCACCTCCGGGCCCTCAGGGCCGAACCGGATCCACTCGTGACGCTCATCGAACAGGGACGCGGCACGAAGGGCGATCTCTACATGCTCACCGTGCCCGAAGAACTGAAAGAGGCAGCAGAGGATGTGTCCTGGCAGAAGGGCAAGATACACGCGCTGCGGCCGGTGTTCAGGGAACTAGGACTACCGGCTGCGTTCGTCTATGAAGCGCTGGAGCACTCCCCCACTCCCCTATCGACGATGGCCCTGGTCCGCACTACCAGGCTCTCCCGCACCGCAGTGATTGAGGCGCTGGAACTGCTCTCCGCATGGAATCTCACCCGTCGCGGTCGGGACCTGGCGTGGTCGCGGGTGGCGTCCACTTCCTTGAAGGCCCTGGCGGAACACTTCGGCGTTCTGGAGGCAGTGGCGGCGCAGTTGCAGCGCTACCGCATCGAACGGACCATCTGGCGCGAATGGCTGGCGCGGAATGTCAGAACGGTCGCGGAGCTGCTCTCACCCGACGATGACTATCCCTGGCATGAGTACGAAGGGCCTCCCGACGACTGGATGCTCGCCGACATCGCGTTCAGCCGTCCTGCTTGACCGTGGGTGGGGCGGCTGGATGTGGCCTCCCCCGGCCACGCCACGGACTGGCGATACGATGACATGTAGTCGCCCGGCGTGACGCTCACAGAGTCACAGCGCAACAGACTCGCAGGCGTACATCCTCCGTGACGAACAGCTACACGGAGAACCGGACTAACGGAGTCGCGCACACCCGGACTCTGTTAGTCACGGACCACACAGAAAAGGCCCGCTCCCCTACCGGGATGCGGGCCTTACTCCCCCACGCGTTAGTCGCCGTACTGTACAGGTGGTAGGCCGACCGAAGCGCGCAGCTCATCCTCGGTGGTTCCTTGGAGTTCGTGCTTGCGCTCCAGGAGCAGGTCGAGGGCAATGCGCATAAGGGTGTTGTCCGTAATGCGCTCACCCCTCCCCCGCTTCTTGTTGTGGATGGTGACTGTAAGGATTGTCAGGTCTGCAGACTGCCCAGGGTGCAGGCGAAGCTCCTTGCGGATCAGCTCCGTGTAATGGGCCCGGCCATTGGATTCGGCAGGCGGAGCCGGAACCACGGGTGCCTCGGGCTTGGGCTTGCGCCTGGCTGCCGTCGACTTGGTCTTCTTTACCGTCTTGGATTCCTGTACGACCGCGGGAGCTGCAGCAGCAGGGGCGGACTCTTCCTCTTCGGCGTCGTCTTCCTCCTCATCCTCCGGGGCAGCTACTTCTGCCGGGGCGGTGTCGCCGGCGGGTGCTTCGGCATCAGCGGCCTCCGAAGCTTCCGGTTCCGGATCCACGGCTGCGGGAGCATCCGTAGCTTGGTTGTCTTGCTGCACCGCAACCAGTTTGGGCACCTGCGGCTGGTTGGTCACTTCAACCAGTTCTTCGGCCCGGGCCGACAACATGCTGCTCATAGCGCCTAAGCGTGCCATCGCTGCTACTCCTTACTTTCCGGACGCGGCGCCGGCCAGCGTCTTGTTGTTGTTGGCCCAGATGCTCATCAGCTCCAGGCTCAGGTCTTTGTAATCCAAGGCAGCCTTCTGGGCGTGCCTGCTGTTCTCGTAGCCGGTGACCACGGCTCCGGTCAGTGGCGCCCGCTCGTGCACCTTGTAACGGCGGATGATGGTGTCACAGACATTGAGGCCGTGGTTGCGCAGGAACTCCTGGGCATCGGCGGCGTCACCGAGAGAAGTGGTGTCAACTCGTGTGATGACTGCGCGATAATCTTTCCCTGACTTGGCCACGACCTTGTTGTAGGTGTTGATCAGGGGCAGGAGACCCAGGCCGGCGGGCTCGGTCGGCATGAGCACGAAGTCCGAGTTCTCGACGACAGCCTGTAGTACGGCGGTGTTGTCGATGTTGCCCGGGGTGTCCACGAAGACCATGTCGTAGTCGAGTTCTCGAATCCGAAGCAGGTGCGTGGGGTCGGTTTCTGACACGACGTCGAAGGGAAGCTGTTCGTTTTCGGGCAGGCTTTCCGCATTGGCTGCCCAGAGGTCGACCGATCCCTGGGGATCAACGTCGACGACCAGGACCTTGGAATGCTGCGCGGCAATGGCCGCCAGGCTCATCACCGTGGTGGTTTTGGCCGCGCCGCCCTTCTGATTGATGACCGCAACGATCCTCATGGTGGCTTCCTTCTATAGATAACGTCGTCGTGCGCTGAGGCCAGACGGGTTGACGAAGGTACCAATAGTTCATGGGCCAAAAGATGACCTTGATGGAACTCTGGTTCGTTGCCGCCGGGAAGCGCTAAGAAGAAGTTAGCAGGCAACACCTCCCCCATCGTGGAGAACCGCCGTCAGTATTCAAACTCAACGTACGACAGAGCACGTGTGTCCGCGACTCTGTGAGTCTGTGGCGGTTCTTTCTGCGCTCCCGGCAGCGCCTGCAGGGGTTGCTGCGCGCCCGCGGCCCTCGCCGTCTGTATGGCCCTGCTCCAGGCCGCTGCAGAGGGCCATAGTGGCCGACCACTCCCCCGCTCCGCTGACGGTTACTGCTCGCTGTCGCTTTCGGGCCACGTCATGACGCCCTGAGATGCGGGCCGAGAAAGTTTTTACAGAGTCCGTTCATCGGCGTGTCTGTGACTTCGTGTCGCTGTGGCGCCGTGACTGACATGGGCTGTGAGTCTGTTAGTCGGCGACTCTCGGAGTCTTCTGCTGGTTTGGTAGTAACAGAGTCACGTGTCCCCGGGCGCTGTTACGCAGTGAGTCCGTGACTCCGTGCACCATTCCAGGGATTAGCCCCTTTGTGGCCTCGTGGTCCGTGGCACTGTTGGTCTGCGAGTCCGTGGGCCGCGCGGTCCCGGACTCTGTTAGTCGCGTTGTCACAAGGTCATGCGGCCTCTCGGGTCTGCACGTGCACGGGAACCGTGAGTCAGGGACCCTGTTTGTCCGGGACTCTGTCGCACGGCGAGCCTGTAAGTGACAGACTCGCAGGCACCGTCGCGCAGGAAGTTACAGACTCACTCGGGCTGTCGCTATGTTGGTCCCGGACGGTCGTCTGTGAGTCCGTGTGTCACGGACTCTCGTATCACGTGTATCTGTTAGCCGCAGGCTCACCGGGTAGGTGAGTCTGTGAGGAACAGAGTCACAGAGACCGTGCGGCTGCTGGTCTGTGTGTCACAGTCTCCGGGGGCGCTGTAAGTCCGTGGGTCGCAGACTCCGTTACCAAGGGACTCTGGAAGGAACAGAACTACAGTGTCTGTGGCTCTCGGCGTGTGTTGTCACAGGGTCGCCGCGTCTGTGGGTCTGGGTGTCACAGACATCCGCGAGTCTGGCTGTCACAGGGTCACGGGCCCCGCGCATCCGGGGGAAACAGAGTCACTGAGGCCGTGGGTGCGCGGGTCTATGGCCCTAGGGACTCTGGCGGTCAGGCCACTGCCAGCGCCTGTCAGTCTGTATGCAACAGAGTCGCGGACTATGGCGGCCTGAAGGTCGGAGTGCCTGCGTGTCCGCCTGTCTGGCACTCCGTGACTCTGGTAGTTACAGGCTCTCGGAGTGCCTGGAGCCAGTGGATCTGTTCGTAGCCGGTCCTTCAGTCCGTTTGACGGGGTGAAAGGCAGGGTGAAGTCTTCACACCACTGGCCCCTATGGTCCGGGGGCCTCGTAGATTTGTCCTGGACATCAGCGCGGCATGGGGCCGCTCTGTGAGGGGACTTCATGAGCATCGAGGTCAGCTACCGCACTACACTCGCGGGTGACGGATGCGTGTCAGGCACGTGCCTGCGGTCGTCATTTGCAACCTTTGAAGCAATCACGATCGCTGCAACCGTCCGCGCAGCGCAGCGTTCCGGCTGGGCCATCACCGACGAGGCAACCTGCCCGTTCTGCTAACACGCTTTGAGGGTCCGGAGCCAGTGTCCAGGGCTAGTAAACGGTGGACTGAGAGGAGGCCGGCGGAACGGATCCCGGGGCCTACTAGGAGCGCACAGCGCCGCTGACCTGATGGCTACCAGGCGCCGTCGTCGAACGTCTCGCCGATGATCGTGTTGATGTTCGTTTCGCCATCGGCCAGGAGCCGGGTGAAACGCTTCTCGCGGTAGCTGTCCTCCCTGTGGGGGATACCATCAGCCAGCCGGACAGCAGCCTGGGAGTACGCGAGCAGGGCACCCTGCTTCGTCCACTCGGCCGTACCCCAGTCGCGCTGGGGGATGGATCCGTTGTGGGTCTGCATTTCGACAGCCCGGGCCGTGAAGTAGCCGGCCAGACGGCGTGCCCGCAGCGAGGTCAGGGGTGCCGACGTGCGCTTCTTGATCTCAGCAGCGGAGAGTGCCTCATGGTCGGCGCCAAGCGGCAGGCCGAGCTTCAGCACTTCACCGCGGCTGCGTCCGATCGTCTCCGGATCAGCGTCAGCGTTCATCAGCGCTGCGGCCACCTCTGCCTCGCCAAAGGCGACGCCCTGGAAGTAGGTGTCGCCACTGCGGTTGGCGGAGTCCAGGGCGTTGCGCATCCGGACGAAGCTTCCCCGAAGGGCGCGGTCCGCCTGTGCCTGGTCGATCTTAGGGGTCTCCGGGTCGGGGTCGTAGTCCACCGCCGGCATGACCGTGTCTAGGTATGCCTCCCACGGCACGACACGGTCGGCTTTCAGGTGCAGCGAGCCGCCGCCGTCCAGGTCGACGGTCACGTTGCCGTTGCGGTCCTTGCCGGCCTCGGAGATGGTGCCGAACTCGTTTCCGGCCATGACACGCGTGCCGGGGGACATGCCGAACACGTCCTCCGATTCCTTTAGCAGCTGCAGTTGGATGGATGGATCAGCGTGCGTGCTCGCAGCGAACTGGCCGCCGGCCGGGATCCCCTTGGGCTGCCGGGCAGTGACGGTCATGAGCGGACGTCCTTGAGGGCGTAGACGCCGTCCTCGATGTCCTCGTTCTGCAGGTCGATGAGGTGCTGGCCGAGGCCGTGGCCCGTAGCTTCGGGGTTTGCGGAGCCGGGTTCCTGGTGCTCGGCTACGACGTAGCGGTCGATGGCGAGCCGGAGGAGCCGGTCGTCGTTGCGGAGATCACGGACCACGACGCCGGCGTCGCCAAATTCGCCACGCTCCAGGGCGTCGTAGATCGCTGACCGGGCGACCCGTGCTTCGTCCAGGTGGTTCAGACGGTCGCTGAGGAGTTCAGCATGGGAGTGTGCCTGGAACGAGGGCTGTGCCGTCAGGACGGTGCCGGGCTCGGCATGGGCGGTCGCGGCGAACTGGCCACCTGCGGGAATGCCTTTGGGCTGGCGGGCCGTAATCGTAGTCATACCCGGAACGTGTGCGGCTCGATGCATTTCCGCCGGCACGGGGGAGTGCGGACATCGCCTGTGCCGCACACATGATGGGAATGGAAACACTGATGCGGCTCGGGATTGAGCCCGACGAGATTCGCAAGATCGCTGTCGCGGGGGACTGGCACGGCAACACCGCTGGATGCGCCAGGCACTGACCTGCGCCGCACGGGACGGCTACAAGGTGATCGTCCATGTCGGGGACCTGAAGGTACTCTGGTACGACGAGTACCCGGACTACCCCGAACCCGGCGGTTTCACCGCGGAGTTGGCCCGCCTGCTGGAGGAACTGGGCCTGGCCTTCATCTTCGTCGACGGCAACCATGACGTTCACCCGAAGTTGCGGGCCCTGCTATTGAATATGGACGGGTTCGGAGTCATCAGCGACCGGCTGCTGTACGCCCCGCGGGGGCACCGGTGGAACTTCGGGGGAGTGCGCTTCGGGGCGCTCGGCGGTGCGTACTCGATAGACCGGTACCGCGGCACTGAAGGACGGGACTGGTTCCTGGAAGAGACAACCGTCCCAAGCGACGTCGGGTTGCTGGGGACGGAGCCGCTGGATGTCCTCATCACCCACGATGTGCCGGCGGGCATCGACGTGGAGACCATGTTCGACCTGCCCGAGGCGCTCGAGCGCGAGTCTTACATTGTCCGCTCCCTGCTCCGTGACGCGGTCCGAAACACTGAGCCGAAGCTGGTCTTCTCTGGCCACTGGCACCAGCGCCGTACCGGGCTCATGCCGGGCCTGGAAACCCGAGTGCACGTCCTGGACAAGGAGTACAAGGCAGGCAATCTCGTCTCTCTGGACCTGGACAGCCTGACCGTCGAGGACTATAAGCCAGTCTGATCCTCAACATGACAGAGGGCCCGTCCAGCGTGTGCCGGACGGGCCCTCTCGTTTTCTACTCTGGCTGCTTGGTCACCGTCAGGAGGGTGTTGACCCGGTCCTTGAGGTTCTCCAGCACCTCGAACTGCCGGTGCTCATCGAAGCTGTTGTTGTCTTCCAGGACGTCTTCCATCGCAGCGACGCCGTGGTTGGCGGCCTCCACCAGGTCAGTCTGCTCATCCGAGGAGAGCGTCCGGGTGCGGGGGTCATGCTCTTCGGCGATGAACGGGTCGGGGGCGTTCAGGGCGGCCTGGAGGTTGATGTCCACTGTCTTGCGCTGGCGCTTACCGGTTCCGTGGATGAAGCCGACGCCTTCGGTCCAGCTGTCGTCATGGAAGTCAAGATCGGCAACGAGTTCCCGGATGTCGGGGCCGTCCTGGACCATCTGCTCGAACATCCACTCGTCGTCGTAGTCGGCCTGTGTGGTGTTCAGCTGCAGGAGACCTCCGTCGGCGTTGGCGATGGAAACAGGTGCGTATTCGTCCCGGCCGTCCTCGTCGGCGCCGACGCGGAGCGTGGCTGCGCCGGGAAAGCGGGCCAGGACCGTGGCCGCAACGCTGCGCAGCGAGTGTGCGGACTGGATCCGTTCCAGCCGCTCCAGCTGCTCGTGGATCCGGCGCCGCTTGGCGAAGATCGCTTCGCGGCCAAGGAAGTGCTCTGTCACGGTCTTCGGGTTCGCCGGGACGAGCTCGAGGCTTGGTTCGGCATGGGCGGTGGCGGCGAACTGGCCCCCGGCGGGGATGCCCTTGGGCTGGCGGCTGATGTCTGTGGTCATGCCTGGGATGTGTACGGCTGGGACGCAAAAGTGCCGGGACGGTGGCGCCCCGGCACTTATTGGCAGCAGCTGTCTCAGTCCTTCTGTTCGTCGGGGAGTGAGGCGTTCAGTGCCGCGTGCAGGTCAATGTCGACGGTCTTGCCGTCGAACTTGCTGTTGGTGATCTCCCCGATCTTATGGGCCCAACGGTCGTCCCTCGGGTTGAACTCCCAGACCAGCTCCTGGATCTGCGGACCGTTTGGAGTCATCTCGTGGCACGTCCACGCGTCATCGTCGTCCACATGCTCCAGCACGGTGCCGTCGGCCGCGGTGATCGAGATGGCGTCGAACTGGTTTTCGCCGTCCTGGTTCTCCGCGACCCTGAGCGTTGCGGCGGTGGGGTACTTGGCCAGGATGGAGGCCGCGACTCCACGGGCGGAGAGACGCTGGGCGAGGATGTCGAGGCCATCGTAGTCGTCCCGGGCATCGTCCCGGCGTTCCCTGACGGCGTCGCGCTGCGCCACGAATTCCTCGATGCTGGTCGAACCGGCCGGCAAGGTGATCTGCGGTTCAGAGTGGGTGGTTGCGGCGAACTGGCCTCCGGTGGGGATGCCCTGGGGCTGTCGTGCGGTGGTCATTGTCCTGCTTTCTGCTGGTCTGGTCAGGCGGAGAATTTGTGGTCCATGTCGATGACGAATGTGCTCGTCTCCGTGTCGTAGCCGACGCCTTCGTGCTCGTAGCTGAAGAAGCCGCTGCTACCCGGTACAGGTGGACGGCCGCGCCGGGGTCGAGCTGGTCATCGCCCTCTGTGCGGCGGAGGTGCCAATGTTTGTCGTCCGGGGTGATGTCGTTGCCGTCCTTCCCTTGGCCAGGGCGAAGGATGCTGCCGCAACGATGACGACGTCCAGGGCCCGGCCGAGCAGGTATCCACGCAGGCTCTGGGGAACGTAGTGCCTGCCGGTGGACTCGTGAGCCCAGGCTTTCTTGCCCAGCGCAGGGTCGACGAGGGTGTGGGCGGCGTGCCGGGCAGACATGGCGGCTGTCGTCATGTGGGGCCTTTCAGTTGAGGCGGGTCAGACGTAGATGAAGGTGACCGGGGCGATCTTGCCTCCGTCATCTCCGGTGTCGAGGGTGTCGGTGTCGCCGTCGAGGTCCACGGAGAAGTTGCGCCGGCCCTGGCCGCTGAGCGTGACGGCGGCGCCCCATTCACTGACCAGAACGACACCGTTACCGTGGGCCTGGTCGGCGGCGGGGTAGTAGTCGAAGGTGTCGGCTTCGAAGCCGCGTTCCTTTGCCCAGACCTCTGCGGCCTCATGCCGCCTCCAGCCGGGTTCCTTTTCCACGGCAGCCCACACTTCGCGTGCGGCCTGGAGTGCCGGTGCGGAGACCTGGTATTTTCCGAGCGGGGCCAGCTCTGGTGAGGTGGCGAGGCAGATTCGAGGCTCTGCATGGGGGACAGCGGCAAACTGTCCGCCTGTGGGGACGCCTTGGGGTTGGCGTGCGGGGTTCATTGTCGTCATACCCATGAGGTGTGCGGCTCACCGTAAACCCGCCAACGAAAGGCGGGGCTGCGTTCGCTAGCGGACGGTCGGCCAAAATTCCCGGGGGAACTGTGCTGGGAACCCAGCTGTGTCCCATGACGGGAGGCTGTCCTTCCAGGAACTGAGGTCCTGGTTGAAGGATGCAGCACCTGTGAACATGTTCCCCTTCATTGTTACCCGGTCGACGTTCCAACCATCCAGCGGCTGGTTGAAGGAGGAGGCGCCTGCAAACAAGTAGGCCATATTTTCGACGTTACGGGTGTCCCAGGCTCCAATGGGCTGGTTGAACGCAGAAGCGCCTTCGAGCATGCCGCTCATGGTAGTTACTTTTCCGGTATTCCACTTGCCGATGGGCTGATTGAAGGAGGATGCGCCAGCAAACATCATGGATGTGCTCGTGACATTGCTGATGTCCCAATCGCCGATCGGCTGGTTGAAAGCGGGGGCGTTGGCAAACATCCAGATGAGGCTGTTGGCCTTGCTCGTGTTCCAGGTGCCGATTGGTTGGTTGAACGAGCTAGCACCAGAGAAGACCATTCGCATGTCGTTCACGTTGTGGGTGTCCCACGATCCCACGGGCTGATTAAAGGAAGTAGCGGACGAAAACATGCTGCCCATCGTCGTGAGCTTGCTTGTGTTCCAACCGCCGATGGGCTGGTTGAACGTGCTGGCGCGGTAGAACATCATGCCCATATCGGTGACGCTGCCGGTGTCCCAGCGGCTGATGTCCGCGTTGAAGGCTTGAGCGTCATTGAACATTGAACGCATGCTGGTGACATTGCTGGTGTCCCAGTCGCTGATGTCACCGTTGAAGGCCTGTGAGTAGTAGAAGGCGGCGGTCATATCGGTTACGGTGGTCGGCGGTTTGGCAACATCGGTCAGGCGCGGGGCTATCGCGAAGCCGCCGACTATTGATTGCACCCCGGTACCTTCACCCCATTCGTCGACAGAAGTTATGCAGTCCCTCGACCAGGGCAGCGCCGCCGTGAGCGCCGCGTTCGTCCCCGTCCACTGTGTAAAGGTCCCGGAGAGAGCGATCTTCTGGGAGGGGCTGGGGCTGGCGTATGCGTGCGTGGGACGGATACTCATTGGATCCGTTGTTCCGTCTCCCCAGTCGATGGTCCCGGAAACGGCACCGTCGATCGGCAGTTGGATCGTCCCGCAACCTGGAGCGGATGTATTCCATGTCGACACCATTGCGATGCTGGGCGTCCGGGGGCTTTCTCCTGCCAGTTTTTGGAGGTCTCCGCATCCGCTGGTGTCCCCAGACCTGTATTCGGTAATTTCCCCGTTCATACTGTCGGTCCAAAAGACCTTCCCGGTGGCGGACGTGCTTGTTGCTACGAAGCAGCTACCGAGCTGGCCGGCTTCTGCAGCGAGGCCGTCGCTTTCGGAGAGGACTTCGTGATCAACAAGCACCTGATAGTCCTGGTATCCGGTGAGACCGTGTATGTTCTGTGGCGCCGTGTCCTGACCGCCTATGGCCTTGACGGTCTTCTCCGCATCGGCCAACGCCTTCAGGTCCTGCCTCGCCGCAAGGTCCTGGGACCAGGGGATGACGCCGAAGAGGGTGGCCAGAACCCCCAAGGCGAGGATTGCGACCACCGCAGCGCCGACAATGATGGACGGCAGGTCGAAGGCGCCAGCTTCGTTTTTCAATGGGCGATGCAAGACGCCTCCTTGGTTGTGGGTGGAGTATTCGGTAACGAACTGTCAGTTGATTTTCGCGAGGTGAATCAAGCACTCGGGCCGTGTTGAGTCGGGGAAGCTGGATCCTCGCGAGTCATCAGTGAGGGTGTTCGGGATAGAGACTGGACCGACAGCAGCGACCCTTTGGGGAGACTGGTGTTCGCAGGGCCATATGCTGCTGCCGGTTCTGTTCCTAGTAGAGCTTGGAGTAGAAGGATGAGTTGGTGGCGCCCGTCGAGTTCGTGATGTTCACCATGTAGTAGGAACCTGCAGGGACGGATACGGGTCCAAGATTGAAGGAGGCCCTTTCCATTCGCTTATCCAGGCCGGTTCGGGCACCGAATGTCACGTCGATCCACTCGAGGTTGGCTGACTTCGTTTCTGCCTTGCGGCCCTGGTTGAGCAATTTCACTGAGACCTTGGAACCGGACAGGTTGTAGCCACTGACAATGATCTGTCCGCTTGCGGAAAGGCTGGTGTCGCTGATGATCGGCTCGTTACCCCTTGCGGTCAGGTCTTGGGCCAGCGTGTTACTGCCTGGGGCTACTGCGCAGATGAAGTAGTTGTCCCACATGAACGAGATGTTCTTCGATGTCGTGGTGCCCACGGCCTGGACTTGACGGTCGAGGCGGGACTTCGTGGTCTTGCCACGAAGCTGGTTGTCGCAGTTGTTGGCGGTCTTGTCGTTGGTCGGTGCCATGCCCTCCAGGTTGGACCACAGGCTGGCACCAGTACCCTTGACACCTTCTGCGGCGGCTTTGAAGTATTCGCTGACTGGGGCAACGTACTTGCTTCCCCAGGTGCCACTGCCAACGTAGGCTTCGGCGAAGGGATCAACGCTCAAACCAGCCTCGTTGCCCATGTAGGCCGCTCCCTTGGACGTTCCCATGCCGTCCTGAATGGCGATGCTGAGATGGATCCCGGAATTGGTGTCAGCGATCTTCTTGGCCGCGTCGCGGGCCTGGTCAGGAGTCAGGGCGCCCTTGCCGATGCGGGCATCAATGTACGGGCTGACGAGAGCTTCCCGGCCCGGCATGTACTTCTTGATGGCAGCGTTTTGCATCCGGTAGACATCAAGGATGGGGTCGTAATGCGCGGAGGGGGTCATCGGCATTTCGGTGTGGTGGTAGAAGCCAGCCAACCCAGCAACGTCGTTCCGCGATGCATGGAACATCACGAAGCGCTCCGTGAATTTCTGCAGGGTGGCGCTGTAAGACATGTCTGGCAGCCAGGGAGTGAAGGTGTCCTTCGCGGGTGCCGGCAGACCGACATAGAACTTCATGCCCAGCGAAGTTGCTGCCGCCGCCACGGACAGGGCCGGGTCGGCGTTGGTGACAGAACCACCGTAGGTGGCAACCAGGTCGTACGCATTGTTCGAGGAGGTGCAACCGTTGTCGATGGTCGGGATGAGCAACAGGGTGTAGGACTGACCGTTGTTCACAAAGGATTTGTCCTTGGCGCACTTTATCGCCGTCCCCGAGATGCGGCTGTAGTTCTCGAAGGTGAAGGCGCGGTTGATTTTGTAGCCGGCTGTCACAGCAGTGACGCATGAGCTCCCATTGATCTTGCAATCATTGAAATTGGGATTGACTTTGTCGCCCGTAACCAGCTGTCCGGCACTGTTGATGGTCGCTGGCCGGAGTGTGTTGCCGAAGGTGATGACGGTGTCGCCGCCGACGGCCTTGATGGCCTTCAGCTTGTCGACGTTCAACGCGTCGGTGGTCTTGGCATTGATGAAGAAGCCGCTGATCGGATACTTGTTTATCGGTGTGGCGTGGGCGGGCGCACCGAGGGTGCAGGCCAGGAATGCTGTAGCCATCAGACCGCCCACGATCCGTGCGGACCGTTGTGCGAGTTTACTCATGACTGGGATGTGTGCGGCGGTCCCTGAAAAGGGCAGCATTCAGCGCCGGAAGAGCTTCTTCCGGCGCTTCTACACCACTCCGGAAACCTCAGAACGGCTCGTAAACGGGGCGCTCATAGGGCACCCGGTCCGCATCAGTGCCGGTAGCCATGAAGATCTCGCCGTCACCGAACGGCCGGAACCGGTTCTTCTCGGTCGGGCAGACAAAGGTCACCTTGCCGCCCTCGTCACACCGGGTGGTGATCTTGTAGGAGGCATCTGCAACGATGACCGCCTCGGCGCCCGGACCGACGTCCACGGAGTTGCCCCAGTTCGAAAGTGGGCGCACGATCGCGGTGCCGGAAACCACCTTCAAGTTGGGGATGCCTGAGCGGACATCAACGATGATGGGGCGGCCGTCCTTGGGCCCCACGATCTCGACGCGCTCCCCGGGCTCCGTGTCAGGGGAGCTGTACGCTTCCAGGCGCACCAGTCGAATCTTCCCGCCGGCTTCGCCCCGGGTGTTTTTCAACAGCCGGCGCGCCTCGGACTTGGTGGCCGGGTGTTTTTCTTCGATCACCGCGCCGGGGCCGGCGAGGGCTTCGAGTTCACGGGCGTAGAGGTGGGAGTCGGAGACGAATTCGGCGCGGCCGCCGACCAGAACGATGCCAGGTTCGGCGTGGGTGGTGGCGGCGAACTGGCCTCCGGCAGGGATGCCCTTGGGCTGGCGTGCTGTTGGTGTGGTGGTCATGGTTCTGATGTGTGCGGCTGACACTCAGGTGCGCCGGTTGTAGGGGAGGGGACCGGAAGTGCCGTACTGGACCTCGACGGTGCCAGTGCCCTCGGTGAAAGCCAGGAAGCGGTCCGTTTCGGCTTCGCAGCGGAACAGGGCGTGACCGCTGTCTTCAACGTGGACCCTGACATGCGCGTCGGGGGAGGAGACGATGGTGGCCCGGGCGCCGGACCCGATGACGAGGTGGTTGCCGGCAGAGGAGTCCGCACGGATGACCGCAGTGCCGGCAGCGACTCGGAAGTGGTGATTGGTGGACCCGGTGTGAACGATCAGCGGACGGCCGTCGGCTGGGCCTGCGACTTCGACGTAGCCATCGCGTCCGTGGTCCGGAGTGGTTTCGTGGTGCAGTTCCAGGTGCAGGACCTCCCCGTCGGGAAGCCCTGCCCGGTTGTTGAGCAGGGACGCAGACTCTGCCTTGTTTTCCGGCTCGACCTCCCTGATGGGCGCACCTCCCGCCGCGTGCTCTCCGGCGGTCAGGAACAGTCGGTGGACGCGGACCGGCCGGCCCTGTGCGTTGGCGTTCGCGGCGACGGCGGCCCCCATCTTGTCCAGGAAGCTGGAGAGGACTTCGAAGGTGATTTCCTGGCCGCCGCATGTCGCGGTGTAAACCTGGCCCTCGTCCACTTCGTAGTAGACCGATTCGATCGTCATGGTGACCAGCGCCTCGGGGTCCTCGACACCTAGGTAGGCGCGGAGCTGGCTGTCGAATTCCGGGGAGGTGGTCATGGCGTGGAGCGTGCTCTCACTGCCGTCAGCGTGGATGTGCTCGGCGACGATTTCTCCGTAGGCCACCGATGATCCGGGCAGGATGACGGGAGCCTCTTGGCGGAGAGCAATGCCGGACTCGGTGCGAGCGGTGGCGGCGAACTGGCCGCCGGCGGGGATGCCCTTGTGCTGGCGTGCTGTGGCTGTGGTCATGATTCTGATGTGTGCGGCTCGGGCCGCCCGGCGCCGAAACACCGGGCGGCCCGGACGGTCAGAAGGTCCAGGTGTCGTCGTCGATGATGCCCCGCGCTTTCAGGGCAGCTGTCGCCTTGTCCTGGATGCTGTAGTGGTCCTCCGGGTCACCGTGGTGTTCGAACTCGATGCTGGTTCCGTCCTCGTCGTACATGGCATAGTTGCCGCCGCCGAGGTTGTCGACGCTGTACGTGGACAGGCCCTCCTCGCCCATGACCTCGAAGTCGAAGATCTGGTTGGACTCGTCCGTGGCGTCGTCGACGTCATCCGGTGCATCGTCCTGCGGCCCGTGAACGGCGTCTTCCGGGTGCTGGCGCATTCCCCAGTACCCGTCCGCTCCTGAGAGCACCAGGCCGGCGGCGAGGTGTCCCCGGTGCCAGGCGCCAGACGGTGTGTGCTTGAGCAGCTTGCGCCAGTGCTCCCGGTCCTTGCCGGAGGTGCGCTTGGTTCCGGAGATCTGCAGGGCGTGGTCGGCGACGTAGACCGGTGTCCCACCGGGTTCGAACCGGTCCAGGGAGGGGTCGTAATGATCCATGCGGCTCTCGTAGAGCGCAGCGACCCCGGTGCGAAGGCCCGCGACGAAGTCGTCGTAGGCGGGGTCTTTGGTTTCCAAGGCCCGGGCCATCGCCCATTCGTGCCAGGCGTGGAACGCGTCGCGGCGCTGGGCGTTGACGACTCCGCGGGAGAGGGGCCCATCCATGACGGTGCCGACTGCGGCGTCAATGGAGGCATCCTCGCCGAACACCCATTCCTCGGGCCGGGGTTCGGGACAGCGGGCGTGCCGGCCCAGGAAGGCGCCCTCGGGCAGGTCCAGCCCGGCGGCAGGGGTGGTGGCGAGGATGACGTCAGGTTCGGCGTGGGCGGTGGCGGCGAACTGGCCGCCGGTGGGGATGCCCTTGGGCTGGCGGTTAGGGGTGCTGGTCATGCCTTGAGTGTGTGCGGCTGCTGTCCAGGCACGGCAAAGGGCCCCGCCGAAGCAGGGCCCTTCCTCTGGACGTACAGCGGTCAGCCGGCGGGCCGGAAGGCGATCGCTTCCCCGACGGTGATGGTCCGTCCGTCAAGGAAAGTGTTGAAGTCGTCCTCGTTCCGGTAGCGGAAAACCTCGTGGCTTGCCGCGTAGACCTCCTCGCCGTCGACGGAGTTGCCGTCTTCGTCCCAGGCTGCCGCGACCTCCAGGCGTCCTCTTTCGTCCACGGTGAGTTCGAACGAGTCGATGACAGGGCAGGCTGCGCGCAGCTCCTGGGCGGCACCGATCATGTAGACGTTCTGCAGCTCCTGGTTTGCGGCAGCCAGGCGCTCCGAGGCGGCGACCACGTAGGCATCCCGTGTCTTCCGGTCGCTCAGGTCGGGCCCGGCAGCGGCGGCGGGGTCCTTGCCGAGCGCGTGGGCGAGGACAATGTCGTGGACAGCCGGCTGGTGCGAGGCCTCGATCATGATGCCGTACGTGGATGAGTCGATCCGCTGGTGGACCTTCTCTCCCCATTCGAGGGCCTTTTCCTGGTCCTCCTCGTCGAAGTCTTCCCACGGGTTGTTGCCGTTGTCGGCGTCGTTGATGGTTCCGTCGCTGTCCGAGTCCCAGAAGGTCATCATCTTGTTCTCGACGGTGATGTTCGTTTCGCATTTGCCGTCGCTGAAGTCGAAGGTTACTTCCGGGTCCGGCAGACCGGCCGGCCACTCGGGCAGTTGGTCGAAGCTGGCGTTGCGCAGTTCGATAGCGCCGGTCAGCGGGGCGGTGTAGGTTTTGTCTCCGGCAGGGGAGAGGTGAATGGTCGGTTCGGACCGGGAGTCCGGGGCGAACTGGCCGCCGGTGGGAATGCCCTGTGGCTGGCGTGCGGCGTTCATCGGGCACCCTCGATGCTGGCAGACTCCGCTGCCCAGCGGGGTGCGTCCAGGTCCTTGGCGGACTCGTTGAGGAGGGCGCCGAAGAAGTTCTTAGCGTGGGCGTGGAAGTCGCCGTTGTCCGGTTCGCTGTGCAGGCCTTCGAAAACGGCTGCCATTTCCCAGTCAGCGGCCACACCGTCCAGGCGCTGGCTGTCCCGGTCCACCGTGGTGGTTCCGGTCTTGAAATCGTGCCGGAGGGTGGTCCACATGCCGTCGTCGTTGCTGGCCAGAATTTCGCCGTAGGGGTTTCCGTTGGCGTCCTTCTCTACAGTGACCTCGCGCAGCTCGTAGAAATCGCCTGAGCGCAGGCCGCCGGGCATGTTGTAGTTCGCGTCGGTGACCGCCACGGTCCAGAGCGCATCCCGGACGGAGGCGACCGCTGACTCGGGCGTCACATCCTCGGCCGCCGTTTCAATGTGGAAGGAAAAGTCGTCGTCGCGGTCCTCGTTCCAGACGATGAAGTCACCATCTTCGTTGCGGCTGAGCACGAGCTCGCGTCCACTGTCAGAGGTATAGGTCCAGGCGCCGTCGGCGATGTCCGGGTTGGACCCGGTGTAGGGCGCGAGCTGTCCGGTGAGCCCTCCGGCGGCGACCTGGTCCGTAAGCTCATCGCCGGTACCGGTGACTTGCAGCGGTCGCTGGCCGTTGTTGAAGACCGCGTCGATGCCGCGGATGTCCTCGATGGTGCAGCCGTTGGCTGCTGCCAGTGTGGCGGCGTTCTCGTCGTAGACCGCCGTGGGGCTGTTTTTCATCAGGGCCGCGATGTAACCGGCGGAGGAGTGAGTGACGCCGGCGCGGGCTGCGGCACCCATCTCAGCCAGAGCGGCCTGGTGGTCGGCTGCCCGCGAAAGATCCACAACCGGGTCTGCGTGGGTGGTGGCGACGAACTGGCCGCCGACAGGGATGCCCTTGGGCTGGCGTGTGATGTTTTCGGTCATGCCCTGTTTGTGTACGGCTGCGCGACACTTTGTGTGGCCGAGGTCAGCTCGGTCCGATCTCCTCCAGCTGGTACCCGTTTGGGTAGACCGCAGATCCGGACGTGCCCGGGATGAACGCCGGCTGGGACGGTACTTCCTTGAACCTGGTCATGAAGCCCCTCGCGCGAACGATCATGTCGAATCCACGCTTGAATACCGGGTTGACCGGCTTCATTCCCAGGGCGGCAGAGACCTCCGGTTTGTCCATCATCAAAGCCAAGACAGTCCTGGTTCTGCTTTTCAACGGCCCGGGCAGGGTCACTGCCAGGGCTTCAGCCGTGGCATCCATAAGTGCCGCACCCTCGGGGCTGGCTTTCATGTTCCGGTTTTCGTAGTCGTCCAGGAAAGCGGCGGCTTCAGCGAATGAGTGTGGTGCTTCGGCAAGACCCATCCTGGAACCAAGTTCGGTATAGAACGCCAGGGATGCTTCCCGCTCCGCTTCAGTTAGTTTCCGCCAGGCGTACCGGTCCGCCCATCGGACTGGAATGACCAGAAGGGTCATCAGAACGTAGAGGAAATCCTCGGAGCTTCCAGGAACGCTGCGGTGAACGCGGCGGAGTAACTCGACCATCGCGCTGCCGCGTTCGCTGTCGAAGCCGTTGACAATAATTTCGTGGATGACGATGCCGGTGTCGTAGGAGCGTTTCATTGGGCGGGCTGTTGTCTCGCCCCTGGAGACCAGTGTTTTTGCGATTGTGGGAATGGCGAAATTTCGGTAGTACGCGATGAAGAATCCGGCCCGAAATTCTGACTTAAACGTGTGCAGGACCATGTCCCGGTACAGGTCGAAGGCTGCAGCCGTATTCCTATCAGCAAGTCGCGAGGGGTGTGTGAAGCGCAAAGTGATCCTAGGGAGTTAGTGTCGGGTCAGTGAGAGTGTTCGAGGTCTAGCCGCCGTTCGACGCTGAGGATGTAGTCGCGTTCTTCAGCGGTGAGGACACTGCTGCTTCCCGCAGCCAGTTCTGCGTCCCAAATTTCGACAACCATGCGATGCAACCGGTCCTGAGCCGGGGCCGTTTCGTCGGCACCCAAGGCGCGGTTCGTCCCGACACATCCAAGAGCTCTATCGTGGATTGGCCTGATTTGCTTCAGGGTATCTACTTCCCATCGGGCTATCCGCAACCTGTCGCGTCGCCCGATAATTGAGGTCAACGTGAGCCCGATCCCCACAAGCGCGATGCTGGTCAGTTCAAGGAGCTTGTAAGTGGGGGTGTCGCGGAGGTTGAACGTCGGTATCACCGTGGTCGCCAAAGATAGAGCTTCAACGCCCATGACGAACATGGTGATCGCACCGATTCCACAGCCAGTCCCGACGAGTGTGAAGCTTCGCCGGAACGTCCCGGACATGCGGGGGATAAACCTTAGGCAGGTGTAAGCAATCTCGGCGCAAACCCAAGCCACATACCAGTCAACGGTCAGCGAGAACAGGGCCGGCATCAGCTCGGCACCGTAATCGTCGCTCCACTGCGTTGTTGTCTGGGTCGGGGCGGAGAGGATGAACGTAACGGTCTGGGCGGCCAGCGCAAGGAACAGAGGGATTCGGTGCAGGCTTGGTCTCTGGCTGCTGCTGGTTTCCGGGGACACGGCATCGATGATCGCGGTCCGCAGGAACCACAGCCCAAAGACCATGAGGCTTTGCAGCACTAGTTTGACTACGTTGGTTCCGCCGAGCAGGCCATCGAGCGGAACATAGATCGGAGGGTAGATGAGTACCGCCGACAGGCTCGCGAAAACCGCGGCGAAAAAGACAGTATCGGAGCCCTTGCGCCGCAGCGCTGGGATCCGGGCGGTCGCCAGCATGGCCAGGGCGACTGCCATAAGAAGCGAAGTCACCCGAAGACACCTGCAAAGTTCCCAGGCTGACCTGCGCTGAGACGTTGTGAGCGGCGGATGCGTGCGGCGAGGCGGTCCGCGAGGAGCTCTGCGGTGACTTCGAACTCGTCGAGGAAGTCTGAGCGTTTCAGCGCCATGATGACCCTGTCTGGCTCCAGGTCCGGAAAGAACATCCGGGCGTACTCCGGCGATACCGCTTCTTGTTGGTGGCGGAGGATCATGTGCGCGAATTCGTGAAGAACGATTTGCAGCCTATGCATTTCCGAGGCAGCTGCGGCGTGGAGGATCAGATCTATGTCATCCAGGCCGAACCAGAGGCCGCATACTTTGTCGGTCGGGGTATCTTCCATGGGCTCGATGACAATCTTGCGGCCGCGAAGAATCTCAAGATGTCGCTGTGTCGATCGCAACGAAACCGGCTCGGTGAGCATCAGGCTGTCTTCTGCTTCCTTGGCCCGAGCGCGGGCTGCGGCGTAGTCCATGGGCATGGTTCCTTGTGTGTTTCGATGAGACCGTGAGGGCCCCAGACCCCACCCTCTGAGGGTATCAGTGAAGGGTCACAGGTAAGGGGCTAACCGGGCTCAGTCGGCCTGCTCGGAACGGTGGTCTTTCAGCCGCTTGTCGATGATGTCCCGGATCTGCAAGAGAGTTTCTGGACTTAGCTCCCCGAGCTGTCGGGCGGCATAGTTCCTGATCTTGTTTTCCCGCATCGTGGCCAGCAGCTCCATCTGCGCCTCGACCCTCACCGGGACGTCACTGTTCGTGTCCAGGAGATACTCCTCATTGACACCAAAGAATTTGGCGAGATTCTTCAAGAGCTCGGTCTTTTTGACAACTGGACCGGTCCCAGCCCGCATGTAGTGCCATCTGGCACGGGACAGTGGTGTCCCAGCCTCCGCCATGGCGTGCAGGACGTCGTTGACGCTGATTCTCCGGCCCTCAGCTTCCGCCGTATCCATCAGGAGGTTGATCTTCCTTGCCAGGTCGGCGCCGGGTGTGGACGTATGTTTCCCGTCAGCAGTCAATGGTGCTCCTTCTTGGCCTGCCTCGGCAGGCACTGGTTCCCCCAATGCATATTGCGTATACGACATTACCAGAATTGGACATGTCTAATTTTTTGGTGTCTACTCTTCGACGGGGAGAAATTGGACATGTCCAATTTTTCTCTAGGGGACATCTCGCAGCCCGTCTGGACGGCGGTGCGGTTATCGAAAAAGGGGACAACAGTGGGCGTACGAACGACGCGGAATGTAGTAATTTCCTGCGACGGGTCCTCTTCGGAATGCCCCTGCGGTGCCACGTTCAAGGCAAACCTGCACGTGGCCGCCAGTCTTCGCATGGCCATCCGCAGCGGATGGGATCTGACCGACCTCAGCCTGTGCCCTCGATGCTCAGCGGACGAGACTCCAGAGAGCCACTCTGCCAGGAGCCGGATCGACGGTACTGCCAGCCGGCACCCGCACCAGAGCAGGCACGCTGCCTGACCCCTCACTCAGATGGCGGGCATGATTTTGGGGGATTCCCGGCCGCCCAAAATCAGTCCGCCGTCCCTGGGCGCGGCTACCGGCAAACAGAGCAGGCCCCGGCGATGTGCCGAGGCCTGCTCTCTTAGCGGGGCGGTGTCAGAGGCCTTGGGTGATCTTGTACTCGACGGCGGCAACCGCGGCAGCTTCCAACTCGAAGCTATCCTCCGGATCACCGCCGTAGCTGAACATGGTGAACGTGCCACCGTCCGAGTCAAGGATGCTGAAGTGGTCGCTGGCGTTGCGGATCAGGCTGAAGTCCTGTCCGGCGGCTGCGAAGGTGAACTCGGGACGTACTGCGGCAATTGTTGTGGTCATGAACCTGATGTGTGCGGCGGCCGGCAAAGTTCTGCCCAGACGAGGGACGGACGAGGGGTCGGAGCTCCGACCCCTCGTTGCTGCGGTGTTTAGCCGTCGACGGGCACCACGGTCGCGCGGCGGGTCCAGCCGGCGTACTGGTTGGCGGCTTTCTGGGCCAGGTCCAGGCGGGAGGACCAGGAAGGGACACCGTAGCTTCCGAAGTCGTAGGTGCCGTTCTTGACGGCCTCGATGTCAACCTGGCTCTCGACGATGGACTCCTTGGCCTGCTTGATGCGCAGCAGCGCCTGGTGCTTCAGCTCCGGGACGGCTCGGCCGACCTTGCAGACGTCGTAGTCGAACGTCTCAGGGTCGTAGCAGCCCCGGGTGTCGCCCTTCGAGTTGCCGCGGATGGTCTCCAGCGGCTCCCGGCTGCCGTCGGCCGGCATCAGGTGATACTCAAAGCCGTAGTAGACCGGCTCGCCACGGTGGTCATGGTCCGGGTCGCTGTCACGGAAACGCTGCTTCTTGGCGAACTTTGGATCCTTCAGTGCCTCTTCGCGGGCCGCGATGTCTGCCTGGGCACTGCGGATCCGGGCTTCACGGTTCTTGATGACCAGCTCGGGCTCTTCGGGCCCGAGGACGACGGCGTGCGTGTACTCCTTGGTCTTCGAGGTGCGGGTCGCGACGGTGCCGTTGGGGAGGGTCACGGACGTGGTCCGGCCGCGGGAGCTGACCTTAGGCGAGGTCAGGCTCACTTCGGGCTCGGCATGGGAGGTGGCGGCGAACTGGCCACCGACGGGAACGCCCTTGGGCTGGCGGGCTGGGGTCTCTGTGCTCATGACTTTTCTGTGTACGGCCGGCGCCGGAAACACCGAAGCCGCCCAGGATTCACCTCGGGCGGCTTCGGCACCGTCATCAGCCTTGCGGTGTGAATTCCTTCAGGCCATACCGGGCCGGATCCTTGCCGACGATGGCCTCGTACTCTTCCGGATACCAGCGCCTGGCGATCTTGTGTGCTTCCGCGACGTAATTGGCCGGCAGGTCCTGGTGGTGGGTGATGGCGGCCTTGGCCCATGCGCAGTCCTCTTCGAACCAGCCGGCCGGCTCAGCCCAGGCCGGGTCGATCTCAGCGGCGCGGGTGTGGCTCAGCTTCAGGCCCCCATGGCCGGCGGTGTAGACAGCGTCGATGCCCACGGCGAGGGTCTTGGTCTCCTGGACCTTTCCCCATGGCGACCGGAACCCGGGAGAGATGTAGACGTGCTCGTGCTTCAGCGCCTGCGCACGGACGGTCTTGGCGTGGGCCTTGGCCTCGTCGAGGGATTCGAAGTGGGTCTGCTCGGCGACCTCGAGAGGATGCCGGCCGCGGAAGTCCACGACGGTGGCCCGGGCACCAGCTTCGCGGATGTCCGTGGTGACGCGGGCTTCGATGCCGTTCTCGGAGCTGAGGTACACGTCGGTGTATTCGTCACCGTCAAGCGTCCAGCGGGTGCCGTCGGCGTCCTGGCCGGGTGTCACCTTGGGTTCCAGGACGATGCCCGGTTCAGAGTGGGTAGTGGCGGCAAACTGGCCGCCGACAGGGATGCCCTTGGGCTGACGTGAGATTTCGGTCATGCCTGGTCTGTGTGCGGCTGTATCACTTTTTGGTTGACGGCACTCGTGCCACAGCTCAGTCGTCGGCCACCCAGCGGGTGCCGGAGGCGCGTTCCACTCCTGCCTTCCACTCCTCGACGCCGGCGACATACGGGAACGGCATGTCAGGGTGAAACTGGCGTGCGGTGTAGTCCATGACATGGGTTCCGTCGCGGTCCCCGGCCAGGAGTGCGACATGCTGGCCGCCCAGGCGACGCCGGCGGATCGTGATCTCATCAAGCCAGTCGGCGCCGAAACCGCAGGCGCCAACTTGTTCGATGATTTCGTTCGTGGCGGCCCAGCAGTTTCCCAGGGCCAGGCGCGGATCCCCAAGCTCTTCGAGCCGGACTGTCTCCTGACGGGCAGGGGAGTGATCCATGATCTCCAGGTCCGGATACTCGGCCAGGATCCCGCGCGCTGCCCGGAGCCGGCGTGCATGGATGGCTTCCGGTGTTTCTGGTGCTGTCAAGGTGGTGCCGGGTTCGGCACGGACTGCGGGGACGAAGCGTCCGCCGGCGCCGCGCGGGTGTTCCATGGCGGTGAAGGTCATACCGGTGCTGTGTGCGGCGGGGCCGAAAGGCGTCGAAACCCTGCGACCCAGCTTGACCGGGCGGCAGGGTTTCGGGGTGACTCGTCCTAGGCTGGGCGCTTTGTGGCCCGTTGGGCGTTCAGCAGCTGCCTGCACAGCTGGAAGCCGATGCTGTCCGGGTGCACGGTGCCGGGGTTTCGCTGTTCGTTGGTGACGACGGCGTGGATGGCGGCGTCCAGCTTCTCGTCGTCCTGGGCGGCCGCCAGAACGTCGCCAGCTTCATTGATGTTCGCCGTGCCTACCATCTTGTGCAGCACCTTGGAGTCGTAGGCGCCGCGGACAAGGCGCCGGGACATGTCACGCTGCTCTACCTTGGTCATCTCGTTCTCCGTGTACCGCCGGTAAACCTCAGCGGAGGCCATGCCAGGGGAGAGGGTCAGCGACGGTTCCCTGCGGACGTCGGGGGCGAAGCGGCCACCGGAACGGGTGCCGCGGGGGTGACGGGCGGTGATGCTCATGCGTTGTCACCGCCGTCGCGCAGCCAGGTCCGCAGCGACTCGATCCGGCGGGCCAGCTTCCGGTCCGGGTAGAAGGATTGCTGGTTTGCCGTCAGGGCTCGTTCCAGCTCGAGGTCGACGGCGGCTTTGTCGACATAGCCGCGGGTGGCCAGCCGGCCGACCGCAGGGTAGGCAATGATGCCGCGGGAGTTGCGTATGCCGTTGAGTTCCTTGGCGATCGCAACGGCCACGGCATCACTGACAGGACGCTTTCCGTGGCGTTCATCGACGTGGCGGGCCACCACGTCGGAGCCAAGCCGGAGGCCGGCGCCGCGGGCGACGTAGGGGTCTTCGATGGCGGTGGCGCCTTCGACCCGCTCGATGATGAGCCGGCCAAGGTTTTCGGAACCGAAGGAGCCGTGGTCGGATTCGTTGTGCAGCTGGACGATCTTGGTGCCGTTCCACGCGCCGTCCACAACCTGGCTTTCGGTGAGGGGACCATCCGGGAGCTGGGCAGTGCATTCGATGCCGGCTTCGCTCCAGCCTTCCTCGGTGGTCACGACGGCCTCGTAGCGTTCGGCGAGGAAGTCCTCGATGACGGGGCTGTTGTGCTCCAGCCAGGCGTCCAGGGCCTTACCGTGCAGACGCGGGTCGCTGTCGGTGATGAGGCCGGCAATGTTCACCGTCTTGGCGGGGGAGACCCAGTAGCCGGACCCGTCATCCGAGCGGCTCACGTTCAGCGTCTCGATGACGTCCCCGTCGGCGAGTTCGGCGAAGGTGTCGCTGTCGCCGGGGGCGAGGGTCACGGGGCGGTCGGCCGGGTCAAGCAGGAGGGTGGCTTCGGCATGGGTGCCGGGAGCGAATTGCCCTCCGGTGCTGATGCCTTTGGGCTGCCGGTTTTGAGATGTGGTCATGCCAGCTATGTGTGCGGCTGCCACCGAAAGGGGCTGCGGGTTCGGCCGGAAGGGCTTTGGGGCCCAATTGGTCGCCCTACCGCCTGGCTCCCACCGGCCGTCCGAAAACCCGCCGTCTGGTCGGGTGGAAAAGTCCCCGGAATGGCGGGGAATATAGGGCCCCTACTACTACTACTCTACTTAAACGACCAAAAAGATAGATATATATAAGGGGCCCCTTGTTCTCTTCCCTGGGGACCCCTTCCGGCTCTTAGTAAGAGAGTACTTTGGGGCCTTATATATATGTCCTTTCCCGGGTGGTTTGGGTCGGGTGAGGGTCATGCGAATACCAAAACCGCGCCACTGTTGGGAAGCAGGGTCGTTTTCCGGCACGACCGCCGGTAGTTCCACCGCTGTTCCCTGCTTTTTCGCGGTGGAGCGGTCCCTTTTCGTGAGAGACGGGCCTTTCTCCTCATGTGATAACCTGAGGAACGACATTGGCCTCTTAGAGACGATGGTTATCACATGGCTCCCGGATGGGGGCCATTTTGCTTTCCAGGAGCTTTTTCAGCACTGCTTTTCAGCACCGGAAAACGGATCGCGCCCATCTCAAAGGCGCCAGGGAATGCCGTCGGGTTCATCGATTTCCCGGAATTCGGGTGAACCACGGGCGCTGCGGATTGCACCGGGTGTTGTCCGGACATAGGAGAGGCCGCACCTTTCGGTACGGCTTCCAGTGTCGAGTTACAGTGCCTAAGCGGCGGCCATCTGCAAAAGGGGGTAGAGGGCTGCCTCCCAGTCCTTCCACTCCCTAAGCCTTGGAGCGTCGACGAGGGCGCGGTTGTAGGACTGGTCGAAGAGCAGGTGCGTCCACGTTGGCTCCATGTTTCCGGTGATGCCGGGCTTGTCGTCAATGAGCACATCGCCGCGGACCAGGGTCTTGTCATGGGTGAGGATGACCCTGTTCACCCACCGGCTCCCCAGGTGCTCCTCGATGGAGGCCAGCTTCTCGGAGGCGCAGGTCGGATGCGTCGCGAAAGGCGTTGAGCAGAAGAAGACATTCAGCCCGGATTCCTCCATGGCCAGGATCGCCTCGACAGCGCCGGGCATGGGCTCGAGGTTCCGGTAGAGGCCCTCGGTGTTCATCGCTTGCAGGAGGATGGCGCGGTCCCCGCCAGGACCGCACAGGTGGTTGTAGTCCATCTGCTCGCCCAGGGGCACGATCGGGTAGTTGGGATCCAGCTGCAGCAGGATGCGGTTGAGGGCGTTGCCCCAGTCGAAGAAGCAGCCGTCCATATCGACAAGGATCAGGGGCCGGCCGGGCAGGGGTGTAATCATGGGCTGCATGTGTGCGGCGTTTCCAAGCAATGTCTTCATGGCCGGACAATAGTGCCTGCGTCCGACATTTTGGCGGGCCATGACATTTGCGGTCCCCATCGTCGGGCAGGCCGCAAACGAAAGAGGGCCGCCCCCGATGGGACGGCCCTCTGGTTCGCTCTGGAGGTCAGGCCACCGCGCCCTGCTGGACGACGCTGGCATTGTCTGCCGCCACGGCATAGTAGGCGGCGGTGTTGGCGAGCAGTTCCCAGCGTTCCCGGTTCTCGTCCTGGCCGTTGTCCAGCAAGTCGTCCTCGTCGGCGTAGTCGGAGGTGTCGATGAGCAGCTCGTAGGGGTGCTCAGGGTTCAGGACGTGGCCGCGGTCTGCCCAGTGCTTCATTTCCTCGTGCACGGCGAAGCGGATCAGTTGGATGTGGTGCTCGCGCTGGTCTCGGGGCAGGTGGCACAGCGCCTCTTCAA
Organism: Paenarthrobacter sp. C1; assembly: GCF_049315185.1. Lineage (NCBI taxonomy): Bacteria > Bacillati > Actinomycetota > Actinomycetes > Micrococcales > Micrococcaceae > Paenarthrobacter > Paenarthrobacter sp. C1. The sequence continues at coordinate 464,685 of NZ_CP186053.1, read as the reverse complement.
GGTTCTTCACGGCCTCGGCCCGGGTCTGCGGGGCGCCGTCCTCCCCGGTCCAGTACTCCGGGTACGAGTCCCGGAGCAGGTCTGCGACCTTGCCGGCATTGATGGCGGCCTTCGCGGAGATCCGGGGCAGGGCCTGCAGTTCTTTGGAGAGGCCCGCTCCGTGGTCTGCCTCGAAGTCGTAGTCGAAGTCCGGGCCGTCGACGGGTGCCGGAACGAGGGCCAGGGACGGTTCGCTGTGCGGGACGGGGGCGAACTGGCCGCCGGTGGCGATGCCGGCAGGGACACGGTTGGTGATGTTCTCCATGCCGGCTATGTGTGCGGCAGGGCAGAGGCGCAGCGACGGTGGCCCGTACTAGCCTTGCCCCATCCGCACTTGACGCCGGATCAGCGAATGAAGCAATGAAGAGGAGGCCTCCATGGCCGATGCCAGTCGGGACGACCTGGATCAGCAGGCGTATGCCACGATCCGACAGGTGGCCTTCGGGCATCTGAAGATGTGGTTCGAGGGCGTTGCTTTCGAGCCGCTCTTTGGCCGGCACCACGACGTTGTCTCCGTTACCGCGTTCCCCTATGTAGGGCGGGCCGGCGGTGATCCCCTGTGGCTGACGGTCTGGCAGGGCTACCGGGACGGCACCGGCGAGGACGGCGGTGAGGAAGACTTCTGGCTACTGATTGAGAAATCCGAGCATCTGCAGCTCGCCAACCCCACCTGGCGGCGCAACGCCAGGCCCGTGTTCCTGCCCATCACTCCTGACGCACCCGGACTGGGTTTGACCCTGCCGGATCTTCAGCTCGATACGGAGCAACTACTCAAGCTCATCAGCAACATGGTCAAACTGTTGGTGGCGGGAATCCCTGTGCACCGCCGCCGGGCCCGAAGGGATGAAGCGTTCGATGCGCTCAACGCCGCGCTGCAGGGCGAGTTTCCGGAACTGGACGTGGAAGATGACGGGGGTGTCGCGGACCTGGAGCAGCTGTGCGCCGACAGCGACCTGGAATCAGTGGAGTTCGGGCCTTACGGCGCCCCCGGCGTGAAACCTTTCGCCGCAAGTACGTTCGTGGATGCCGGCGACCAGGTGCAGCTGACGGTCTGGTCAGACGATGACGGTGTGAGATGGGTCGACGTCTCCGGAGAGGTCCAGCGGATGGACGGTCCGGAGCTCACTGTTCCTGCTAGGGACCGTCAGGAAGCGGAACTGGTTGAGGAGCTGGTCGGGCAGCTCGGGGAGATCCACGACGTCGCCCGATCCATTTTTCATGAGCTGGACCCGGGCCAGCCGGAGACGGCCTTCGACCTGCTCAATGCGGTCGCCTACCTCGCCATGAACGGTGGAATGGGCAGCGATAACCTTGACGGGCGTTCCTGGCATTTGTGGGCTGACCAGTTCGGCAGCCACTGCAAACTTGGGTTCCTGGCCGGGGTGATGCTGGAGGAGAGCCCCTTCGGGAACCTGAACATCAGGGCCACCACCCTCGATCCGATCAGCAGGACATCAACAGACCTGCAGGTGTACTGGAAGCAGGATGACGAGGGCCAGATCCCGGAACACTGGCTGTCCGTTGGTACCGCAACTGCCCCCGCGCACGACGTGGACCCGGAGTACCCGGAGCTCCTTGCCGGGACTCCGCTTGAAGTCCGTGACTACATCCGGCACGCCATCGGACACCTGCACGAGATGGTGCACCTGGCCGGAAGCGTCCTGGAAGCTCGGACAGAGGAGGTCATCCAGTTCGTCGAAGCGAAACGGACGGCCGAGGCGGTGCCGACCTCTGTGGAACACGAGATGCTCAGGACCCCGATTGATGACGCAATCGCTGGCCTGAACGGCATGGCCAGGCTGTACACCGGGGCCATGCCCGGGGAGGTGCGCTAGTCCCGGGCTTTCGTCTCCTGCGCCTTGCTGGCTGCCAGCTGGTTACGCAGCTCGGTCAGCTGGCTTGACAGCCCATCGCGTTCCCCGAGGAGCCGGTCCCGTTCCGCTTCCAGCGCCTCGGCCCTGCCTTCGGCCTTGTCTGCACGTGAACGCTCGGTGGCGGTGGCCCCTTCGGCTTTAGCCACGGCCTTCAGTGCCTTGTCACGATCGTCTTCCGCCTTGCCGAGGTCGTCGGCCATGTCGTTGCGCTCCTGTTCAGCCCTGGAGATCTTCTCCTGCCAGCCAGCACGGGCTTCGGCGAATTCGGCACGGGCGAACGCCACCGCTTCCCGCCACAGGGCTGTGAACCGTGCCTGGACCGCGGGCGGTGCCTCCGGGACGGCTTGTTCCGTAGACTGTTGGTCGTTCCAGGCGCGGGCAGCTTCGGCGGCCAGGGACATCCGGACACCCGAACGTTCCCGGACGGCCCGTGCTGTTACCGGCACTCCTTCGGCTGCGAGGATTTCCGCCGCGGCGGCTGCGCGGTCTTCCGGCGTCTGCTCCTGCTGGGATTCTTGCCCCGGAGTCTGCTCTGCGTTCATCGGTAGCTCCAATCGTCAGTAACGATGGTAACGCCGTTACCCGTTACCGCTGTTACCGCCGCGCCGCCGGTCCTGGTGTTCCTCTAGCGACGCCCGGGTCAGCGGGCGGTGGCCATGGCGACGATTTCGTGAAGACCGGACTGGCCCATGCCCACCAGGGTGGAACCGACACCGAAGATCGCGTATGCGCCGATCGGAACCAGCAACAGCCATTCCCTGACGGATCCGGCGTGACCCAGGACCGGGATGGTCATGTAGCCGTTGGAGTGCCAGCACTGCTTGAGGAACGGCAGGTTCGCGATTGCCTTGGGAGGCTTGATGGCGAACGGCCAGGCGAGGTTGCATCCCTCGGTGGTCATCATGTCCCCGAGGATGTGGATGATGACCCCGATGCCCATGGCGATCGGGAACCACCCCTGTTCCTGCGGGGCGAAGAAGGTAATGAACGCACCCGTGGTGAGTCCGACCGCCCAGGGGGACTTGCGCATTCGGTCCGGGATGATTTTCAGGGCCTTGGCAGCGAACGCGACCAGCAGGACGGAGAGAATGCCGGCGCCGGGGTAGATGGTGCCGAAACCTTGCAGGTCGTAGGTCCAGAGCCCGGCAAGCCAGGCGACGAAGACGAACGCGGCGATGCCGATAACGGAGTGGGTGCCGTGGCGGTGGCCGCCTGCGACCTTGCCGATCCCGGCGCACATGGCGTTGGACAGCGGCGGCAGGGAGTGGGCAATGGTGGCGTTGTGGTGGTCAGCGTCCGGGAGCATCGCAGCCCCGGCTGTGACGAGGGCGCCGGTGACGATGCCGACCGGGCTGACGTCAAGCAGTCCGAAGCCGATGTCCAGGCTGTGCGGCAGGAATGCCGCCTTTTCTGCGACGGCTGAGATGTCGACGTGGATGTTGGTGGTCATGGCAACCCAGGCGGCGGCGCCGCAGGCTGCATGGTGGGCTCCCATCATGGCGGCGGGCAGTCCTTTCACATCGGAAGAAGTGGTCTCTTCTCCTGATGTGTGCGGCTGACCCTGTGTGACTCACCATTCCGGATCGGGAACGGCAAAGGCCGGGCAACCTTCACCGGTTGCCCGGCCCCTGGCCGCAAGCGGATGCTTTCAGTCGAAGAAGCCGGCGCCGCCGCGACCTCCTGTCCCAGTGACTGCGCCATCTTCTGGACACGTTCACCGTCACCGCCGTTCAGGGCGGTGTTCTCGACCTTATTCACCGGGCGTCCAGATGGGCCGAATCGATGACGTTCATTCGTGGACGCGCCGTCCGGCGGTGATGGAGGGGTGGTAGCCGGGAGACCTATACTCCCTGCGGCTGCCTGACGGGTGCCCAGCCGCGGGCGGACAGGACTTCGATAATGTCACGGGCCGGCGTTTCGTCCGGGTGGGCTTCGGATGGGAGCTTCACGTAGTCGGAATACGGTGTGGCGCTCAACTCGGCGACGCGCTGGGCGTGATCTGCGATCGCTGCATCGACGGCTTTGATCGCATCCGTGCTGGCAGGGTCGTCGGCGTCGTCAAATTCAGGTTCGGGGATCGTTGCGGTGTTCAAAGCGACCGCACCCTGCTCCCACCCCCAGATCTCAGTCCAGTAAATGCCACCGGCGTGCATGCAGTCACCGGCGTTGGCGCGGACATCGCCTGGAACCCGCAGGATCGTCATAGTCCCCCCCTTCAGTTTCATTGCCGTGGTCGTCGTGATCGATGTAGCCGACACGGGCGAGGGTTCCGATCGGGAGCGACTCCCAGTGAGCATCGGATCTGATAGTGCGCGCAGTAGTCATGAGCCTCATATGTACGGAGACCAGAGTTCCCCTCCCCGAAATGACCGGGCGGGGACGCACGAGACGTGGCGTGCGGTTCGCGGGCTGCAGGCCGTTGATCACACCCAGGACGGCTCTGCTGGACGGGGTTGGCTAGGACTCAGCTCTGCTCGGAATTAGAAAGGCTTGCCTTCGAAGACATAATCATCTCCAGGACTCGTGTTTCACGTAAAATCGCCGCAGTGGTCATGGCGGCAGGAAGCGGGTGAATTCATGGGAATGCTTGAGGACGCAAAGCGACAGCTTGATGGGGAACAGGCCCGCATGGTCTCGGAAGTCACTGCCAAAAAACGGTTGAGAGAACAGTTAGCTCTGGATCTGACACCGCTTATCCACGAGTTCGCAAATGCCTTAGACTTCACCGACAAAATGCTTCTTAGGTATTGGGATGGGGCGAAGTTCACGCTTACGGTGGGAGCCGGAGCCTGGAGCGATTATCCAAACCCTGAAGTTGCGTTCACTGTGTTCCGCGACGGAAGTTGGCTTTGGGACAGACATCCTGCCGAAGTCGATGGACTTGAGCCCGGAAAAGTCTACCCACCGGCAAGGCTTCGCGCCGAGCTCACATCCATACTGTCAGGTTGGGTTAAGTGGGCTAAAGCCAATCCCGACTTAAGTCCTCTTGAGAAGGTTGTCCTCGAAGGAATTGGTTCTGCGGAGGGCCCTGATGCGGTCTATTTGGCCCTGGCATCTGTGATGGAGCATATTGCTCCTAAACTGCTTCTCTCGCCAGAGGCCATGAAGTGGCGGGGGACCAAGGGTTGGGAGCTTCTTTTCGCTGTCTCGGACTCATATGGCCTGCGTGGACATAGATTTACCCAGGTTGTGTCAAAACGTGGTCGTTGGGACGAACGAAAATCCAAGACAGATGATCTTCCGGAGATCGCTCCTGCCGGGCTCATCGAGATGGCCGAGCGGTGCCTTGCCGGGGAAAATATTCGTCCATGGCATCGAAGGTAGAAGTGCGTCGGATGTCGAACTGGGGAAGGGTCCGATGCGCCAAAAGGCATCCGTGGGGTGAACATTGCCTCATACATTGGAGGTCAGAAGTTATTGGCGTTGAGCAACTCCTAAGTGGTCGCCAAATCATTAGGTGACACTACCCGTACAGCCGTCAGGACCAGCCTGATATTACCTGGCCAGCCTCGCCGCCGCGGTAGATGCATATCAGAATGCCTGTGGATGACACTGTGTGGCTACACAGCGGATGTCTTTCAAAGCATGACTAGGCGAACGGATCGTCCTCGTCAGGGACGAACTTTTTACGCGGGGCAGAATTGGCAAACGGGTCCTCGAGCAGGTCCGGCGTGCCGGCGAATGGAGCCGGCCCTGCGAACGGGTCCTCCACGTCAGGTTCTGGTGCGCTCGGAACAGCGACGTCAGCTTCCGTGGCAGCCCAGTCCAGGTCAGCAGACGCCACTGCGCCAGCCTGCGGCGAAGGCGCCATCTCCTCGGCTACCGCGGGAGTTCCAGCACTGGTCGCTGCCGTTCCGAAGAACGCCTCGATCTCGTCCAGATCCTGGCTGGTGATACCACGGTCAGCATGAGGAACCACCAGGAGGGCGTCGACGTCGGCGGCTTCGAACGCGTCTTCGGCGATGGCTTGGTAGGTCAGGCCGAGGATCGGATCCTCTGAGCAGAGCTCGTCATCGATCCAGACCACACACCGGACCTTGGGGTTCTCCTTGATCCACTCCAGAGCGGCGTCGATCTTCCACCATCCGCTGTCCTCAGTGCCGGCGACAAGCACGTCGGTGGCGCGGGGGAACAGATGCCCGAAGTTGTCCGGCGCGTCATCCTCCCATGAGGTCAGCCATGCCTGGGTTACCGGGATGGCGGCCATGCGCTGGAGGATGGCGGGGTCGAACATGACGGTGCCGTGGCCGGGCGCGGCAAGGTGGTCCAGTCCGTCACGGAAGGTGAACGGCGACAGCACCCCGTCAACGTCCAGGAGCATCGCAGCGCCGGCGTCCACCTCCGTCCCCTCGTCAGGCCAGTCCAGGTCCTCCGCAGCGACAGGGGCGGCGGGCACCTGCGCCTCGGTCTGGCCGGGTACAGGTGCGGCGGTGGACTCGTCGCCGTCCAGGTCCGTGTCCGACCAGTCCAGGTCATCGAGGTCGAGTTCGATTTCACCCAAGTCCACCACGGCGGGAGCTGCCGCCCGCGGCACCGAAGGCGTAGCCATCTCACCGGGAGCTTCCGGCAGCTTCATCATGAACGGGCCGAGGTCCAGCTTGTCCCCGTCCTCGAGCGGCTCGATCTGCTCTGCCAGCTTCTCGCGCAGGATGGCCTGCTCCTCCGGGTCGTACCAAGCCTGGATGGCCATCGCTGCGCCGGCGGTCGTTTCAAACAGTCCGCGCCCCGGCGGGATGGCGTCGCCGAGGTCCGGGGCATCCTGCGGTGCGCGCAGGGCCGACTGCTTGTCGCCGTAGGTGGCCTTACCCATCAGCAGGCGTGAGAGGTTCACCTTCAGGTCGCCCGCGCCGTGGATCGTGTCGAGCATCTTGGCGGCCAGCTTCTGGGTAGCCAGGAACAGGGTGACACCGGCGGAACGCGCCTCGCGCGCGATCTTGCCGGCGTACACGCCGATCTCCATCTTGGCCCGGTTGGTGGCGATCACCAGGTCACGCTCCAGCTCCATCTCCGGGTCGTCACTCAGGGGCGGGACCGGGTCCTGCCCCATGAGCGAGGTGAACTCGTCCAGCAGGATGACGATGTGCCTGGGCCGCAGGTGCTCGGGCAGGTCGCGGTAGTTGCCGACCCCGTGCTCGGTGTTGAGGTTCTTGCGGCGCAGCACCTCGGTGTAGATACCCTTCATCATCGCGGCGGCTTCGAACGGGGTCGCGGTGAACGCGCGGGCGTACTGCTCGGCGAACTTGAAGTCGGCGCCGCCCTTGGTGGGGTCGGCGACGTACAGCTCGTACCCGCGGATCAGGGCACCGAACGCCAGGGACTGCAGCAGTACCGACTTACCGCCACCGGAGGCGCCGGCAACCAGCAGGTGCGGGTCGAGCTTGAAGTTGTATTCGACAGGCTCGCCGTCGACGCCGGTCGCAAACGGGATGTAGTCCGAGTCGATGATGTAGTCCCAGTCGTAGCCGGCTTTCTCTGGCATCGGGTTCACTTCGCAGGTGAGCAGCTGGATTGCCGTGGCGCTGTTCTTCACCCGTCGCGGTTCGACAAAGGCGTTCATGGAGTTGGACTCCAGCTTGTTCCGGACCCCGGTGAAGGAGGTGAAGTCCAGGCCGGTGCCGGTCAGGTCGAAGTCCAGGATGGAGACCTGCTGGTTGCGTGGCATGTGGTCGACGTTGGTCAGGGTCGGCATGAGACCGCCGATGCCGGACAGGCCGGAGTCCAGGAAGACTTGGTCCCAGTTCAGGGATTCGAGGTACTGCTCGTGGCGGGGGCTGGCGAGCTGGACCTTGGAGGGTCGGGCGCCGACGACGATGGTGCAGCCGTCGGGGGCTGCGGCGACCCGCAGCCATTCGGAGGCCCAGTGCTGGCGGACCTTCTGCGCCATGCCGCGGACCTCGTTGAGGGTGACGCCGCCGTAGAGGCGCAGGTCGATGCGCCAGATGTGCTGGCGTGACTCGGGCTTGGTCAGGCAGGTGACCGAGGCGACCTCGGGACGGTCGGCGAGTTTGGCGGCCTTGAACGCCTGGTTGACCAGGCCGGCGAGGACCCACTTGGGTGCCTCGGAGCGGGGGACCGGTGCCAGGTCATCGGGCTTGGCCGGCACCGCCTCGGTGGCCCAGCGGACACAGAAAGCCTGCGGGTGTCGTTCGCCCGGGCGCTTGCCCGATCCCTGGAACCCGGTCATCGAGACGAACGGTGCGGCGTTCAGCGTGGAGTTCAGCTTGTCTTCGAAGAGGAAGAAGTCGTGCGGGGTCATGCCCTGCCGGGTGATGAACGCCAGGTTGTGGACGGTGACGCCGTTCTTCAACCGGGCGGTGGCCGCGGTGGAGGCCTCCATGATCGGTGGGTTCGCCTTGTGCTTGGGCGCAGCCTCGGCCCAGCGCTGGTTCCAGGTGTCCTCGTCGGCGATCTTCTTCATGTCTTTGGTCGTCAGGCCGCAGGCGGGGTCCCAGTTCGTGTCGGCATCCAGGAGCGCCCCGGCGTAGGCGCAGCCGGCGCCGTTCTGCGCTCGGTGGTCGACCAGGACGAGGGCTTGAAGAGCTTCAGACATTTCGTTGCGGCCGTTCGCGCGGATGTAGGAAGCGGGAGGACCGTCGGGCAGGTACCAGGTGATCGCCCAGGCGGCGCCGCCAGCAGGTGCAGGGCCTTCTCCGTCTTCGGCTGGTGCCGGCGGGACAGTGAGCAGGTGCACGTCGTCGATCACGGGTCGGGAGTAGACACCGTCTGCGGCCCAGGCGATCGCGCAGCGGGCCAGCTGGTAGACGACCTCTTTGGGTGTTGCAGGGTCGGTGATGTCAGGCATCTGGTCTGCCGGCCAGCGCACGATCTCGAACCGCAGCGGGTGCTTGGTGCCGGGGACCGGCGAGTTGTTGGAGTCCAGGTTGGGAACATCAAGGACGGCGAACTTCGCGCCGGTGCCCAGGGTTGGGTTGATCTTGTCGGCCATGACGAAGTACGGAGCAGAGCCGGTGCCTGCCGGGGCGTCGAAGGTGTCGATGATGGCGGGACCGACTTCCTGACGGTCGATGAGCCGCGGGGCCGGGTCCTGCTTGAGCATCTCCCACCGGCTCTTCCATTCCTCGCGGGCGGCGACCACGACCCGCCAGTGTTCCAGGGCCTCGGTGATCCAGGCCCGGGACAGCAGGGCAAGGGGGCCGCCGGTGAGGACGAGGCCCCAGATGGCGGGGTCAGGGATGGCCGGGACCCCGAAGGCGGTGGTGGCGATTGGCAGCAGCACGGTTGCGACGGTGCCGACAACGGCGCCGACGGCGAGGCCTCCAATGGTCAGGCCGATGACCTGGCCGAGGTTTTTCTTGGCCAGGGCGATCAGCGAGTCGACGCGCGCACCGGGGTTCTCGTCATCCGCGACCTGGGTCCGGCGGCGGGAGGCGGCGTATTGGGCGACGGCGATGAACGCGGCGGCCGCGTTGATCCACGGGCCGTACCCGCCGGTGTAGGTCTCGTCCTTGACCGGGACCAGCAGCGCAGCGGCGCCGGCCCATGCGGCGACGAGGAAAGACAGCCGCGGCTTGAGTCCGGGCAGCCAGTCCAGGTTGGGTAGGACGAGTTTGAACTTCAGGTCTTCCCAGAGCCGGTACTTGTTCATGGCGGCCTGTTCCCCAGGGTGCGCAGGCGATGGGTAGCCGCGGGCGTCCTTCTTACCGGTGAACATCGCCGGCGGGTACGTCCAGGCCGAGACGAGCAGTCCGGCCCAGATCGCTGCGATGCCGGGGTAGCCCTGGTAGACGAGGTAGCCGGCCGCGGCGACGGCGCCGAGCATCACGAGTCCGGTGATGGGTTTGCCGGGTGCCTGGTTCCTGCGTGGTGCCGCCATGGGTGGCCTTTCTAGGGTGAAAGCTGTTCTGGCTTTTCTATGCGCCGGTGATAGCCGCGGCGGTCAGGCGAACGGGTCAGCGTCGGCGTACACGTCGGGACGCGCCGGCCGGGACGGTGCCGCGAACTGGCCGGAGTCAGACCAAGAAGCGGTCTGCTGCCGTGCCGGCCGCGGCGTCCTGACGAGCAGTTCCTGCAGTCGCCGGACGATGACCGGGTCGGCGGAGCCGCCGCGGACGAAGGACTTCATGACCGGAACGATGCGCAGGCCGTTGACCACTTCGGCGCCTGGAACGTTGAGCATCCAAGTGCTTAACGGCTGCCCGTCGCGGGAGGACCAGACGACCAGGTGCGGGGTGAGGACTTTGGCGCCGGTCCCTTTCAGGAAGGAGTTCATCGCGGTGGAGACGTACTCCTGGGATTTGCCGATGTGCGGTGCCTTCTCCCAGCCGCGGCGGTAGCCAAGCAGCGACCAGTAGAAGCCCGGCTTCCACATCTTGGAGTCGACCAGCAGTACCGACTTGCCCGAGACAACGGCGTGGTCGATGTTGGCTTTGAAACCCGGCAGCGGGATGCGCAGGTCGTGCAGCACGGCGGCCTTCTTGGCGAAACCGTTCAACAGCATTTCGGTCTTCTGCTCGCCCTTGGCACCGATCTTCGCGACACTCTCGTTGACCGCCCACGATGCGTCCTGCAGGCCGGTGGCGGCGCGGCCGTAGATACCGTTGCTCATCAGGACCAGAAGAACCGGACGATGGTCCAGATGCCGAGGAGGACGATGATGGCGCCGAGGACTTTGCCTCCGGGGCCGAACATCCAGTCTTCGATTTCCTTCTTGTCCTTGGCGGTCTGGTCCAGGACGCGTTCTTTCAGATTCTTTTCGCTCATACCCGGAAACATGCGTAGGCAAAGGCATGAGAGCTGTCGTGCTTCAGTTGCCCAACGAAGGGTTGACCCCGTCCGAGCGGTCGCGTAGTGATGGAGCCAACGATCAGTCGATGGAGGCCCGGATGGGATTTCTGGACAAGGTAGAAGCAACGTGGCGTGCACGCGAGGCTGGACACGATGGCCCGGTCGAATTCCGCGACGCAGCGCTGGCATCCGTACCGGGAGCACTGCAGCGGTGGTGCGAAGGAATGGACGCAGAACCCGTTGAGAGTTTCACCATCGTCGGCGAATGGGCGGGCGGCGAACACGGCTTGGACTACTACATCATCCGCATCGCCTTCGAGACTGACGGTCGGCCTTTCAGGGGCGAGGTGTTCTACCGCGGGGACCATGGCTACGGCACCTTGAACTCGTGGCCGGCCCCAGAGCCCCCCGCCCTTAGCGCGTCGGACGACACGGTTCCGCTGTAGCCAACCCGGTCACCGCCCTCGCCTCACGGCCCGGACAGAATTGGAAGTCAGCGTTCAGTGGTTCCAGATCGGTCCGAGCTGAGAGGCCCGGTGGAGGAGCCGCACGTGCTCGGCAACATGGTCCGAGAACTCTGTGACGATGGCGTTGTCGTAGCCATGGGTGGCGACACAGACGCGGTCGGTTCTGTCTTCAACGCACACCGGGGCAGAGCGCTCAACGTCGCTGTAGAGCGGCTGCTGCCGGATGACGTAGACAGCGTCGAGCAGTTCAGCGAAGCCTTGGTGTCCTGGGAGCTTGGGGTTCAGCACGAAGTACCCTTCAGCTGTCATGCACAGCTGCGTGCCGTAAAGGGTGGTGATTCGTCCGTCCGGTCCGTACGTGGCCTGCAGCGGCCAATACGGGACCTCCGTGCGCGGAGCGGGTGCCGGCCAGGAACGTGCACTCACGGGGTCAGTGATCGGGCCGATCCCCAGGTCGGTCAGCCGGCGGAGGACTGCGGGTGCAACGCTCAACAGGTACGGTTCGGCGACAGCACGGGCGTGCTGGCGACGGGCAGCGTCAGCACGCTGGTTCTGCAGTTCACGGGTCCGGCCGTCCTCCTCGCGACGGAGCACGGCGTCGTAGGCGCTGTCGAAAGGGTTGTCCACTCGATCTCCTCATCCGGTTGGCTACAGGCTACCTCTCGGGTCACCAATTGATGCGGAGCCGGGGCGGGAGTTTCGCTTCCCCGCCGTTGCCGACCGCGGCGCCAAGCGGCCGGCCTTTGGTCAGGTGCGGCTTCGCCGGCGCTGGGTGGGGGACGTCAACGCCGGCACGGTCCATCGGGGAACCGATCAGATGGGTATGGTCACCCTTACGCATCCAGTGCGGTGTCGCGGCAAGCAGCGGGGCGTTTTCCAGGACGGCCGTGGCGTCAAAGGTGTGCCAGGGCTCGAAGGCGTAGTCGTTGAGCAGGCCGCGGGTCACCCACCGGTCCGGCCCCGTTGCATCGTTGATCGCAAAGTCGGCTTCCAGGTTCAGGAACGCTTCGCTAAGCAGGTGCCGGTTCGGGAACCACTCCTCCCAGTGGGCGACGCCGATGCGCGCGGCGGGGGAGTCTTTGCCGCGGCCGGGGAAATCCCGGAGCACGACGGCCATCTTCTTGTAGATGGCATGGCGCGGGTCGGCGGCAGTGTGCTTGGCACGGTCCGGGTGTGGGGCGGCGATGAACACCACGGTCAGCCCGGAGGTTTCCAGTGGGCGGGCCGCGATCAGGTCCGCCCAGCGGCGTACCTTGTTCTCAAAGGACGCGGATGCCGTGGCGGTCAGTTCGAACACGATGCGCATTCCGTCTTCGCGGATGATGGTGCCGTCGGCGCGGCGGTTGTCCGCCTTCGGCAGCTTCTTTCCCAAGCCGGCGCCGGCGAGGAGGTCCACGGTGGAGAGCTTCTCGCCCAGGACGGCTCCGACGGGAAGGTACTCGGCGGCGCGCAGGGCGAGCTCGGTGGAGAGAATGTTGTGCCGGTCGTACTGGCCGCCGGTGGACCAGGGGTGTCCTGCGGTGACGGACAGCAGCTCAGGTCCGGTGAGGGTTGGTTCGATGACCTTGCCGAAGGTGTCCGAGTTGGACGTGCGGTAGATGACATTGCGGTTCATGCCCGGGTTCGGCCGGCTCTTGTTGGGGTACGTGCCGATGTCGATAAGGTCCAGGGCGAAGGATGCGGCAAGGGTGGAGTGGTTCGGGTCCAGGAAGTACCGGCAGCCGGTGAAGGCTGCCAGCTGCTCGGAGGATACGGTCCGCCAGGAATCGAGCACGCCCCAGGCTCCGAGCCGGTCGGTGCGTCCCCGGTTGGAGGTGAGGGTCCGCAACGCCACCTCCGGCTCCAGGTTCAGCTTCGCGTTTCCCCGGTTGATGCCTTCGGCTTTTTCGTAGCGGGCGATCGCGCCGGTCATCCAGTTCGCCTGGGAGCCCGGTGCCCAGAGCCGGTCCCAGTACGGGTCCCGGCGGTTGTGCATCGCCAGGTCATCGTCCGGGTTTGCCGAGGGCATCATCTCGGCGTGGATGCCGTCTTCGATGATGCGGCGTTCGGGGGCGACGGTTACCACGGGTAGGCTCCTGCGGGTTCGTGGGTGTATCCCTGCGCTGTCGCGTAGGAGGACATGTCGGCTTCGAAGTTGGGCAGCTTGACGATGAACGCGGACTGCCGGCGCTGGTCCACTTCGGCGCGGACCACGACGTGGTACGGCTCCAGATGCTGGATGTCTTCAGTGGTCCATTCGCCGTTGGAGCCGACGTTCGCAGCCACTTCACCGGCGGTGGTCACGTCTGTCTGGGCGAAGGAGATCAGCGTGGAGTAGGTGAGGAAGTTGTTGCGCAGGGCGGCGCCGAGCTGCTCGGGCCGCTGGGTGGCGAGGATGGCGCGGATGCCGTAGGACCGGCCCTGGTCGCGGATCCAGGTGATGATCTCGGGGGAGGTGCCGGCCAGGAGGGACAGCTCGTCGGCGAAGACGGATACGGACCGTCCGGCTTCCAGCCAGCCGGAGCAGGTGCGCTTGAGTGCGTTCTGCAGCCCGTACATCAGCAGCGAGGAAATCTGCTGGTTCTGTTCGTCATCGAGGAGGACGCCGGACGGGGAAGACCCGGTGTTGATGACAACGGAGCGGTGGCCTTCAAGGATGTCGGTCCAGCTGACTTTCCGGCGGGACGGGCTCCACCAGTCCTCCATGATGAGCAGCTGCTCGAACTTGTTCCTCGGCGGCTCGAGGAACGGCCGGCGCGCCGATTCGGTGCGGTCCTCGAAGAGGGAGGAGATGGCGATGTATGCCTGCTCCAGGACTTCGTCGGGCTCGCCGCGTTCGCGCAGTTTGATGCCCAAAGCCTTGATCCCGTTGGCCAGCTGGACGGCGACCTTGTCGGAGGTTCCGGCGAGCAGCTGGTAGGCGTAGTAAAGCGGGGACATAGCGGGCTTGAGGATCCGTTCGTCGCGGTCCTCGATCGATTCCAGGACACGTTCGTCCACGGACAGTGCAGCTGTGAGGACGGCGACGATCGTCGGGAACGACCTGACACCGATGGCCTCGGCACCGAACGTGTACTTGAGGGCGTTGGTGAAAAACACCGCCTTGGTCGCGTTGTCACCCGGGACGGAGAACAAGTCGATGGCCGGTGTGCGAGGGTCGGCAACGTCGATGGCGAGGACCTTGTCGCCGAGGGTGTGCGCCCACTGGATGTACTTGGCCACGCCGTCGCCCTTGGACTCGAACGCAATGAGGGTGTTGTTCGCGCCCGGGTACCCGGGCTTGCCCGAGGGGTTGACCCGCTCCAGGCAGTGCCACCCGAACAGCGACCGGACCAGCAGCGATTTGCCCGAGCCGGGCTTACCGACCACGGCCACACCGAAGAGCATGGCGGCCGCGGACAGGTGGGCCGAACCATCATCGTTGGTCCCGAGGAGAGGACCGATCTCCTGCAACATCACCGGCGGCGTGGCGCGGGCCCGGGTCGCTGCAGCACCGGAGACGGCTCCGGCGTGGGGGGAGACCATGCCCACCACAACATTGGGTCCGACCATGAAAGTGTCCGGCGCCAGCGGGTAGTCACCGTCGGAAGCCGGCACGAATTTTTCGAAGGCAACCTTCTCGCCATTGACGTTCCGATGTCCGCGGATGGTCAGTTCCTTCCGCGGCGGCCGGGGCCGTCCGCGCCGTGCGGCTGGCGCCGGGAAGTCGGGCGCCGCCAGCCGGTTGCGCAGCTTCGTCTCCGGTGAGGAGACCCGGCCCGTGAGGGCGGCAACGCCGAGCACGGCGGCGATGCCGGAGAGGGCAACTAGTATGGGGGAGACGGCAGCCGGGATGAACTGTGCGTACTCGGCGGGGATCATCGGCAACCCGAACAGCGTGGCCACGGCCAGCAGAAGGCCGAGGGGAAGACCGAACAGCAGTCCGTGATGTTTCGGCGCGAACCGCACCCCGGAGTCGAGATCAAAACCCGGCAGACCCGCGGTGACCTGGGACAGCAGTGATGTCACTTCCTCGCGGGATGAACCGCCTGCGGTGATGGAGACGACGACAGCGTTCGGGGACGTGGAGTGGTGCGTCGGAACCGCGGTGCCCAGGCGGTTCGCCAGCCACGGAGTGTAGAACTTCCGTTCCTTGTTCGACGGTTTCCGTATGGTGACAGCCACCCAGGTGCCTTCGGGCATCGCGTTGGCCAGCAGCCGCGGAAGTTCGGTCGGGTCGATGCCGGCCTGGGTCTCCCGCAACACCGGCGAGGGCCTGTAGTTCAGCGTTCCGATGGCCGGAGTGTCACCCAGATCCTCGGGCATCTGCGCCTCTTCGGCCCGGGCGCCGACGGTGTGGGCCAGGTGCAGCGGGGCGTTGGTTCCGAGCGCAGCGGCCGGGAGGATGAGGTAACCGTTGAGCCCGGACTTCTCGCGGCGGGTCAGGAGCGTGGCCTGTCCGGTGTTGATTGCGGCGGACGCGAAGGTTCCGGCCCGCTGCGTGAAGGTTGTGGGGTTGGTGTCGATGCCGCCGGCTCGCGCCAGCCGGAAAATACGCTGTTCCATACCCTGGAACATGCGTAGATAGCCTGATGGCGGCCCTGCAGACCCGACTAGGCGGATTTGGGGCTTTTTACAGACTTTGACTCGCTGTGAAAATCCCCGAATCGCCCGTAGCCGGGCCGGCCAGCCCGCCGAGGCTTCCCCTCTATAAAAATGGTGTTCGCCGAGAACATGTCTGACCGTCATGCGCAAGCGTTTTGGTGTCTTCCGGACAGACCGTCTGCTCTTACGCTTCTACATTTCCTGTGTGCGGCTCCTCCGCGGAAGTGACGGCCTTTGACCGAACTTTCACCCAAAAACTTTTGGGTGGTCCTGTGCCGTCGTGTCCTGGCCGGTGTGTCGCCTGCGGCGGGCCTTTAACGCGCCTGCGGCGGGCAGTGGGTGCCACGTGGGTGTGGCTTGTGGGTTCGTCAATTGGTGTTGACGAGGTTGGCCTGCGGCCGGCGGGTGGGTGCCTGGCACACATAGAGGGTGGGTGGAAGTTCTGGCGGTGGTGGGGGCTTCGCCCCGGTGGCGTGGGTGGCTGGTTTCGGTCTTGTGTGACCTGGTGGGATGCCTGCGGCGCGGGAAGTTGGGGCGTGACGTTGTTCGTCATGGTGCTGCGGGCTGCGAGACGAATTGCTTCGCAATGGTGGATGGCGTGGACGGTTTGTCACGCCGGTCCGGTTGTCCGCCGTGTCAGCCACGTACGCGGAGCGCATGCTGTCCACCCCGTTCATCGCGGTGTGAACATTCCGTCTACGTGACCGGGGGCGCAGCCCCCGAGAAACATCCAGCGAACCGCAGAGGAAACCACGACGTCACCGCCCGCCGCAGGCGCACACGACGCCGGAACAAGAACGCCGCGGAACAACCAACGCTCCCGGGCGAAGCCCCGGGAAACGCATCGTGAACCACAGCGGAAGACGGGCCGACAAGCGAGGGGCGCAGCCCCCGGAGAAACACTCCGATGACGCGATGAAAAGGTCGGACGCCGGCGAAGCACTGCGCCGCAGGTGCAGGGGACGGGGCGCAGCCCCGGACAACGAGAAACGAACCGTGGACCAGCACGCGAAACGAGCCGGGCACCTGACCGCCCGCCGCAGGCGCCACCAACGACGAGACAACACGCCACGGAGGGACCACCCGGCCCAGGGCGAAGCCCTGAGAAAAACACGACGCCCAGCGGACAGAACAACAGGTGACGCAGAAACCGGCACCGCGCAGCGAAACGGGGACGGAGGCGGAGCGCAGCGACAACGAAGACCCCGGAGAGCGGAAAGAACACGGCACCGGCCGCGCAGCGGCCAGAGCCCCGGAACGAACAACGAGTCGGCAGACGAGAAGGACAACACGCCGGGCCGCGCGCAGCGCGGACGCGGAGCGCAGCGAAGCACGAACAACAAACAGCGTGCCGCGGCGAAAAACATGCCGCGGAGCTCACGGCCGCCAGGCCGGGGGCTCGGGCCGCCGGGCCCAGAAGAACACAAAGAAGAACCACACCGCGGAGAACACCACGATGGACTGGACGATGAACGAATCGGATCACGCCAAGGACGAGGGGCGAAGCCCCGAGTCCTCTTAATATGCCGATCCAGCTGCTGCCACTGAAAACTTTCCGCCTGCCCCGGGTCTGCGGCTACCGCCGGCCCACCCCACCGCACCACCTGCGGCGGCGCGGGAAAGGGGTGCGACTTGAGACAGGGTGACAACTGGTTCGGTTCGCTTTGCTCGTGGCAGGATTTGGCCATGGACTTCGAGGAGCGTCTGGCGGCACGGCGTGCAGAACTGGCAGCTGCAGATGCCGTGGAAAAATCTCGTCTGGCTGAACTGGCGAGGACTTTGAAAAGGGCGTCGGCAGCGATGCAAAGGATGGCGGACGACTTCGCCCGCCAGGCCGACGCGATCGGCTTTCTTCCCCGGACGGTTGTGGAGTTGCGTAGCGGTGAATGGGGCAAGTGTCTATTTAGCGGGGTCCTCGGCGAAGGGTGGGTCGTGACGGACCGCGATCCACAGCAGCGTACAGAGTACGGACAGCCATACACCCGCTACGTGATTCTTAGGGATGGCCGCTGGATCAGCTGCGGCAGCAGTAGCCTCATCGAGGGGCTCGAAACTCCTGAGGCGGCGAACGCCAAGGGTTACCGTTCGGGACAAACCAGGCTGTTCGAAGTTCACGGCCTCCCGCCCGGTGTTGTCTACGAAGGAGCCATAGGCTTCTTCCAACCGGAGTGGGTCAAGGGGATCTATTCAGAGGAGAAAACTCAGGCGCTGCTCATCGAGGAGCTGCTGTTGGCTGAACGCAATAGGGGCGGACGCTAGCGGGCCGTGCGACTCAAGGCTGACTTGGCCTGGGCGATCGCATCGCGTGCTCGGCGCAGCGCGACTCCGTGGGCGGTGCTCAGCGCTGGACGGATGGCGCCGACCGGCCGGGCCTACGCGGCCTGTTCCTTGAACCGGTCAAACACCAGCGGTTTCTTTCCCGGAGGCCTCCACAGCGTCGGCGTGGGCGGCCGCGATCCTCGACATCATTTTCACGTGCGCGTATTCGACCGAGCGGCCCAGGACGACGTCACGGCCGGCGGAGTCTTTGCCGCGCAGTTCCTTCACGTCGGGGACCAGGATGCGGATCTGGATGTCGGCGCCCTGGACCTCCCTGAACTTTTCGGCGGCAGTGAATGCGTCGGCGTAGGACGCGAACCTGCCCCAGGAACTGAACCGCGGGTGTGCGGTGCCGACGTCGAAGAATTCACCTTCGCCCAGGTGAATGACGAAGGGTGCGATCTCCTGGTCCGGGTGGGCGGCCTGCGCGGTGGCGAGGTCCGGGTAAATCTTGCCGCCGTTCTTGAAGATCGACTTGCCGACCGGCAGGTAGACGGCGCATGGGCGCGCAGCGGTCGGGGACGGCGGCGGGGTGGAGTCCTGGATGGCGGTGTGGATTTTGGCGTCGGTGATCCCGAGTCGGAGGAGGGCTGCGCCGGCGGTGCCGGAGCTGTTGCGCGCGAGTCCGGCGAGCAGGTGCTCGGCCCCGATGTGGCTGTCGCCGAGCATCATGGACGATCGCAGCGCGTACTCCAGGACCTGCTTCAGGTTCGGTGTGAACGGGTAGTGCTTGCCGTCGTCGTGGCTGGTGCCGTACTTCATGGCAGCGACCGTCTGGGCGATGACCGCATCCGCGGTGGTACCGAGCGCGGCGATGATGGCTTCCGTCTTCGGGGAGATGCCCGGAGGGTTGTGCCAGCGGATCTCGGGGGAGGTGTATCCGGTGACCGCCAGGAGCAGGTGGCTGGTGTTGATGTGGTCCTGGTTGAACTTGGCGGCGATGTCTTTCGCCATGACGAGGGCGGACCGTGCGGTGTCGTCGAACTTCTCAAACATTGGAAGCCTTCTTCTGTTCGGAGACCTCGGCGTACGTCGTTCCGAGGACCTTGGCCGGGAAATGTATTTCCTCATCGAGCAGGTCAGTGGTGATGGGGTTATGCATGAAGCGGCACCAGGTGCTCTCGCCTTCGCGGTAGTAGCCGACCCATTTGCGGAACACGATGCCGCCCGGCGTGAGGATCGTCTCACGGTCCGGCAGTGCCTCGGCTTCTTCGCGGCTGTGCACGTATTCCGGGGACGGTGCTGGGTCGTTCAAGGGGGACGGTGCTGCGCCAGGGACGACGACGGGGAACTGGTCGGCGATCTCATCGGTGCGCAGGGAAACCTTGTCGATGATGCTCCGGACCCAGCGGGTTTCGCTGCCAACGGTGGCTTTGGACAACCCGCCACGGGAGCGGGTCAGAATGTAGGTGCCGTCCTCCAGGGCCTCGACTTCCGCGGCGCTGTTGACGAAGTGCAGCGGGATGGGATCTCCAAGGGAAAGTTCGATTGCGGTTTCGATTTCGGCGTCGCCTACGGAGAGATGGTGGCCTCCGACCGGGTAGCTTCCGTGACCCTCGACAACGGTGACGTCCCAGCCTCCGGTGTGTTCTTGGAAGGGGACTACGACGAGTCCACTGGAAGGAAGCAGGAGGATTTTGCCCCGGCCTTCGTAGGAGTGGCGACGGCGGGGGAGCAGCTTGCAGTAGTCGTTGGTCGACAGGCCTTCTGCGCGGGGGTCGGGTGTGTGCGTCATGGGACTCATGTGTGCGGAGAAGCAGGACTTGCTCACCGGAGCATGCGCTTTCGCTGTGGTTCCGAATAGCATGACATTGCCGGGCACGAGGCCTGGCCTGAACGATGGGGGAGACATGGCCACCGGAGCCAAGCATCAACGCCTTACCGAGATTTCCGAGTCCATCATGGGTGACGAGGAGCGGCGCTACTCCGTACCCTGCCGCTGCGCGATCGGGGAAGACCATAACGATCCGCAGGTCCTGATCAGCCAATATGACCCGAACGACGACAACGATGACGACGGTGGGTCTCTCAGTGTTTCTGACGCGGCCGACATCTGGCGCTCCCGCGGGGAAGACGAGGACTACATGTTTGGGTACGGCGAGGATGAGCTTCGCCGGGCGGCCGATGATGACTGAGCTGCCCGGTTAATCTCCAACAGTTGGCATGACCTTCGGTCGATCATGCAAGTTTCGGAACCCATGTAGTTGTGGGAGAGCGCGCGGGATTCGCGTTGAGCGAGGACGATGATGTTGCGGGCGTTTTGGGTGAAGCGCTCAATCATTGCGTTCCTCCTGGATGTTGTCCTTGGTGGCTTCGAGCCAGTCGCGGATGGACTGCTCCGTCTGCCAGCCGCCGGTGTAGCTGTTCTCGTTGCCGCGCTGGTAGTCGTAGAGGGCCGGGTAGCCTTCCGGGCCGTCGAACGTGGCCAGATACAGGGTGGTGTTCCCGCACGACTTGTACGCGTCGCAGCACCACCGCTTGATGGTCTGAGGCAGGTCGCTCATGGTGTTTGTTCCTTCTCAGGCGGCGCGCACGAAGCGGGCCTGCGGCCCAGGCTCCGGTGCGTTGGGATCGGTCATCAGGTCGGTGAGGCTTTCATTGACGGCCTCCACGGTAGCGCCGCAGCCAGTGATGGCCTGGTGGGCTACCGGAACAAGGGAGGTGTCGCCGGTGAGCAGGGAGTGGAGGATGTGCCCGGAGTCGATGTAGTTCACGCTGCAGGCAAGGGCGCTGCGCAGTGCGTTCAGCAGGACCTGCCGGGAAGCGGGTGTGAACGGGATGTGGCCGGGGGAGGAGGTGATTCCCTCGCCGATGAGCTCGGCGATGTGGCCGCGGACTTTGTCGCGCGTGACGCCGTGCGCCGTGAGGGCCTGGCCTGCATGGGCGAGGTCTTCGGTGAGTGCGATGAGCAGATGCTCGGTGCCGACGTAGTTGTGGTTGAGCATCCGCGCCTCTTCCTGGGCGAGGACGACAACGCGGCGGGCGGTGTCGGTGAAGCGTTCAAACACGGGGGCGTCCTTCGGGATCGGTGCTGTCTGTCCTCCCCATGTGTGCGGCACACTCTGGAGCCCTGCCCGCAGGCTACGCGGCGCGTGCCCCTGTCCGCAGTTCAAAGTCGGCCGCCTCGAGCTTCACGACTGTGGCGGTAAGGATCTCAAGGGCCTCAGTGGCCTGGACGGTGTGCTTGTCGTACCGGTCATAGGCGCCGGCTGTGTTGTTTCGCAGCTCGTATGCCTTCAGGACGATGTCGTCCATGTCCTGGATCATCCGGGCGGAGGCAACGAGGCCGCCAGGTTCGGGGGCGTCGGCGATCGCCTGCACGTCGATGGCGAGCTCGAAGGCTTCCGTCGCGAGTCCGCTGTGCCCGTCGGCTTCGGCGTCCAAGCCCAAGCCGTTGATGATGACTTTGGCTGCTGCCAGGGTGACGGTGCCGGGGTTCAGCTCGAGGCGGCGGGCGACCGTTTTGGTGTCGATGGGAAGCAGGCGAGGGGGCATCTGAGGTCTCCGGTTCCAGGGGTGCAGGGCCACGGCGTGTGTCCTTGCCGCTGATGTGTGCGGCAGCCCCGGGCGCCGCTCACCCTGGGGTGCTCTCCAGTTCCGCGAGGTCGATCACGGTGACGGCGACGACGTCGACGACGGTGTCGTTGCCGCGGCGCCGGTTATGGCTGCGGACACCTTGGGCCATGCCGAGCACAGTCTCGAAGTCCTCATGGAGAGTATGGTCCAGGCTGCGGCGCGCCGAGTCGGGCACGCTCAGGGACGCCATGGCGTATCCGGTGGCGTTGGGCGGATTAAGGTGGCTCATCGGAGTTCCACTGACGGGGTCCTGGTCCAGCATCGAGATGACGGCCGGGGCGAACATCAGGTCGGGAACGTCGGTGTTGGCCTGGCGTTTCGCGGCCTCGTCTTTGGCGGCACGGAGGGAACCGAAAAGACCTGCATCTGTGAAGTCCCAGGCGGTGTCATCTGCATGCCATGCGACGGTGAAGTAGGCGGGGTTGTCCATCAGCTCAACGGTTCCCAGCGCACCGTGGCGGGAAGGGCGACGGCCGCCGGGTCGGAGATGACCCGGAAGAAGCCAGCCTCGGGTCCGGCCAGGATGCCGACAAGGTTCGGGTCAATGACCTGCATCGGGGTGTCCGTGTCATCGACAATGATCGACTCGAGCGGAAGCTCCGGGAGCTCGGTGTGCTGGGTAAGCGTTCTCATGGGCGACATGTGTGCGGTGTACGGCGAAAAGCTCCCCGACCCGCCGCGGTCAGTAGCCCAGGATCCGTTCCGCCCGTGCGAACAGCGATGCCGCCAGTTCTTCCATCGCAGCTTGGGGGTCGGTGGAGCCGGTGGGGTTGGGGACCCCTGCCCGCCATTCGCTGGCCGGCAGGGACAGCAGCTCGGTCCAGGTCATGGCCGCATGGTTGAGGACACTGACACTGGCGTGGGCGTTCTTGTCGAGCGAGGTATTGATGATGCGCACCTGCAAGATGGTGTGCCGGGCCGGCACACCGGGGTGGGGTATCTGGGCGTGTGCTGTCTGCGTCAGCTTCGCGGTCAGGCTGTCGCAGCCGTAGCTGGTGTCGACGATATTCAGGTCCATGGTTCCTCTAAGCGGTTTCGGGACCGGTGGCGGGGCGGTTGATGAAGCGGACTCGCTCCGGAAGACGGACAGTTCGCCACTGCGTGTTCTGGCCCATGACGACCTCGGTGCCGTCGGCGGCCAGAGCCGTGACGACCCTCGGCTCGGCCGGGGCGACGATGACGATGTCGGCGATTGAACCTTGCTCACCACTGCCGAGTGCCTTCCGGTAGGCGTCGCCATAGTTGAGGAAGTTCCCGCCGTCGCTGGCGCGGTAGAAGCCGTGAACCTGGAAGTACTCGCCGTCGTTGAGGACGAGTTCGACGTCGTTGAGGTCGGCGCCGGGGCCTTCCGATGGGTGGACCATGCCATAGGCGGTGTTGAAGGGCTTGAATTCGAGCTTGCCGTCGGCGTCATAGGAGAAGAACATCTCGAGGGTGTGGACGCGTCCGTAGAAGGTTTCCATGGCACTAATGTGTGCGGACCCCGGTGTTCAGGTCTCCGGACGGGAAGCCTACTTCAGGGTGTGTCCGCCGCCGGGCCATTCGACTCTGGCCAGTGGTGTCGCCAGGATCAGCTTCCAGCAGCCGTCGCAGGGCCTCTTCGTAGTGGTGAGTGTCGAGCCTTTCATGTCGTCCCAGCTGGCGCGGAGGAGGGCGTTGGCCTCGGCGTGGATGCTGATGCAGGCGCCGGGGCCGGTGTCGTAGGAACTGCCGTAGTCTTTACCGACCGTGGCCCGTGGGCAGGCGCTGCTTGTGAGGCAGCCGGCCATTCGAGACGGTGCTCCGTTGTAGCCGGTAGCGACGATGCGCATGTCAGTGGTGATGATGACGGCCCCGACCTGTGCCCGGGAGCAGTCGGCGCGGGCAGCCACTGCCGTCGCGATGCCCATCGCCCATTCGTTCCAGTCGGGGCGAGGATCCGAGCGGGGGACGGAATGGTCTTCGAGGGTTGCAGGCTGTTCAGTTATAGGGCTCACGTCATGCTCCACGACTTGTCCGGGTCTTCGAGGTCGTCGAAGAGTTCGATGTGCCCTGTGTAGCCGGTCAGCTGGCGGAAGTGGGCGATGACCGCGTCGTGGCTGCGGTGCGTGAAAGCCTCGACACTGTCGGCGTAGAGGATGTGCACCTGCCGTTCCTCGTCCAGGCCGAGGACGTAGTCGGGTTCGTGCCGGAGGTCAATGATTTCGCGCAGGACCGACTTGGTGCTGGTCGCGTCCAGGTGGGTCAGGTGGCTGAAGTCACCGTTCTCCCAGCCTTGCAGGGGGACCGTGTATTCGATGGTTTCGCGGATGGTGATGTGGTCAGTCATCGATGTTCTCCGGTCCGGTTGCAGCCGCAGCGGGGGCCGTGGTGGCTTGGTCGAGCTTGGCCTGTCGGGCTTCGTAGGTCTTCCTGAGCTCCTCGGTGAACCATTGGTGGCTCATGGCCTGGGTGTGGGCGTCCTTGTGCCCGGCCGCGTAGGCCTGGGCGAGGGCTTCGCGGATGACGAAGACGGTGTTGCCAGCGTCAGTCTGGGGGCTGCTGATCTCCCGCACCACGGCCTGCAGCTGCTGGTCGAGATGGGCGGGCATCGGGGTGTAGCTCATGGGTTCCTCATTCTTACGGGTCGGCGGGCCGGAGTTCGGCGGCGCGGTGCTGGAGCCACCCCAGATCGGTGGTCATGGCGTGGAGCGTGTCGTTGTTGTCGATGCCGGCGTCGTAGGAGCGGACCCGGATCACATCGACGGATTCCTGCAGGTCGGCGGCGGCCTCATCCAGGGCTTGGGCAGCGATGAACGGGGCGCCTGCGGCGACCGCCCCCGGCGAACAAAGCCCAAGTGCCGTGTTCGGCGATCCAGTCTTTCTTGCTGATTCCGGGTGGCGGGGTAACTTCACGCATGGCCTCTTTCGCGGCGTCGAGTGCCTCTGCGGGCAGGCTCATGATGTGCCTGCTGTCCGGGCCGCGGCGGCAGCCCTGCTTTCGGCCATGATCTTCCAGGACTTGTCCGGATCGTCGAGGTCCCCGAAGAGGAAGACACGGGAGATGTCATCGCCGAGGGAGCCGGCGTGCTCGACGCATGCGTCGTGGCTGCGCGACTCGAAGATCTTTTCGCCGTCGGCCAGCAGGTAGTACAGCTCGGCTTCAAGGTCGGTGCCCACGGCGTAGTCGATCTCGTGGCGCCGGCCGATCTCTTCGCGGGAGACCACCTCAGCCTTCACGATGTCCTCGCCATAGGAGTGTTCAGCTTCGTATTCGTCGCGTGGAAGGCGCACGGTAATCTCGCGGACATCGCGGTAGGTGATGTAGTCGGTCATGGTCCTAGCCCTTGCTCGCGATGCGACGTGTCATGCCGCAACTTCTGCCAACTGGAGGGACGCGGTGTGTTCGCGGTATCGGCGGATGCCGTCAACGATTGCGTGCAGGGCGTACAGGAATTGGTGGCTGTAGGCGGTCAGCCGCCAGTCGGTGACGTCGTAGAACTCGAAGGCGCCGTGCCGGAACCCCATGGCTGCGCTGATGGCCAGGGACTGGTCTCCGGACGGGCCGTATTCGTCGAGGAGTTCTTCGCGGATTTCGCGCCAGACGTCGGCGGCGTCGTCCAGAGTCTCCCGGCTGTTCCAGAAATCCTCCATGACGTGACCCACGAAGATATCCCGGGAGTACTCGCTCGCCGGGCTGTGGACGTCCTGGGCCTGGACCTTCTCGGCCCAGTAGCTGGGGTTGATGCGGCGGCCGCTGCTTTCGAAGAAGGTGAACATGTCCTCGGTGCGGGCGAACACGTACGTGCCGATGTTGCCGTGGAACGTCAACCGGCCGGGTATCGTGACGATGTCGTACCAGTAGAGGCCGGTGCCTGGCTTGCGGAAACGCAGGTGCCGGTAGAGGCCCTGGTCGAGGGCAACCTCCATCTCATGATCGCCGGTGTCGACCTTGAACATGTGCAGGGCAAGCTCGTCGGGAGTGTGCTTCTGGATAACCATGCCGCTCATGTGTGCGGAAGCGGAGCATCCGCTCACCAGTCGGGGCAGCGTCACCGGGACGCTTCCGCCTTGGGAAGCATCCCGCTGACGCTGTCAGGGCGGTCAGCCCTTGGCCAGCAGGGAAGACTTCTGAACCTGGAACTCGTCCTCTGTCAGGATCCCTTGCGACCGAAGCGCTGCGAGGCGCTCCAGCTGCCCGATTACATCAGGGCTTTGAACCTGGCCCAGGGCAGCCGGTGCTGATGCCGACTGAGCTGCCTTGGCTGAGCGGATCGCCTCTGCGAGGGTGTCCCCGGAGCCGTGGGGGATGTGAGTCATCACTGCGGTCATGCCAGAGTAGGTGATGGTCAGCGACTCACCTCCAGCGGACTTGGTCGTATGGACCGTCTGAATTACACCCAGATCGAAGGCGGTAAGCGACTCACGGACGGCAACCAGGCCCTTGTCGAGGAAGAAGACACGGCTGTCTGTGACAACGCCGAGAGCCGATTTCCCGTTGACCTTACCGACGGCCAACGCCAGGACAGTTTCGCCACGGTCCATCACGTTCGGAAGGTGGGTAATCTCGCCGATGGCGAAGGCGAGGCCGAGGGTTTTGGCCATCAATGCCGGAATTCCTCGGTCGTAGAGCATCCCGTCAGGGAGTCCCTTGGCGATCTTGGCAATGTGGGCGTAGTGCTTGTCTCCCATGCCCTCAATGGTCCACTTGATGTGGGTCCGGTTGCCCTCACCTTCCACGGCGCCCTCAATCTTGGCGGCCCACTGATTCAGGCGCAGTGAGGGGGGACATCGATCTTGAGCTGGCCGGGGGTTTGGGTCTCGAGGGTGAACTTGGCTTTGGAGACGGCGGCGGCGACGGCTTCAAGGGATGTGTCGGGGTCAGCGAGCAGGGTCCAGTGGACGGTGCGTTTGATAGGCATGGCCAAACTCTAATCTGTCGTTGGACGGTTGAGCTTCAAGTTGAGGGATGTGTACGCAGTGCGGGGCGGAGTTCGTTGCAGGTGTCTCCCTGTCCAGTTCGAAGCGGCCCCCTTTAGGCAAGAACCGGGATGTCTGCTCACCGACGCCAAGCCCACACCCGTTCGGTCTCCTTGAGCGGCATTCCGGCCGGGCCCTTGGTGTAGGACGGGACCCAGGTGATGCGCCTCTGGGTTCGGTTCTTGCCGTGTGCCTGGTTCCGCCAGTGGCCGCGGACGATCCACCGGTGAGTGTAGACCCGGCCCGTCTCGGACTTCGCCCCGGTTTCGACATGCTCGGGTGCGCGCAGGTCCACGACTGTGACCTTGCTCGAATGGCCCTTCTTGGCAGCCTTCCGGGCAGCAGGAGTCTTGGGCGTCGCTGTGGACCTGGCCGCGACGGACGGGTTGGCCATCAGGTGGGAAGCGGCCGCGAGGAACTGCATCAGGCGGTGACTGTTTGCGTCGACGTCCTCATCCTGTGCGGCGAAGAACCTGTCCGCGTGTCCGCGGAAGTAGCGGACCGGTTCGAGGGCCGCCTTGTGCAGGCGGTCCGGCAGGCCGGTGCCGCGGCAGTAGGACTCAATGAAAACCATGCCTTCGAGGACTGTCCAGGACATGACATCGACGGAAAGGCCTACCTCGACCTGCTGCGCGTCAGCGGTCACGATCCAGGTCTTCAGAGCCGGCAGGGGCTTCTCCAGCACCATCACGCCGTGGGTGGCCGGCAGGTCGGCTCCCGGGGTGAAGCCGGGAACGTCGCTGGCGGCATCCAGGGCCAGAGCGACCATGTCCGAGGAGACCCAGAACATTTCCCCGGTGGCCAGGTTCCGGGCGACTTTCCGGTCGTAGGAGATCTGGGTCCGGATGTCGTCGGGCAGGTTCTCCAACTTGCCTCCCAGGGAGAGCGCGAAGGAAGCCGGGACGTCGACCTTCTCGTGGATCAGCACCGCACGCACTTTGGGGACGCTGGAGATCCGCCAGGGAATGTCCATCAGTTGCCTTTCGGTTCTGGGCCCTCCGGGTGGAATTCCGCCATGTAGTCGCGGTACTGCTCGTTCGCGTCTTCGATGCCGCCGTAGTTGTGACTCGGGACCATCGAGGACACTACCTGGGCGAGCCGGCTGAACCGTTCCTCCGTGCCCCGCGCGTTGCGTGCCAAGGCCGTGAGGTCCATCGGATTACTCGGAATGATGACCGCAAGGGTGGACATTTCAGCGCTGACCCGCATGAGCAAATCGTTGCGGGTGAGCCGCTTGCCGCTCATTGGACCCCGGCCTGCTTCAGCGCCTCGCGGATCTTCTCTGCGCCGGGCGGCAGTGACGACAATGGCTCAACCCAGGTGATGCCCTCGTAGGCGCCTTTGTTGATCAGGGCACCGTTCTGCCACCTGGCCAGGACCGAGGCGACGGCTGCGAGGGCCTTCGCTTCCGGTGAAGGTCGGACAGGGGTGCTGCTGAGTGCGGTGTACGTGGCGCACGGCCAGGCGGAAGCCTGCATCGACAAATCGCTGCCATCCTGATGATCATCATGGTCGTCACCGTGGCCGTTGACGGTCTCGGCGGAGCTGTTCTCCAGCCGCGAGCATTCTGCGCAAACTTCGATGTACGGGACAACATCCGGGGTGGCCATCACCAGGGCTTCGAACCCTCGCATGGAGTGGCGGGCGTTGACCTGGTGGGCGCGCTCCGCCGTCGGGTAGGTGTGCGTGTCGAGGCGGCTGGCAGCCTGATACCGGCGGACCGGGGTGTGGAGCGCCAGCACCGCGGCCACCGCAGAGGTCGACACCTCGTCGATGGCCTTCACGGCGACGACAGCCTTGTGGAAGTCCGTGGCGCTGGGCTTATCGGTCGGAGTCTTGATCCGGCTGCGGCCGGAATCGACTCCGGCGATCGCCTTGGCAGCCGCCGCCACGCGGGGGTCACGGACGTGTGTCGTGGTCGTCATTTGCAGGCCCTTGCCGTGCGCTCGGCGTAGGACCGCCCGGCCGGGGTGGCATCCAGCAGGTCGGTGAGCGCGGAGTAACTGAAGTCCTGCTCCATGTCCGCCTTGGTCACACCTTCATCGGCCAGGTCCATCTCGCGGTCGAAGCGCAGGAAGCTGAGAAAGTCGTTGACCGCCACGGTGGACTGGTGGCGGTAGATGTCGGCGCGGGTCAGGAAGATGGTTCCCCGTTCGGCGCACACAGCGTTGCGGCAGGTGGAACCCGGCAGGCCGTCGCGTTTCACCATTTGGTGGGCGCCAATGGAGCTGGCAATCTGGCGAACTGCCTGCATCTTCTCGAGGTCCAAGTCGCTCGGTTCCTCTGATTCGTGTGTCATGGGTCCCTTTCAGGAGTGAAGACGGTTCTTAGGTCACATGTGTGCGGACCGCTGACCGCCCCTCCCCGGCTACTCGTCGCAGCAGCCGGCCGGGCCCATCGAGTACATGGTCCTGCCGGTGGTGCTGTCCACGACGACTGTGCAGCGGCCGTTCGAACACAGCCGGCTGACAGGCCGCTGACGCGCTGCCCGGTCCGCCACGATCCGTTCTGCCTCGATCTGTTTCGGGTCGCCCATCGGGATGTCGAGCATCGCCGAAAACTGGTCCTGGTAGTACGGGCCGATGACCCACGGCTGGCGGCGGGCCAGCTTGATCCGCCGCAGCTCGTTGGAGTGGCGGCGCTGGGTGTCGTACCGGCGCCGACTCATGCGGCCATGGCCTCGACTGCCACAGCATGGGCGGGAAGCCCGGTGCCGAAGGGGCTGGGCATCCCGAGGTCCGCCACGGGTTCAAGTCCGACCCGGAGCGTCTGGTCGGTGACCAAATGCTTGCGACCGCGGACCGATACCTCCACTGGGGCACCGGATGCAACGGTGAGGGAGATGGCCCCCTGCTCCAGTTGTACGAGCAGCAGGCGGCCCTGGATGTTCAGCTGGAAGGACAGGCCCTCCCAACCGGCGGGCAGGCGGGGGTCGAAGTGCGGGAGTGGGCCCTGGTCCCGGTAGCCGGCGAAGCCACTGACCAGAGAGCTCCAGACCCCGCCGGTGGAGGCGATATGGACGCCGTCAACGGTGTTGCCGTGCGTGTTTTCCAGGTCAATGAACAGCGCGTGGGTGAAGTGTTCCAGCGCGGCCTGCCCGTAGCCGACCTCGGCGGCCATGATGCCCTGGACACAGGCGGACAGGGTGGAGTCCCCGGTGGTGATCGGGTCGTAGAAGTCGAAGGCGCGGCGCTTGTCCTCGACGCTGAAGTCCTGCCACTGCAGGAACATGGCCAGGACGGTGTCGGCCTGCTTCAGGACCTGGTGCCGGTAGATCACCAGCGGGTGATAGTTCAGCAGCAGCGGGTACTTGGACCGCGGTGTGGTCCAGTCCCACGGCTCCAGGGTCATGAAGTCGTTGTCCTGCGAGTAGACCTGGAGGTCCTGGTCGTAGGGCAGGTGCATCCGGGTCGCGGCCTGAGTCCAGACGTCCCGCTCCTCGTCCGTGATCCGCGGATCGTCCAGGGCGGCGGCGGCCAGCAGGTTGAAGCGGGCCATGACGTTTGTGTAGAGGTTGTCGTTCACGACGGCGGTGTACTCATCCGGGCCGGTGACGCCGTGGATGTGGAACTGGCCGTCCTTGCCGAAGAAGCCCAGGGACGCCCACATGCGGGCGGTCTCGATGAGCAGCTCGGCGCCGGCGGCCGGTTCGAAGGAGTCGTCGTTGCTGGCCCACATGTACCGGTGGGTGGCGAACGCGATTGCGGAGGCGATGTGAAACTGGGCAGTGCCGGCGGCGTAGTAGGCGCTGGCCTCCAGCCCGTTGATGGTCCGCCACGGGAAAAGGGCGCCATCGACGTTCAGCTCAGCGGCACGCTGCCGGGCCAGGGGCAGCATTCCGTGGCGGGATTCGAGGACCTGCCGGGCCGCGGCCGGGTTCGTGTAGGTCAGGTACGGCAGGAGGTAGACCTCCTGGTCCCAGAAGTAGTGGCCCTCGTAGCCTGAGCCGCTGACGCCCTTGGCGGGGATCCCGGCGACACCGGCCCGGGCGGTGGCTTGGGCCAGCTGGAAGAGGTTCCAGCGGATGGCCTGCTGGATCTCCGGCTGGCCCTTGATCGTGATGTCCGCGGTGGCCCAGTAGTTCCGGTAGTGGGTGGCTGCCTCCGCGTAGATCGCGTCGACGTTCTTCATGGCCACCGCAGCTGTTCCGGCAAGGTCGACGGCGTCGCCGCCGCCGACGGCGTAGCTGACGGTCTTCTCCATCCGGAACGTGGTCCCGGGGGTGAGGGCGAGGATGTACCGGACGCTGCTCTCGTCCTGGTCCACGACAGTCTCGAACGGGGTTGTCGCCGTGGTGAACCAGTGATCGACTGCCAGGCCCAGCTGCTGCCCGGATTCCGCGGTTTGCCAGGCAAGCCGGAACGAGCCCGCATCGCCGTCGAGCCGGACCGGGTGCAGTACCCGCCCGGCATGGTGTCCGGAGCGGCGCGGGTCATCATCGGAGTGGTCACCGGTCGCCCGGTCCTGCCGGTTGATGATCGAGGAGGTGATGTCGGCGTAAACCTCACGGTCGGCGGTGATCTCCAGCGTGATCGCCAGGCAGCCGCGGGACTCGAAGCCGACGGCGCGGCGCTCGGTGGTGGTGACGGTGGCGCCCGAGCGGCAGAGCCAGGTGATGCGGGACAGGTAGAGGCCGGAATCGAAGTCCAGCGTCCGTCCGTAGTCCAGCACGGTGGAGCCGGCCAGGCTGAGGGCTTCGCCGTCGATGTTCACGGTGAAGTTGGTGGTGTCCGGGACGTAGAGGATCCGCTGGCCGGTACGGGCGAATCCGTAGGCGTTCTCGGCGTGCTTGATGTCCCAGGTTTCGTGGAAGCCGTTGATGAAGGTGCCGGGCAGTTCGGCGTCGTCCGCGGCCCAGTGTGTGCCCCTGACTCCGAGGTGTCCGTTACCGATGGCGAAGAGGGTTTCCAGGGTGCCGGCGTCACCAGGCTCGTGGCGTGTTTCGAGCAAGCTGGACGGTGCAACGGGGAAGCGGGTGCGATCGTCGGTGATCAGGGCCATGGGTGCTTCTTTCGGGTTTGGCGGTTCGTGAACAGACAGCGGAGCAGTGGGGTAAGGCCGGAATGTCTTATGAGGGTTGTGGCTGCTCCTGGCATCGGATGCACACCTGGTCGGGGCCAAGGAATACCGTCGCAGCGCGGCACACCCGGCAGTGCCGCCGCGTCACGTGGTGTGTCCGGCTGCAGTCCCCGCACATGGCGATCGGAATGCCGGTCTGGGTGGTGCTCATCCGATGCCGACGTGTTCGGTCAGCTCGGAGAGCTTGGGGATGGCGAATTCGTGTTTGCCAGCCGGCGCCAGGATGGTCAGTCCGTGAAGGTGCTTCGCGGCGCGGGCGTTCAGGTTGAGGTGCCAGCCGGCGACCATGAGCTGGTTGCGGTCCTGGCCTGCGCCACCCTTGATGACGGTGCCCTCGACGGTGAAGATGCCGTAGCGCGGGTGGTCGAAGGCGGCGCTGACACGGTCACCCTTCTTGACCTCCTCGAGGGTGGCGGTCAGAGCCTTGGTGTCGCGTCGAAGCTTCGGTGCGGGCGCCTTATCGGCCTCGGCTTCGCGGGCGTCGTGGCGGGCGAGGGCTGCCTCGGAGAGGACTTGTTCCACGGGCTCCCCTGCTGATTCGATGTCCTGCACGCCTTCCGGCTCCAGGTCTTGCTCGGGGTTTGCTGCCGGTTCAGAGTCGGCCACGCATTCGACCTCGGCCACGGGCTGCTCCGGCGCTGGGTCCTTGATGTGGACCGGTTCGGGGGCAGGCAGTTGCTCTGCCTGGTGGCGGGCGAAGGTAGCGACGGCGTCGCCACTGTCAGGGCCAGCCGGGACCTCCAGGATGTCTGCGCATCCCTCTCCGTTGCATCGGATTCGGGTCCCGGCCTTGTTCCAGGCATAGGACGAGTGGCCGGCGAGGACTTCGGCCGCGGCGTCAATGAAATCCAGGACGGCGGTCATGGCTTTTCTTCACCGAGCCCGTCGATGAAGTCGGCGACGGCCAGCTGGGCCCCGGCCATTGCGCGCAGCAGGTCGGTGTCCATCGTGACGGGATAGATCGCGGAGCCGGCCTGGACGGCGCCGTCGTCGCCTGAGAACTCGGCGATGGGGAGGAAGGCGCGGGGCACAAGGACGAACTCTTCCAGGACCGCAGCCGTGGCCTCGTCATCGAAATTGAGGACCTTGCGCAGGTCAATGCTGTGCTGTTTCGCCGGCGTGTACGAGAACCGCCGCGCTTCCGGGGTTTTGTCCTCTCCGCGGTAGTGGATCCAGCCGGTTTCGGGGACACCCCCGACGGGGCGCTTCATCCAGCGGGTCGCGGTAATCCGCTTCGATGCCGCCCATTCGTCCATGTCCGTCTCCGGCATGGCGTGCCAGTGGTCACCCGGCGCCCAGAGCCAGCAGGTGGCCTCGACGGGTTCGGTGTCGTAGATGTCTGCGTAGACCATTACCGGTCTCCTTTCGTGATGGAGGTGTAGCGGCCCACAATCAGGTGGTCTTCGGGAGCGATTGCGGCCGGGTCCCAGACCAGCGGCCATGGAAGTGACAGGACGTTAGGGTCGCGTCCTTCCTCGACGTACAGGTTGTGGAACTGCCGGGCCGTAAAGTCGACGTCGGTTGAGCAGCCGTCGCGGGTGAGCCGCACCCAGGCGTGGTCGAAAGCGAGGGGATGTTCCGGCTCGTCGGCGTGGATCACTGCAGCGTCCCACCCGTGTTCACGGGCGAAGGTGGCGAACTGCTCGCTGACCTGCACACAGGCCCACGTGTCCGTGTAATTGTCCTCGGCCTCCGTGATGTCCGGGTAGCGGCGCCAGAGGTGCAACCGTGTATCGGAGTCGATGTAGCCGCCGAGCAGGTCGCTCAGGTCTTGGGAGACATCGGTGGCGCCATTCAAGGCTGGTTCTCCACGGCTGCCAGCACACCCCGGGCAGCGGCCTTGAGGCCTTCCTGCTCCGGGATGGACGCGGTCTCGTAGAGGATGCCGAGGAGCTCGTTGCCGATGTAACGGGCGCCGCGGACGATGGACTCGTCATCGTGGACCGCTTCGTCCTCGGCCTGAAGTTCCCGCATCGCATCCTGCAGGCGCCTGCGCAGGTCTGTTGGGTAGTCCAGGGGCTCGGTTGCCTGACGGATTCCTTCCAGCTGTTTCGCCCTCGCATAGCAGCGGAGGTGGAACTGTCGGTCGTATTCGAAGCGGCGGCCGGTATGCTCTTCAAGGGGCGTGGCTTTCGGCAGGCTGGTCATCGGGTTCTCCGGTTGGGTGGGTGCTTCTGGGGCGGGTCTGGGCATGGCTTCTAGTCCTCGACGAGACGGCGAAGACCTGCTTCGCCGTCTTCCTCGTGGGCGCTCAGGACGAAGGCCACAAACGGCCAGCCCGTGGTGATCAGCGCCCGGTTGTCCTCATCGGCTTTCGACCAGAGATCGAACAGGCCGTAGGTGAACCCGCTGGGCATTGTGCCGCCGGGCAGCCGGAGGTAGCCCAGCAGGTCCGCGGCAAATGAGCGGACGGCTGGGTCGTAAGGATTGCGGCCGGAAGGGTTCATGCGCCTCATGTGTGAGGCATGAGGGTGTTCCCTCCCCGCGGCTCAGACCGGCTCTATCTCGAGGTAAGAGAGGGCGGCCCGGAGTGTTGAGCGGTCTTGATATGGAGGGCCAACACGATCCGTACCAATCTGCGTCGTCGGTGCTAGGAGATTTGGGAGACCACCCAGCCGCCAACCACCAGGACGATTAAGAGGACGATCATGACGTAACCTGCGACATGTCGTTCTTTGGATGCAGAGTTGCCCGTTGCGGTTGCTGGCCGGGCGCGCAATGTGAACTCAGCCGGGTGAGGTTTTTGTTTCTTCGGTTGCTGCTCAGTTGTTACGGTAGATCCCGACGCTTCAATAACGCTGATCAGCCGCTGCTGCGCGCGGTTGAGAAACTTTTTCTGTGATTCCGAGATACGACTGACAGTATCGGTCGCTGCAATCCATTCGGCGGAACCTGTGGCCAAGCCAGCTATCCAGGCTTCGGCCCCTTCCATCAGGTTCTCGTAGATACGCCTCCGTGCTTCCAATAGAGCCGAACTGACCTGATCTTGCATGCTCAAATATGTCGTGAGCGGTCTTGATTTTGTTTCGGACGCCAGGTGACAGATATGCCAGGCGATGGCGTCAGCAGAACCGTCCGTGAGCTCAGTGAGCTTTGATAATTGCAACGCGCTGACTGGGCCAAGCTCGATTTCACGGCTGAGGTCAACAGGGTGCATTTTGAGCTTTTTGGGAACCCAAAAATTCCATCCCGGTGGCGACTCAGGCCACTTCGGATCAGGCTTCCAGTTGGACTCGGGTACCCAATCTCTGGGCACTGGCCATCCTGGCGGGGGATTGAAGTCACTCATGCAATTCCTAGCAACGAGAGCGGAGGCTTCCGGATTGAAGCTTAGTCCCGGCCTATCAGGCGGTTCCCTTACACGTCGCAATCCCATATTGACTCGTGGTCGTGTTTTCGCTGATCACAACGCCATCGACGGTTATACGGCAGGTCACAGTTCCATAGAAGTCCGAAGAAGAAGTGAAGCTGGGGTTCATCTTCCCCTTGTTTTGGGCGGAGATGTACACAAAGGAGCCTCTTTGCATAACGAAGGTCAGGCCCCGGTTCCCGGACGTCTTGCCTGTGAGCGGAACCTTGACAGACTGCTGACTCGTGCCATCGCCGGTCTCAAGAGTGATGTCCGCTCCTGTAGCTGTCCCATCCACCTCATAGAGAACTTTAACGGTGGAAGGCCGGGCGGCACTGGCTGCCGTTGAGGAGCTTCCTGATGAGCACGCCGACAGCGAGAGTAGCGTCGCAGAGGCGATTGCCCCCACTGCAAGGATCGATTTCATTGGCCCCCATTTCATTATTTGGCCAAATTCTCTCATGTCTCCAGGGGGCGTGCAGCCGACCCGGCTGATCGCAGGAGCGTCCGTAAGCCGGTGGCTTAGCGCGCACTCCAGCGTCCGTTAGGGGATCGACTTACGGAGGTTCGTGCACCATCCCGCGACGATGCTTTCCAATTTCGGGGTAGCTTCCTGATGCAACATGGGTTCTAGACGAACACGTGTTTATCAAGGCTTGTGCCTGCGCCCTAAAAGCCAGCACGACCTCACCTACCGGCGGAACCTCTTAGGGCTTGCCGCCGGAGTTTAGGTGGTTCTCGTAGTCTTGACCGGCCGTGCGCATGTCTTCTTCGGTCACAAACCTCCGGTCGGCGAGCAGGATGGGCCGATATGATTTTGCTCCGTTAGTGCAGCGCACGTCGTCGTGCCAATTCTCGTTCATGGTCGGGTCGTAGAAGCAAGACCACCCCTTGCCGAAGACCTTCTCCGGCGACTCTTGTACCGCTTCTTCGATCTTCTGGTCGGTGGGCTTGTAGTCCTCATAGACATACTGAACGGGACGCTGAGAGGTGCGGGTCTGTCGATCTCCGTGGGACGCCCTAGCCAGGTCGGGCTGGCCGAAAAGCAACCATGCGCCAAAGCCGAGCACCGCTGCGCCGCTGATCCAAGCGATGACGCCGGTGCCGAAGTCGGCCCACGCCCTACGGTCCTTAGGTTTCGTCGTCATTCCCCCCCTCCATTTTGGATTAGCGTAGCGCTCGGAGCGGACTGGTTGGCAATCGAAGTTGACCCCCTGCCAGCACACGGCCTGTCAGCAGAACACTGGTCATGGATACCCGCGCTCAACCTACGGCGTCCACCTGCCTTATTCGCCAGGTAGCAGGGTTGCCCGGTGGATGCGTACTCCCTACTCGGCGATATGCGGCCAATCATAAAGGTGGGCCTCCCAGAGAACCGAGCCACGACATGTCTGAGCGGCTACTCCAGATACTCCGGGACTGCCACCGCCGCCGGGTCCAGGTCAGGTCTGGCACGAAGATACCGCAACGGGTGTCGGAACGATCTGCCCGACCAGGCGACGTCGGCCGATACTTCCACAACGATGGGCTCGACCAGGGTCAGCCGGACAGCGGCTTTGTCCTTGCTGAAGCGGTCCAGGGTGCCGGGGGTGATCTCTTCCGGCCAAGGGTGGTTTTCAATGGGAAGGTGCAGATGGGTGGCCAGAGCCTTGGACGCATTGGTGGTCAGCTGGGTGGAGCGGCCGACAATCCAGAGCCGGTCCCCGATCGGCAGCCCGGCAACAATGGCGGTCGGGCGGTCCCGTCGGCCGATGACGGCGGCGCATACGACGTCCAAGTCCCGGCGGTGCTTCACCTTCAGCCACTGCCTGACCCCGCCCTCATACGGTTGTCCGGAGCCCTTCACCACCAGGCCTTCCACCCCTGTTTCCGGCAGCTGCTCGAACCAGGTGGCCGCTTCCTCGGGCTCGGCGGTGGCGGGGGAGAGATTCAACGGAGGCTCCCACATGCGGGCGAGTTCCTCCAGCAGGGCACGGCGGTCCCGCAGCGGCAGCGCCCGGGTGTCTTGGCCGGCGACCGCGAGAATGTCGAAGGCGGCGAAGGACGCGGGCCGTTCCCGGATGAACGCCGGCAGCGCGGCCTTGGAGGTGGTCATGCGCTGTTGCAGGGAGTTGAAGTCGAGGCGGCCGTTCGCCCAGATGAGCGTCTCGCCGTCCACAATGCAGCCCGGCGGGATCTGGTCCTCGGCTGCGGCGATCACGTCGGGGAAGTAACGCGTCAAATCCTTGCCCTGCCGGGAGAAGAGCACGGCGCCGTCGTCGGTGACGGTCAGTGACGTTCTGAAGCCATCCCACTTGGGCTCATAGAGGCAGCCGCCGGGAAGGGCGGTCGTTGCCGGAATGCGGTTGACGGCTTTCGCCGCGGCCAGCGGCAGCGACGGCTGCAGCTCAGGTGGAAGGGCAGGCATGTCAGGAGGATTCCATGGGTTGGCCGCCGGCAAGGATCGAATCCCATGCCGGCGGCCAGTCCCGGATGGTTAGCCCGGAACGTTCCGGGGATCGTTGCCGTAACTGTTCTTCTGGGCGATCTGACCGTCCTGGTTCTTGATGATGTGCTCTACTTTGTCGGCCTGCGCGGCTTCACGGCCGGCGGCGATCGCCTCGTCCTTGGTGTTGTACCCGGCCCCGAATGCCCGGTCGGTGCCTTCGCGACGGTTCTTCCATGAACCGTCTTCCCAGTAAGTCTCGATGTCGCCATGTGCCACGGCCTGCCCTTTCGGTCGGATTCGCCTACGTTCGTCACGATACACACCACCGGAGGTCATTGCGGGGAGTTCGCGGGAGTCGATGGACCTCCTCTGCATCGTAGGCATAATGAGTCCATGCCGATTTCGTGGTCTGACGCTGTAGCCGACGCCGATTCTTCCGATGCGCCGGCTAGGTACCGACGGGCCCTGCAGCAGGTCGAGGACATCCGGCCGCTCGTAGAGTCCTACATCCAGGCGTTGAAGGATTCTGGTCAGTGGCCTATGGAGCAGATGAGCGACTGGAGTCCAGCATTGTCTCCAGTAACTATCTACACAAGATCTTCGCCCTACCATGAACGCCGGTGCGTGAGCGTCTCCTACGATGGCTTCTGGGCTGTCCACGATCACGTCACAGGAGACAAAGGAACGGACATCCTTGTGACGTTCCACCCGGGCGAACAGCCGGCTTTGGGCAGTGAGCGCGACACCGAGTTATTTATGACCGACCCGCGCTTCAACCTCTACATGGATGCGATGGAGCGTCTGAAGGACTGGCTGCCGCGCGAGCTCGTTGCGAGTCTGCGGTCAAGGGGCATTCCAATACCGGAAATGTAGGGTCTCTGCTAGGGAGGCAGCGACGAGACCAAGTTCCTAGGCGGCTCGCGCGCCGTCGGTCATGCCTTCTTGAACGTCTTCGACTTTCGGGTGCGGCGCCGGTCTTCGCGGGCGACGCGGCGGGTCATGGGGGCGATGATGTTCACTCCCGGTCCGATTTCCGGCTTGGCCTCCTCCAGTTTCTTGATCGCCTCAAGGTGGCCGGCGATGAACCGGTCCGCCTGTTCCTGCGGCATCGGCTCATGTTTCGTGAGTCCGGCTGCCTGGATGCGTTGGATCAATTCCCGGCGGGTGGCGATGGAGTCCTTGGAGGCACGTTTGCGGTGGGCCAAGTCGGCAGCCCCGTCATCCTCCAACCGGTAAAGCCGGGCACGGACGGCCGCCTGCGGGAACCGCTCAGCGAGAGGTTCATCCTCGTCGATGTGGATCCCGAAGCGGTTCATGGGGCTGGATGTCATGAGGCTTCCTTCAGGGCTTGGGCCGCTGCGACCGCGCGGGTCTGGTGGATCGGGCAGGGCGAGATGGTCATGCAGACGCCGCAGTGCCGTGCGGACCGACGGCCAAACGTCACGGGCGCGTCCCGGTGCAGGGGTTCGCGGTGGGCGGTTCGGGCGGCGGAGGCCATCAGGGACATGATGAACGCCAGGGGAGGTGCTTCAGGTGTCAGCCGGGGCGAGGTCTTCTTGGCGCGGAGCCGTCCGGGACGACAAGCCACCAGTGGTGCATGTACCGCTTGATGGCGTCGGCCTTGGACGGGTCGCGGAGCTCGGTCAACCAGTCGGCGCGGGAGACTTTCACTTCGTGCCCGTGCAGGGCGAGTTTCTCTCCGGCTGCGCCGCCGCCGTACTTGTCGCCAGCCACGAAGTCAGCGATGCGGTCCCCGTCGGCGTAGCCCAGGGAGGACTTCACGTGCTCGGCCCGTACCCAGCGGTCGGAGATGGTGCCGCGGCGCACTGCTGTGTACCGCTCCAGCAGCAGGTTCAGCATGTCCGGTTCAGTGGTCAAGACCGGACCGCCCCGGCATTGCTTGTCGGGTCTTGACGACGACCGCAAGGACGAGCCCGAGAAGAATCAGGGCTACGGAGCCGATCAGCAGTGCAGCGGACCCGCCGCCGTCCGGAACGAAGGCGGACGCGAAACTCAGACCAGAAGCCGTGAGCATCATGGATGAGATGACGATCGTCCAGGTTTTCACGGGTGCAAAACCTCGGTCGCTGTGCGGTTGGCAGCGGCACGCTCTATTCCGTATCCGATGGCACATTGGACACCGATGACCAGGACGCCGAAGACCATACCGAAGACCGGAATGCTCATCAGCTCGGCGGTCCTTTCTGGTGCTTCTTGCGCGAGGGACGCGGCGGGAATGCCGGCCAGGGCGGAAAGTGACAGGGGCGCTGCGAGGGCAACGTCGCGGAGGGAGATGCTCACGGTGGTCCTTCATGATTAGGGCTTGGACCCCTGATGTGTGCGGACGCCCGGAGGGCGCTCACCTGCAGAGGGTCGGTCAGTTGCCCAGGTCTTCGTGTTTCGGGGCCGGGAACCATTCGTTGAGCAGCGCATCTACGCGCTCTGCCCGGTGGGCGGCGTAGGCTTCGGCTGCGGCGTTGCTGTGGCCTTTGCCGACCTTCATCGTCATGAATCTGCCGCAGCCCCAGGCGTTGCAGCGGATCTCGGTGGAGTATGAGTAGCTGAATCCGGGGTGCTCCTGCTCGACCTGCCGGACAGCCGCGGTGATGGCCTCATCCTTGGCTGCGAGTTCTGCTACTGCCGTGTCGTCGACAAGGGTGGTGAAGTCCGAGATTTCCATACTCATTGCGGGTGCCGCCTTCGTTGCCGTTGCTTCTGTTGACCCTAATGTGTGCGGCGTCACAGGGTTCTGGCGCCGGTGGGTGCCTCTTCCAGCGAGAGGGCTTCCCGGAGTTCCTTGGCATTGGCAGCAAGTGCGCGGCCACGCAGCGCGTACCGATCCGCGAGGAGGGTAGTTCCGTGGATCCGGGTGTATTCGGCGATGGTGTGAAGTTCCGTTGCCCGGGTGTCCCACCGGTCTGCCAATCCGAGGGCGCTGTCAATCGCATGCTGTTGCTGAAAGACGATTGGCGGCAGCAGGGGCTGATCTGCGACCGTCACCGTCCAGCTTCCTTGGACGCATCCACCTCGTGGCCGCAGGCCCAGGGTGCGCGGCGGTGCAAGTCGGCGAGGTGATAGTCGATGACGCGCTGAGCATGCCGGAAACGCGCCTCCGAACGGTGCAGCCTCCATGAACTCAGCAGGCGGCTGACGATCCCTTCGCCGCTGCCGTGCGACGGCTCCACAAGGGCGATCTTGTCAGCGTGAACCAGGTCGGCGTCCTGGCGGCGTCCGGCGCTGAAGTAGACAATTTCGAGCCGGTTCAGCACCATGCAGGTCGCCTCGTAGTCGCCCTCAAATTGGGCCAGTAGCGCTTTGAGGCAGACCGCCTGGTGGGCGCAGACCACGGGGTCATCGGATGAGAACGGCAGTGTGGTGAGTCCGCCGCGAACACCGAACGGCCAGCGTCCCATCACTCCTCCGCCGGGAGAACTGCCCCGGTTGATTCGATGGCGCCAACAAGCACGTCGGTCATGATGAAGGGAGTTGTAATACGGTCGGTGGCGGCCATCTTCTTCGACCGGCTGATTGTCCTGCCCAGTGCACCAAGCAGTGCGGTGTGGCGGTCCAGGTCGATGACGGCGCGGGTGTTGACCCGGTAGTAAGGGGTCCGCTTCTCCTCATCGAGTTCATCGGCGCGGCTCCGCAGCCAGTCAGCGCAGCCGCGGATCATGAGGCGCTTGAACCTGGGGGGAACCGATGCGTTAAGATCCATGGCGCCGGTGATGTCCTCCAGTGAGGCGTGATCGAAATGGTCCGCTGTCGTGCGAAGCGCTGCGGCAAGCCGTTCCCGGACCAAGGAGGACATGGCGGCTTCGTGGTTGACCGGCTCGACATAGTGGTCGCCGAGCCGGGTGGCGTAGTCGTGGATGAAGTCCGGGACCCCAGCGGCCTGGGCTGCAGTACGGGATTCAGCGTCCCAGCTGCGGTGCAGTGCAGAGTTCAGGTCGTGGACGGCGTCGGCTTTGATGGCATTGAATTCCGGCATCGTGAGCCGGACCCGGTCATCGGCGGCATCGATCGCTGCGACCAGAGCCGTTGCCCGGGCGATGGCGGCCGCACGAGGCTGGACGCCAAGTTCGTTCCATCTGGTCTCATCATCGGCTTCAAGGCCGTGGCTGAGGTTGTAGTCGGCGCGGGCCGCAGCCTCAATGCGGGCGCTGGTCACGCCGCCTTGCCTTCGACGGCGTATGCGGGGGCAGTGCCGGATGTGATGAGTCCGGCCTTGTCGGCGGCCTTGAGGACGTCGGTGATGGTTCCGGGGCCTACCAGCTTCAGCAGGGGATCGGCTTCGTAAATCGCGTCAATGCGCGCGTCAGAGTTCTCCATGGGCACCATGTGTGCGGAGATACTGCTCCGGCTCACCACGCCTCGCCGGCAATATCGAAGTATTGCTTGACGTGGGCCTCGGTAGCCCTGGTCCGGTGCAGTGGTCTCAGTCATTGTCTGCAGGGCCAGTCCAGGTACAGGTGGTCTTGCCCTCAGTGTTGCGCATCCGGTGGCCGCCGCGGCGGTCGTGGTTCAGTGGCTTGTCGCAGGTGAGGATGATCTTTCCGGCGAATTCGGGACTGTCCGGCAGCAGGTCGCGGACCCGGTCGCAGGTGGCTTCGGCAGGTGCGGGGGCTGCTGTCATGACCGTCATGTGTGCGGACCGTCGGGGTGCCCTCTTCGCTTAGGCCGCCTGGGCGTAATCAGCGTCGTCGGCCATGTCGACGGTCCAACCGTTGGCTTCGGCTTTGCGCAGCGCCCGTCGGACCCTCATCTGTTGAAGCGGCGTGTCCTTGGGAGGGGCGGTACGGCGCAGGCCGGTGTAGAGGCTGCTGATTCTGAGGCGCATTTCTTCGGTGGTGCCGAACCCTCTCAGCAGTTTGTTGAAGGTCTGCCTCCCGACACCGCTGCGTTCGGCCAGGTCCTCGGGACACCAGCCAGCGGCCTGCAGCGCCATGGTCTGCAACCGGGGAACCGTCCCGTCGACCCTGGTGTCACCGGTGAGTTCCCGGCCGGCGATGTCTTTGTAGCTGATGGCGTTCAGGGCGTCCAGCGTGCTGGTGAGGACTCGCTTGACCGTCCGGCCGCCGGGGCCTCTGAGGATGTAGTGGAGGTTGGCGATGTTGACGGCAGTCAGATCCGCCATAGCTTCCATAGTCAGGCCCGCTTCACGCAGCTGCAGTATCCGTTTTCGTGCCAGCTCGGCGTCGGCCCATTTCCTGGTGCGGGTCAGGTGGGCGGTGGAGCGGTAATACTCCCGGTTCGCGGCGCCACAGGGGACGCATCTGCACTTGTGATAGCCATACATGTCCCGGGTTCCGTGCTCGTGGCTGGCTTTGGGGCAGGCGCAGATGGCCAGGTCTGTCGGTTCGGCCGCGGTGGGGCTTGAGGGCATGGAGATCATGTGTGCGGACCACGCGTCTTGGCTCATCGGTCAGTGCGCGCGGGAGTACCTGGCGTATTCGTAATCGGTCGCGGTATCCGCAGTCCAGCCGTTGGCCAGGGCGCGGTTCCGGGCCACGGTGGCCCGGCCCCGTTGGGCTGCGGTGTCCAGGGGCGGGGTGGTTCCGTGCAGTTCGGTGAAGATCGCATCGATGCCGGCCCGCGCCGACTCGGTGATGTTCTTGCCGGCAAGGAGCGAGCTGATCGTGGAGGGATCAAGCCCGGCCCGGTTGGCGATTTCCCGGCCGCACCAGCCGAAGCTGTGCAGGGACTGGACCTGAAGGCGGGGGATGGTGCCGTCGACTGTTCGGCCGGCAGGTTTCTCCACGGATGCGATGTCCTTGAAGCTGATGGCGTTGAGGGCGCGGAAGGTGCTCGCCTGGACCGTCTTCGGTTTCTTGCCGTTTCGGCCCTTGACCGCGAAGTCGATAACCTTGGCGTTCACGGCGCACATGTCGGCGATCTCAGCGATCGTCAGCCCGGCCGTCCGCAGTTTGGCGATGCGTGCACGCACCAGGTCAGCGTCCACCATTTCCCGGCGCGGGCGATGCTTGTTGTACTCGCGGTTATAGGCGGTGTTGGCTTCAGAGCACGGCGTACAGCGACAGCGGTGATAGCCGTACATGCCGCGGGTTCCGTGCTCATGGGGCTCCCAGGCTTCGGTGCAGTCGCAGACGGCCATATCGGTTGGTGCGGTCGCGGAAGGACTCGAAGGCATGAAGACCATGTGTGCGGAGGCTGGGTCAAAACTCACCGCACAAGAATAATCCCCGGCAGCGGGGTGGGAGCTGGGAGCCGGGGATTACGGGTGGTGGTCAGGCCGACTGGGGCCCGTCAAAGTCGCGGGCGATCCGCGCCAGCTTCCGGATGTCGGTGATCCCGGCATCCATGCAGCGGCCGAGCTCCTGGGCGACGTCGCCGACTCCCATCACGATCTGGATGGCGTCCAGCAAAGCCAGGGAGACGGCAAGGTGGTGACGGTGCCCCAGCGAGCCCTGGACCCGTGCTTCACCTGCGCGGTGGGCGACCAAAGCTTTCCGCAGCAGCTCGTAGAGGACCTCGTCGGAGACCTCACGGGAAGTCAGTGTCGGTGCAGCTGGGGCCTTGGCTGGGAAACTGATGACGGTCATTGCTCCGGCTCCTGGTACTCGCAGATTGTCCTGTGCCGGCTATGTGTGCGGCCCGTCTCAATCGCGTCACCGGACCTGCGGTTAGGCTTCGTAAAGCGGCCAGCGTCCAGGGTGAATGCGATGGGACATCCCTGAGAAGCGGGGTTGGTCCGTCGACGTTCAGCCTTTCGGAAGCCAGAGAGTGATGAAGGAGTTGCCGTCGCGCAGCAGCTGTGCTGACGTGTCGCCCCAGTCGGAGTCTGTGGTGCAGAACCAGCGCTGTTCATAGCGACCGTTGAAGAGCAGATTGCGCTTCTGGTAGGCGTGCGGGTTGCCGTCCGGGTTCATGATCATCGCCAGCAGCGGCAGCGCGTCCAGTTCCGCCTCGGTGGTCCAGACACCGTCATGGACGAGCTCGGGAGCATCCGCAACCGGGTCCCAGAACGTCAGCACGGTGTCCGGCCGCAGGTACGGGTGGGAGCCGTTGACCAGGATGGCACCGTTTTTGAGGTGGTGGATGGTGTCGGCCTGGAACGTGGCCAGGCGCTGGCCGGGGCGGGAGGTCTTGTT
The DNA here is from genome assembly GCF_049315185.1 of Paenarthrobacter sp. C1. NCBI lineage: Bacteria > Bacillati > Actinomycetota > Actinomycetes > Micrococcales > Micrococcaceae > Paenarthrobacter > Paenarthrobacter sp. C1. The sequence continues at coordinate 420,199 of NZ_CP186053.1, read as the reverse complement.
CGCGTCCCGGTAGGTGTAGGACCGAAAGTAGTGGCCGCGGTGCTCAGACGAGAGCTCCCCGGCGAGGATGGTCCGTGGGACGTCAGACATCGGCAGCTTCCCCGGTGTTCTGGCGTCCCTCGACGAAAGGCAGGGACTCCACGACGATGGCCCGGTGCCCATCGACCCAGGACGTCCTGGAGTCGTCGCGGTTGGCGAAGCGCCGCCAGGAACCGGTCCTGTTCAGGTGGTCCATGTTGCCCAGTTTCACCTTGGTCTTGATGTCGACGACTTCGGCGGTCATGATCTCGGGGTAGCGGCCACCGGTGACGTAGGTGACGATGTCACCGATGTTGATTTCGGCGCCGCGGGCATCAGTAGCAGTGATGGTCATGGGACCCATGTGTACGGACCGGCAGACATGGCTCCCCGGGGACGGGTTATGCGCGGCGGCGTTCCTCGGCCAGCTCTGCAGCCCTGAAGTAGCGGCGCAGCTTCCGGAGTTTCTTCACCCGCTGCTCGGACCAGCCGAACTTGGCGGCGAGCTCCGCCATGGCGGGCCCGTCCCACCCGACGGCGATGCCGTAAATCCAGGCCGTGTCCTTGGATGCGCCCCAGTCCATCGAGGAGGTGACCATCGCGGAGTGCAGGGCGCCCAGCGGGTCGGTGCCCGGTGCTTTGCTCACGGCCGGTCCTCCAGGCAGATGATCCGCTTCAGTTCTTCCTGGACTGCCAGGGAGTCAGGAAAGTTGCCGGGTCGGCCAGCAGCATCCCAGCGCATGCAGAGATCACTGATGGCGTCGCTGATCGTCTCCAGGAAGAAGATGACGTATGCCTCGTGCAGCGGCTTGTCCAGCGCCCATGATTCGCCCCGGGACCAGGCATCGTAGAGCTCCTTGGAGGCGGCGAAGATCCGTTCGGCGTGCGGCGTCTCGGGTCGGGGCGCCATAGCGTCGACAGGGAACATGCCGATCTCAGGCTCCGGCATTTTCTGACCGCCGGTGTAGTCCTCCCAGCCGCCCATGATGCGGCGGCGCTGGACCGGGTGCCCCCGTTCGAGGATAATCTCGACCTGCGACGCGTCCAGCTCCATCCAGGTTCGGTCCCAGCCCAGGTTGTGCCGGTACTCGTACCCAGTGGCCGGCGCGTGCTCGGCCAGCTGCTTCACCTCGGCGAGGAGGGTGTCGAAGTCCTTATCCAGGGAAGCTTCATGGCGTGCCGCCAGCGCGGCCAGGGCAGAGGAGATGTTGTCCATGGGCCCCATGTGTGCGGAATGTGGCGTTCGGCTCCTCAGTGCCGGCGCCGGACGCAGGAAGGCGCGCCCCCGAGGTGGGAGCGCGCCTTCGATGGATGTAGCTTGTCTGCTTAGCCCAGGGACCAGTGGACCTTGAGGGCGTTGGCGATCGGGCCCTTCTCGACGTCGACGGTATCGATCACGGGTGGCTCGCCGTCCCGTTCAATGTCTGCGTTGCGGTACAGACGGCATCAGGATGGGGCAGAGGGTGTGGATGTCGTCGTCGTCGGGCCATTCAGCGAGGCCGTCGGGGACCTCGCCTTCCTCGATGTGGACCGGGAAGCCGTCCGCGTTGGCGGCGATCGTTCCCTCGCTGTCGGCCGAGTTCCCGCACACGCAGGTCAGGCTGGGGACGTCGTTGCCGATGACTTCGCCGGCTTCAGTGGTGTCACTGTCCATGGGCGGTGATCCTCCTCACGCGACCAAGTGTTTTGTCAGGCTGCCGGGTCCACCTTCGCCAGACGGGAGTTCAGCCGGTCCACCTCGTCGAGGACTTCCGTGGCGGCCCATGCCTTGCTGCGCTTGCTCTGGGTGATGGGCGTGATGACTCCCGCCGTCGTGAGCCGTTCCAGGGCGCCGTAGACAGATGTCTCGGCGACCCCGGCGATGTGCGCGGCGTGGTGTGCCTCGAAGACGGGGCGCTCCAAAAGCCACGGGATGATCTTTTCCTCGGCGGAGCCCTTGCGCGGCTTGGACATTTCCAGCCACATGGCCGGCAGGGCATCCAGGGCGGCCACACTTTCCCTTGCGGCATCCGCTGCATGCAGGGCGGAGTTGGCCAGGTAGAGCACGAACGGGTCGACGTCGCCGGTCCGGTAGTTGTTGACCAAGGTGAAGTACCGCTGCACGTCGGCCACCATCGCCGACGCAATGGGCGTGACGGTGTTCTTCGTCAGGCCGCGCCGGCGGGAAATGGCACCGATCAGTGCCCGTCCGATGCGGCCGTTGCCGTCAGTGAACGGGTGGATGGATTCGAACTGGGCGTGGGCGATCGCAGCCTGCGCCATGATCGGCACGTCGTCCCGGTTGCAGAACGCCATCAGGTCCTCCAGCAGGCCGGGCACGAGGTCCGCAGGGGGCGGGACGTGGATGGCTCCGCGGGGCGAGTAGTCGCTGCCTCCGATCCAGTTCTGGACGTCCCGGATCTTCCCGGCGTACCGCCCGTCCATCGGGTCGTCCTTCATCAGTGTGTGATGGGCTTTGAGCAGGGCCTCCAGGCGCACGGTGCCGTTTTTCCCGGCGTCGTCGATCATGAACTGCACGGCCTCGGCGGCGGCGACCATCGAATTCGCGTTCTCGCTGGCTTTCAGGCCGATCATGGCCTTGGCGTAGTCGTTCCGGTTCGCATCGACGTGTTCGATTTTGGAGGACGACACCGCCTCGCTCCTCAGCAGGAACCCACTGATGGCGGCCATCCGTGTACCGGCCGTGACATCCAGGGAAGCAACTGAGACGGCTGCCTTCTCCAGTGCGACGATGGTTTCCCGGCTTGGGCTGTACCAGAGGTCGGCAATGGCGGGCGGGAGTGAGACCTCAACTTCGGTGAACTCACGGTCTTCGCGGGGCGCCCTCCCGGAGGACTTCCAAGGCATGGTCTTGGAACCGTGCGGCGGCCAGGCGTCAGTCATAGTGTCCCCCGAAAGTCTAAATAAGGATGGAGTTATTTAGATTTTAGCCATCAAATCTAAATAGCGATGCGGTTATTGCTCGTTTGAGACGCGAGCAGGTGATTCCACGAGCAGCAGGAGGAGCACGACGACGACGACGACGGTCACGGCGACGGCAGCGGCCGTGCCCGACTTAGGAACAAAGCGTCCGGCGCCCAAACCCACTCAGGGTGTCCGGGGTCCTGACTGGCCAGGATGGATTCGACGACACCGGCGAGAGGGGCTGCGTGATAGATGTTGCTGCTCCACGCGGCATTGGCTTCGATAACCGACCAGTTGCCCTGGGCGTCTTCGCCGACGTCCAGGACGTACCCGGGCGGTTGATTGGTTCCCATGGCGTCCACGACCTCTTGGGCGAACGCGGCGGCCGCCGATGAATCAGGGCAGCGGTCCGGCTCGTAGGCGTCCCAGCTGATGGTGACGTCCTTGCCGTGAATGCCCGGAACGGTAGACAGGTAGAAGGACGAGGCGGCGACCTTCCCGTGAGCAATGAAGCAGCGGTACTCGCAGGCGTAAGCCATCGGCTCGGAGCCGACGTAGTGCAGGTCCTCGTAGCCCGGGATGAAGTCGAAAGTGCTGCCGATCAGGCGCAGGAAGTGGCCGCGGCCAATGTGCAGTCCCGCGGGGATGCTTGAGTGTTTGTGCTCGGCCAGCTTGTAGAACATTGGCTCGACGCCCATGTAGGGCATGTCTGCGATGCGTCCGGCCCATACCTTCCGGCTCAGGAACTCTTCGGGAATCTTGGTGATCCAGTCTGGTCCGGGGGAGAGGAAAGGGTGCTTGATGCCGGTCCTGGCCAGGCGCATAGCCCACGTCCAGGAACACCAGAGTGCCGTGCAGCCGTCCAGGGCAGGAGCGTCCAGACCGACGGTGTGTTCGACGGCGATCGTGCCGGCCTTGCGCAGGTCCTCAGCAACCCATGCGGGGCTGGTGGCGACCAGGAGCTTGTCGTAGGTCAATCGCGGTCCTCGGTGCGGGTGAGGCGTTTGCCTGCGCGGCGGGCGCGGCGCCGGAGTGTGGGCTTCTGGTTCCCGGTGTGGCAGTAGACGCAGCCGCCGTTGGCGGACTCGGGACAGTTCTTTCCCGAGTGCGGGCGGCCGCGCTGGTCCCGGTCCGTGCCGCTCATGACCAGCGGCGGGCGATGACCTGCCGGATGCCGTCACCTTCGGCAACGGAGCGCCAGGGGCCGTTGCCGGTGCAGGTCATCAGCTCGAACTCGATGCCCGGCTGGGCGGCCAGCACTCGTTCGGCGTAGCGGAGCGCTCCGTCTTCAGTGGACCAGACGGAAATGGAGCCGGTGTCTTCGGAATAGGAGGACAGCAACGCACCCCAGACCTGAGTGGTCTCGACGGTCAGCGGCAGTGCCTGGGGACGGCGGGGGCGGGTCAGGGTCGTAGTCATGGGACTCATGTGTGCGGAAGCCCCTGCTGTGCTCACCGTTACGCGGCGTTGGTCAGCGGTACCCGGGGCTTGCGGGCGGGTCGTGGTGGGATCCGCACGACGGGGGTCGGAGCTCCGACCCCCTGCTGGGCCGGACCGGACGATTCTGCCAGCGTGTTCCGTGTGGTGCGGTACAGGAGGGAGCCCAGCCAGATGAACATGGCGCTGGCAAAGAGCCAGGCGGCGTAGGCATGGAAGAGGTAGGTAAAGAACATGTCCCAGATGTGTGCGGAAAGGGTGGGTTACCTCCACGCGGCCGCGGGACGGCAACAATCAGCGCCCGGTCTTCCAGCTGCACATCAGGGCTGCGGTCCCGCTCGTGCTGTTCCCTGCGGCATCGGTGGCGCAGCTGATCCCAAATGAGGCAGGGCCGAAATGCAGATCCAGGCCGGCCGACGGCGTGGACGGCTTCGCTGCTTCTGGAGTTGGCGTAGGTGCGGCCGTCTCCTGGGCGGGCGTCACGTCCAGCGCACGGTCGAAGTCGGTCCCTGGGCTTTGGCAGCCGGTCAGCAGCAGTGCACCGCCCACGAGGATCAGTGCGGAGGCAGTGCGCGCAAGGAAATGCTTCATGTGAGGCCATGTGTACGGACGGTTCCACACCGCTTCCCGGAGCGTACAATCGAATACACGTTCACATGGGGATAAGTCTGTGGAGAACATGTCTTCGAATGTGGAAAAGGGAGGGTCATGGGCGCCGTCGTCATCGCCGTCCTCGAATACGACCTCGACCCGGTTGGGCCGGCCGGTCCGCTTATCACTGCGGCGGCCGTGCCCGCCGGGTTCCCTAGTCCCGCAGAAGGATACTTCGACGGACGGGTTGACCTAAACAAGCACCTCATCAAGGACGTCACGAGCACCTTCCTTGTCCGTGTGTCCGGGTATTCGATGGCAGGAGCCGGCATCTCGGACGGCGACGAGCTGGTCGTGGACCGGTCCCTGACGCCGGCGGACGGGAACGTCGTCGTCGCCGTCCTCGACGGGGAATTGACCGTCAAGCGGCTCCGGATCGAACACACCGGAGTCCGGTTGGTAGCCGAGAACCCTGACTACCCGGACATCATCGTGCCGGAGCTGGCCGAGCTGAGCATCTGGGGCGTCGCCACCCGCTGCCTGCACCATGTCTGACCTCGCGACCTCGGAGCGCTTTGCCCTCGTGGACGTGAATTCGATGTACGTCTCGTGTGAGCGCGCGTTCGACCCGAGCCTGGAGGGTAAACCCACTGTCGTTTTGAGCAATAATGACGGTTGCGTGGTCGCGCGCTCTAACGAAGCGAAGGCTCTCGGCATCGAAAATGGTGACCCCTGGTTCAAGCTGAAGGCGGACCCGAAGTTCGCCAGCGTCCAAGCCCTGTCCAGCAACTACGAGCTCTACGGCGATCTTTCCAGCCGCGTCATGGAGCTGCTGGGACGCTTCAGTTACGCGGTCGAAGTGTATTCGGTCGACGAGGCCTTCCTTAGGCTCCGCGGCACCCCGGAGGAGCTAGTGAAGACCGGGAGCGACATCAAAGCAGCCGTCGCCAAGCACGTCGGCCTGCCGGTCTGCGTCGGCATCGCACCCACCAAGACCCTGGCAAAATTTTCCAACCGCGTCGCCAAGCAGAACCCTGCCCTCGGCGGTGTTTGCAGCTACGACACCCTGCCTGCCGCGCACCGGGACCACATCATGTCCAGGGTTCCCGTCACCGGCATCTGGGGAATCGCCGGCCGGCTCGGCAAAAGACTTAACGGCATGGGAATCTTCACGATTGCCGACCTGAAGGCGGCGGATCCAGTAGCCATGCGGAAGCGGTTCTCGGTGCTGATGCAGCGCACCATTCTGGAACTCAACGAGATCGCCTGCATCCCCCTGGAGACCGAGGTCGCGGCGAAACAGCAACTGATCTTCTCGAGGTCCTTCTCTACTCCAGTCACATCCTCGGCCAGGATGCACGAGGTAATGGCCATCTATGCACAGAGGGCTGCCGTCCGCCTGGCCAAGGAAAACCAGCAGGCCAAGATCATGACGTGCTTCGCCGGCACCTCTCACTTCAACCCCACCGCCGCCTCGTTCCCATCGGCGACAGTCAAACTGCCAGCACCCACCGCAGACCCGGTGATTCTCACCAAGGCCGCTACAGGTGCACTGGAGGGCCGCCTGGTGGACGGGGTCCCATACGCACGGGCGGGCGTCATGCTCATGGACCTCTCACCGGCCGGCGCCGCCCCGCAGCTGCCAGCGTTTGCGACGGCCCACGAGGAGAAGCGGATTGGCGCTCTCCTTGGGGACGTCCTGGACCGTTTCGGGTCAGGATCCATCGGGCTCGGGGTTGCCGGGCTCGTCACCGAGCCTGACTGGTCGATGAAGCGCCGGGCGCTGTCGCCGCGGTACACCACCGAATGGGCAGAGCTGCCGCTCGTCAAAGCCTGTTGAGACACCAGAGGCTGCCCTGCCGGATGGCAAAGCGGCCGATCATTGCGGAGACCCTTCTTGCGAGCTCCGGTTCCAGGGTGCCCGGCTTTCCGGCTGAAGATCATCGCCGATGTCTCCCATGCCGAGGAGCGCCCAGAGTCCCGTCACGATGTACCAGCCGTGGTATTCGTGCTCCGGGTGGCTATAGAGCCAGTAGGTGGCCCAGCAAAGGGCCAGGAAGAGCAGGGACTTGAAAGCGATGCGGAGGATGAATTTGGCGACGTCCGTGTTCACACCGCCTCGAGTGCGGCGAAGAGCCGGCTGTCTTCGCGGACGTGAACGGCTGTCCGCCAAGGGTTACCGAGAGGGTCATTCCCTGCCGGGACCACGACACTGTCCGGCACGTGCTTTCCGTTCATATAGCGGGTCAGCTTGATGGCAATACGCTTGCCGTCCTCCATCAGTGTGGCCTCCTGAAAGTGCCCGGCGACCAGGCGGCCGTTGTGGTCCACTGAGCCGGTCTGGATGTAGAGGCCACTCAGCTGCGGAGCGAGGGCGACGATGTCGTCACTGGGGATGTCGCGGATCTGAACACTCATGGGCCCCATGTGTGCGGCGTCCCGGCAGCGCCTCTCCGCAGCTTCCGGGCGCGTCGCCGAAACCGTCCAACCATGGGTGCCGGTATCGTTCCTTGAGGGGGTAGCGGACTATGGAAAATGGCGTGACGGATCGTCTGTGGGACAAGGACGTTCAGGAGTTCATCGAGGCCTGCAAGCATGAAAAACTTGCCGACATCGAAGTGGGGTATTCAGGCATCGGCAGCGCATTCCTGAGCGTATCCGCCAGGTACCGGACCCGCCGCGGCCGTCTCATCCCCATTGGCTATCGGTGGGTGGAGTCAGGGAAGTGGGGCACCCATGCGGAGGTGTACCTGGGTACGGTGCCGGCACCGGCGGGACATGACGCAAAGGATTTCTTCCGCCTCGCGTGGAAGACGCGGCTTTGGTGGGAGCGCAACCACGTTGCCTATGCACTCCTGGCGGTGACAACCCTCTACTTCAAAGCGCATGCCGTCCGTGACCGGATGCAGCTCGAGCACCTGGAGAATCTGAAGAAGGACCAGGAGTTCAGCGCCGCCCTCCTGAAAGGGGGCATCGATGACGGGTTGGACGTCGACCAGCGGCGGGAAGCAATCTCGCAGGCCCGGGATGCAGCCCTGCGGACCCTGAACGACCTGGCACATCTTTACGGCGCCCACTCCGAGCCGGGCGGGGAGTAACAGCTCCTGCGGCGTGCCGCCGGGGTAAGGCTGGTGGCCGGCCGTGCGGTTAGTCCCCGGTGTGCGGGATGAGGCGGACCTTGGCTTCCCAACCGAAGTAATCCCTCAGCGGCTCGTACCGGGGCGGCAGGTAGCGGATGCTGTCGTAGTCACCGCGCAGCTCCTCGATCTCCGTCAGCGGGACGCCGGCGGCGATGCGATCGTGCACGTCCTGCGGGTAGGTCTCGGCCCCGGTCAACAGCCCTGTGAAGTACATCCGGCCGCCGCTGGACGATTCCAGGTTCACGGAGAGGAATTCGAGGCTGGCCAGCAGGCACCGGTCCCCGTCGTCTTCGACGATGCCAGGCGGGGCGTAGGAGTTGAGCTCGAAGATGCTCCGGCCGTGGCGCAGGCCGCCCTCCAGATCGGCGCCTTTGAGTGTCACGGGGGAGCGGAGGAGGTCGTCGTGTTCGTACCGGGGGACGCGTGCGTGTGGACCGGGCTCGATGTTGATGTAGGCGTCATAGAAGCCGTCACCGGTGATGGTCAAAGGGGTGAAGGTGCTCTCGTCAGTGTGCATGGTGCTGCCTTTCTGAGGTGATGCCGGGAAGGTCATCCCGGATCCCAAGCAGGTAGTCATTCCGGATGGCGTCCTGTTCGAGTCTGGCCACCCGGTCCTTCTTCGCCTGGAGGCTGGCTTCGAAATCGGCCAGGTCGGCACGGGCTTCGTCCAGGTCCTGCAGGCCCCGGCTCCGCTCGCCCGGAAGCATGTGGAGCAGGTGCCGTTCTACATTCGGTGCGAAGACGGTGTCCTCACCGGTGCGCTGCAGATGTTCGACGCGCATCCTTCGAATGGCTTCCTCGTCTGATATGCGCTGAATCGACGGGCCTTGCTCCGGGGCGAGGTTGGTTGTCCGGATGATGGCGAAGCCCTTGACCATTTCGGCGCCGGTGACCGCATTGAAGCTCAGGTCATGGCGGGTGGAAACCCAGACGGGTGTGTCCCAGCCGGTAGGGAACTGGTCCTCCCGATGGTCGCTGAACCTGTAGACGATGCCGAACGCGACCCGGCGGAGGTATTCGACATATGCCCCCGCCGTGGCGGAGTCGTCATGTTCGCGCAGCGACGGGTCGAGGGCGAGGCCGTCAGCAAAGGGACGGTGGCGGAACAGCCCGTTGAGCCGCTTGGCACTGCCGAAACCGGACACGTAGAGCTGGGCGCCGTGGGGGAACGCGTCGAGCGCTTCCACGAGACCACCGAGGGTGAGTTGCTGGGATTCCATGGAACCCATGTGTGCGGAAAGGCCGCCCCAGCTCACCGGGACGGCCTTTCTTCTTGTCGGCTGAGAGGATTTGAACCTCATCTCCGGGACCTGTTCCCGGTGCTCTGGAGCTCGCATGTCCGCGGTGCCGTGAGGGACTAGTATCCGGCCCTTTGCGCTGCTTCGCTCACACCTGGTTGAACTATCAGCCGTCGGGACGCCGCCGGCCTAAGCTGGCGGTGGGGCTTACTGGTTGCCGAGCAGGTGCAACCCGGCCCGGTAGTAGCGCAGTTCGTTGACGCCGGCGCGGATGTCGGTCAGCGCAGTGTGGTCGCTGAGCTTGGGCGGCATGGCTTTCCAGTAGTCGTAGGCCCAGCGGCGCACGAGCTCGCCCAGGCCGGAGATGTCGATGACGCGGTAGTCCATGTTGCTTCGGGTCAGCGGGAAGAACTTCTCGGTCACATCGAAGTCGAACTTCACCGAGTTGCCGCCGATGACCATGCCCCGGTACGGTCTGCCGTCGGGCAGAGTTTCCCCACGGGTCGGGAAGTACGGCGCCGCGAATGTTGCCAGGGCCTCGTCGAAGTCCTGGACGGTGACCGCTGAGGCGCGTACCTTCTCCAGCAACCCGGTCGTGGTATGCATATTCACCACGAAGTCGTCCATGTGGGACAGCTCCTCCTCGGTGGCATGGATGACCATGCCCTCGAAGACGGCAAGCTCATTCAACTGGCCGTCGGTGATGATGGCGGCGCCTTCGAGCGGGACCGTGTTCGGGTTGTCCATCTTGCCGGTGGTCTCATAGTCGACCCACAGGATGTTGTCGGCGCTGGGAGTGATCGTCATGTCGGTCCTTCAGTCGTTGTGGGGGTTGGAGGTCAGGTCGGCGCGGCCGTCCCAGTCTCGGAGGGCTTCGGTGCCGTCACGCCAGGCGGCGGCAAGTTCTGGGTCATCGTACGGGCAGTCGGAGGCGTCCACATCGCCAAAGATGTCGGCGGGGATTTCAGCGCCGGCCACCCAGGCAGTGGACAGGTCCGCGCGTTCAGGCACGGTAGCCGCTTCGTTCCAGGGCGAGGCTGATGTCCAGCAGCGGTTCCAGTCCGCAGTGGTGCTCGTGAGGGCATCCTTCCGGGGCGCTCAAGCTGGAAGCCGCGCACGTGCATTCACGGAGATCCACTGAGAGGATGCCGTCCCGAATGACCAGGTCATTCTCGGCGGGAGCCTCCGGCGCCGGGTGCTTCTTCAGCAGGGCCACCAGCTGTGACTTGGTCACGGTGCCGGAAGCGTTGATCGCTGCCTGGAGTGCCTGGTGCAGGGTCGTGGTCGTCATGGCCGTCATGTGTGCGGCGCAGCCGGTCTGGCTCCCCGACACGCGGCCGGGTGCAGGGGTCAGTCGTTCGTGGCGGTGGGGTGGCGGAGGTGGTTTGAGGCCTGGATCCAGCCGAGGTTGGTTTCATCGCTCCAGCGGAGCCAGCGCATGGCGCAGCGGGTGGCAGCTTCTTCCTCCAGTTTGTCGGCCAGGCGCAGCCGCTCGGCCTTCGCGACACCGGCAGTTTCGGCGATGCCAGCCGTCTCCAGCAGGTCAGCGATGTGGTGGGCATGTTCGGTCCAGATGGTGTCATTGCCGACCAGGTCCGCATGGCTGGACTGAAAGCCGCACCCTTCACCCATGCAGTCGATGATGACGGGCCGGCCATCGACGACTGTGGGATTTGGCCAGTGGTTGACCAGGATGCCGGCGATGATGTCCTTGCCTGTGGTTTCGGCTGGATGTGACTGTGGGCGGTCTTGAGTCCTGCCGGTGGTGTGCATCATGCCTCCGTTGCGGCGGTCAGGTCGGTGAACTTGTACGCGTCCGAGGGGCGGGATGCGTACTGGCGGGCGGGGTCGAGGCTGGATGCCGTCTGGGCGCGGCGGCCGTCAGCGGTTTTCCACGGCCCGGGGACTTCGTTGGTCCAGCCATCCCAGTCGCGGAGCCATTCGGTCCCTTCTGCGTCCACGGCGCGGTAGGCGGGCAGGCTCGGGGGCTTCGGCCCGGTGTTGCCCCATCCTTCGGAGAACAGGTCGCGGACCTACTTTTCCTCGACGATGGTGATCGGGTGTCGGATCACCGGGGTGACGGTGTGCGGGCAGCCGAGGTTGCAGACCTCCTCGTATGTGGTGCCTTTCTCGTCGATGGCGACCACCGACCCGGCGCCGAAGCTCATTTCCGGCCCCGTCGGTGACCGGCCAGGACGCGGACGGCCCGGGCACTGAAGACGAACGGGGCGATGGCGAGGGCGGCGATGCCTACGGGAACTGCCAGAAGAGCCGTCCCGAGCAACGCCACCACGGCTTCACCGTTGGTGGGCGATTCGTAGTCCTCGGAGTCGGAGGTGAACTGGAAGAGATCGACGGGGGAGGTGGTCGAGGCTGATGCGGATGTCATGGGCATCATGTGTACGGACCCGGGGCCAGAGGTCACCGCTTCGCGAGGGCCGCGTCGGTGAGCCGCTTGGCGTGCTCGGCGGCCTTCTTCGCTTTCGATTTGTTGGACGCACTGCCGTTCTCCTGGGCCACGAAGAGGTGGATGTTGGACCCGTCCTCGTATTTCAGGCTCCAAAGGACGTACCCGGAATGTCGGACCGTTTCGTATTCGATGACGGTCTGTAAGGGTTCCTTGTCGCTGCTCACGAGAGACGCTCCTTCACGGGTTCTTGTGGGCTGGTCTCGTCACCGCGGTACGGGTTGCAGCGGTTCGGGCCATAGCCGGGCACATCCCATGCAGCCGCAGTCCGCTCGTCGGCGACGCCGGTGAGGTAGCCCTCACGCCAGACTGGGGCCAAGGCGCCATGGGTGGGCGAGAGTGCCTGGCGCCGGGTTGCCAGGAACCAGGTCAGCAGAGCAGTGGGTATTGCGGTCGCGAGGATCAGGGTGATGATCATGCCGGCACCCCATCCGAGGCAGCGCCAAAGCGGGCGGAGTCGGTTTCGTGGCGGACCACGTAGCGCAGACCGTTCCGCTCAACTTCGACGTGCTTGCCTGCGAGCTGGATTTCGACCGAGCCGTCGGACATGACGGTCAGCTGAAGGAGGCCTTCTACTGTTGCCTGGGTGGAGCCGCCGACCGTCTCAACGGTGAGCCGCGGGTGTGCCATGGTGGTGCCTTCCGGGATCGGGAGAAATGTTTCTACTGGTCATGTGTGCGGAACCAGCAGGCCAGCTCCCCGGCCCGGCTTAGAGCCCCAACTCCTGGCGGACGGCGTCGCGGTGCTCGGGCGCGACATAGGCGAGTCTCGGATGGAATGGCGCGATGGTCATGCCGTTGACCGCGTCATCCCGCGCCACGTAGACGCCGTCATTGGCCAGACGGATGGTGACGAGCCCGTTCTCCACGCTCATCCAAAGAACGCCGTCGATGGTGATCTGGGTGGAGTCGCCGGACGTTTCGGTGGTGACCTTGTGCTGGGACATGGCGGTGCCTTTCGTCAGGAGTTGGTCTTACCGGGCGCCGGTGGTGCTGCGATGCCCCAGTGGAGGGACATCTCCCACTGCGCCGGGCGGAGGGTGAACGTGTGTTTGCCGCCTCGGAAGGAGGACTCCCAAAACATGAGATGGAACATCGTTTCGTGGAGCGCGCCGACGACCGACTCGCAGCCGGACCAGCCGCCTGTGATCAGGGTCAGGCGCTTCTCAGGCCGGCCGTAGTCATTGGTGAAGTCCTCCAGCATGGAACGGCCGTTGTGCATGAGGGACCGCACGTAGGCGACCAGTTCCTCTGCCGTCCCATGGAAGGTTCTGAGGTGGTCAAGAGCCTCGTCAGTGGGGTAGCCGTCCTCGTCGATCAGTTCGTCAGGGTCAGTCATCCTGGTCCTCGGGGTGGCCGGTGTTGAGCGTTCCGCCGTTGCGGACCGGTACCTGGGACCAGTCGGTGGAACCGTCTTCGCGTTCGGCGTCCTTGGCAGCGTAGTAGTCGGACAGGTAGCCCATATCAATGCCCCTTGTTCCGGTCGCGAAACCTGCGAAGGTAGTCACCAAGGCTGGGGAGGTACTCGATGCCCTGCTTGCTGGCTGCCGCGACCACGCACGCGAGACTCAGGCCTATCAAACCGAACGGGACGAGGAGGCCATCGAGCACGAGTGCCCAGGGTCCTTCGAAATTACCGCCGTCGATGAATTTGATGCAGAGGATTGTGATCAGTATCAGTATCAGGTTCGCGGCAAAAGCGGTTTCGACGATCAAGTAGATGCGGCTGAACCTGCGAATGCGATCGGACATGGCGTCGGAGTGCTGCGCATTGGCCTGCTGCTCAGCTCGCCATCGGGCGACCGCGTCTTCAACACTGGCTCCAGCAGCCGTGTTGATGGGCGGCAACAGCCCAAGCCACCCGGCTGCATATTCAGACGCGTTTTCCTCGTCGGCGAACCTTGCGATCGGGTGGCCGCCAGTGTTGACGACCAGATACGGGAGGGCCTGATCGGGGTCGGAAGTCTGGGCGTTCATGACGAGCGTCCTTTCAGTCGTAGGGCGGCGGTGCTAAATTCCATGCACCGCATGTGTGGGGCAGTGGCTGGATAGCTCACCGGGCGGCTACTCCCGGTGCAGCCGCCATTCCTCCCTGGCTTCGTCCTCCGACTCGGGCCAGTTTCCGATGAAGCTGGCAGCCTTGGCGCCGCAGCTGCACTTCCAGTACCAACCCTCGAAGTGATCGTCCTCAACGTAGGCGGACGCGGGGCTGGGGCCAATCAGCGTGTGCTCGACCGACCGGGTATCCGGCACTTCGTCGGCGTACTGGTCCATGAACCGATTGGCGTAGGCGGTCCGGTCCTCCGGTGCGTCGTCGAGGGCCTTGAAGAATGCCATGAGCTCGGCCAGGTCGATCACCGGCCAGGGCTCCTCGTCGGTGGCGCGCGCGACGGCCAGCATGCACGGCGCCTGGGCGTTCGCGAACTTGCCCAAAGTGATGCCGGACAGGTCGCCGTACTGGCTGACGACGGCCTCCAGCACCCTGGCGTGGTCATCGGTCACTGCTGCGGCGTTGCCGGCCAGCCACGAGGACTCCGTGGCCCCGTCCTTCTGGTGCGGGAACATCGCAGGGATGAACGGTCCACCTTTGCGCGTGCGGATCTCCTCGTGGAACAAAGGCTCGCCGGTCCAGGCCAGGTGCCAGCCTTGAGCGAAGTAGGCCATCTTGTGCAGGGACGATGTGCTCGAGTGTCCGCCTTTGCGGGCCAGCAGGAAAGCGATTGCGTCGTGGACGGTGGTCATAGAGGCTCCTTAGAATCCGACGCCGAAGCTGACGCTGCCGCCCGGCGACATGACCAGTCCCCCGCCGAGGTCGTAGCCGACGCCGACTTTGCCGTTGATGCCGATGGTGGGGCCGAACCCGCCGCCGGTGTCAGTGCTGGACACGCTTGAGGGCTCGGGAGTCGGGGTCGGACTCGGGGAGCGCCCTTCGCCGCAGCCAGTGAGGAGGATTACGGAGAGGAGGGTGGCAGCCGTCAGTGCCGAAGAGGTCTTCATGACAGCCATGTGTGCGGACACGGGAGCCGGGCTCACCGCGCCCGGGCCCCTGCTATGAGGCGAACGAGCGCGGGATTTCCAGTCCGGCCCGGCGGAGCTTGGCGACGAGGTTCTTCTGGGCGCGGTGGTCGCCGGGGGTTCCTGAGTAGAAGACGGGCTGGACGGTGGTGTACGGGCTGCAGAACTTCACGTGCCCGCTGTTGGTGCGGCCGAACTCCCACCCCTGGGATTCAGCCAGCTTGACTAGGTTGCGGAGGTCTTTGGGAGCGTTGGTGTTTGCCATGCTCCTCATGTGTGCGGCGATCCGTAAGTCCCTCACCGTTTTGGGCACGCCTGAAGACCCGCCGCCCATAGGAGGGCGGACGGGCCTCGGCGAGGGGTCAGGAAACGACCAGGACCTCGTTGCTGTTGTACCCGTCGTCGTATTCGTCGTCGATCTCCGGGCTGAAGCTGATCGCGACGTTCGTCAGCGTCTGGGGCTTTGTCATGGCAGTGACGGCCGGGACGCCCACGCCAAGCGACGGGGTGATCAGTTCAAACTCGATCGACGATTCGGTCTGTTGGCCGGCCGCTTCGATGGTCAGTTCAGCGTTCCACTCGAAGGTCCGGAACGGTGCGGAGATCGCGTTGGCCCGTTCCCTGAGCAGCGGTGCGGCCTCCTGCAGTGAGTCGAAGGCCTCCATCTCTTCGTCTGTGACGAGGTCGCCCAGCAGCGCCATGAAGAGCTCAGTGCCTTCTTCGTCATCATGGAGGTGTTGGAGGGCGGCCAGGACCAGGGCGTAGGTGTCGCCGGTGGCCTTCAAAGTGATGCGGGGGCGGGTGCCGTCGGGGTTGGCGGGTACGTCCACCGCGTCCGGGACGGGGATGCTGAGGCTGATGACAGCCTTCTCGTCGCCGGCGGGGTTTTCGGCCAGGTACTTACGGTCAAGGGTTCTCATGGGACCTATGTGTGCGGACACGCGGGGCCCCCTCCCCGGAGGCCGGGAAAGAGAACTTTCCGGCGGCTGCCGCCGGCGTTCATGGGGTTGCTACGGGCCGGTGCGGGATCCAGCCCATCCCGAGACATGGGGGGCAGGACAGCCAGGAATCATGAACGGATACAAAGGGGTATGCAGCGATCCGGCCGGAGCAGTGGCAGGTGGCGCAGGCGTTTCCGCGTTCCTGGCGAGCCCATTCCTCGAGGACCTCGTAGACTTCGTGGCTGCCTGCCCCGACAAGGAGGCCGTTCTCCTCGTCGTAGCTGAGGCCGTAAGGGCTCCAATCACCGGCGAAGTCGTACTCTTCGTCGCCGTCCCAGGAATTGATGACGGTCCACGCTTCGGCAGTCGCTCCGTTCGGCATGGTGATCCGGTGGACGTTGCGGGTCTCGTCGTCGACGGTTTCGATGGCACGTGCGGCGAAGAGCGGTTCGGGGACATGCTTCGGCCAGTCGGACCAGGGGCTTGGCCGGGACTGGTCAGGGTGCGGAAGGGTCATCGTGGCCCGCGTTCTGATTCATGCTTCGTTGCGAAGGCAACCAGCTGGGTGTACTGCTCGTCGGCCATCTCCCGGATCCACGCCGGCAGGTCGTCGTTGTAGCGGGGATTCCCCTGCCAGTCGGCGCCCCCGCCCCAGTCTGCGAACACCCGCGGGTTGGTGTTCCAGTCAGCGTGATGGGCGGTGATCCGATGACGGTCATGGCGGTATGGGTCCTTCGGGTTGAAGGTGTGCCAGATGCTCAACGTCGCGGGCGGGAACGACATAGAGGGGTTGTGGATGGAGGGGACAGCAGGAGCGTCCTCCAGGATCCAGTCGCGGTCCACCGCATAGGTCCAGAGGTCTTCGATTCCGGTGTTGGTGCTCGTGGCGTTCGCCATCAGGTCTTTATGGACGACCTCGGACAGTTCCCGGATCCACTCTGGGATCGGGTCATGGTTGTAGCCGTTGGTCCAGTGGGCCGAGAGGTTGTCGTTTCTGTCCGCGGGCCAGGCGTAGATGTGAAGGCTGTGGTCTTTGACTGGTTGCTCGGCATCGGCGCACCACCAGATGCGCAGGTCGGCGGGCGCGAACGTCCGGTCGCGGTCAAGATAGGAGCGGACCGGCTCGGCGTCCGTGAGGGCCCAGCGGCGCTGCAGTGAACGGCTCTGGGTGATCTTCTTCAGCACCCGCTTCACGACGCCTTCCCGAGGTCGTTGAACTGGACGATCGTCGGGAAAGCAAAGAACGGGTCGTCGGTGACCCAAAGGGCAACATCATGGCCGACCAAGTCGGAAAGCTGGCGGGTCATCACTGTCGCCGCGGGGATGTTACGCGGTGGACTGAAGGCGCTGGCGCGGCGTGCCGATCCGTCGCTGGAGATATAGCTGACGTGGTCGCAGAAGCCGTGGGCCGTCGGATACAGATCGACGACCTTGATGGTGGCGTTTATCCGGCGAACCCTGGGTGTGTAGACGGGTTCGGAGCTGCCGGCAGCCTCAGCAGCGCAGTCCAGGACCATCTTCACGATGCCCTTGGCGTGGTCGCGCTGAACGTCGATGAGTTGGCGTTGCAGTACCAGGTCGGTGACAGCTTCAAGGTCGGTTGAGACGGTGGCAGTGGTTTCCATGCCGGTCATGTGTGCGGACGGACATGGTTTGGTTCCCGGCACCTGGCAGGTGGAGGAGGAACCAGATCAGGGGTTCGGGAGCTTGCTGTCCAGGTTTGGGATTGCGCTGGTGGCGGGAGAACCGGCGTTGACGTCTGCCTGGGAGTCCTTGGCTTCAATTTCGCCACGGGACCGGTCGCGCTTTCGTGCTGCTTTGAATTTGTCCCACTTGGCCTTGGCCGCAGGGATAACGTCCTCCTGCAGACGCTCCTTGATTTCGGGAGCATGGGCGATGGCGAGGGCTGCCGCGGACGTCACGGCAGTTGCCAGGATCTGCTCCCCAAGGCTGGAGCCCTCCCCGACTCTTACCTCCGCCGGCCCGAGGGTCTTCCCGGTCTTCTTGTCGAAAAGCAGGGCGCTGTCAGCCCCAGGAGTTCCGGTCGAGTTCCCAAGCCGTGCCCCTTTCGGAATGCGGATCTTCCCCGATACCCACTCGCCGTCCTGTTTCACTGCACTCCTCTGTCTGAACGTCCTCTGCAGGATCCTACAGACTGGGTCGTGCTGGGCGCTCTACCAGTCCCGCTCCTCGGTCATGATGACGACGATGCCCCCGTCGACCCGGACACCGGAGACGTGCTGCTGGCTCGACTCGCCGTACTCAGCCACCCAGACGCCGGTCCGGTCGGTGACCGGGTAGTCGCCGCCCTTGTAGCCGGTGATGCCACTCTTGCCGAAGCGGCGCAGGTCTTTGAGGACGTCAGCGACCGTCTGCGGCTCGCGGCCGTTCGGTTCGATGCGGAGTTCGTCGTGGTAGCCGCGGTAGGAGCCAATGCTCCCGGGGTGTGACTTCCGGACGAGGCATTCGACGACGACGGACGCGTTCCGCGGCTGCTTGGCAAGGGCGGCAACGATCGGGCCAAAGGTGGACGCTTCGACGGGCACGCCGTGGGCCGGCTGCTTCAGCTTGGCCGGCGAAACCAAATAGGTCAGCCTTTCCACCTCGGCAAGGAGGACCTCCTGGGAGGACTCCACCATGTGGGGGTGGGCGCGGCCCTCCCTGGCCTTCTGGGCGACGTAGCGGTGGTGGTTGATGTCGAAGGCGGGAAGCGTGTCAGTGTCCATGCACTTCATGTGTGCGGAGGACCAGCTAGCGCTGCCCGGTTCTCACCTGGCCGTATGCTGTGCCGTCGAGACTACCCAAACGACGACTGGAATCATGAGAATGGGAGTGACGCTGAGCCACACCATGATGTCCACCAGCGTGATGCCTCGTCGTCCCTCCGATGCTTCCGATACCGGACGGGTGGCAAGGGACGTCGCCCTAAGGTACCGCCAACCAACATGGAGAGCACCAGCAATCAATGCCGCGACGGACGCGGTTGTGAAGGAGCCGGCGGCGCCGCCAGGCAGCAGGATTGCAATGCCCATGATGATGCTGAAGACAGCGAAGGTGAGCGGGAGAGCCCGCACTGCGTGCCCGGGGTTGTTGCGAAACCAGTCAGTGAAGCTCTGGGGCTTTGCGTGGAGATGTGCCATGCGGTCTAGGTCCAGTCGGTGTGGACGATGATGGTGGTCCGGGAGAGGGCGCGTATAGCGGCGCCCGGCCGGTACCCGTTCTCTGCAGCGTACTGCGCGTCTGCCAGAGACCGGAACCCGCCGTTGTAGGACGTGTCGACGCGCCCGTCGTAGGTCAGCACTCCGTACTGCGGTGTGGCTTTCAGGGCCTCGCCGGCAGACTCAATCACTGTGCGGACAAGCACTTCGGCTTCTTCGCGCGGGACGCCCAGCAGTTCCCGCTCCATGATGAGGTCGGTGATCCTGCTGATGTCGTTTACGGGCTGAACCGGGGAGTCTGTCGTCATGAAATCCATGTGTGCGGATACGACAAGGGGCCTCCCCACCGAAGCAGAGAGGCCCCTTGGTGGCGTCCGTGCGGGCTACGCCTCGCCGTCCTCCAGCATCTGGGCGAACTCTTCGGGAGTGACGATCCGAATGCCCAGCTCTTTTGCTTTGGTCCACTTCGACGAGCCCTCTTCGCCACATACCAACAGGTCGGTGGTCTTGGAGACGGAGCCGGAGGCCTTGCCTCCGTTGGCTTCGATGAGCTCCTGGACACCGCTGCGGGACAGCGACGCGAGGGTCGGGGCGCCCTTGACGCTGCCTGTGACAACCACCGAAAGCGGCTGCCCGTCCGGCTTGGCCAGCTTCGGGCCCTTCGCTCCTGCTGCCGGCTTCGGCTTAGGAGCCCCCATGTTCACGCCCGCTGCACGGAGTTTCGCGATGACCGGCTCGTTCTTCTTCAGCTGCTCGTGGATGACCTCGGCCTTCTTCTGGCCGATGCCTTCGACGTTGGCCAGCTGGGAGACGGTGGCGGCCTGGAGGGCTTCCATCGTCTCGAACTGGGCGGCCAGGCGCCGGCCGAAGGTGCGGCCCGTGAACCGCATGGACAGTGACGTGATGACCCGGTTCAGCGGCTGGGACTTGGCCTTCTCGATCTCGGCCATGATCTTGGCCGCGTTCTTCTGGCCCAGAGTACGGGAGGCACCGGTAGAGGTCTCACCCATGTCCAGGTCCGCGAGCTGGTCCTCGGTGAGGGAGAACAGATCCCCGACGTCCTTGACCAGGTCTTTCTCGATCAGCGCGTCGCCGATGGAACCGCCGAGGCCTTCAATGTCGAAGCCGGCGTCGCGGGACGCGGCATACGCGATGCGGCCGCTGACACTGCATTCGGGTGTGTGGCAACGCCAGAGCTCAGTGCTCTTGTCGAACGGCTCGCCGCACTGCGGGCAGACGGCCGGCGGAGCCCACGGCTGGGAGCTCTCGTCGCGGAGATCGGCACGCGGCAAATGAACTTGGGGGATGATGTCGTTGGCCTTGAACGCCATGACGGTGTCGCCGATCCGCATGTCGGCAGCCTGGAGGTGCCCGACGTTGTGGAGCGAGGCGTATTCGACGACGGATCCATCCACCTCAACGGGCGTGAGCCGGGCACGGATGGACAGCCGACCGGTCTTGCCGATGTTGTACTCGATGTCCTCGATCACGGTCGGTTCTTCAACGGCCGGGTACTTGTAGGCCACTGCCCACTTCGGCGCCCGGGAGCCTTCGCCCAGCTCGGCGCGCTCGGCCGCGGTGTTGACCTTCAGAACGGCCCCGTCCATGAGGAAGCCGAGGCCCTTGCGTTCGGCGCCCAGGGCAGCGATCGCAGCCATCGGGTCTTCTGCCTCCAGGACGGATTGGGGAAGCAGTGACCGGGCTGTGGTGAAGCCCATGCCTTCCAGCTTCTCCATGTTGTCGAGGTGGTCGGCCTTCTCGTCGATGGTTGTTGAGTAGGCGGCGAAGGAGAACAGGCCAGCGTAGGTGCCGTCCTGCTTGTTAAGCATCCCGGCGACGCCGTTGCGGGCGTTGGCGAACGGCGCCTTGCCCGATGCCTGGCGGATAGCGTTGGCCTTGGCCTTGTTCTCGTCGTTCAGGTACAGCTCGCCGCGGACTTCGAAGTCACCCTCGCCGGCCACCTCAGGCAGGCCCTCAACGCCGCGGACGCGGTCAGTGACGTCCTCGCCGGTGTAGCCGTCACCGCGGCGGGCGGCGCGGACCATCTTGCCGTCCTCGTACCGGACACTGATGGCCAGTCCGTCGATCTTGGGCTCAATGACGGCGTTCGGGTGCTTGGCCGCGAACTCGATGACGGCTTCCTCGCCCGGCTTCTCCAGAGACTTCATCGGGGTGGCGTGCTCGACGTCTCCGCCGATCGCACCGCCGTGACCGATGGTGTCGTGCAGGTCGTGCTCCGGTTCGATGCCGTGTGCTTCCTCGTAGGAAGCGATCCGGGACAGGAGCCGGTCAAAGTCAGCGTCAGTCATTTCCTCGACGTCGGTCGTCTCGTAGGCGCGGGCGGCCGAGAGTGCGTCGGTGACTGCTGCGTCGTACTCCTCTTTGCTGGCGAAATTTGCCAGCCCGAGGTTCGGTTCTGCGTGGGTCGTTGCGGCGAATTCGCCGCCGACGGGGATGCCTTTGGGCTGCCGGTTCTGGGGTGCTGGGCTCATAAATCTGCCTTTGATTGTTGTGAACTTCCTACACCTTGATGTGTGCGGCGAACCACGCGAAAATACCCGCACCGTTAGGTGGCTGGTGAACCGCGTTGCGGGCACCATCATGAAAGCACAGCGACTGGTCTGGACATATGGGGAGGACACCCCATGACCGACGCCGTGGCAGGTGCCTGCGTGGACCCCAGCTTCCGCTTAGGCCTTTGAAAAGTCCGCCACCCAAGAGCCTCCATCCGGTTTTATGATGGTCCTATCGCGCCCGGTGAAAACTGAGGCAGCAACGGGATAGGTGCATCACTATGACAGTGCCTCCTGGCTGGTATCCAGATCCGAGTATTCCAGGTCAGCTACGTTGGTGGGACGGGCACACCTGGACGCAAGATGTGCGCCCTCTGGAGACGGCTTCAGACGCTCCTCATCTGGGAGGCCGCGCCAACCCGGGCAGCAGTGCAGCTCCGGCTCGTCCGCGAATTCTCCGACTCGGAACCTCGACCTATATTGCGGCAGCTCTTCTGGGTCTCCTCGCTATCCCGTTCGCAGCAACCGGCGGACTCCTTGTGTGGCTTCTCCTGGTGGCCCTGGTCGTGCTTTTGACCGGCCTATACACTCTGGCAACCGGACGCAGGTCATGGGCGCACATCGGTGGGCGGGGACTTGGGGGCATTGTTGCCAGCGCAAGTCTCGTATGCCTTTTCGGGACCCTCGCTGCAGTAGGCTCGACGCTCCCGGTTGGCGCCAGGTCTCCACTGGCGCCGACATCGGCGGCAGCGCCACCACCCATTACCGATTCAGTGACACCATCGCCGACACCAAGCTCTCCACCTCCGCCCAGCCCAAGCACTTTTCCGACGTCATCAGCGCCTTCGCTCTCTCCACCAGCGACGTCCTCGGTGACGCCGCAGCCATCTGAACAACCGACAACGCAGGTGCCGACAGCATCGCCGCCGCCCACGACGGCCGCTGCCTCAGCTGAACCCAGGAAAGATCCATCAAACTACGCCGCTAAATACACGCGGGCCCTGCTAGCGAGGATTCATGCAAACACCTTTGCGGAAACCTGCGGACGGCCCGTCAAGCAAGGCGGCAACGCTTGGGCTTGCATCATCGATCATCTGGCGTCCCCTGACGACCAGACCATCGTGATCTACTTGACGCCGGCAGCTGATTTCACGCGGGCCACAAAGGGATCTCTAGCCATCTACGAAGCAGCAAGCTTGAGCGGCGTCCCGGGTCTTAATGCCTGCGTCTACCACTGGGCTGTTGTTGCCGCCGATGGCCAACGCGGGGACTGGTACTTCCAATTCTGCGCCAAGTACCACGATTCACTGCTTCCCTAGCGGAGTTCTCCTGAAGCTTCGGTTGCGCCCCGCAGTACATGTAGAGCCCACGCCGCTCCCTCCGCGGACAACTACGACCAGTAGGTGTAAAGGACCGGTCGGAGCGATGTCCAGATACGCGGTTCAGTGAACAGATTGCCAAACGCTGCGAGCTCGCGGACCTCGCCAGGGACCAGGCGGGTCAGCCGTTCAGCAGCGGTTGCTGCGTCGGGGAAGAGGGGCGTCTCAGGGCGGGGGTGGCCGGCAACGGTGATGCGCCGGGCGGCGATTTCCTGCTGCTCGGTGTCGTTGAGTTCAAGGGCCCGGCGGTAGCCGCGGACGTAGTTGTGGTTCAGCTCCAGGCCCGCTTCCTTGTCCATCCATCGGCCGTCGAAAGGGTCGATGCCCGGGACGTCATACAGAGCAGGCTCGGTGTCGGCTTCGCCGCCCAGGTGCGCCTCGACGTAATCGAAGATGTTGTCGTCCTGGATCCAGGTAGTTGCGTAGGACGGCGGGACCAGGGTCATGACGTTGGGCAGGCCGTAATCGAAGGAGTGCACCACGCAGGAGCCGAGGCGGTAGGGAAGTTGCCGGCCGATTCCTGCCCGCACCATGTCCACATCCTCCAGCTCGGGGTCCTCGAACGGGTCTGCGGCTTCCAGATGGTCCACGAAGTCGCCGAAGGTTGGGCGGACGCCGACCAGGTCGAGCAGGGGCGAGTCCCAGTTGATCCGCGGGTCATCGGGAACGATGTCGGTCAGTGCGTAGCCAAGGACTTTTCGGATGCGAAGTGACATGCCACCTATGTGTGCGGACCGATTGCGTGCGCTCTCCACCGGCCGTCGGCTACTCTCGCCCTAACACCTGCATTGGAAGGTCAGCTTATGAATGAGTTCCTGGACCGACTCGCCGCCGAGCGGCAGAAGACCGATTACTTGAAGACACACTCAGACTGGGCCAAAGCGCACGTGGTGGCCGGCCACACCATCTGGGACGTAAGTGGCGCTCCGGACATCAGCGCCTCCGTTGCTGCATTTCTGAAGATGGTGCCGCAGGGGCACTTTGAAGAAGGCCTGGTCCTGACGGGGCCGAAGTACAGCGATAAATACCTTCTGATGGCTCCTGGGGCCCTGCAGACAGAGGACAGGCTGCTGGACCTGGCGAACGCCAGCACCGAGATGCGGTTGGCGTGGGAGCCGGAAGGAAAAAGGGTCTCTTTCGTTCGAACGAAGCGGACTTTCACGGTTGAAGGCGACAAAGTTATCCAGGAACATCTCGTCCTTGCCGACGGAAGGGTCTCTGGGAGGCAAGGGCTTCACTTGGCGCGGAGTGTGGACGAGCTTTACGAGGCCATGACGAACTACGCCATGGCCCACAACCTCTGAGGTCAGTTCCAGTAGGTGTAGAGCACTGGGCGGAGCTGTTTCCAGACGTCATCGGAACTGAACAGCTGCCCGTATTCGGCCAGCCGGCGCAGGTCCGACGGCACGAGAGGCACAACGCAGCCCCGGGCTTCGGCTGCGCTGGGGTAGGGATGCCGGTCATCGGCTGCAGCAAGCGGTTTGATGCGCCTGGCGATGGCGTCGAGCTCGTCCTCGGGCATGCCTTGGCTGTCGAGAAAGGCAAACCTCTGGGCTTCTTCATTCAGTTCGGTGCCGTCGACGTCCATGAACCGGTCCGCATAGCCGCTGATGCCCTGCTGAAGCCTGACAAGGGAGTTGCCCCGTCCACCGTCAGGGAGCAGGGACGCCTCGACGTAGTCGATGCTGTCGTCGGTCCGGCGCCAGCGGTGCAGACTGACTGGTGGGATGACGACGAGCGTTTCCGGAGCGGACTCGCACTGGTGCACGACGGCGTGGGTGAGCTCCAAGCGGTGCAGTCGCAGTTCGCGGGACTTTCGAAGCAACTTGGCGTCGGTGCGGGTCCCGAACCCGCCTTCACCGGCGGCAGCCTTCTCCTCCAGCCACGTTGCGTAGCTGTCCATGGTCGGAACCACGAAGTCCTCGTCCTCCTCTTCGAAGCGGGACCAGAACAGCAAAGGTGAATCCTGATTGATGCGCGGGTCGTTGACGACGAGATCAGTCAGGGCCTAGCCGAGGACTTTGTTCAGGCGAAGTGACATGCCAGCTATGTGTACGGACTCCGGAGTAACGCTGCCCGGCGGCACCCAGCAGGCCTATACTTCCCAGCGGGAGATGTCGGCCTGTTGCCTGGCCTCCTCGCCGGTCAACTTGGCAGCGGTACTCCAGCCCTTGATGCCCATGGCCATCGGAAGTACCAGCGGCAGAACCCAGACGACAGCATTGAACCGTGCACCGGCGAGGGCGCCCATGGCCAGGAACATTGACGTCACGGCGAAGTACAGGAACGCAATGGCGACCTTGTAGTTGCCTGTGGCGCGCTGCGATGAGCGGGCAGTGATGGGTGCGTTCGGGGTTTCCATGTCAGTGACCTTTCCTTGCAGTTCGGGTTTATTCAGCTGCTTGGTTCTCCGCGTCAATGCGGCGGTTGATCCGCTTGAGTACCCGCACGCTGCCTGGGCAGGTGACGCCGATGAGCGTCCTGATGGGATGGCTGTTGATACTGAGGAGGTCTCGGCCGCAGAACGCGACCATGACGTTGATGTCCACGGCCAGATGCTGGACGAACCGGCCCTCACCAAACCAGGGATGCCCCCCGGGTTCACCTGGCTTGCCGTAGTTCTCCGCCAGCAGGCCCCGGAACTCACGGCGAGAGATGTTGAGTGCCTTGACCTTCCCCATGCTCAGGCCACCACGCCAAGGAGTTCGCGGATGTCGTAGTTGAGCTCGGCGCCCCAGAGTTTCGGGATGAACCGCCGGATGTCCTCGGCCCCCGGGCCGCCGTCCATGCACTCCCCGCTGTTGCGGCGGCGCAGGTAGTCGGAAATGAGCGCGCGGTCGGTATCCTCTCCATCAACGTCCGGGTCATAGCGGAAGTCGGCGAGATGCCCACGGGAGACCAGGTACTCGAAGGCGCGGAGAACCTGCAGGTCGGTATCGAAGGGCAGCGCTATTTCGACTTGGCCGACGGACCGTCGGTTGACGTTGAGGATCTTCATGGCCCCCATGTGTACGGCGGCAGTCGGACTGCTCTCCGCGGCGCGGTCAAGCAGCTGCCAGCTGCTCGATCTCGTGCCTGAGGGCCTTGCGGGTGACGTCAAGTTCGGTGGCGTCCAGGAGTCCACCGCTACCTACTTTGCCCAATGCCTCGCGGTACTTGGCCTCAACCATGTCCAGCGCCGCGGGGAGGTGTTGCTCGTACCGCTCCATTCCCCGGTCGCGGAATTCGTACATCTCCGGGTAGAGCTTGGCGGCCTCGATCTCCCGAAGGCCAGCCCGGTCCACGGCCCGCCAGGCGGTGATGCACAGCTGGCTGTGGTCGAAGCTGCCAGAGCCCGTCAGGCCGTCCATGGCTTCGTCTTTCCAACGGTTGGCGGCCATCACGTGGAAGCCGATCTTCTGGACAGCGTCGCCGAAGTCGTCATCTGGCCGGCCCAGGAGGTGGATGTTGTCGGGCTCGGCATGGGTGGTTGCGGCGAACTGGCCGCCGGCAGGAACTCCGGACTGGATGCGGGGCTGGTTGTGGGTCATGCCCATTTTGTGTACGGCCGGATCAGGAGTTGGCGACCTTGGCGCGGAGGTTGCGTTTCACTTGACGGTGCTTCCGAAGAAGTCCAGCCCCAAGGTCGGCGCAGCCGGCTCAGCAGGCATCGGGTGCTCGTGCAGGCGCGTCGTTTCGGCCAGCTCCTTCGGGCCCCAGTCGCCGTACTCGACGTAGCGGGCTTCGATCAGTTCCTCGCGCAGGGTTTCATGGAAAGAGGCGGGGATGTCGTGGGAGATGAGCTCTGCGTCGCCCGGAGCCAGATAGGTGTACTCCTTCGGCACCTCCCAGGATTCGGATTCCGTCACACGGAAGACCGGTACGCGGAAAACGAGGTGGCCGATTGGCTCTTCTGCTGACATTGGTTCCTCCTGGCACTCGGGGCCGGCCGGCGCCGGTTTCTTCACCGCATGTGTGCGGCAGGAGCCAGCACGCTGCCCGCCTCCAGCTGGCGGACGTAATGGTCCAGGAACACAGGGGCGAATGCTGCAGCCTCGGCAGTGGTTGACCATTCCAGCCAAAACGCGGCTGCCGCCCGCGCCCAGCCTTCGGTCATTGGCTCGGGCCGGATGAGTTCGCGCGGGTAGCCCTGGCGGACGGAGCGGTCGCCGAGATACCGGCTGACTTTGAAGCGGTCGATCCGGGCAGTTCCCGGGGGCGTGACCCAGAGGTGCCTGCCGTCGGTCTCGAAGGCATGTCCGTCCAGTGTGAACATGATGGGCTCTGATGTTGGCCGTGCACGGCGGTAGCCGCGGCGCCGCTCTTGAGGACCGGGCCTACCCATTGCGGCGGCCCTTCATTGGCTTGACCCGCTCGGATTGGCGGACGGCGGCGAAGATGATACCAACCACCACGAGCAGCAGCAGGGAGCCGATACGGTCGACGGCCATGCAAAAATCCAAGAGCTCAACCATTGGTGCGGAGCCTGCTGATTCCGTTCTCGGCGTCGTGGGCGTCTGCGGCCCTTAGCGCTGCCTCTGCTTCGGCGTATTCGATCTCGGTCCATTCGGACGGGTGGCCGCGCAGGTCGTCGTAGAAGTCGACCTTGGCCTGGGCGGCGGCGATGATTCTGTCCTGGTCCAGCTGGCCCGGTGCCGGCACGGCGGCCGGGTCGAAGACTTTCCCTTCGCGGGAGGCCACCTGGCAGGCGTCAAAAATGAGCTTCGCCCAGTCCCGGGTCATCCCGGGGGTGGACTCGAAGTAGTGCTCCATCGCGAAGTCATTGCGCAGCCGCTGCTGGTTCCAGAGGTTGTCGTCCTGCGGGTCGTCGGGTGAGCCCCAGAGGTTGAACTGTCCCGGGGTGGCTTCGGTGCCAAGCAGCACGCGGTGGATCGCTGAGTTCTCGCGCATGGTTGTCATGCAGGGTGTGCAGATCAGCAGCTCGAGGTACTCGCCGCCGGGCGTATCGAAGGCGGTGGCTCCATAGTGGCCGTGGGTAGTGAAGATGTTGGCCCCGTAGGGGACTTCGGTCTGGCCTTCGCAGCGTTCCTGTGGTTTCAGGCAGACAGCGCAGGGCAGCGTGGTGTGCAGCGTGTCGGGGATGTTCCCGGTCATTTGGCTCCGATCAGTTCGTGGTCTACTGCTTCACATGCGTCGATAATCTGCCCGAGCTCATCGAAGGACACCGGGCGCTGCCAGGCGTCGAAGCCGGCGTTGAGCTGGCGGCCCTTCGCCTTCCAGGCTTTGTGGACGTGGCCGTGGATGAGCCACAGCCCTTCGTCGCGCAGGCGCCACTGGCTGTAGCGGTCCGCCCGGTCGACGCCGTCCCCTTCATACGGGAAGTGGGAGAGCAGCACGGTGCGATCACCGATCCGGCGGCTGGCCGCCATCTGCACGGAGGAGAACACATCGAGGTATTTGCGGAACTGGCGGTGCCCGTCCGGGTACAGCGGGTGGACCGGGTCGTGGTTGCCGGCGACCAGGTGCTTGGTGCCGGGCAGCTTCTTGAGCAGCTCCAAAGCGGGCTTCGGGTTGGACGAGGCGAGGTCCCCCAGGATCCAGACGGAGTCCTTCTTGGTGACGTTCTCCACCCATTGCTGGGCGAAGAAATCGTCGTGGTCTTGCGTGCTGGAGAAGCCGCGGTCCGCGGCAACGATGGCGTGAGCGATGTGCGGATCGGATGTCGTGAGGACGTTCGTCATTCGGCCTCAATTCGGGCTATGGTCCGGCCAGTCCTGGCTCCCGGGCTCCGGCCGGAGTCCTCTTGGGGAACGCTGATGTCCCGCACGGTCCAGGCGCGGTCATCGAGCTGGATGGAATCCCCTATAGTGATCCACGTGCGAGGTTCTTCAGTGTCTGAGCGGACAACCACCAGTTCGATGGCACCTTCCCGGACGCCAGTCACGAGGGCACTGTCAGGGCCGAAGGTATTGGGCAGACCAGTACGGAGATCGCGGATCATCGGATGTCCTCCAGTGTCAAAGCTTTCCGCAGGTCTTCGGTGGCGAGAAAGAAGTCTCCCGGGATGACAGCGTTGCGGCGGATGAGATCTTCCATCGAGGACACCAGCTCCTCAACCTTCTGCAGCCGGACGGCCATTGCCGGGGCAGCGGTGAGCGCTGCGGCGGCGAAGCGGGCGGTCTTTTCATCTTCGCCGAAGCTGACGTTGTTCCTGCCATAATGTTCGCTGGCGAGACCAGGAATGAGCCACTGTTTGCTGTCGTGGCGGCCGGAGTGGTCGTCGATGACTTCTACATGGTGCGGGCCGGGTGTGGCGGCGGCATGGAGGTCGATAATGTTCTGCAGGGAGTCACTCATGGGCCTCATGTGTGCGGAGCGGCTGCTATCCCTGCCCGGTCAGGCGCCGGCGCCCGCCATGGCTGGAGACGACGCGGTGAACATGGACCGCAGCTTCTTCTTCAGCTTCGTCCCCTTGCCTTTCCACCAGTCATCGCTGTCCTTGTACCGCTCCCAGTCCCGCAGCAGGATCACGCAGACGGCGACGTCAAGGAAAGCCCCGAGCCATTCGCGGGTGAGCAGGTCTATCGCGGCGAAGAAGAAATATCCGGCGAAGAGCGGCCAGATCAGCGTCTTGATGATCGTGGCGCTGCGGTACGAGCGGAGGGTTCCTGACACGGCCCGTCGGTTGATGGAGATGTTGATGACGTAGACGAAGTAGGCCATGGCGATGGCCCAGCCCAAGCCGGACTTAAGCGGTGTTCCTGCGAAGCGCGTCCAGAAATCAATATCCATGGCCTCCATGTGTGCGGAACCGTGGCTTCTCCTGCCCGGCAAGCGGAAAGCTCGCCGGGACAGGCCCCGGAGGCACCCGCTTATGCTGCGGCCGGAAGTCCGGTGCTGCCCGGGGTGAAGTGCGTGGCCGGGGCTGTTTCCTGGTCAGCATCTTGCGGCGCGGCCGCAAGTGCGGCTACTTCCTGGCGGCGCAGAATCTGAGCACCGTGAACAAAGGCCAACGCGAAGAACACTGCGATAAGCCATGCGGCAACGCAGGTGATGGTTACGAGGATCGGGTTCAATGCGTCCTGCTTTCTCTGATGGGTTGCTGGCTGCTGAGTGGCTGCCGGAGGAAACGGCAGGCGTACAGCTCCTTGCCGAGGAACTCGCGATCCGCTGCGTCCATCTCTGCCCGCTCGGCGGGAGTAATGAACCAAAACCGGGTTGACGAGACGAAGTAGCGTGGGCGATTCCTCATCGGGGGAGAGGTTCGACGTGCGGCACCCGGTTTTGGTTCACCGCCGGAGGACAGGAGGTGGCTATTCATCGTCGGGGAACCCTCCCAGGGCGAGGACCGTGTCGCAGGCCGCGCCGTCGAAGACCAGGCACAGGCAGCACCGGCCGCCGTAACCCTGGTCGGAATAGACCTCGTGCTTCCACTGGTCGTACCAGATGGTGTCGTGCAGCTCCAGTACTTTCTCGGCGGCAGAGGACTGCTCCCGGACCCTGCCGATCAGGGCAAGCACAGTATCGGCGCTGGCCGCGGCCAGGTGCCGGGCTACCGGGTTACGGACATCAACAATCTCGCCCCGGTGAATCCCACTGTGCGTCCTCGGGGTCTCATCGGGCAGGCCGCGATGCCGTGCCACTTCGAAAACGGCGAGGTCTCTGACCGGCTGCTTGACGTTTCGCTCATCCGTCACGGACAGTCGTGAGTCGGTGTTCGGCACCTCGTAGTCCCGGTCCGCCCACAGCCACTCATCCATGTGCCGCCGGGCGTCCTCTTCTGTCGTCGACAGTGAGAAGAGGTCTTTGAACCGGCGCAGGTGCAGGTCGGCTTCAAAGGAGCCGGCTTCACGGTCCACAGGGACGTGGCCAAGTATTTCCACCCGGCCCTTGGAGGGAACAATGCAGTTCAGTGATGGCTCTTCATAGTCGGTGTAGCCGCGCCAGAACCAGTCCCCGGGGGCCAGTATGGCGGCGGCGCGGGCGGTCGCTTCGAGGGCGTCCAGATCAAGGCCTGGGGCAGCAGGAGCCGCGGCTTTTTCAGTCATGAGCCTCATGTGTACGGCACGGCGGGTGCTACTGCCCGGCTGCCTCTTGCAGCGCGGTGCGGCGGGCCTGCCATTGGGCGTAGGTGGCGCCATTAGGCATGACAGTGTCCGCCAGAACGCGAGCATGGTTGCAGGCCTCTTCGAGGGTGAAGCGGCAGCGGGCCAGGAAGTCTTCTTCCCGGCTGGACGGGGAAGGCTCCCACTCCCACTCGGTTCCGTTCCAGCACTCGCCCATCCAGGTCACCGCCCAGGTATCTTCGCCACGCCAGCTGACGGTGACCCTGAAGTGCCGGGCATCCGGGTCTTTCCGGTCCGTGCCGGCCGGGGTGAAGACGAACTCGGTCGCGTGCTGAAGCAGATCGTTGTTTGTCACTGGTCGTCCTGTCTGCGGTCGGGGGCGATGGTGACTTTGGCCCGCCATCCGAGGTAGGCCTGAAAGCCAGGGTGAGGGAGCGGGAGGTAGCGGACCTCCCCGGGCCAGTTGCCGCGGGCTTCGTCGATGTCGGTCAACGGACATCCCGCCGCCAAGCGGTCGTAGACATCCTGCGGGTAGGCGAGGGCACCGACGAGAACTCCGGTGAAGTCCATGACGCCGCCGCGGGCGGAGTCCAGGACCATGTGGTGGAATTCGAAGCTCGCCAGCATGCAGCGGTCCCGGTCCGAGTCCTCGAAGCCGGGCGGAGCGTAAATTCTGGCTTCGAAACGGGAGAGGCCGCGGTCGTGGTCAGCGTTGAAATCCGCGCCGGTCAGGGTGGCAGCGGTGAAGGCCTCGGGCCAGCTGCGTCCGTGCCGGACGTGGGATACAGGCTCCAGCCGGACACAAATGCGGTACGCACCGTTGCCAGCAGCGGCCAGTGCAGGAGTCTGCTCAGTCATGAGCCTCATGTGTGCGGAGCACCCACAGCTGCTCACCGGTCACTTGCGGACAGGCATTTCCTTGGAGTCCTTGTCGACCAGGATGATCTGGCCGGCGGCAGACGTCCCATGGATCAGGGAGCCGTTGAAGATGACCGGGTTGGTCTCGTTTGAGGTCACCATGAAGCCCTTGTTCGTCAGTTTCTGCAGTTCGGTGGCCTGGATCCCGGACAGTTCGACGTTGTAGCGGTCCTTCGCCCAGGCGGTAAATTCGCCATTCTTGTCGGAGACCGTTGCACCCTTGGCCAGGCCGATAAAGTTGGGCACCGTGTCCCCGGACCGGGACGTGAACTCCATGACGCCCGAGCCCAGGACCGGCAAGAAGAGCAGCAATGCCGCAGCCCAGAAGGAGCGGGTCGCCCAGACCGCGGGAAGCTTTGACTTGTCCACCCGCCGGACCACCAGGATGACGATGCCGGCGGCCAGTGCCAGGAACCACCCGCCGGAGAGGATGATCCCGCCAAGGTTGTCGTACGCGGTGTTGTGAACCTCTGTCAGGCTGGCGTAATCGAAGGCCTTTGAGGGGTCCTGTGCGGTGGGTAGGCTCATGGTCCGTTTTCTCCTAGTCGTTCAACCGGACACATGCGTAGATGCTGCGGATTCCCTCCCCGCCCTACCCCTGACCAGGCGGGGCTGGTTTGGCCGGTTCGGACGGAACGTCCGGGGCCTGCTGATCCAGGATGGCGGGCCGTTCCGGCGGGCACCCCGGCGGGACACTGGGGGACGGGGACGGGGTCGCGGAGGGTGACGGTGATGCCGTTGGAGACGGGGTGGGCACAGGTGTGGGCGAAGGTGTGGGGCTTGCGGACGGCGACGGAGCCGGAACAGCCACGCACTGGGCCATCTTCGCCTCATAGTCCTTCCGGGCAGTGTCCTGCCGGGCGATGAAGTCTGCGCGCTGCGCAACCTTCCGGTCCCGGTCCTTCACTGCCTGGTCGTACCTGTCCCAGGAATCGGTGATGACGGTCCACGCCTTGTTGACCTCGTCGACCCTGGCCGCGTAGGCGTTGTAGGTCTTGGCCTGTTCCTTGTACGTGGCGTAGGACCTCCAGTAGGCCAGTACGCTGGCCTGCCAGGCTTTGGCGTCCGACTCCAGCTTCGCTTTCGTCTCGGCGAGGAGAGCAGTCCTGGTTTTAGCCGCCGCCTCGTCGTCAAAGGCCAAGGGCTTCATGCCGGTGAACGCCCAGCCACATCCGGGACCTGTGGTGTCATTGGCAGCCACCTGGACCGTTGCGCTGAGGGTGGCCTTGGGCGCGGGAGCGGCCGGGGGCTGCGGTTCGGTGACGGGAGCCGGCATGGCAGGGGCCACCGGGAACGCCGGACGGGACATCGGTGCAGCCGTGTGGTCCACGAGGTCCGGTGCCGGCAGGGACACCCGCTCGAGAGTGGCCGCCGGGGACGGGGCGGGGATTGCTGCGGGGGAGGGGGCCGGGCCTGTCGGTGCCGTTGTCGGCTCTGTGGATGGGAGGGGAACGTCGGCGATCGCCACCGTGGCATCCTCGGTGTACGGTTTGTAGCCGCCCGCTGACCACGGGGAGCGGGCGGCGTCAGCGACGGTGGACTCCGGGTTTGCGCAGACCGGTCCGAGCCTGCGGGTCAGGTTGTCGTCGAACGCTTTCGCGAGGTTCTGCAGCGGGTCGTTCGGGGAGCCGGTGACGTAGGTGATGACGTCTCCGCGGCGGAACGAGAGCACGGAGGCCCGGACTCCTCCGCGGGTCGTGACCGCCTGTTTCGCGTCGGATCCGGGTCCGTTCACTCCCCACAGGCTCAGGCCTGTCTCCGGGCCGGCGCAGATGTACGCGTTTGCCCCCTGTCGGTTCATGGCTTCGGCGCCGATCCCCGCCGTGTAGGCGAGGGTGATCACCTGGAACCGTGAGCTGCCCGAAGTGTAGGTCCGGGCCAGGGAGACGGACGGAGCCAGCCCGGGCTGCGGGCACGAGTACGGCAGCGGCGCGGTGACGAGCTGCTGGAGGTCACCCTGCTTGGACCATCCCGACGGCGGGTTGTTCAGCGCATCGGTGAGCACCCCGGTGGCGGGGGACTGCTTCCAGTCAGCGGTAATGATGGTCGGGTCCGCTGCTGCCTTTGGGGCCGGATCTGCCGCCGGCGGCATGCCGATCAGCACCATGGCCAAGGTGGTCAGGCCTGCGACGGTCGTGACGATGCCGGTGCCGGCAAGGACGGCTGTTGATGGTTTGTCGGTGAGTCGCTGGAGTCCCATTGGTCCTACTTCTGTTCCGGGAGCTTGATGGTGGTGTCGCTGCCCTGGCTGAGGGTGATGGTGACTTTCTCCCGGTACGAGAAGGTGCTGCCGGCAGCCGGTGTCTGGGCAGTCACGACGTCTTTGGCCAGCAGCGGGTTCGGGTCCGCGGTCTTCTCGGCGATGTCCGGAGTCAGGTTGTTCTGCAGCAAAAGGGTTGCCGCTTCGCTGACGGAAAGCCCGCGAACGTCCGGGACGGTCCGGGCGGTGCTGGAACTTGTGGCGACATCGTCTGCCTTGGGCAGCGGGACGGCAGGCAGGCCAGCGGTCAGGTGGGTCATGATGTCTTTCCACACCGGGCCGGCGACCTCGCTGCCGGTGAGGTTGTGGTAGTCGCGGCCGTAGGCGTGGACCATGTTCAGGGGGTACTGGGTTCCGCCGCGCGGATCGCCGAGCCACACGGCAGTGGCGTACTGGGGGACGAGACCAACGATCCAGTTGGCAGCGAAGTCGTTGGTCGTGCCGGTCTTGGCGCCGGCCTCGCGGCCGGGCAGTCCGCCCATCTGGGACAGGGTTCCGTCCGGTCCCGCGAAGGGCATTTTGAGGACGTCTGCGACAGTGTGCGCGACCGCAGGGGCGATGGCCTGGTGGCAGTCCGGGTTGGGGACGGCGATCTTGGCGCCGGTGTCGGCGCGGGTCCCGGCGGTAACGGCAACCGGACGGCAGGCGACACCATCGCCGGCGAACACGGCATACGCATTGGCCATTTCCAGCGGGGAGACTTCATAGGCGCCCAGGGTCAGGGATGCTTCCTGTCCTTTGATCGCATTCGGTCCGGTCCGGGGCAACGAGGTGATGCCGAGACGGGCGGCCATGTCGGCGACCGGCAGGACTCCGGTGCGTTCGATGAGCCTGATGAAGTAGATGTTCAGGGACAGCTGGATGGCGCGGTGTGCGTCCACGGTGCCCCAGCTGATGTTGCCGTAGTTGATGAAGCCGCCCTGAGGTGAGTCAAGCGTCGGGGATGTGTACGGGCTGTCCGCATTGAACCGGGTGGTGGCGGGAATGCCCTGTTCGAGCGCGGTGGCGAGGGTGATCGGCTTCATGGACGAGCCGACCTGGAACGGGGACTTCGCGTAGAGCATTTCGGTCTGGCCGGGGCCGTTGCCCCAGGTGCGGTTCTGGGCGATAGCGGCTATCTGGCCGGTGCCGGGCTTGATCACCGCGGTGGCCAGGGCAGCCCGGTTGTCGTTGCCGAGCGCGCCGGTGACGGCGTTCTGCGTAGCGGCCATGGCCTCCGGGTCCAGGGCTGTGGTCAGGGTCATTCCGCCGCGGGAGAGCTTTTCGGCACGGGCCTCGGCGGTGGCGCCGAAGGCGGGGTCGGTGAGGATTTCGTCCCGGACCAGCGAGCAGTAGTACGGGTAGGTGGAGCTGGCACAACCGTTGGCGAGGGTCCCTTTCTTGATGCCAAGGGGTTCGGCCGCGGCGGCGGAGGCCTCGGCTTCAGTGATCTTCCCGGTCACCTTCAGGCGGGACAGGGCAGTGTCGCGGCGGTCACGGGCACCGTCGGGGTTGGTGAACGGATCATAGAGGGCGGGACCCTTGAGGATGCCGGCCAGGGTGGCGCCCTGGGCGCGGGTCAGGTCCTTGGACGTTGTGTCGAAGTACACCTTGGCGGCGGCCTGGATGCCGTAGGCGCCGTTGCCGAAGTAGACAGTGTTCGAGTACATCTCAAGGATCTGGTCCTTGCTGAGCTTTTTCTCCAGCCCGGCGGCGTACTTGAGCTCCTGGAGCTTGGTGCCCAGATCGCGGGACGGGAGCGCTGTCTCACCGGACTGGGCCACGAGGAGGTTTTTGACCAGCTGCTGAGTGATACCTGAAGCCCCCTGCGCCTGGGAGGAGCGCGCGTTGTTGATCGTGGCCCGGACTGTGCCGATGAAGTCGATGGGGCCGTTCGTGTAGAACCGGGCGTCCTCGGTGGCCAGCAGGGCGTCAGTGAACGTCGGGGAGATGTCAGTGAGCTTGACGTCGATGCGGTTCTCGCTGAAGAAGCGGGCGAACTCCTTGCCGTTCTTGTCGAGCAGGACGGTGTGCTGCGGGAGCGCGACGTCCAAGGGGATCTCCGAGGGGAGTTTGTCCCAGTAGTCGATGGCAGTGCCAACACCCCCGGCGGCAAACATGCCGGCCGGGGCAGCGAGCAGCCCTGTCAGGGACACCAGAAGCACGGACGCGACGTAGCCGGCGAGGCGGACCGAGAACGGGCGGGCCGGGGAATTCTCTTCTTGCATGGACGATTCGAGCAGTTGCTCAACGCTGGCCAGCTCGGTGTGTGCGCGTCTCAAGGTGAAATCTCCTGGCAATGCATGGTGGCAGCCCCGAGGGCCGCAGTGGATCGACAATGCAAGGCATGTGTGCGGAGAAAGCAAAAACCCTGCCCGCCTGGTCTTGCTGCACCGCTGCCAGCCCGGTCTACGCATGGTTTACGGTGACAGCACGATCAGACCGAAAGGCACGATGAGCCAGCCAGGATACGACCCGAACCATTACCAGCAGCCGTACAGCGAACCCCAGCAGCCGTACAACACCTCGGCCTACCCGCCGGTGCACGCTACTGGCTACTCACCCGAAACCCTTGAAGCCAAGAAGGCCGGGGAGACTGCCTTGATCTTCGGCATCGTTGGACTGTTCATCCTTGGATTCGTCTTCGGTCCGCTGGCCATCATCAATGCGAGCAAAGCTGAACGGATGGGCCACCCGGCGACCGCCGGCAAAGTCCTGGGATGGCTCTCCACTATCCTCTCGGCGCTGGGCGTGATGGCGTTCTTGTTTGTGATGATCGGAGCCGGGATGTCCGGCGTGCACTGAACTGTCCGGGTGCAGCAGAAGAGCCGGTGCGGTTGGTCCGCACCGGCTCTTTGTGTCTGTTCGGCAGTGGCTCAGGTCAGCGGGTCACGGCCAGAGGTGCCAGCGGCGTGGACGGGCCATCAACGATGTCAGCGATGTAGGTTTCACGCAGCGGCGCGGCAGGGGCAGCGGCAACTTGCTGCAGGATCGCGGTAAGACCCCGGTCCTGACGCTTGGCGCCGGCGCCGAGGAAAACAGCCAGCAGCAGTCCGCTGCCGATGATGAAGGCGGCAATCGCGATCACCAGAAGGGTGTCGCCGGGGAAGTAGACGTAAAGGTTCACGGACAGCTCCTGCGTGGTCGTCGGCCAGGCGTATCCGGGCCCGATGCCTCACATGTGTGCGGAGCAGCTGCGTTCCTTCCCCGCCGCTGTCACACCGGTGCCGGCGACATCCTGACGACCGAGTACCTGCCGGTGGTGCCGTTATCGTCCGGGGCGCTGCTGGCAGCCACGTTATAGGGGTTGTAGCTGCCGTCGGCGTGCTGCAAACGTACGATCGCAGCGGTGGCCGGCCGTGATTCCTCAACAATTTCCCTGAAAGCACGGTAGTCATCGGGGTGGACGACATGTGGCAGGTAGCCGAACCGCGGTGTCCGGATGCCGAACTTGTGCCACGTGGGGGACGTCATGAACGTCTGCCAGCAGCTCGTGTCGACGGCCATCAGAACCTGGTCCGAAGCCAGATCGAAAACCGCCCGCAGGAGACTGCTGGACTGGAAGTCACCAAAGCCCGGCGTGATCGGGGACGGGGTGATCTCCTGCACCTCACGCGTAATGGCGCGCAGCCACTTACCCTCGAAGGTCTCGTCGGGAAGAACCCGGCCGGACACCTCCAGGTTCTTGACACCGGGGTTGTCCGTGTCCGACCGGGTAATCACCTTGTAGGGGACAAGATACCGCTGGGCGTTTCCCGACCGGATGGCGGCGTCGATGGTCACCTTCATCCGGGTCCGGTCCTCCGGGGAGATGAGCTCGCTGACCCACTGGTTCATGTCCCCGGTAGGGCTGTTGGAGTTACCGGTCCGCTCGATCTCGTAGATCCGGAACAGGTCGTCGTTCCAAGACGTTTCGATGTGGCCGTCGAAGGAAATCTTCCACTCCAGGACGCCGATCGGCGGCCGTTCAGGCAGTTCGTCCTCGGCCCTCGTGTAGATCGCAGTGACTGCAAGAATGGTGTTTGTGGCCGGGCCTCGCAAAGGCATCGTCAGGACGCGGTAGTCGATGCCGCGTAGGTTGACGACTGCATCTGTTTCCTGGCCGGTTTCAGCTACGAGACGGATTCTGTCCACGAGCAGCTCGCGTCCGACCACATCAAGGTTTTTCCGGACGCTGGCCCCGGAGTAGTTGACCGCTCCGATACTCAGGAGCCCCGGTTGATCGCTGTTGAGGAAATCAACCAGCACCCAACGGTTCTCCGTGTTGCTGCGTGTTTCGCTGCCTGCGTTCATGTCTGAGCCCCATAAAACTTTGTGGCGGCAGAAATTCTGCCCCCAACTCTCGTAGCCCCCCAAGTACCCCCCAATAGGGCGAGTCCCACTATGGGACTCGGACATTTTGTCACCCTTCAACAGAGTTTGTCACATGTGTCATGAAACACATTCTTCCCTGTCATGTGACTTGATTCCTGGGCGTCACTCCCAGCGAACTCCCGATTTGCCTTGAGCCAATCTTGATGGATAGAGTTTGCATCCTAAGCCCGACTGGCGGACGCCCGGCAGGCTGTACGAATCACATCTGATCCACCTCAGGAGTACAGCCTTTTGTCACCCATTTCAGCGCGTCCCGCGAAGCCGTTCGACCCGTCGCGCGTCAGCGAACCGGCCCCCGGTGTTTTCTTCGTCGAAGGCCCTGCATCCAACTGGATCATCGTCAGCGATGACAAGGGCTACATTCTCATCGACAGCGGCTACCCGGAGGACGTATCTGCCGTCCTGGACTCCATCTGGCACGTCGGCCTCAAGCCCGGCGATGCCAAAGCAGTGCTCATCACGCATGGGCACGTCGACCACCTGGGTTCGGCGTCTCGGTTCGTTGAGGCATTCGGGACCCCTGTCCTGACCAGCCCCGAAGAGCTCGCCCACGTGCAGGGCAAAGAGAAGCACCAAGTCACCCTGGCAACCTGCGTTCTCAATGCATGGCGCCCGGGGGTTTTCTCCTGGCTCAAGCACGCCATCTCTGCAGGGGCCCTGTCCCCGAACCCTGTGCCGTCAGCCGAAGCCTGGACAGCCGAGCGCCTGGAAGCCCTGCCCGGACGTCCCAAGGCAATCAATGTTCCCGGTCATACCCCCGGGCACGCCGTCCTCCTCCTTCAGGATGCGGACGCGGTCGTCACCGGTGACGCCCTCATCACCGGGCATTCGCTCAGCCGTCACACCGGTCCGCAGATGCTTGACCGGATGTACCATACAGACGCCGACGAGGCCCTGGCTGCTACCCACACCCTTGATGACGTTGACGCGTCCATCATCCTGCCCGGCCACGGCCCGGCGCTGCAGATGTCGCTCAAAGACGCACTGGCGTCCCTGCGAAGCTCTTAAACTTCAGCACCCCTCTCTTTCCTGACACCGGCACCACGCCCAGGTGCCACCCCTTTCGAAAGTCAAAAAGTGCCTTTCCTTGCCACAGCTGTAACCACTATCGAGTGCGACGGCCACGACAGCGCCGGATGCCCGGCCAGCACCACCATCGAATATCCGCACCCTCAGTCCGTCGCGATCCGGCTCGCCAAGCAGTCCGGCTGGACCGTGTGGCTAGAAACTCTGTGCCCAGAATGCGGCAAACTTGCGGTAGCCGATGAACCGGAGCCGGCCGCGCCGGAAGCCCGACCGGCCGGCGCCGTTCCTGCACTGATGGTGTTCGAGGCCGGGGCAACAGAGCACGGCTGCTGCGCCCAGATGAAAGCCGAACGCGGCAGGATACCTGCCTACGCCTGAGCCGTCAGGCCGCCTCGTCGAGGACCAGGTCCGGGTGGTCCTCGACGTCCTGAAGCCGGGCAATGACGAGCCGGTCCATGAGGGTCAGGTCGGTCACGGCAGCGGAGCCGTCCACACCGACCATGGTGCCCGACCCAACGGGCCCTGGTCCCGTGTTCATGCCGTCGCCCCGGCAAATCCGGCCAAGGCACCCAGGCGGTCCGACAGCAGGGAGAGCTTGAGTTCGATTTCGGCCATGCCTGCGTCGGAGACCAGCACGCGAATCGCTTCGTAGTTCGCGGCGAGCTCGTCCTGGAAGATGGCCACCACCGGGTGATACTTGGCGGCCAGGTGGGCGACCATTCGTTCATTCCCGCCGACTGCGTTGTGGTGCAGGCCGCCGGCGTTATCCATGAAGTCGGTGAACTTGCCGATGAAGGCGGAGGCGTTGCCCCGAATCTTGCCGGCGACGTCCGCGGCATACTTCTCGCGCTTCTGCGCCTTGGTGAGTTGTGTCCCCATGGACACCGGGTTGGTCAATGACCTGACGAGGCCGGAGGCTTCCTCTCCGAACTCCCGGGCGATCCACTCGAAGGCCAGCTCCCGCTGCGCTGCCTCACCGATTCCGGCATGGCAGCCCGGGACGAAGGTCGCCAAAATCCTGTCCAGGCAGTCCTCCACAGTGTCGTGCAGAATGACGGAGATGAGGATGGCTTCGGAGGCCACACCCCACCGCAGCACGCGAAGCGCGTTCCTCAGCGGATGCTCGATGTAGGAGGTCCTGGAAAAACCCTTGCGGTTGGCCCGGGTCTGGTTCAGGTGGAAGAACGAAGCGGCCGAGATCGCTGTCGAGACCTTGACCCCGTCGATGGAGGGCATGTCCTTGATCTCGGCGAAAATGGCCATTGTCAGGGCAGAGGGGTCCATGTCCTTGAGCGGGACGCTGGCAAAGAGCGTGGTCGTCATGCCGGCTATGTGTACGGACATCGGGCACCGTGTCACCGATTAGCCGCCCCTGACCGCTCGATTGGGCCGGAAAGGGTCAGCGGTGGGGCTGGTTCTTGTTCAGGAAGGTTGCCTGCTCTGCGGCGATGCGGACCATGGCACGGGCGACCACAGAGACGCAGAGCGGGCACTGCAGACGGGTCCTAGTGGCGAACGGCTGGTCCGAGACGAGCATGACGGAGCCGCCGCAGAGGGCTTTGGGTGAGAGCCGGTCCAGGGCGTAATGCTGGACGAACATTCCTTTCCCGTACAGCCGCTCCGGGGCCGGCTGACCCGGACGCCCCATCTGCGTGATCACTTGGCGGCGGAAGCGGTGGCCTTCGAGGATCCGGTCCTTGAACTGCACGCTCAGGGCCTTTCGATGACGAACGCCGTGGCGGTGTTGGGAGCGATTTCGGTCAGGCCCGCGTCGACGATCAGCGGACCGGCGGCGATGGTTTGCAGGCCGGTGAACTCCTCCTCGGTAGCAATGACCAGGTCGGTGGAGAGCAGCTGGAGGGAGGCGAGCTCGGCATCATCGTGTCCGCGGTTCAACTGCCAGGCAAACAACGCGTGGGCTGCCTGTGCGGCGGCTTTGCCTGTCGACATCCCGAGGGCGCCGTTCAGGACGATGACCGGATCTCCGCTGCGTTTCCTGGACGGTACCGTCGCCGGCTCGTCGGGCAGGTCGGTTCCGGAGACCTGCAGTCTCATCAGCGACTTGGGCATGTCCTCGTAGAAGGCTGGGGCATACGCGAGGGCCTTGGCCTTGCCGATGGAGATTAAGCTCTCACTTTTGTTATCTTCGTCGGCGGCCAGCTTGGTGAAGGTCTTCAGGTCGGCGCGGCGAACCGACTTGGTGAACCGGCCGGAGAGCCATTGCGTCCACGCTTCGTCGCGCAGCGAGGACAACGTACCGGCGTAGGCGTCAACGCTGGCGACCGCCGCTGCGAGGATGCTGTCCCGGTGGCTGGCAGGGTCGTTCTTGTCCACGAGCAGCACGATCGGCTGCACGAGGCTGGAGGTGGCGATCATTGGTGTTCCTGATCCGTGGGGGAGGGGTCTGCGCTCATGTGTGCGGAAGGAGGGTCCGGGCTCACCGCTAGGCGGCAGCCAGGCCCGGCGCATCTCCTGCCTGGCCGCCGGCCAGCGTGGTGTCGATGCCGAGACGATGATAGGCGCGGGCCACATCGGACCGGTCGTCGTAGGCGTGGACGATGTTGTACTGATCCTGCAGCCCGGCCACGATTTCGGCCTTGGTAAGGGCATCGGGACGGTGATCGCTCACGCGCCGAAGATGGATCCCGTCCACGGTCATGCCGTTCAGGTCCAGCCAGGACTGGATGTGCGGGTGGTAGTGGTCGCGGTCAGCGCTGACCAGAAGAACAGCCCGGCCGATGTTCCGCTCCACGTTCAGCAACTGGGCCATCTGCCGCACCGGAGGGCACATCACCGCCTCAAGGAGGTAGCGGTCTGCCGAGGGGGCGTCGCACGACGGATGGTGGCTGGCGACGAGGTGGTTGATCAGGGACGTATCGACGAGAGTGCCGCTGAACGAGACGATGACTGCTTCCGGAAGAGATCGCATGAACCGCATGTGTGCGGCACCGGAAGAGTCCTACTCCGCGCTGGGGTTGAACTGCCGGTACGTTCCCGGCTGGACCCTGTTTGCTTCCAGGTGGCGGGCGGCCCGGGCTTCGTCCCACGGCTCGCCGCTGGTCATCTTGTCCGCGCGCTGGATCCAGGCGACGCCGGAGACCTGCACGAACGGGTCCTCCAGGCCCTGGAAGAGCCGGCGGCGGTGGATCGCCCAGCGGAGGGCCGAAGAGGCTGTCTTGAAGAAGGCTGCACCCTCGGCAGGTGAGAGCGTCGCCGCGGTGACCAGGTTGGCTTCGCACCAGGTCAGTGTCGCGTCCCAACCGTCGGCGGCAACGGCCAGCAGTTTGGCGGCCGTTTCCCCGACAGGCTTCTCGAGCGCGGCCAGGCCCAGGTCGGCCCGGATGTCCTCTATGGAGACGTGCACAATGTCGCTGGCATCAACCCAGGTGCCGAACGGGCTGCGGTCCGGATGGACCGCCTGGTCGTCAATTACGGAAAGGTTCCGCCACGGGTCCTCGGGATCCAGGGAGCGGACGATGTCCGAGAGGTAACCGGAGAGCCAGGCGGCAAACCAGTGGGGATGCCGGGTGACGAGCTCGACCATTTCCTTTTCGATCTCGACGCGCGCCTCGGTCTCAAGCAGGGGTTCGCAGAGCGCAACGACCCACCGGGCGACCCACCCGCTGTCTAGTTGGCTCATAATTTTATTCCCCGGGGGCTCGGACATTTTGCGCACGATAGTCAAATGTACTTGTAAAAAACTGCCGTAGTCCATATTTGCGCCCCGTCGGCCGAGTTGACGCATAGAGCTGTTTGTGAACACATCAGACAGCGCAGTAACCACCCGTGGCCGCATCGGGCTGATCGAACTGCCGGCCCTCGCCGAAACCCTGACGCAGTGCGGCCTGCAAGTGGTGACCGGCCCTGACTTCCGGGCTGCCGCCACCTCCATCATTGCCGAGTCGAAGACCGCCGGCGCATTCCCGATCATCGTCGCCGATGTCCCCGCCCCGGGGCTGCGCGCGTGGGTCGGACACCTCCAGGCCAAAACCCCGGTAAAGGTCGCCGTTGTCCGTGGCGATGGTGAGGCTGTTGCCTTCCCCGACACTGTCGCGGAGATCCACCTGCCGACAACCGTGAACGCCATCCTGGCATCCGTCGGGCTGGCCCCGCTGGACGGCCCGGAGGGACTGCAGTCCTTCCCGCCGGCACCCGCCGTCGACGAACCGGTCGGCATTGAGCTGCCTGGCATCGACTTCTTCGAAGAAGAGTCCGTAGCTCCTCCCGCCCAGGCCGCCGTCACTGTTCCCGTGGAGGAGGACCCGTTCGCGGCTCCCGCCCCCGCAGCACCCGCAGCTCCGGCTTTCGATGACTGGGAATCCCCGGCGTCCGACGCAGTCGAGACTGCCCCGGCCGCGGCGCCCGTTCCCGTCCAGGATGAGTGGGACACCCCGGCGGCGGCCCCGGTCTCCTTTGAACCTGTCGCAGCACCGGTGGCGGCACCGGCTCCTGTGGCATCTCCCGCAGCGCCTGCCATCGTGGCTCCCGCCCCGGTCCAGGACGAGTGGGACACCCCCGCTGCGCCGGCCGCGGTTCAGGCCCCTGAGCAGCCCGGTTCCCGACGCGCTGCACGCGCCGCCCAGCAGGTCCAGCAGCAGGCCTGGTCCGCACCGGCTCCGTCGGCAGCACCTGCACCTGCACCTGCACCTGCTCCGGTCGTGATGGCCGCCCCGCCGATCGTGAACGACTGGGATGCCCCGCCGCACCAGCCGACCGTGATGGCGCCCCCGGCCGAGGAATTCGGCGACTGGGACACCCCCGAGCTTCCGGTTGTTCCCGTCCAGGTCAGCGAGCCGGTCCCCGCCGAG
The DNA here is from genome assembly GCF_049315185.1 of Paenarthrobacter sp. C1. Taxonomy (NCBI): domain Bacteria; kingdom Bacillati; phylum Actinomycetota; class Actinomycetes; order Micrococcales; family Micrococcaceae; genus Paenarthrobacter; species Paenarthrobacter sp. C1. The sequence goes on along the minus strand of NZ_CP186053.1, from coordinate 376,028 downwards.
AACTACTTCGGCCACGGTGCACCTCAGGCACAGCAGCCCTTCGTGCAGGCCCCCGCCGGGACCCCGGCATGGCATGGTGTCCAGACGCCCGTGGCGCCGACCCACGACTCCACCGGCATCTTCGACGACTTCGAAGCCTCCAAGCTGATCGGCACCGGCCGTTCCGCCGCCGGGCTGGGCGCATTCGTCATCAACTACTCGGGCAAGGGCGGGGTCGGCAAGTCCACCACGTCGCTGCAGCTGGCCCACGTCGCGGCCGAAGCCGGCCTGCGCGTCGTCCTGATCGACGGCAACTCCGGCCAGGGCGACCTGCGCACCTACCTGCGCCTGAACCGCACCAACCTTCCCACCATGTACGACGCGGCGATCGGCAGCATCAAGGACGCCATCCTCACCCCGGCGACCATCAACGCCAACCGCGAAGAACACCTGGGCGAGATCAAGTTCGCGTTTATCGGCGCCCCGCCGGATGACATCAACGACCCCTCCGTGGTCACCGACGCGCTCTACCGGGACGTCATCCACTTCGCCCGCCGCAACGCGGACCTGGTCATCATGGACACCCAGATCGTCGAGTCCTCGGACCGGACCGGTGTGGTCAACATGCTGCTCCTGCCGGCCCTGGTCCATGACGCATGGGGCATCGGCGTCGCCGACATGTCCACCGTCGGGGTGAACAACCTGAACAACCGGCTCCGGAAGTTCATCAACGAGGGCGTCCCGACGTCCCGGCTGATGGTCCTCATCAACCAGGTCCACCCGGAGCAGGTTGAAATGGCAGCCAAGGCCGTCAACTACTTCCGCAACCTGGGGACCTTCCTCGGCGCCGTCGAGGCGGACATCAACGTCAAGCACGACATGAATGCCGGGCGGATCAATTCGAACAACCCCCAGCTGCGCGCTGTGATGTCCAAGGCGCTGCTGCGGATCACGGGCAACGAGGCGTTCCGCGAAGCGTCCGAATACAGGCCTGAAGCAGTCAGGAAGCAGGGCATGTTCGCCCGTCTGATGGGAAAGAGGGCCGCGTGAGCCTGAACCTCACCTCCGAAACCGCCGCCGCCCTGATGGCGGACGCGGCCCGCGCGGTCGAAGAGTGCGGCCGCAAGCACCCGTCGCTGGAGGTGCTGTGCTCACGGCTCGAACGGATCATGCACGGCCAGGCAGCCAAGGCGATCCTCGAAGCCGGGGACTTGCCCGAGCGGGCCGGCATTGTGACCCTTCCGGTCTGGAGCTGGGAGCACCCGCTCATCGACGTCGGCCGCAAAGACAAGGCTCACGGCACGGGGGAGCGGATGCTGATGCCGGTCCGGAACGCCTGGGACGGTCCTCCCGTCGTCATCGTCTCCGACGAAGCCGTCCCGGTCAGCTACCACACCCGCGGCATGGGACACGCCAGGGCAGGCCAGTCCAAGCTGGTCCGCCGCCTCGGTGAAGCCCCCGTAGCCACCGTCACCACCCTGCCGTCCCTTGCCGAGCCGGTGTTCGTCGGCTCCGGCCTCAAGCCCCGGAACACCGCCTACCTGAACTCCCTGGTCAAGGCCGGGGAGGCGGCGCACTGGGACGTGCTCACCGATCTGGAACCGAAGCTGCGCACGACCGTCTTCCAGGCCCACTCGTTCGTCTGCTACGAGATCGGACTCAGCACCGGAGTGGTCGAGCCGATGCTTGATGAGCTCGGTCTGGAGCAGATCGTGGACGCCATGATGTACGGGGAGATTCTGGGCGAGGACGCAGGGGAGCGGGAGAAGGGCAAGCCCTCGGCCATGTTCCGTCTCATCGAGCTGTGCCTGGAGCCGGAATGCTTCGTGAAGGTGGATCCGCTCAAATACATGACCAAGCACATGCGCCGGGACGCCGAGACGCAGATCCGCCGCCGCCTGGGTGACCCGCACATCGGACCGAAGATCCGCGAGATCGCCCGCCGGCACCCGCGCGCGGAAATCGCCGACATCGTCGAGGCCTACCGCGAGGTCTATCCTAAGGACCGACTCTCCCTGCCGCGCGCCCGGGCAGCCCTGTCGGTGAGCCCGTCCGCGGCGGCCCGCAGCACCCTTCTCGCGCCCGAAGGCTTCACCAGCGACACCGTCTACGAAGGGAGCCGGGCGGCATGACGCCTCCTGCGCCGACCCTTGAAACTGCGAACGCTGCACGCCGCAATGCCGCCGTCTACAGGGCCCAATGGCTGATGCTGATTCACGACGGAATGGTCACCCCCGGTGACGTCCTGGCTGATGCTGCCGGCTCGCAAGCCCGTCCCCTGATGAAGCTTTCATTGCGTCAGCTGCTGCTGGCACAGCAAGGCTGGGGAAGGACCCGCGCAGACGGCGTTATCGACAAGATTTTGTCGGTCACTGACGCTAAGATTGAGCGTCGGCAAGTAACCATAGGATGGCTCCTTGATCCGCGAGCAGGCGGCCGAAGATTCGCCGCCTGGCTCGATGCATTTGAACCCCGTTCCGCACTGGGAGGAGCTGGGTTTCCCTACGCCAGAAGGAGCGCTCATGGTAGTGCTGGAGACCCCCATGCCTCGGTTGGGGGGAGTCATGTCTGAGAACACCCATGACGCCATCCGCAGGATCGCCGAAGCCACGGGCAGGACCCGCGACAACCTCATCAACGAGTTCATGAGCGCCCGCATGGGCCTGTTCAAGCAGATCGCCTGGGGTTTGTGCCGCCGCTTCGGACACGCACCGGACCAGCACGTGGAGGACTTCGCCTCCATCGTGTCCATGACCGCGCTGAAGATGCTGACCGAGGAACTGGCCGACGACGCGCTGCTCGAACGGATCGAAAACTGGGAGGGCATGCTGCGGGTCCAGGCCCGCGCCGCCGTCCGGGACTACATCGACAAAGAAGGCGCGCCGATGGCGGAGATGACCTCCGCGCTGCGGCGCAAGCGTGTCCTTGACGCCACACGCGATGAGATCCGCCGCGAAATGGGCCGGGAACCGTCGGACCAGGAGATCGTGGACACCCACAACGCCAGGATGTGGAAGAAGCGCTCCAACCCGGTCAAACAGGGTGTCATCGCCACTGTCGAGGACCTGCGTGTCAGCCGCGCCCAGGATGACATCGCCGACCATGACTACTCGGAGCCGATCGACACGGAGTTCGTCCTGCACCCCGTCGAGGGTCCACGGTTCGTCCAGCTGATCGTGGAGCGCACCACTGCCTACAACGAGCGGCTGGGGAAGGCCGCCGAGCTGTGGCTCTCGGGCCTCTACAGCGGTGACCGTGAACCAAGGATCGCCACTGTCGATGAGATCGCCGACGCCTTGGATGTCAGCCGGTCCACGGCCCGGGCGTACGTCCGCAAAATCAAGGAGTACGCGGTCCTGGTCGCACAGGAGGAGTTCGCGATCACCGAGGACGACCTCTAAAGCCGGATGCGACCGACTAAGAAGGGCGGCAGCCACACAGGTTGCCGCCCTTCTTAGTGCTGTGGGGTCGGTTACTCCTGCATGATCAGCAGTTCGTTTGAAACGGCGCGCAGCAACCGCCCGGGCGGAAGGTCGTAACTGGTCCGGAGTTCAGTCGGTCGACGCGGACTGACCATGTGCGTCTGCCCATCCACCGTGATGTAGCCTCCAGGGATGAAGAGCCCGACCGTTGACAGGTCCGCGACACGCTCCACATTGCCGCCCTCCGGGTCATTATCCAAGTCTGCTCCCCAAACAGCTCCGTCGTAGGTGGAGATGAGCGCGTAGCCGTCATGCACCATCACCTTCTCCGGCCTACCTCTCACCGGCACTTTAACTGCGTACCAGCCATCCCCATGCAGGTTCGCGTACCGCGGAGCCATCCCACGCCGGATGGCAAAGACATCCGAATGGGCTTTGACGAGCAAGTGCTCGCCGGATCCTGAGGCGTGATGTGGATATGAAAACCCTTCAAGCGGTACTGCCGACCGCAAATTGCCCAGGATCGGGGACTGCCCCAACAGCCATATGTGACCCCTCGCGATGACCCAGCAGCTGGTACCGATGAACCCTGCACGCTCGATGGAACGCTCGATCTGATCCGGAATCTTCATGCTCCGGACCTTCTTGAGTCTCCGGCCCGGAGCGCCTTCTGCTCCTGACCACTCGTAGACGTAGGTGTTGATGGCACCGTACCAGGGCAGAATGTATCGCTCTGACAGGGCCCGGATTCCTTCTATGAAGGGCCGATAGGAGACTGAGTGGAACGTAGGAGTGCCCTCGGGGTTGACGGCGTACATCCGCTCTCCCTTAGTTCCGAAAGCGAGATAGTTGTAGCGGCTGGAGGTTGACCGTCGGGAATGCCGGGGAAGCTCAGTTTCAGGGATCGGCAGGCGTTTCCATTGTCCTGGGCGCCGTTCATCCCTGCTCCAAAATTGAACAGGTGCTGTGATGTTGTGACGGCCCAGGACACTCTGCCTGCGTGGCATAACTGCCGTTTTGGGGATTGGCTTGTCGCGGACGTCCAGCTTCGTAGCCGCGCCAGGGACATGCACCGGCGGAACCTCCGGAGTGGGCGGCGTCCTGATGTTGAAATTGCGGGACAGCAGCGCTGCGGCTGTAGGGCGGCTTCCCGGATCAGTGGACAGCATGTCGTTGATCCCGACCGCAACTGGGTCCAGCGATGGGTTCGAAGCCTGCCCGAGCACAGCAAATGACTCCCGCACTACGAGACCAAGAGCCCAGATGTCGGAGGCTGACGTCGCGGGCTGACCAGCCAGAACCTCGGGGGCCATGTAAGACTTGGTGCCGATAATGTAGCCGGTGGCCGTCAGGTGCTCGTCAGTGGAACGCCTTGCAATCCCGAAATCGGCAACTTTGATACCCCCGTCCTTGCCGATGAGGATGTTCTCCGGCTTCAGGTCCCTGTGCACGACACCGTGTTCATCATGCAGGTAGGAGAGAGCCTGCGCCAGGCTGCGCAGCAGGTGGATGCCGAAGTCTCTTGTGAAGGCACCGCTTTTAAGGTACCTGCGAAGGTTTGTTCCTTCGACGTACTCCAGCACGAGACACAGCTCATCGCCCTCCGGGAAGACATCAAAGATGGTAACGATGCCATCATGGTGGAGCTTGCCCATGACTCGTGCTTCCTGAGCCAGCCGGCGCCCGTGGTCGCGGTCCCCTACCACCTCGGGACGAAGGACTTTCAGGGCGACGAGGCGGTCAAGCCAAATGTCCCTGGCAAGGAAAACTTGCCCCATGCCGCCTGCACCAAGAGGTCGGAGGAGCTGGTAGCGTCCATTCCCATATGTGCCATCGGGGATGTCGGACATGGTCACCTTCTTTCGCGCAGCATTCAAACCAGCCGCGTGATAGCCGGCCACGAAAGCCAATATATGCGTTCGTTCTTCCACAGATGATGAACATGACCGATGGCCGGCAATCATGCCGGGCTGGCTTCGTCGTAAGCTGACACCCGTGCTCTGGTGGCCCGCATAGGGGTTCACCATGGAAGAGATTGCAAACCAAACCGACCAGGACACCGGCACAAAGGAAGAACAGGACGCGGTGGAAGCCGCTGCCGTTCCCGCAGCCATTGAACTCACCGGCATGAACGTGCTGGACCCCAACTTCACCGGCCTGCCGCCGTGGACGGCGGCCGACTATGCCGCCAGCATCACCGGCTCCGGCGCCTGGAAACTCGCGGACTCCGGTGTCGCCCCGCTGGTCGCGGCCGCCCGCGGCTATGCCCGGATCGACAAGACCAACTACGACCAGATGGCCCGCAAGATGCAGGTCGTCGGCAATTCCGGCCAGGGCAAGCGGTTCAAGCGCACCCTCTCTGCTCCCGGGAAGGACGGCATGCTCATGCCGTGGTACTCGCTGGCAGGCATCATGAAGGCCCAGCGCGAAGGCGAACGCCCGGTTCCGCACACCTACCAGGTCCGCCCCGAATTCCCGGAAAACAACGACGCCGGCAAGCCGCTGAAGTACGAGTTCGTCTCCAACATCGGCACTCCGCTGGACCTGCACCCGGCCGTCCCGACGGACTGGATCGATACGACCCCGGTGGTCATGTTCGCCGAAGGAATGCTCAAAGGCGACTCGGCACTTTCCGCGTACCTGGTCCACAACGGCATCACCTACTCGGAGCTGCGCTCGGAGGGTGTCGACAACCCTGTCGCCAAGCTGCGTGAGCTCCTTGAGCGGATCCCGCAGGACGAGCGGGTCCTGATTGTGTCCATCGGCGGGGTCTACAACGCCTCGGGCAACGCTGTCGACTGGCGCGAAATCACCCTGAAGGACCGCATCGGATGGATCGCTTTCGACGCCGACATCGCCGTCAACCCTGCCGTGCACGCCGCCGCGAACAAGCTTTCCACCCAGCTGCTGGACAAGTCCAAGATGTCCGAGGTCCTGTACCTGAACCCGGAGGTCACCGCCGAAGACAACGGCGCGATGGCCAAGGCCGGCGTGGATGACTTCCTGGCCAAGCACGGCAACTGGTCAGCCCTGATCAACCAGCTCGACGACGTCATGCCCGACGCCCCGGCCAAGAACGCCGAAGACAAGCCCGGCAACTGGCGGGTCGGCAAGGGCGGCCAGTTCGTGGAGGAATGCGTCGCGGTCAACAACGGCGCCGGCGGCACCATCGGCGAATACCGGTGGGAGAAGCGTGTCGAGATCGGCGGACGCGTCGTGGCAATGGAAGCCCGGCGCCAGCCGACCGACCAGGAACTGAAGACCGGCATTTTCAACCCGAACGTGAAGTTCGAGGACATCGACGACGCCCAGGTTGAGATCGAGGTTTCCTGGCACCTGCACGGCCGTGACTACACCGCCACCGTCACCGGCCCGGAAACCATCCTCGGGTACAAGCCGGAAGAATGGGACCGGAAGAAGGCTGCCGTGCCGCGCGAGCTGCTGCTGCACCCGGAGTGGCCGCCGCGCGGGGCCAAGGGTGAATCCTGGCTCTCTGCCATCAAGGCCAACCGCCCCGACGAGGTCGCCTTCAAGACCCGCTGGATGCAGATGGGCTGGGTGCCTGTCCAGGACGGCGACCCGGTGTTCCTCATCGGTGACCAGATCGTCGGTGACGTCGAAGCTTCCAGCAACGTCCTGCCGGGCATCAGCGCCCGCGAGATCGATGTCATCCAGAAGTACGGCGTCGGAGAAAACATCGCCGGCGACTACGACGACGAGGAATACCGCGACGAGGTGCGGAAGAACTTCCGCAAGATCATGGACACCTACATCCATGCAAAGGCCTGGACCGACCTGTCCACCGCCACGGTCGTCCTGGCCGCAGCGTTGCGCCCGACCATCCCGATCCGGCCCAAGGCCACCGTCTACGTGTGGGGTCCCAAGGGCAAAGGCAAGTCCTGGACCGCCGAATGCATGATGCGTTTCTGGGCACGGCACCGCGGTGACTGGCACGAGGAGCTGCCCGGCTCGGCGAAGGACACGGCCGCGGCCATGGAAAACGCCGTCGCCCGCACCCCTATCTGGGTGATCGATGACCTGGCCCCGTCCGCGGTGCGCCGGCAGGCGGAGCAGGAAGACGCGAAGCTGGCCGACATTACCCGTGCCATCTTCAACAACGCCACGAAGCTTCGCATGAACGCCGACATGACGGTGAAGAAGTCGAACAAGCCGATGACCCAGCTCATCATGACCGGCGAAAACGAGCTCAGCACTCCGTCCGCCAAGGAACGCCTCATCCCGCTCTACGTGGGCAAAGGCAAGCTGAACCAGGAGCGCACCCCCACCGACGCGCTGAACACCATCGCCTCCCAGTACGGGACGCCGGCCCGGTTCACCTCGCAGCTGATCAAGTACATCCGCTACGCCGCAACGACCCACCCGGGCGGCTGGGCTGCGTACGTGTCCGCCCTGGAGATCGCCCGCATCCAGCTCAAGGACCAGATGAGCGGACTGATGAAGGAAATGGGCGCCGCGTCCGGATCCCTGGAGCGGACCTCCACCCTGGCCGCCGACGTCATGCTCACCTTCTTCATCCTGGAAAACCTGGCCCGCGAGCTGGACATGGACGACGAGTTCATCGAACAGTTCGCCGTCGACGGTGAGATGTCCATGTCCGTCATCCAGCTGGTCACCAACGCCCACGCCGAGAACCAGCAGGCCGCACCGGGCATCTCCCTGGTCAAGGCGCTGGCGGCGCTGCTGGCCTCCGGTGAGGCGCACGTGATCTCCGGCGACGACCCCTCACGGCCTCCGATCGAAGGCACTGAGCAGTCCGAAGCGATGGTCAACAGCCGTCTCGGCTGGGTCGTCAGCGGCGGCGACGGCAGCCTGCGCCCCTCGGGAAAGAACATCGGCACGGTGGTGACGGTCAAGAACAGGGCCACGCAGGAGTACCACAAGGTCGTCCTGTTCTCCTCGGACACCGCCTTCAGCGCGGCCCAGAAGGCCTACCCGTCACTGATTCAGTTCGGCCAGGGACCCACCGCGGCGTGGTCCAGCGTGTGGGATGAGAACCTGCAGCCGCCGTTCATCACCCGGCTCAAGAACGGCCGGGGGACACCCCTGTCCCCCTGGCGCCAGGGCCGGATCACCGGCGTCCCCATCGAGGTCGACCGCCTCCTGGACGGCGGTCTGTCCATTGAGGACCTGCCAGAGCCAAGCACCGAGGACTAACCCCACCGGCACCATCTGACACAAAGCCCCGTCATTCTTGGCGGGGCTTTGTGTTCTGCCGTGACGGGCGTCGCCTTCAATCTTCCCGGGAGGGCAAAAAGAACGTCCGGGCCGGCGCGTGGAAAAGAAAACGAAGCGATCGACGAAAGGCCCTCAGAAAGCAAAATGGCCCCCGTCCGGGAGCCATGTGATAACCATCGTCTCTAAGAGGCCAATGTCGTTCCTCAGGTTATCACATGAGGAGAAAGGCCCGTCTCTCACGAAAAGGGACCGCTCCACCGCGAAAAAGCAGGGAACAGCGGTGGAACTACCGGCGGTCGTGCCGGAAAACGGCCCTGCTTCCCAACAGTGGCGCGGTTTTTGGTATTCGCATGACCCTCACCCGACCCAAACCACCCGGGAAAGGACATATATATAAGGCCCCAAAGTACTCTCTTACTAAGAGCCGGAAGGGGTCCCCAGGGAAGAGAACAAGGGGCCCCTTATATATATCTATCTTTTTGGTCGTTTAAGTAGAGTAGTAGTAGTAGGGGGCCCTATATTCCCCGCCATTCCGGGGATTTTTCCACCCGACCAAGAGGCTGGTTTTCGGACGGCCGGTGGGAACCAGGCGGCAGGGCGGATTTCTTCCCGGGTCGGCATTTTTAGTGTCGAATTCTGACACCCGTGGTCGGGGTTTGCGCATAGAAATTCTATGAACCAGACCACCCCACTGCTCCGCGACAAGCTCGCCTGGGACGGCAAGAAGCTCGTCGTCACGAGTGACGCCGTCATCGACAAGATCCGCCGCCAGGCACTCTCGGCGTCCACCTCCAAGTCGATGCAGTCCTGCGCCGCGCGCTGGGTGGGGGAGCGGCTGCTGCGCAACGAGGTCGAGGACCCCTTCGCCCCGGCTCCCATCGGAACTAGCGCCCACTCCGTCATGGAGGACATGTTCGACGAGGACGTCTACGAACGTCCAGAGCGCACCCTGGCCCTCGCAGAGGCGCTGACCATCCGCGACTCGGACGTCATGTGGCCGGAAGTCCCGGGCGACGACGACGGTGTGCGCGCCCTTACCCGGATCAACCGCCGACGTTGGATCGAAGAGGTCAAGACAGCCTACGAGGGCCTGTGGGTTATCGAAGACCCGAAGACAATTGAGGTCTACGCCAGGGAGCTGCAGATCGACGGCCTGACCATCAACGGGGTCCCCACCAACGGGTTCATCGACAGGGTCCGCTACGGGGTCAACAAGCGCGGCAAGAAGGGCCTTATCGCAGAAGATTACAAAACCGGAAAGGTAGCCAACACCCGGTTCGGCGACGACCATGGCGACCAGATCCGCATCTATGCCGCCGCCCTGAAGGAGAAGACCGGTGAGATGCCCGTCGGCGGCACGGTCCTCTACACGAAGTTCGGCAAGTCACGCGAGATCGACTTGAGCCCCGCGGCCATGTCCAAGACGCTCAAAACCTTCGAGCTGTCCTGGAAGCGGCACAACCGCTATATGGAGTCCCGGGAGTTTCCCACCAAGGTCTCCGCCCTGTGCGGCTGGTGCCCGTTGATCAACGCCTGCCCGGTGGCCAAGGAGGAAGGCAAGACGGTCTCTGAGAAGGTCGCCGACCAGATGCACTCCGCGACCCACCTGGGAATCCCCGCCCTGCGACCGGGTGCATCTGTCGCCGCGATGGCCTCAACCGAGGACACCATCGTCAGCAAGCACGGCCAGGAAGTCAGTTTTTTCATGCCGGACCCGTTCAGCTACGGCATCCCGGATGAGCAGATGGCGGAAGTGGAGAGGGCCTCGGAGCTTGCCGCACACATGTATGCCAGCGGGGAGAACCCGACCACTTCAACCGACAAGGACCACCGAATGAGCAAGATCACGGAAGGCAAGGTCTGGGAGTCGTACACCCCCGAAGGTGAACTGAACCCCAACTCGTACGCCGCCATGGGTGTCTTCGGCACGGCAGAACTCGCCGTCGAAGCCCTCCACCGGGGCGGTCTGCCGATCAGCGGCACGAACGTTACTGCGCTGGCCAGCACATTCCAGCACATCGTCGTCGAGGCGCAGGAACACTGGACCGGCTCCAAGTCCGCTGCAGACGGCGCCAACTCCCGGATGCGCGGTGCCCTCCGCACCGTCCTGGCAACCCTGCCGATGCCGTTCGGCGAGGATGCGGCAGCATGGGATGCCTGGGTTGTCGCCGCAATCCGCCGCTGCAAGTCCATCACCGCCGTCGCCCTGCACCTGTTCAGCGAAGAGCGCACCGAGTCCCCATGGGAAGCCCTCGCCGGTGTCGCCCCGGAGTCCGCTCCGGCCGCTGCTGTCCCGGCCCCGAAGGCAGCACCCAAGACCGCGGCCAAGGCTGCTCCCAAGGCTGAGTCTGCCGTCGACGAGGCACCGGCAGCCGAGGAGACCGCTGAGGCTCCTGCCGATGCCGAAGCCCCGCTGGAAGCTCCGGCGCCGGAACCGCGCCGTGTGATCCGCAAGGCCGCTGCAAAGGCCGTGTCCCCCGCTGATGACATCGACTTCGTGCCTGACGACTTCGCCGTCACCGACGACGCTTTCGTTAGCTAACCCACCTTCCCCGCTCTAACCCCGAAAGCAGGACACCATGGCCCTTGATACCAAAGAACGCAACGACATCATCCTCGGCGCTGTAGCCATGACCGGCCCGGTCGGCGACAACCAGGCCGAGTGGGCCGCCCGGCTCAAGACCAACGCTAAGTCGCTGACCCTGATGCTGAACGACAACTCCGACGTCGCCCGCTCCATCGCGATGCTCGCCGACTGCAAGAACTTCACCGGCACCATCCTGGGTGTACAGAAGGAAGCTTCCTCGACCCGTGGCTTTATCGCCTTCAAGACGGCCGAATCGAAGTTCAACCCGGACGGCATCGAGACTGCCCGCACCGAGCGCACCGACTCCGACGAGGAGGCCAAGGCCTTCGCCTCCCGCCTCCGCAACGAACTCACCGGCCACCGCGTGCTCGTGTGGATCGAAATGCAGGAAACCAAGAACGGCCAAAAAGTCCGCATCCTCCAGCACGTGCAGGACCTGGGCCCCGACCCCGACTTCGACCCCGAAGAGGGCAAGCGCATCACGTTGGAAAAGATGAAGCGCTAGTCCGGTTTCACCCCGAGCCCCCGTCGCCCGAAACGGCGGCGGGGGCTTTGGTGCCGGGACGGCCGTCACCGCATTGTCTACGCATGTTCCAGAGTGACCGCATCTGTACTCGCGGGACGCGGAACGAACCCCGCGGACCGCACGCACGAAGGAGCACGACACCGTGACGACAACCCCCTACGAGACCGACCACTACCAGCCCTCCGGTTTCGGCCAGTCCGAGGAGGGACTCCTGAGCCCGGATGCGGCCATCGACGCCGAACTCAACGGCGACCTTGAAGCCGACGAGCCCGACACCGACCTGGACGGCGTCGACGAGGACTCCGGCGACGAGACCGGCGCAGCCGGCAGCAAAGCCAAGGCCTCCGCCAAGCCGTCCCGCGGCCTGTTCCGCCGGGTGGCTGCGAAAACCATCGAGGTCCAAGGTGCCTCCGACACCGTCCGCGCCCTCGCCGCGGCCCAGCTCGGATGCTCTGACGAGATCATCGACCTGACCACCTCGATCATGGCTGCCGGACGGATGTCCACCTCCCCGCTCGGCGACATCGAGGCGATCCAGGACGCGATCAAGCAGGACCCCTTCTCCGTGGGCATCACTGCCACCGCTCTGGGCCGTGCCCGGCTGAAGGTCATCTGGACCCTGCTGCACGCCCTGGGCACCGTCGGCACCCCGACCCCGCCGGCGTCCGACGTGAAGGCCGGCATGGCCGTCGCGAAGGCCGTGAACGACCTGTCCGAAGACAACCAGTTCGAACTTATTGCCGCCGCCGAACTGCTCAAGCGCTCCTAACCACTGTTTCACCGAAGGACGATGATGGCCCGCAACGCCAACAAGAACAACAACCGGCCAGACGACTTCTGGCTCCATGACGCTGAAGAACTGCCCCGCGCCGACGTCGGAGCAGTCCGGACCACGGTCAAGCGGATGAAGCTGGTGAAGATTTGGATCGTCTCGAGCTGCGTGCTGCTTCCAATCGCGTTGCTGGCCATCATCTCGTTCCTGCCCAAGTTCCTTGAAGAACCCGTCGTAGCCCAGGCCCCGGTGAACCAGCTGGATTCCCCGACCAAGGCAGCGGCGATGAAGTCCGTGCAGGACTGGCTGAACAAGCAGCCTTCCCCGATGCCGGGCGCCAGGATCCTGTCCTGGGACGGCGTGGACGTCCAGGCAGAGCCCAAGACGACGACCGACAGCAAGGGCAACGTCACCGAAACCCAGGGACTGCAGCTGAACAACCTCACGCTGATCAGCCCCTCCGGCTCCATCTTCTCCACCCAGGTCCAGGTCGCCTATTCGCCGACCCGGGGCGCCAAAGTCCTCGGCGAGCCGACCCTGATCCCGCACGCACCTGATGACAAGCAGTCCTGGCCGAACCTGAAGGCGTGGCCGGGCCTGGTCCAGACCTCCAAGCTTCCCCCCGTGGAGCAGGCTGCCGCCGCGTGGGCGAAGGCGTTCACCTCAGGCGACCCGGACGCGCTGCGCCTCGCAGTCGGCGACACGAGCCCTGACCGCTCCTACGTCCCGCTGGTTCAGGCGACCGCCTCCAATGTTGCCGTCGGTGACGTCGCAGCCCGGCCGCTGCCGGCTGACGCGGACAAGGACACCAAGCCCACTCAGGTGGTCGCCCAGGTTTCCTTCGGAATCTCCTGGGAAGGCCAGAACCTGGGCACCGCCCAGACCCCTGCCCGTGTCACCTACGACGTACTCATCGACAAGGCAGATACCGCGGCCCCGCAGGTTGTCGCCTGGGGCGGCGCCGGATCCGGCGAATCGCTCAAGCCGTACATGAACGCCGTCGAAGGCCGCAAAATCTCCGCCGCAACCATCGACAAAGCCGTCCCCGCGGCCGCAGGAAAGTAGACATGGCACGTAACTCCAAGGCCCCCACGGCCCAGCCCCTGATGGACGTCTCCGTCCCCACCATGATGCGCACGCTGCTCCCGGGCGGCCGGATGCTTGGCGTCGACGGCTCACTCTGGCTCGTCCGGAAGGTCCCGCTTGAGCCTGTAGTGGACGCCAAGTCCATTGACGAGCGCATCAACACCTACACCCCACTGATGGCCGCGTACGACGAGCTTTCCGCGATGACGCACACCACTTCGAACCGCCGGGCCCTGGCCCGGAAGGATTACCGCCAGACACAGGAACTGCTGGTGAACCTGAAGAAGCTCTACAACCCGGAAACCGGCCACCCGATCGCCGGGTTCCTGAAAGAGTCCTTCCCGCACCAGATCACCGAGAAGCGGCTCCTGCTGTTGGCGGTGAAGCTGAACGGCAAGCTCGGCGGCAACGGCGGGTTCCGGCACGCCATCGAATCCTTCGCGGAGACGCTCGTGGTCGGCGGCACCCCGCTGAGTGACTTTGACACTGACCTGGCCAGGGTGGACGCCGCCCTGGCGCGTTGCGGGCTCTCGGTGCCGTCCTCGCAGGAGATCGCGATCGCCAACTCCTTCTGGAACCAGGGACACTTCCCGGACACCGTCGACCTGCCCCACGAGGACCACCTGCACGTCTTCTCCGACGCCAAGGCGGTGCGCATGGCCGACGCTGCCGGCCGCGAAGACTGCCACTCCTGGCCGGTCATTCCCAACCACCGGACCCTGACGATCGCCACCCTGGAAGGGTTCGACTTCGACTTCGTCAGCCCCACGAGCGCCGAGGCGAACTGGGCGACCGGCCTGGTCGAGGACGGTGCCGTCGCGATCTCCATCCGGGCAGGCATCGAACCGGCAAAGGTCACCCGCGCCGAACTGCGCCGGCAGCGCAAGCGCTACCTGGATGACATCAACGAACGTCTTAAGCAGAACAAGATGGAGCTCTCCGAGCAGGAGGAGATGGTCAAGGTCCTTGAAGACGTCGAGGCCGTCTACGCTTCCCGTCAAGGGTCCCCGACCCTGGTGGACTGCTCCGTTTTGGTCGCGTTCGACGGGGAAGTTGAAGACATTTCCCAGGCCGGTCCCGGGTCCGCGGCGAACCTGCGGATCATGAACTTCCGCCAGCGCCAGGCACTGGCTGAGATGATGCTCTGCTCCTACATCCGGGCCAACCCGAACCTGCACGACATGCCGACCCAGAACGTTGCCGCGTCGGGCATTCAGTCGCTCTCCACGGTCGGTGACAAGACCGGTGCCCTGATCGGCTTCACCGAGCGTGACCGGCAGCCGGCGTACGTGTCCCCGACCGCGGCCTCCACCGCCGACGGCCTGCCCCTGATGCTTGTCGCTGGCGGTACCGGCTCGGGCAAGACCCAGGCGCTGCTGTGGATGGGGACCCAGATGAACCGGATCCCCGGCCCCAGGGGAGGACGTTCGCCGCAGGTTATCGTCGACCCCAAGACGGACTCTGACCACTCACCGACCGTTCTGGCCGCCGGGGGGCAGGTCATCTCCCTTGACGACCTGCAGCACTCGGACGGCATCTTTGACCCGATCAGGTTCGCCAAGAGCCCCGACGTGGGTGTCGAACTGGCGGCGTCCATGCTGGGCGCGATAAACCCGTGGGGCGTTGACAAGGGCAAGTACGAGGTCGCGATCTACACGGCATTGCGCTACGGGGTCGCCAACGGCGCCAAGTGCATCGGCCAGGCCCTGAAGATCGCCGTGGGGCACGGCAAGGCATCCCCGGCGATGGTGCAGCCGATCCTGGACCTCGCCGAGGCCTCCCCGATGTTCCGCGCCTGCGTGGGCATGAGCCCCGAATCCCAGGCCCTGAACATCTTCGACGGCATCACCCTGATCAAGGTCGGCAACTCCCACCTGGACCTGCCCGAACCGGGCGCCATTGAGGGGGCGCCGCTGATGCAGCGCGTCTGCCTGGCACTGGTCCGCATGATGGTGTTCGGCTCCGCCATGGCCCTGACCGGCCGCGGCGGCGTCATCCACCTCGACGAGGCATGGGTCTTCCTCGGCGCCGGCAAGGCAGAAGTCGAACGACTCGGCCGTCTGGCCCGGTCCCAGGGTGTGCTGCCCATCCTCTACACCCAGCGGGTCTCCGATGCCCTCAAGGCAGAGCTGACCGGCTACATTTCCCGCGGCTTCATCCTCCCCATCGAAGACCGCATTGAGGCCGAGGCCGCCTGCCGGCTCTTCAACCTCGAGCCCACCCCGGAGCGGCTGGGCCGGATCCGGGCGAAGGCCAACGTCGGCGAGGGGAACAGATCGCACCGAACCGTAACTCGATGCGGGCACTGCGCGATCCCCGCACCAACCAGGTCATCCGTGGTGCCATCGGCATCTACGCGGACCTGACCGGCCGGGCCGTGCCCGTCGAAGTGGTCCTGCCGCCGACCTTCCTGTCGATGGCGTCCACCAACCCGGAGGACATCCGTCGTCGACAGGAAGCGGCGCAGGCCGTCCTCGTCTAAGAGCGCCCCCAGGTGGCAGCACCCCGGCACCCCTCGCCGGGGTGTTGCCATGTCTGCGGCATCTTGACGGGTTCGCCTGCGCTCCCCTTCACACGAAGCAGCTGATGTTAGGTTTACCGTGTGAACCTGACCTGCGTTGAAGTCGCTAACCCGGACTATCTCGAGGACTCAGTGCTGATTCCCGCGTCACAAATCCTTTCATTCGTCGTTCATCTCCGGCCCGACTCTCCCAAGCCAAACTCGTCATCGAGTGCCAGAGAATCAGGGGTGAACGCTTCCATGACCTCACCCCATATCTGAAAACGGTTGCCGAAGCTGAATCGGCGCGCGGCGCGCTGATACGTCTCCTGGCCGACGCGAGGTCCACTCAGATCATCCGTTGGAGGGGTTCGGGGTTCGTCTGCGAGGAAGTCTGATGCCCGCGGGGAGCCGCGAGGTCGGAATGAAGCCCCCGCCATTCGGGGCTTCCCGGGCGTGATGGACGTTACACGCCGACTTTGATGACGTTTGTGAGATCAGCCGCACACATAGGATTCGTGCAACTGACTTCCCTGATCACCGACTCCGAATGCCACGACATCCTGCAGCGCCACGCTGACGGTCTGGTCGAGGCTTCGGAGGCCCGCCGGCTTATCGCCGAGTCCCTCCACCGCTCCGCCATTGTGGCCGCTGTCGCAAAAAAAGGGCGGGCCGTTCGGACCCCAGATGGTTCAGGACCTGGCGGTTGAGATGGAGGAGCTGCTCTTCCAGAAGGTGATGCAGACCGAACCCGGAGGCTTTGACCTGGACCTCGGGCTCGACGCCTCGGCCTCCGGCTGGGCCCGCAGCCTGCTGCGCGCCGGATCCCTTTCCATGCTCCGCAACATCCGGACCCGGACGACGGCGAAGATGACCCTCGTGGACCCGTCCCCGATGCGCCAGTGGCAGGACGACGGCGTCTATGCCAATTCCTACTCGGCGTTCCACAACGCCGCCTCCGTCGACCGTACCGACCCGGCCCACATTAGCCAGACGATGGAAGACGCCGCGGACTGGCTGCGCTCCAAGACCCGGCATCTGCGGGACAGCTCCAAGCTGGCCGCCCAGGCCGCCACCATCATGCACGGCTACGGCGTCCCAGCCCTCGTCCGCCCCCAGATCATGGAGCGCAAGCGGCTCAAGGCCCTCGTCGACGCCGAACCGGGGCTTGCCCACCGCTCCATTGCCGCGATGCGCTCCCTCATCGAAGGCGAACCGTTCGAGGCCATCGACGAAGGCCTCATGGCACTCTGGGACGACTACAGCTTCGACCAGATCGACACCATCACCCGGGCAGCACCGCGCGTCGCCGGAGTCCTTGTCGATTCGGTCCTGGCCGACCGCGCCCGCCCCTCCCGCACCGTCCTTCGCTCATTCCGTGCCTCCGTCCGGGCCATGGGCAAGGGCCGCGGCTGGGCCCGCCTGGCCGAAGAGACCTGCGAGGCGTTCATCGCCCTGGAGTTCGAGGCGTACTCCTCGTTCGACACCACCGGCGCCGACTACCGCGACGAGCGGGTCGCCGGCCGCCGCATCGCCATCCTGAAGGCTCCCGACGTCTTCGCCCGCGCCCTGGCATTCAAGGGCCAGCGTCTTGGGCTGAACGAAGCCGACATGTACGAACAGCTTGACCGGCTGATCCGGTCCCTGACCGACGTGGAAGTAAAGGTGCCCGACGCCGCATGAATATCACTGACAAGATCAAGAGCCGCTTCACACGCCAGGCACTGGCCGGGCCCGCGAAATGGGTGGCCGCAGCCTTTAGCTCATTCGTCCATATTTTCGCCCTGGCATCGCTGATCCTCTTTGGTCCTTTCTTCCTCAGCATGGACGCCATGAGCTGGATCTTCCCGCTGCTGGTCGTCCTCCCCGGCATCATCACCATGACCCTGCTGCCCGGCGGCTGGAAGCGGTGGTACCGGTGGGCGGCCATGCTGGGCCTGGCCATGATGCTCACCGAGAGTTCCAACCCCTACATCGTCATCCTTGTCGGCGAAACCTGGATCCTGCACCAAAGCTGGGTCACCGAGCGGACTGTCCGCATCAAGGACCTTTTCCGCCGTGGCAAGGCACCAAATCCCGCCCCGCCCGCCGGCGCCAAGCCTAAGGGCTCCCGCCGCCCCAAGACCGCGTAAGGCCCCGCACACCCTTACGCGCCCGCCGGTCCCAGCGACCGGCACGGACCCGTCCATCGCCCCCACGAGGTGGACGGGTCCCCTCATCTCTGACGCCCGCGACCGGGCAGGAAGCATAGAGCTGCCATGATGCACGACGTACTCACCGAAACCGTCCGGATTGGAACCGGAATCCCTGACGCACAGCCGCGCCCGGGACAGACGGCACTTCTCAAGGATGTCGAGGAAGCCATCCGCACATCCGGTCACACGATCGGTGTAGCCCCCACTGGTGTTGGCAAAGCTCTTGACATCAACACACCGATTCCGACTCCCAGCGGATGGAAGCGAATGGGGGATCTGCAGGACGGCGACCAGGTGTTCGCCGAAGACGGCCGCATCACGACAGTGGTCAAAGCGCACCCCTTCCAATATGACCGTCCCTGCTTCGACGTCGTGTTCTCCGATGGCAGCCGCATCACTGCAGATGAAGAGCACCTCTGGTCGGTATCAACACGGGCTATGCGCGGGCTCGCATCGGAAGCCCGACGTGTTAGGAAGCGCCACGATTCCGTGGGCTACTACGAGCGGCTTCTGAAGCTCCAAGCAGCGCGTGCAAGCATTGACGTAACGGGGCACACGATGACTTTCAGCGAGATGGTCATCCGCTTCGGCGGCCTCCTCCGCAAGGACACGGTCTCAAAGGCCCGCAGAGCTCTGGGCGAGGCGAGGCTGTCAAAAGACGAGCCGTTCGATCTTCGTCCCGTCCTTGACCACTTCATTGCTAACGCTGATGCTCGGTCCGTCATCACGAACCAGGCACCCGCGGAAAGGGTCGTGGTCAGCACTGGCCAAATGGTTGACTCCCTCCGAGGCCAAGGAGGGGGGCTGAACTACGCCGTGGAGGTTGCGGATTCACTCGACATGCCTCACCGGCACGATCTTGAACTCCCGCCCTATGTCCTCGGTGCGTGGCTGGGGGATGGAACCTCTTGCCGAGCCCAGATCACATCCGAGAATTCAGAGATCCCCGACCTTATCGCTGCCGAGGGAGTAACGGTCGTAAAGCTGGGAGCCACCTACCTCTACTCGATGTTCATGCCCGGTGACCGGTGTACACAGGGAGGCAGGTCAACTGTCACCCAAAAGCTGGCGGAGGCCGGCGTTCTGAACCATAAGCACATCCCGACGAAGTACCTTCGCGCGTCCACTCAACAGCGGCTGGAGCTGCTTCAGGGACTTATGGACACCGACGGCACCATCAACAAGACCGGTCGATCCGAAATCGCAGTGTGCAAAAAGGAGTTGGCAGACAGCATCTACGAACTGATCTGCTCCTTGGGGATCAAGAGCACCTACAGGTCTGGACCGGCGGCCATTACCGAGGACGATCCTGACAACCCCGGACGAAAGCGTCGGCGAATCGTCGGCACGCGCTACAGGATTGGCTTTGTCACGACCCTGCCCGTATTTCGACTTGCCAGGAAAGTCGCGCTCCTTCCGACCAACAAGCGGGAGACTCATCTTCGCCGCTACATCGTTGCCATTGAACCCGTCGAGTCGCGTCCCGTCCGTTGCATTATGGTCGATTCGCCCTCCCACCTGTTCCTGGCTGGCGAGGCGATGATCCCTACGCACAACACATTCAGCCTGCTCGCCCCTGCCATGGTCGCCGCAGCCAAGTACGGCCAGCGGACCATCCTCAGCACCGAATCCCTGGCCCTGCTGAGCCAGATCCTGCACAAGGACGCACCTGTAGCTGCTGCAGCCTGCGACAAAGTCACGGGCACCAAGCCCAAGGTCGCGGTCCTGAAAGGCTTCTCCAACTACGTCTGCGGCCAGTCAGCACGCGACGCCGCTGAGACCCTCACCGACACGGTGGGCCAGCGCCCCTCCCTGCCCTCGCTCCGGTCCAAGGTCAAACGCCTGGCCAACCGCAAGGACCTGTTCCTGGACGGCCGCCCCTTCGACCCGGTAGCCGGGGTACCGCTGCTGCTGTGGGCCCTGTCACTGCCGGCGGACCAGGCCGGGGACAAGCAGTCCTACGCCGGGGTCACCACCCCTGAACTGTGGGACGCGGTCTCTGTCGGCCCGTCCGAATGCATCGGCGACACCTGCCCGATCTTCGACCTGTGCAAGCCGCGCGCTGCCCGGGCCAAGGCCGCCGAGGCGGACATCGTCGTCACCAACCACTCCATGCTCGCCGTCCAGGCAGCCAAGGGTGTCCCGGTCATCGTCGGCAACAAGACCCTCGGCGAATTCCACATCATCATGATCGACGAGGCGCACGCCTTGCCGGCGAACGTCCGTTCCGCCGGCGCCAGTGAGGTCTCGTCCGCGGCCGTCATGTCCCTGACCCGTTCCATTGCCCGGACCCTGGACGAGTCCGAGCCCGCTGTCGGCCGGCTGATCAAAGAGGGGAACGCCCTGGCCATCGAGCTGGAGGACGAACTCGCCGAGATGGCCAGGTACACGAAGGCCGGTGAGGTCTGCAAGATCAAGGAAGACGCCGACCCCGTCGAGACCTGCGGTGACATCCTGATCGGCTGGGCCCGCAGCGTGAAGAACGCCCTGGAAGGGGCCGCCAAGTCCAAGAACATCCAGGCCCGGCTCAAAGCCAAGCGTCTCTCCGGCCGGCTGGATGCCTTCATCGGCGCCGTCGGACAGGTCAAGCTGCACCGGATCGGGACCGCCCGCTGGATCGAGCAGAAGACCCCGCCGGCCAACGCCAAGGTCCAGACCCCGTACTGGTGCGCCAACGCGTCCCCGGTGAACATCTCCAAGCTGCTGCAGGCGAACCTGTGGACCGCGCCAGTCATGCCGGACGAGGAAGACGAAATGGTTCAGGCCATGAAGGAGGCCGGGGAGCCCGTCGAGGAGGAAGGGGAGACGTACCCGATGACGGTCATCGCCGTCTCCGCGACCCTGCCCTCCCGGTTCGGCTACCAGATCGGCCTGACCGCCGAGAACGCCGCCTACCCGTCCCCGTTCGACAAGGCGTACGACGACTCCCTCCTCTACATCCCGAAGCTGACGCCGGCTGAGATCCCGGAGATGTTCCCCGGCTGGCGGCCCGGCACCAAAGGCAAGTTCAACGGCGCGCTGCACCAGGCGTGGGCGACCAGGAAAAACGTCGAGCTCGTCGAAGCCAACGCCGGATCGGCCCTGATCCTGTCGGCGAACTCCGCAGCCGGAAAGGCCTACGCCGCAGCCCTGCGTCGCGCCGCGAAAGGCCGCTGGAATGTCTACTCCCAGTGGGACGGGCTCTCCACCCAGCAGCTGACCAACCTCTGGCGCGACGATGTGAAATCCGTGCTGGTCGGCACCAAGTCGTTCATGACGGGCGTGGACGCCAAGGGCCGCACCTGCTCCCTGGTCACCATCGACCGGATACCGCGCGCGGCCGGCAACCCGGTGGACGACGCCCGGGTTGAGGCGATCATGGACACCCTGCAGATCGGCAAGTGGGCGGCGGACACCTACGTGTACGTCTCCGACGCTGCCCTGCTCCTCGAACAGGCCCCGGGCCGACTGATCCGGTCCGTGTCCGACTTCGGCATGGCCGCCATCCTGGACCCGCGGATGCTGAAGACCGGTCCGGTGTCCTACCCGGAGGCGACCCGGAAGGTCTACAAGGACGCCGCCGCCCGGTTCAGCAAGGTCACCACCAGCCAGGCAGCGGCTGAGGAATACCTCCACCGCATCAGCGCGGAAGCATTCGCCCTCGCCTCCTGACGTTTTTCAAAGTCGCCGCACACAGACTCGTTACCGGCACCACCCACCGAGCGCCACCCACAAGCCACGAAAGGCAGACGCCATGTCACCCGTCACCACCTCTACCTCCCCGAAGTCCGTCGTCGTTTTCGGCAAGGAAAAGGGATGCGTCCAATGCAACGCCCAGGACCGCGCGGTCGCCAAGACCAACCTCCTGATCACCAAGAAGAACGGCTCCACTGAAGAGAACAAGGAGTTCTGCAAGTCCCTCGGCCACATGCAGGCCCCCGTCACCGTGGTGTACCAGGACGGCGTCGTCATCGACCACTGGGGCGGTTTCAACCCCGGCAAGATCGAGGAGCTGAACAACGACCCGCTGGTCGAGCGAGTCGCACCCGTCCTCGAGCTCGTCGCAGCCTGAGCAATAGCCCAGCCGAACCCGCCGTCCACCTCCCTGGGCGGCGGGTTTCTCTTTCCCGCCCCAGCAAAGATGTCCCGACCACGCGAAAGGCACCCATGAACACCCGCACGGCCACCCCAATTGCCGCCCGGATCCTGGCCCTCAGGCCGAACGACGCGGCCCGGAACAGCCGCGTGCTGCCCGAAATCGCCGCCGTCCACTTCTGGGATCCTTCCTGCGTTGCCGGAGCAGTGATCATCGGGGCCGATGGAGCGTATCTCTGTGCCGATGCCTCGGTTCCCTGGGAGCAGCACCTGGTTGCGTACGCCGCTGGTCACAGGACATCCGTGACCCAGTAGAGCCTTGGCCAGGACGGCCGTGAGCGCCGTCTCTACGCATGCTTCCTAATGTGAAGACCTTGACGATCCCGGCCCCGTCTGTGGCCCCGGTACGACAGCGTGCCGCAGAGGACGGAGCCGACCCGTGGACTGATATGGCCACAGTGGTAGCCCTCTTCGTAGAGCAGACCGGCAATCTCCCCGTCCTCGGAGCGGAGCCAGGGGAGGACGAGCTGGCAGGATGGCTGGCCGTCCAGCGCCGCGCCTGCCAGCAGCGCCGGATGACCCAAACGCACCGAAAGTTCCTGGACACCCGCATCCCGGGCTGGCGCCAGTCCCGTGACGAACGCTGGAACTCCCAGCTGTCCCTCCTGGCCGAGGCCCGCACCGCCGGTGTCCCCCTTCGTGGCCAGCTGAAGGTGTGGCTGAAATCCCAGCGGCGGGTGGCCGCCGCCGGAAAGCTGCGCCCGGACCGCCGGCAAGCCCTGGACACCAGGACTCCGGGATGGGACCGGCCCGCAGTAGACCCGGAGCTGCTGTGGCTCGGTCGGGCAGAGGACCTGGCCAACTATCTGGACTTCTCCGGCAGGCTTCCGGCCAGCTCCAGCATCGACACCGAGGCAACCGCTCTGTACCGCTGGATGAGCTACCAGCGAGGACTGGCACGGGCCGGGAAAATCACCAGGGCCCGCCGCAAATGGCTGGATAAGAACGTTCCGGGCTGGCTGCCCGAGCACGATGGCCGGCAGGTTCACTGGGCCGCGCAGGCCAAGGCGCTGGAGGTTTTCCGGGAATCCACGGGCCGGTGGCCGAGCGTGGCCATCTCCGCCGAAAGGAAGCTGGCACGGTGGCTGGGCACCCAACGAGCCGCGGCACGGGCCGGGCGGATGACGCATGACCGGCTGGAGGCACTGGACGCCGCCGCTGCCGGCTGGCTCCGGGAGAGGCAAGGAGTGTGACCGCAATGCTTGATGAGAAAAAGACCGTCGAACTCGTAGCTGCATTCTTCGCCGAACACGGACGCTGGCCCTCAGCCGCTTCACCGTCCAGCTATGAACGCGGCGCCGGCGTCTGGCTGAACGAACAGCGCGTCGCCGACTCGACCGGCACGATGGACCCGTTCCGGAAGTCCTTCCTCGATCACCACCTGCCTGGGTGGAGATCGTCAGCCGAAGACATCTGGCAGGAACGGGCCCGCGAAGCCTCCGACTTTGTCCTCTGCCACGGCCGGCTGCCGGACATGGGCGCTGACACGAAGGGAGAGCAGCTCATTGCCATTTGGCTTAACAGCCAGCAGGCCCTCGAACGCACCGGCAACCTGCCCACCGCCCGGCGCCTCTGGCTGAACGGGCACTGTCCCGGGTGGCTGGGCTCTGCCCCGAAACGCTCCGCCAGCCTCGCCGGACCGGTGTTCGCGCTCAAACGACGCCCGTCGTAAAAGTGTCCGCATAGAGAAGGCCATGAACCTACTTATTTGCGACACAGCGGACAACGCCCTGGCCGACACCCAGCTCCACAACACGGTCAAGATGGCCTACCTGGACCCGCCCTACAACACCGGGCGGAAGTTCAACCAGTACAGCGACTCCTCCCCGTTGAAGGACTGGCTGGCTATGCTCGAGCGCACCTTAACCGGCGTCCGGGACACCCTCACCGAGGACGGGAGCGTCTTCGTCCACCTGGATGACCAGTACATCCACCGGGTTCGCTGCATCATGGACGACGTCTTCGGCGACCGCAACTACGTCGGCACGATGATTTGGGAAAAGAAGAACCGGGGTTCCTTCCTGCACGCCCACCTGGCAGACGTCACCGACCACGTCCTCGTCTACGCCAAGGACAAGTCGAAGATGGCGCCCCTGGTCCATTCCTCCACCGAGGTCGGCAAACGGATCCCGGTCCACAACAAGGGCAACAAGCCATCCGTGCTGGAGTTTCCCGCCGGCTGCATGACCTTCAACTTCCCGGACCAAACCATCCCGGCCGGCCCGATGAACACCCCGACGATCACCTCGGACCTGCTCGATGACCTGGTCGTCGAAAACGGCACGAACAAGAATGCCTTCCGCATGACCGGGCCCTTCCGCTACGGCCAGGACGCCGTGAACAAGATGGCCGAGACCCCCGGTGCGTTCATCTGCCCGCGGCAAATGCTCCGTCCGTCCTTCGTCTCGCAGGAATCCAAGGGCAAGGTCCTGACCAACCTGCAGTCGTTCAGGATCAACGGGTCGCCGACCAACGAGGACGCACGCGCAGAATCCGAATCCATCTTCGGCACCGAAATGGGCGCTGCCTTCGACACCCCAAAGCCCGAAGCCCTGCTGGAACGGCTAATCGCCGCTGCCACCGAGCCCGGAGACACCGTCCTGGACTGCTTCGCAGGCTCCGGCACCACCCTGGCCGTCGCGCAGAAACTGGGGAGGAACTGGATCGGCGTCGAACTCAGCCCCGAAACAATCGCCAACTACATCGCACCGCGCATCGACGGCATCCTCGCCGGCACCGATCCACTGCCGCTGACCGGCTACACCACCTCCACCGAGCCGTACACCGTCGAGTATCGGACGGCCGCGGCTGCCGCTTGATGACCTTGAGCGGCGGTGGAGGCACCGCGGGTTTCCGGGCCAACGGTGACAGCGTCGGTATGTTCCGCACACATAGGCAGGGTGAACACAACAGCGAAGCGTCAGCGTCCCGCCACCGCCCGTCCCATGACCCCCGCACCCGGGCAGTCATTGGCCGAGAAATTCCCGGCATTCGCCGCCGAGTGGGACACCACAGCGAATGGCGACCTCACGCCGAATGATGTCAGCTACGGCTCCGACAGGGCCGTTTCCTGGCTGTGCCCCAACGGGCACCCGCCGTACATCAAGAAAGTCTGCTACCGGACATCCCGCAACCGCGGCTGCCCGGTATGCGGCAGGGCGAAGCTCGACGCACCCAAGAAGGGCAAGTCCCTCGCCGACGCGTTCCCCGACATTGCCGCCGAATGGGACTACGAGAAGAACCACCCTTTGACCCCCGCCGATGTGGCGCCCCGGTCCAACAAGAAGGCCTACTTCATCTGCCCGAAGGGGCACGGCTCCACCGAGTCCTACATCAGCAACCGCACCGCCGGAAACGGATGCCCCGAATGCGGACGCCAGCGCGGTGGGCAGGCGAACACCGCACGGGCAATCGCCCGCGGCACCCTCGCCGAAGTCAATCCGTCGCTGGCTGCCGAATGGAACACCGAGCTCAACGACTTCACCCCTGGCGACGTGAGCCCCGGAAGCCCCCGGGCGGCGTGGTGGAATTGCCCGGCGGGCCACGAACCGTACCTCTCGCAGGTAGCGCGCCGTCACAGCGGACAGGGATGCCCTGTCTGTGCCAACATCCGCCGTGCCGCAGCGATCAGCTACAAGGGGCCGAAGCCGGGAACCACGCTGGCGGATAAGCGCCCCGACTTGATCCCGGCATGGGACATGGAGCGCAACACCCTGACGCCGGCCGACGTTTCGCCCAGCAGCCACAAGGTGGTCCACTGGATCTGCCCGGACGGACACCGGTTCGAACGCACAGTCATCCGCCGGGCGGCCAGCAATATCTGCCCTGTCGAACGTGATGAGCGCAGGGCCGCCAGGGCTGCCTAGTGGCCCATGCTGGCCCCACCGTCGACCGGGATGACCGCGCCGGAAATGTAGGCCGCCTCATCGCTGGCCAGCCAGCGGACAACCCTGGCAATCTCGGAAGGCTCTGCGAACCGGGCCGCCGGGATTTCACCCAGGTACTGCTTTTTCACGTCCTCGGAGACGTCGTTGAAGATGTCGGTAAGCACCACACCCGGCATGACCGCGTTCGCGGTGATTCCACGTGCGCCCAGTTCACGGGTAATGGACCGGGCCAGGCCGATCATGCCTGCCTTGGATGCCGAATAGTTGACCTGGCCGGGCACCCCCCGGATACCGGACGGCGATGAGATCAGCACGATCCGACCCTTGCGCATCTTGATCATGCCCTTTGCGGCACGCTGAACGACACGGAAAGCACCGGTGAGATTCGTGTCCAGGACGGAGGTGAAATCATCGTCGGACATCCGCATCAGCAGGGTGTCCTTGGCAATCCCGGCGTTGGGAACCAGGACCTCCACCGGGCCGTGGGCAGCTTCTACCGTCTTGAACGCTTCGTCAAGGGATTCGGCATCGGTGACATCGGCCTTCACGCCCAGGACGCCTTCGGGAAGCTCCGTCTCGCTTCGGTAGGTCAATGCTACCTTGTCGCCGTTCTCCAGGAAGGCCTCGGCGATAGCCAGGCCGATGCCCCTGTTACCTCCTGTAATGAGGACGCTGCGGCCGGTCGTGCGCTCTGCGGTTGCTGTCATTTTCATTTCCCTTCAGGTCAACCGTGACAGCTTACCGGTTGGATCTGAACATGCCTTTACCCGCTTTCTCTACGCATGTTTTGTGGTAGCAAGCCAGTATCGACAGAAAGACCGACATGAGCCAGAGCCCCGCCCCGATCACCATCGACCAACTCCGGAACCGCGAAATCATCGCAACCAAACTGCTGACGTCCGCCCCTGCGGAAGCCGACCGGCGCCAGACCATCATCACGGCACCGAGCGGGCCGATGTCAGTTTTCGGGCGCAAACTCGCGGGCCATGACGCCTGAATTCCGTTCACAGATAAAGCCGCCTTCCGGTTATGGAAGGCGGCTTTTCTTTGCCCGAAATAGTTCTGAAAAGAGCCGAAAACGGGGACCGGCAACACCTGTTCCGCACACATAAAAGACAAGGAAACCATCCGCAAAACCACCCAGGAGCATGTCATGGACGTCTGGATCGAAACCACTGCAGGAACCCTCGTGAAGGCGTCCTCCACGACTCACATTTCAATGCGCCAGAGTGATTCAGGCTGGGATGTCAGCGTCTCGGCCTCCGCAGCACCGGCACCGTTCGCTACCGGGTTGGCCGACAAAGACGCTGCCCGAAGCGTCCGCAACACCCTGGCACTGAGCATGTCTACCGCCGCTAATGCCAAGGAGCCCCAGGTCGTTGTCTACGACGATCAAGACCTGCGCGTCTCCTGCTACACCCTCGCCGCCTAAACGGTGAGGGGAGGGCCGTCAGCCTGCTTGCCGCATAGGGAAAGCCATGGCCCTCACCGCAGTCCTCACCGGGACTTACCGCAACCCCGAACTCCGCTTCAAATTCGGATGGGGCGCAGTCCTGCCCAACGGCAATTCCGCCCAGGATTGGGTGAAGAAGCTGCCGGGCCGGCGCTGGGACAACTCCGAGAAGACCTGGTACATCACGGCCACCGGAACCCACCCTGACCGGTTCTTTGAAGCAGCCAAAATTGAGGTGGACTACTCCGAAGCGTCCGGCGACCTGGCGGGGCTCGATTCCTTGGAACCACTGTGGCGCCCGCTGGTGCAGCGGTCGGAACGCTACCCCCACATGGTTTTCGTCCGCCCCCGGCTGGCCGGCTTCGAGCGGATGAGCGCCATCCTGGGCCCAGGTGCGATCTGGGACAAGACCCGTCAGCGCTTCAACGTCATGCTCGCCGACCTCGTCACCGATGAAGGGGAAGCCAAGAAGGGGCTGCGCCTCGACCCGCTCACCTACGAGGCAGCCGTTCAGGCCAGACAGTTCGAAAATATTCCGGAGCCAGTCCGCGCAGCTGCCCGGGAACTCGCCCGATCGACCGGCGTCGACGGAGACGTCCAGGACGAGCTGTCCCCGCGGACCCAGGAACTTATCGACATCGTGGCGGCCCACACCGGATACCTGCCCAACTGGTTCGGCCTCGCGCTGTACCCGTTCCAGGTCGCCGGGGCCTACGCCATCGCCGGTGGACACCGAGCCCTTGCAGACTCGCCTGGTCTCGGTAAAACGCGCCAGGCCCTCGCAGCGGCCGCCATCAAGCGCTCCCGGCGCACTGTCATCGTCGTGCCGCCCCTGGTCGTGGAGAACTGGTGCCGCGAGGCGTACGCCGCTTTAGGGCCCGGACTCCAGCGGATCCAGCCCAAGCCAGCACCCGTTCCGCCGGAGCCGCCGAAGAAGAAGGCCAAGTCCCGTGCGAAGAAACCGGTCCGTCCACCCAAGAAGCCTGACTTCCCGGACTACATCGTCCCCATCCGCGCCGGCAAGAAGGTGCCGCCCTTCCCGGAAGCGGGCGTCGTCGTTGTCGCTGACTCCCTCCTTGGTTCCCGGCCCGAGCTCGTGGACGAGCTGGTCGCCTGGGCACCCCAGGCGGCACTCTTTGACGAGGTGCACCGCTCCCGGACCTGGGCCGGCCAGCGCGCCACCGCCAACCGGAACCTGGCGTGCTCAATCGACGCGCTCCGCCTGCCGATGACGGGCACCCCGTTCCTGCAGAACCCTGCCGAAGGCGTGAACATGCTCGCCATCGCCGGCCTCCTGGACCCGGTCTTCGGCGGTGCCTCCAAATTCATGGAGACCTACACGACCCAGAACCACTTCGGCGCGTTCCTGCCCAACCGCAAGATGCTGCCCCAGCTCGAGGAGATGCTCTCCCACAGTTGCTGGGTCCGGCGGAACAAGAAGGACGTCCTCAAGCAGCTCCCGCCCAAACTGCGCACCACCCGGTACGTCGAAATCGATCCCAAGGGGTTTAAAGCCGCCCACGACACGCTGCACGAGAAGGTCACCGAGTGGATCGACGAGCAGCGCGCCGCCGGGGAGGTCATCTCGAAGGAGACCATCAAAGAGTTCGCCCGGACCCGGGTGGACCTGATCACGCCGCTGCGCGCCGCGGCCGGCATCGCCAAGATCCCGGCAGCCATCGAGATCATCTCCGACTGGATGGAGGCGACCACCGAGGTCCGCAACGGCAAGAAGATCTACACCCGGCCGCTGACCGTCTGGGTCCACCACCAACCCGTCATGCAGGCCCTCATCGAGGCTGTCGAGAAGGCCGGCATCGCTGACACCGGCTTCATTGACGGGGGAGTGGCCCAGCACAAGCGCCAGGCCGTCGCGGACAAGCTGCAGAACGGTGAGATCGGTGTCATCTTCTGCTCCATCGGCGCCGCAGGCTTCGGCATCACCCTGACCGCCAGCTCGGACACCGTCTTCATCGAGACAGACTGGACCCCCGCAAACATCAGTCAGGCCGAGGATCGCACAAACCGCATCGGGCAGCAGAACACCTGCATGGTCACCACGTTGCTGGCCACCAACACCCTGGACGCCCACATGCGGGCCATCCTCCGGAACAAGGCCAAGGACCTGGACGTCATGATGCCCGGTGCGGACAACAATGTCACCCAGATGACCTCTGTCCTGAACGAGGAAACTAACGCGTACGAAGTCCTCACCGAGGAAGACCGCGAGCTGGAGAAGCAGTTCAAGTCCTTGGGCGACATTATCGAAGCGATCGTTCAGGATGTCCTGGACGCCCGCGGCCACGAGCTGGCGGCATGATGAGGGCTGAGCGGACTGCCGTACACATGGTGGACATGAGCTTTACCCAGGGTCCCTGCTGATGGCGGGGCTGAAGACCAAACCCGAGTACGAAGGACTGGCCGAAGCGGTCAGCCTTGGCATCGCGCTGCTCAAAAAGGCCAAGCAGAACACCTGGCCCGAGCTCGTCACAGCCATGGGCTCCAACAACCTGCTTGTCATCAAGGCCTTCAAGGCGGTCGATCTGACTGACGCCCAGCTGGACACCATCAATATGTGGCAACCGGTCCTGAACCTCGTGAAGGTCAATCCTGCCGTCATCCCGGTCATCTGCCCTGTTTGCGAGCACTACGTGCTGACCGCCGACTCCGCGCCGTCGCGGTGCATGGTCACGGCAGGCTGCGAAGGCAAGCCCTTCAAGGTCGCAGCCGCCACGGGCATCACTGCTCCCAAGACACCAGCAGGCGCTGCGAAGCCGGCTGCCCAGATTGCCGCCAAGATCGCAAAGACCCCGATAACCGCACCCGCGGCCCGGAAGTTACCTGCAGCCAAAGCCACTCCGGACGACGAGTACCTCGCCGACAACGCACCTGAGCTGTTGCCTATAGCAGAGGCGGGGCTGGCCGCTGGCCCACCGGCCGAAGAGCCAAGGCAGGCCCAGGAGGCTGCTTCGGTGCCGTGCTACGACGTCGTGCACGTCGAGGACGACGAAGACCCTTCGCCTGAGCCCCTACGCGTTTCAGACTGGCCGTCGAAATAGAAGCCTGCGTGAGGGCGCATTAAGTAGCATTCAGCTATGGAATACTGCGCATGCGGGCGTCAAGCGAAAATCCGATGTACTTCTTGTGGACGTCATGTCTGCAACGGACATGCGGGGCTATCAAATGCTGATCGTTTGGGCCTTGGGGTGTCAGCAATGATTTGCCAGACCTGCATTCAGGCGAATGATGTGTTGGCTTTGCGGGCAGTAGAGCAGTCGGTCTTGGAGAAACCGGGTCTCCAGCAGATTGTCGCAGCACTCAGCACGGCGGAGGGGCTCACGAGCCGGGGGTTCGACCGTTACCGTGATCTTGGAGTGAAGTTCGAGACTTTTCGTCCCTGGGATGAGGTAGAAAACCTCTATCGTAAATACCCGATCGAGATCCCGGACACGCAGTACTACCTTTGGGTGCGACGAACCTCTATGTTCGGCTCGAAAGCAACGCGACACCATATTGGTGCCGTTCCTGGGCGCCCTATCGGTATCTCTAACTCAGAGGGATACTCGATAGCATCAGGGCTGGTCACTTCCAGAGGTAAAGTCCTCAAACCTGCTCCCAGCGGTAGTTCCAATAGACACATGCTCACAACCGATTGGCAGATGGATTGGACTGGCAGTGGTGTCGGATTCAACTTCCTGGGCGCCCTCCAGGCTGTCAGCCGCTGGAAAAGCGTGTTCGAGAGTTACATTCGAGAGGATGCCTCAGTCTGCTACAGCAAGGAAGAATCGAAGAAATTCCTTGAATCAATATTCGGTGTGTGGAGACAACACGCAAAAGGCATCCACTTCCGGTAAACCCACCCTCTAAAAATTCATACGTGAAGGCTTGGGACGACCCGGGCTGACATGACCTTCAGATGGCCGCCGTCATCGCACTCACCTACGCGTGAGCCTTCTCCGGCTCTCTGGCCTCAGAAAGGACCCTCGCGACCGTCGTCTTGGAACAGCCGAGTCGCTGCGCTATGGCCCTCTGGCTGAGCTTCTCAGCGGCCAGTTCGTGGATCTTTGCCGGGTCCACTTCAGCGCGTGTTTTCGGGGTGGTCCGTGGGTGGTCCTTTTGGTGGTCCACCCCTGGTCCATAAAGTGGTCCACCCTGTGGTCCTTTTCGTGGTCCACCCGAAGTGCCCCACTGGTCCTTGATGCGGTCCATCTGGTCCGCGCGGACCAGTTGGTCCCGGGCCCGCTTCCGACGTTGGGCCACTGATCCATAGGCCGGCGCCACCACCAGGTTGACTGTCGTCTCGGTGGCGAAGAACAGACTGACGGGCATGATGGCGGCCAGGAAGGCGCCAAAAATGACGGTCGAATTCACCTCTGAAACAACCCCGTTTGGGGCCAGTACATGGGCTCCGTTAGCGAGCACCGACACCAAGGTGAAGAAGCCAATCGCCATCCACGAAAGGGTCGTGGATTCCCCTCGCGCCCTTTGAACACTGGCCGCAACGGCATAAACGAGGATTGTCGCGTCAACGACGATGGGCACCAGCCACCGCAGCATTTCCGGGATCCCCGCCCAAGCAGCCGCCTGGATCAGGCCGAGGAACGAGAGGGTAAAGCTTGCCGCCGCCAGTACCCCGACCAGGGTCAGCGACAGCAGCACCATCGTCCGGCTGTCAGGCTCGATACGTGAAGTCATGCCCCTCTTCCTTCCATGCCGGCGGCCCCTCCGGACCGCTTGGTGGCCCAGTCTAGGACCGGTCCCCGACAAAATCCCGGCGCAGGATGGACCAACTGAGGACCACCGGGTGGACCACTGAAAGGACCACCCTGGACCACCTGCATGGACCACCCAAAAGACCACCGATGGACCACCGCTTTGAACCAGCGATTGTTGGCGGTGAAGGAGACCCCCGGATCCGTACACATGAGCCGCATGAGCAACCCTTGGAAGACTCTCATCGCACTGGCCGCCGCGGCCCTGTTACTTACCGCTGCCACCGGATGCTCTGACGGCCAGAGGAGAGCAAACGTGGACGTCTCACCTGAAGGTCGTGCCGCCTACGAGACAGCCCGTTTTGGCACCGACGACGCGAAAATCGCGTCATCCCTGGAGCTGGCCCGGATGACCGCGGAAACCAAATCAGACAGCCCGGCAGCCGACGGCGTTGCCAACACGCTGCTGAACCCGAAGCAGTGGCAGACACAAGCCCACGCCAAGCTCTGCGAGTACACCGCCACCTTGATGGCCAACGCGGACCGTGACGGAACAGCCGTGTCCCAGCACACCCGCTCCATGGCCAAACGGATCCTGGATCGCTGCTGACCCGAGGGTGCCGAAAATGTGACCTCCAACATTTTTTCGCAGGATGCTGCGCGTTTTGTGAAGTTGCCGCACACACACCAGGCATGAGCAACGACAACGCATCCTCAGCCGGCATGAACCGCGTCCCCAAGGGCGTCCGCACTGGCGGCCAATTCGCGGCGACCGCACACGCCGAGCCGACCGTGAGCCTCGCGACGCAGCGGCTCAACGAACTGACCTCTGCCGAGGAAGTCATGGAGATCAGCTACAGCTCCACCAAGCTCTGGCGCCGCCGGTACAACCAGGCTGAGAAGTCGCTGGTCAAGGACGAAGACGACATCGCCCAGGAGACGATGCTGCAGTTCCTGGAGGCCATGAACCGCGGCAACAAAGTCACCGACTACAAGCAGTGGCTGACGTCCACCGCCGCGAACCAGACGGTGCGTGCGACCGAAACGGTGTTCCGGGCCGAAGACCGCCGCGCCTACGTCATCTTCGAGAAGCAGCGCGAGGAAATCGAGGCCAAGATCGGCCGGCCGATGACCCAGCGCGAAAAGACTGCCCTCGAACAGAAGGTCCGCGACGAGTGGCACGACCCGCGCCACAAGCCGTCCAAGGACTTCATGATTGCCCGCACCTTCGACCGTTCCCTTGACGCACCTCACGGCGTGGACGGTGGCGTTGAATCGACACTCGGAGCGACTCTCGTGAGCCCTGAAACCAGCGGTCACTACATCGAACCCGGCTCCTACATGGACCGTGCCCACCAGGCCATGGAAGAGACTGGCGCCGCGCACAAAGCCGAGATGAAGCGCCTGGCCTGGAATGCCATCGCCGAGGGCACCGGAGTTCCGATGTCCCAGCCGGGCAGCCTTTCCCAGCGCCAGGTCACCAAGCACCGCGGAGTCATGGAGAACCACAAGAACGGCATCCTTGGCGCCTGCAGGGCGTGGTCACTTGGCAACGACGGTGAAGCCACCGAAGCGCTCTTCGCACCGTTCGGAGAGATCGGCTTCGAGGAGCAGGAAAAGATCGTCGACACTCTCGAGCGTTTCGGTGCAGACCGCGCCCAGACCATGTGGGAGTCCGCCATGGCGATCGCCAACAACAAGCACAACAAGAAGAGCTAGGAGGTCTCAGTGCCCGCGAACCGAGTACCAAAGGGAGTCCGAAGCGGCGGCCAGTTCGCCGCCTCCTCCCACACGGAGCCCACCCTCAGCATCAACGACACTGACTTCCCGTCCGTCGGTGATGCTGACGTGGAGCAGCTCCGTGCACTGGCTGAGAGCAACGACCCGCTGGTCCGGGCAGAGGTGACCTCCAGCATTCGGGTCCCGGATGACGTCCTGGAGCGGCTCTCTGAAGCGGACCAGCCGGCGTCAGTGCGGCTCGCAGCAGTGAACACCGGGTATGCGGGCACTGCTGACCGGGCTGCGGAGGATCCGCACCCGCTGGTGCGCGCCGCCGCACTGGCCGGCTGGGACCTGTCGGACAAGAACCGCGAACGACTCAACCACGACCCAAAAGTTCAGCGGGTCATGGGGTTTATTTCCCGCTGAACGGCCGTCCCTCAGATCTCTACGCATGTGAATGAGTAGAAGTACCCCGCAGAAATAAACGACATTCGCCACCGGCGGGTGCGTCCAAGAAAGGCAAGAAATGAGCGCACTTCCCATGGCCGTCCCGACGGCAGCTGACAAGGTTGACCTCAAGGGCGGCTGGGACGCCTTCTGGGGCGCCATCACCTCCGGCTTCCCAGGCATCACGACTCTCATGACAGTCGTAGGCGTCTGCCTCGTGGTCTTCGCCCTCATCAAGTGGGCCTGGGACCGCCGCCGCGGAGGCGGAATGGGCCAGGGCTCGCAGCCGCTGTGGGGCGCGCTGATCCCCGGCGCGATCCTCGCAGCCCCGGCCCTCCTGTTCCCGCTGCTGCTCGGCGTCCTCGACTTTGTCGCGAACATCGCGATCAAGCTGGCCGAGACCGCGACTTCCGGTCACTAAGCCCGGCCCTCGGGCTTGAACAACCGATGAGCCGGGGCTTCCGAGCCCCGGCTCACGTCTGAAGGGACCACGTCATGGCCTCCATAAACTCCCTCTATCTGCTGACGCCGATGACCGGCCGCACCTCGGGTGCCGAACGCACCACGGTCATTGGCACGGTGGAAATGAAATTGAGGACCTTCTGGATCGCCGTGTTCGCCATGGTCCCCGGAGGCATCCTGACCGGAGCCTTCTTCCCGATGCTCAACACTTGGGCGCTCTTATGGATCCCCGCCGTCGAAGCCGCCGCGTTCCTGCTCATTGAACGCCGCTCCAAGGAAGGCCTGCAGCTGCGGACCTACCAGGCGATGTTCGACAAGAAGCGCTCCAACGTGAACACGTTCTATCTCTGCGGCCAGCCCGTCGACGTCAACGGTGAAAAGTTCGGCATCATCCGCCAGATCGCCGTCCCCGTCCATCGCGACGATGATGACTCCCGGCCCAAGCAGTCCGACCACTTCGAAGATTTTGAGGCGTTCTCCCGATGAAGAAGTCCCTGTTCACCCGACTGATCGGGACGCTCATTGTGGTGGCCATGTTGGTCCTCGGGCTTGCCCCGACCGCCATGGCCTCCGCCCACTCCGCTGAACGGTCCGCCGCTGCGGTATCTGTCCCGGTCAAACTGGACGGCGGCAGCGTGACCACGCCTACTGGTGCCTGTGGCAACTCAGCTGACGGCAGCGGCAAGTACGCGGCCACCTCTCCCTTGTTGCCCGTAAACCGGTGGGCGGACTCAACCTCGAACCTGCACTCCAGGCTCGACAACACCATGTTCTCCGACACGGCAACGCTGCTGCAGCGCCACGCGCTCGTCTCCAGCGGCATGTCGACAGGCAACTTCATGTGGTCCCTCGGCACAGGCCTGTCCTCGTTCGCCATCAACTTCTGCATGCTCGACTCCATGGGCGGTGCCGCGGACAAGGTTGGTGCCACGATCGGTGACGCCGTCCTGGGATCCGGCCTTCTGGCCGGCATCGTTGTCATCTCCGTGGGAATCCTCCTCTTCCAGGCACGCCGCCGCGGCGGAGCTGCCTGGAAGACCATCGTCGCCAAAGGCGCCATCGTCGGCCTCCTGGCCCTCATGGTAGGCGGCTCCATGGCCTCGACCGGAGGCGGAAAGGACGGCAGCGCAGCACCCTACAAGCCGGGCCTGATGTCCCCGGGCTGGATTGTCACCACTCTGAATAAGACCGTCTCCTCGCTGGCATCCGCCCCGGCCTCCGCGCTGGCCATGCCCACGACGGCTACCGGCATGTACGACACCAGCAACCCACTCGGCTGCAACAACTACGTCCAGTCCCTGAAGGCCGGCTACCAGGCAACCTATGGGACTGGCGCTGACAAGCTGTCCTCGGGCGTTCCGATGATCATGTCCACCCTCTGGGAAGGCACTGGCCTCAAGACCTGGCGAACCGCCCAGTTCGGAACCAGCGGGCTGGACGACAACACGTACTGCCACCTGCTGGACTGGAACTCCGGTGTGCCAGTCATGGGCAATGAAACCGTCGATGCCAACTCCGCCGGTGCATCCAGCGTCCGTGGCACCATGGCACGGTTCTGGGGCGACAACGGCTTCAAGGTCACCAACTACTTCTCCCAGGCGTGGCAGCCCACCGACACCGTCAGCCGTGACCGGTCCATGATCGGCTGGTCGACTTGCCGCCTCAACGGCATGGGCGCAAACCCCAGCGACGCCAACAGCTGGAGCATCCAGGCAAACTTCGCCAGCGGCGACAGCGAGCACAAGGTCAGCAAGGATGACTGCCGCAACTGGTACATGGAAGGTGGCGACGTTCCCGGCGCCATGAACTGGCCCTCCGGCGACAGCGACGTGCAGAAGCGCATCCCGTCGGATCTGCAGCTGCGCGACTACATCCTGACCCTGCACGGCAACTACAACTTCCAGGGCATGACCTCGGTCTTCGCCTACAACCTGTCCGCGCTGGCCATGCTCGGCGTCTTCGGTGCGATCGCCATCTCGATCATCGTTGCGAAGGTCGCCATGGTCATCATGATCATCACGGCCTTCTTCCTGGTCATCATGTGCCTGCTGCCCAGCGCCGGCACGGACAAGCTCTCGGGCTTCGTGAAGATGCTCCTGGGAATGAACATCTTCGTCTTCGGCATCCAGATGATCTTCGCCCTCGTCGCAGTGCTCTCCAAGATGCTGCAGGACATGGGAGCAACCTTCCTCGGCGGCGACGGCTCGCTGGTCGCCACCTTCTGGACCGGCCTCTCACCTTTGATGGCCGTCTTCCTGCTCCACATGATGTTCACCAAGGTCATGAAGGTTCCTTCCCCGTTCAAGCTCTCCGCTGGCCTTGCCTGGGGCGCCTCCACCGCCGCCGTGGGCGGCGCAGCCGCAGCCGGCATCGGGTCCCTGCTTGACGGACAGGCTCGCCGGCACGGCGCCCGTGCCATGAACGCGGCCAAGCGCGCCAGCGGCAGGGGAATGAACAGTGTCATGTCCGCAGCCTCCGGCGGACGCCTGGGCAACGGCTCGGCGGCACGCCGCGGCGCTGCCGCTCCAGGCACTTCAAGCACTGCAGGCAGCCGCGGGGCACTGGCGGCTGGCACCGGGCTTCCGGGCGGGCTTGAAGGTGCCAAGCGGCGCGGCGGCGCGGTCATGGCCGGCGCATTCGGGGCAGCGGGCGGAGCCGGAGCAACTGCTGGAGCCGGCGCAGCCAAACGCCGGGGCGGCGTCGCTGAGGAGGTTGCCGAGACGACGGCCGACCAGACCATCACCGAAGAGCAGACAGCAGGCCAGGCAACGGCTTCGCAGCCGGCTGCTGAGCAGGTTGCCAGCGAGCAGCCTACGGCAGGCCGCGTGACGGCAGAGCAGGTCCGCGGAGGCTACGCCGACGGCAAGCTCGATCACCTCGACCTGATCAACTCCAACGTCCCGAACTCCCGGCTCGCCAGCGGCCACATGTCCGCGATGGACCGGAAGGCAATGCGCGAGGCCGCGAAAGAGGAGCGCGTCAAGGCAGTGGAGTTCGAGAAGCAGCGCCGCGCCGATCTCGGCCTCACGCCGATGCCGACAACAGTGCGGGGTAAGGCCCTGGCTTCGGTCAAGAACTCCTGGTCCGCCGCCGGCCAGGAGTTCCGGGAACGCCCCTTCCGCACGGCCGCCAAGTACGGGGCAGGTGCCGCCGCCGGTGGTGCGGTATTCGCACTCACCACGCCGGCTTTGGCCATTGTTCCGGTCGCAGCCGGTGCATGGGCTGCCAAGAAGGCACTCGGCGCCGGCGTGAACAACCTGCCGGCCGCACGCCGCGAACGGGACGACGCCCGCACTGAGACGTACCGCCAGGCGATGCGCCATCAGATGAAGCAGAAGGCACCGAAGGAGGCCAAGATCAAGAAGATCAGCAAAGGCTCCGAGAACGTCGCGAATGGTGTCGGACTGAAGGTGCCGCCGTCGCCCACCGCCTTCCAACGGGATGCGCGGCCCGACGCGGGTGGCCCTGCCGGGGGAGCCGGAAGTGCTGCGCCGGCGACCGAGCAATTTCCCACCGTCTAGCTCGTCGAAAATGCCTCCTGCCGGACACAGACCGGTAGGAGGCATTTACCGCACCGAAGCAAGCCGATCCAGTAAGATCAACGCCGAGCGACCGCGAGGCGAGGATAGACACTCAAGCACCAAGGGAGCTCACCGACAATGACATCAGAAGGCATCAACCGACAGCCGCAGGGGATCCCTGTCGGCGGCCAGTTTGCGGCCAACAAGCACTCGGAGGCCCCCATCCGACTCTTTGACCGAACCGACGGTTCGTTCCTTAATCCGGCACCTTCCGCAACGGCTGAGCACTGTATCCAGTTCTGGTCCAACGTGGAGATCCCCGACGAGATCATCGACCAGGTGAATGATGCATACGCCAAGTTCCGGTCAGACGAAATAGACCGGGACATGGAGGCTGAGATGGCCCAATGGCGGGCTGTCTGGGAGGGCCAGAACCCGGTCCCCAAGGAGAAGCACCTCGCCGAGTACCAGCAGCGGTTCAAGAGCGAATACGAACAGCACCGCCTCGCCATTCTTCCCCGTGTAACAGTGAAGCGTCCCGAGCGTCTCGGCGAATATGACACCCGCCAGCTCATCCGGGCTGCCAAGATGCTCGCCCACCGACCCAACTCTCAGCGCTTCCCGGGCGAGGGTGACAAGGTCCTCAACGAGCCCGTGGAGCTCTTCGACGAGACCCTGACCGTCCTGGAGATCGACAAGAAGTACAGCCTGTGGGACATCCGTTACTCGATGGAGAAGATCTTCCGGAACGAGAATGACGCACTGCTGGCAGCCTTGGAAAACCAGCGCGAAGAACTCTCCGGCATCCGTGAGCAGCTGGTCTATCAGCGCAACGACATGAGCGGCTACTAACGACCGGAGCCGAATAATACGCAGGGCCTCTCCATGTGGGGAGGCCCTGCGTTCTTGCGGTGGCGTAATGAATGCAAAAGCCACTTTCCGAGAGAGTTCGTACACATAGACTTCGAGGCATGGCTTACCAGGGGACTATGTCCAAGCAGATCGTGCTGAATGTGACTCTCGCTGTCATCGTGATCGCGATTGCGGCGGGAGTTGTCCTCGGTGTTATGACGTCGAGCAGGAACGCCCCTGTGGCGGCTGTGTCTACGTCGACGCCTGAAGTTCCAGCGACTGTGAATCCGACTCGGAGCACGACGACCCCGTCTCCCTCCCCGGTCACCTTTGGGACACCGGCAGCCACAGCCACAACTACGCCCCGACCCGTCACAGCACCTTCCTCCGCCCCGCCGCTCGTCCCGGAACCCGAACCATCTCCGGCACGGCCAGTGGCCCCAGCCCAACGGCAATGCCCCACGGGGCCGGTTACGGCCAATCTGACCTCCGTTGACATAGCCAAAGCCGACGCGTCCTATTCGGCGGACCTCACTCAAGTCACCGTGACAGGGCATGGCACTTTGGTCAACGGAAGCAACGCAGCGATCAGTGTTGGAGAGAATGACATCCCGAATTTCCTCGGTCTGGACGACCGCGGACAAAGCATAGTCATCGAGCTATACGGCACCTTCGACTGGGCGCCGCCCCCGGGGCAGCCCACCA
Source organism: Paenarthrobacter sp. C1 (assembly GCF_049315185.1). Taxonomy (NCBI): domain Bacteria; kingdom Bacillati; phylum Actinomycetota; class Actinomycetes; order Micrococcales; family Micrococcaceae; genus Paenarthrobacter; species Paenarthrobacter sp. C1. Next base: position 335,870 of record NZ_CP186053.1, on the reverse strand, counting down.
CTGGCGAGTTCATCCTAAAATCTGGCCAGTCCGTGAACTACACGGCAGTCAGCAAGGTCTGGAATCACACTGTGGCGGAGGTCAAATACTGGTACTCGGCCAACGTTTCCGGATCCCTGCTGCTGTACTTCCCCAGCAACATCGGATGCCCGGTGCCTGTCATGAAGGCCAGCGAGGGAAAAGCCATCCCGAACACCTTCGTCGACTAGGTGCTCTGTGGCTATCTGTGACGTGACCGGGGAGGAATGACCCGAGGGACCCAGGTTTGACACACAGCCCCTGGTCACTGGATTCATTCTCTGCTACGAGACTCACATTGGGGTCGTGCTGCCGCTATTCTTTGACCCATAGCTCTATCTGATGGATCCGGTGCCCTCCAGCGGCGGCTCGCTGCAGCAGAGGTCAGGGCAAAGGCAGAAAAGGACGCCGAATCGGAGCGTTCAGCGCGGGAGGCCGAAAATCGTCGAGCCCGAGTTCAAGCACGCGAGAAGGAGTCTGATCTCCTCGTGCGTGAATTCCTGGCTCAGATGGAGGCCCTAGGCGTCAGACCCGAATTCAAGGTCTACCCGGCAGTGTGTCGGGTTTACGTTGGTAACGGAAATTCCAATCCCCGCTTGGAGTCCGAGAGGATCCTGGAGAAGCGGAATCCCACCAAATGTTGGAATCTCAACGTCCGATGCGCGCTTCTGACCGATCTCGTGCATATCCCGCTGGCCGGCTCGGCAGGACCTACCTACTGTCTACAGTGGGAATGCACATGATTCCCACTGTTACCAAGCAAAGCGCTTTCTCCTTTACTTGGAGGACTCGGTGGGCCGAAGTGGTTCGTTATGTCCCGGAAACACCCTCAGTCCTTGATGTTGTTGACGAAGGGAGCACTTACGATGTGGCCTGGAGAGACATGCTTGAGGACGCCATGGTGTCCTTTATCCAGCATCATCGAAAGATGATGTGATCTCGGTCCCTGTCTGCTGTCCCTAATGTGGCGAGTCGTCTGCGCGTTTACTTCTTCGGCGGCCCGACCTGGTCAACGATCCAGCTGCCGTCCGCCTGGACGGAGACCCGGCCCTCAAACATCGCCCCGCTTGTGGAGTACGCGCGGAACGTCTTGGACGCCAAGGACTCCTCGGCCAGGGACACGCTCTGGTACTGGGCCGTGGGAATTGTGCCAATGTCCGTCCGCGTGAACCCGGCGTAGAGGTCGGCGCTGACCATCGGCTTCAGGCGGCCCAGCCACGCGTCTTTGCCGTCCGCGGTGTTGACCCAGGCCTTGGAGAACTCCTGCGCGTAGCTGCGCCAGTCCTTGGCTGCCACCGCCTGGGGTTCGCTGCCGAGCACGACCTTGGTTGGAGTAGGTGTCGGGGCTGGCTGTGTGCCGTTCTCCGGGCCTGTGGCGCCCGTGGACGAGCCGTTGGAACCGGCCTGTCCTGCTGGGGCTTCTGAGGGGCTTGTGGCCGCTGTGGCTCCTGCGTTCGGCTCCAGCACCGCGGTCGCGGGTGCTGTGGGCTTGACCTCCGCTGCCTGCTTCTCGGCCGGGGCGCTCTGCGTGAACGCGAAGAAGGCAACTGAGGCGGCCACGATGACCACCAGGCCGATCACCACGGCGTTGTCTTTGAGGTACTGCAGTGCAGGGTGAAGCTGCTTTGATTCAGCGGCCATGGGTCGTTCCTCCGCGTTGGTTCGGGTCGGGCTCAGGGGATGTCGGCGATGTGGATGTAGCCGCTGACGTCGTCGGCCGGGATGGTCCGGGTGTGGTAGTTGTGGTTGTAGCCGAAGTTGTATTCCTCGATCAAGACGGTACCGTCAGGGTTCACTGCCCCGACAATTCCTACGTGGCCGTACTCCTGCGTGTTGGTGGTCGAGCTGCTGAAATAGGGACCCCACCAGGCGACGGCACCGGGTTTCGGGGTTTTGTCGACGGGGTACTTCGATCCGAGGGTGTGTCCCCACTGGCCGCCGTCTCCGAACAGGCCAACGCCCTGGGTGGCGACCGTGAACGGCCACGGGCCGCCTTCCTTGTAGCCCATCTGGACGTTGATCCGCCAGGCTGTGAACGAGGTGCACTCCCGGTAATACAGGCCCCAAGGGTCCGGGGTGTAAATCTGGGCGTCCTTGAACGGGTAGTCGTCGCCCTTGCCCATGCCGCCGGTGCCGACACCGCCGGTGGCTGGGCCGCAGCTGTTCGAAGAGGTTGCGGGAGAAGACCCATTGGACGGGCCCGAGGTTGTCGTGGTGCCGTAGCTGCCGGTGGTTGGCTTCAGCTCGGACACGACCTTCCTGGCCGTTACCTCATCGTCCGCGTAGGCGGACGGGAAGGCTGACCGCTGGACGGTCTGTGCAGCGACGGTCAGCGGCATGTCCTGCCAACCAGGGACCTTCAGGAGCGCCTCGAGGAACATGTCCGTGGATTTGGTCGGGTTCATGGCGTCCTCGACGGTGCCCCAGGGGAAGCTGTTGCCGTGCACCTGCTGCTGGAACAAGCCGACCGAGTACGAAATACGCCCGTCGGTGAGGTCAAAACCACCCTCGGGGCCGCCGTCGGAGAGCTCCTTGGATCCGGGGACCTGGGCGTTCCAGTACATCTGCAGGGTGGATTCCTGCATTGCGGTGGCGATGGCGATGATCGCAGCGTTTTCGGGCATACCCTTGGCGGCGACCTGGTTAATGATCGCCTGGGCGTAGGCGCTCTGTTTCGGGTTGAGCGAACCGGCGCTGTTGCCGCCGACGTTGACAGTGCCGGGGCCGCACTTGTCCGGAGGGCTGCCAGCCATCCATTTGAGGGAGCCGGCGAAGGCAGCATCCGCGGTAGCAGGATTGCCCTGGAGGGGAACGGCCGTCAGGGCGGCCACGTAGGCGGCCTTGACCTTGTCCCGGACAGCTTTGGCCAGGTCGTTGTCGATCGGTTTCAGAACGCTCTCGTTCTTGTCCCCGCGGGTATCCATGTAGCCGGCGTCCAATGACGGGTCGGGGAGCATGTCGATCGTGGCGGGGGCGGCCGCCTTCAGCTTCCGGGCGACATACACTGCCGCCTTGTCGAAGTTGTTGGCGTCAGCTTCGCTGATTTCAGAACCGGCCTTGGCCATGTCGATGCCGAACGGCCCGGTGCCTTTATCGCCGCTCTTGTTCTTCGCCGTCTGGTAGATGCCGGCGATGACCGGCCACGGCACCCCGCCCTGGGTGGCGGCGTCCTGGATGGAGCGCAGCTCGTCCTTGTTCTCGAAGGCCGTCAGGGCTGCCGTTTGGGCGATGGTCGCACGCCCGGCTGGGGCTGCCATGGTGGATTGGACAGCACCGAAGACAAGGCCGGTCAGCAGGGACACCGCCAGGATTGGCGCTGCAACGGCGGCGATGGCCACGTTGCGGCCGGTCTTGGTTTTGGCAGCGCCTTTGAGGGCTCCTATCGCTGCGCCGCTGAGTCCGCCGGTTGCGGCTCCTTTGAGGGCGGCAACCGCTACATCCGCGCCGTCGGCCTTGGCTTGGTCCGCGGCCGTGGGCTTGCCATCGGCACCTCCTGCCGGATCCGGGGTTGCCGGAGCGGCCGGTCCGGTGCTTTCAGAGGGATTGGTGCTCATGCCCTGAAACATGCGCAGATTTTGGGATGACGCTCATCGGCGGGCCCTAAACGGTGGAGGGCCGCAGCTTCCGGATTTTGTCCCAGCCCTGCGCCTGGTACGTCAGTATTTCCTCCGCCCAGGTGATCCTCAGGCCGTCCGCGGCGGCCAGCGCATCAAACTGGTCCGCCCAATGGAAGCCGGCCGGCTGGTCGTCGGCCCGAGTCCGCGGTTCCAGGCCGGCGACCTGCTCGAGCGTGTACTCGTCGTTGACGTAGGACAGGACGTTCCACAGCCCGTCGCCCAGGAAGATTCCGTGCCTGTCCTCGCCGGCCAGCGACCACAGTTCACCGACTTCAGGCGCCACAATAGGATGCTCAGCGGTGGGCAAAGCGTTCACCAGCCTTCACCGGGACGCCCTGCGGGAAGTACTTCCGGCGGCGGGCTTCCATGCGCATCGTCGCCCAGGCGCTGGGGATCTTCGAGCCTTTGGAAGTGTTGCACCGTGCGCAGGCGGCGACGAAGTTGGTCATCGACGTCGAGCCGCCGCGGGACCAGGGGAAATGGTGGTCGCCGTGGTGGGCCTTGCCCTTGCACCGCGTGAAGAAGAATCCGTCCAGCTCGCACCGGCCGCCGGCCCGGGCGAAGCCTTCGTTGCGCTGGGCCTGGGAGAACAGCCGTGACGGGTCCGTCGCCACCGGGCGGTTCCTGGCAGCGGCCCGGGCCGCATAGATGAGCACGAAAATTCCGGCGATGACGGCGAACGGTACAGGGTTCGCCGTGACCAGGACTGGGATCTGTGCGGCCAGCCCGGTGAGGGCGTCTGTGATGGCGGTGGGGGAGATCATGATGCTTTCTCGGTGGTCGAGGCACTGTCGGTAGGAAACATGCGTAGACGGGCGCAACGGAAAGCCCCGCCCGGCCCGCTATGGGGGGCGGGTTCTAGCGGTCGTTGCAACACCCAGAACTTTTGGGAGTTGCAACGACCGTGTCGTCTTTAACGGAGGAATCTGCCGGGCGGAGGAAATACACGCCGGAGCAGAAGGCTAAGTTTTTTCTCGTATGGGACCGGTGTGGGAGCGTGAGCGCGGCCGCCGCGGAGCTCGGCTTCAATCAGATGACGTGCTACCAATGGGTCCATAAATCTCGGCTCCCTGAGCCGGCCCTCCGGGATCGTAAGGCTGGGCAGCGGAAATACACATCCGCCCAGAAAGCGGAGTTCTTCAGAGTGTTCGACCGGGTCAAGAGCACGAGGAAGGCTGCAAGAGAACTCGCACTTAACCCTGATACATGCGCCGGGTGGGTTCGTAAAGCCGGGCTGAAAAGCCAGGGAAAGCCGGGCGCGGGCCCTCATCCTGGGCGGGATGAGTACTTCCGGCTGCGCAAGACCGGCGTGAATCGGAGGAAAGCCGCTGCGGCGGTGGGTATTCATTTACGGACCGCCGAAGAGTGGGATCAGGGAATCCGGAAGACTGGCGGGCGACGCATTTACCCAGATGGCAGGGTCGTCGATTACAAACGTGGTGTGACCACCATGACCTCCCCCGGCGGCGCGACCGGAACGACACCGGTCCCGGTATCAGCGCTGGAGAAGCCAATCGACCGGCGATACCTCAACGTCCAGGAGCGGGAGCTGATCCGGGACCTGCAAGCAGCCGGGTCCTCGATCAGGGCGATCGCTCACACCCTCGGCAGATCGCCCTCAACGGTTAGCCGGGAACTTGCCCGCAATACCGATACCCGGATGGGCTACCTGCCCCACGGAGCGCACCGGAAAGCCGCTGCCCGGCGGGCCCGGCCGAAGACGGCCAAACTCGCCGTTGAGTCGGACCTGCGTGACTATGTGAAGGACAAACTGCTCATACGCTGGTCTCCGGAACAGATCAGCAACACGCTGGTCGAAGAGTTCCCCGACAACCCGGAGATGCGTGTGAGTCCAGAGACGATCTATCAAGCCCTCTACATCCAAGCCAGAGGCGGACTCAAACGCGAGGTCCAGGCAGCACTGCGCACCGGCCGGACGCGCCGCAAACCCCACACGACAGGTGAGCAACGCACCCCCAGGTTCATCGACCCCATGGTCATGATTTCCGAACGTCCGCCCGAGATCGAGGACCGCGCCATCCCCGGACATTGGGAGGGCGACCTCATCACCGGCGCGCACAACCAGTCAGCGATCGCGACCCTGGTCGAACGCACCACCCGCTACGTGATGCTCGTCCACCTTCCCGGCGACCACACCGCCGAAACAGTCCGCGAGGGCCTCATCAAAACCATGGCCACATTGCCGGCTCACCTGCGAGGCTCCCTTACCTGGGACCAGGGCGCGGAAATGGCAGGCCACAAGTCCTTCACCATGGCCACGGACATGCAGGTCTACTTCTGTGACCCAGCCAGCCCCTGGCAACGCGGCTCCAACGAGAACACCAACGGGCTGCTGCGCCAGTACTTCCCCAAAGGCACCGACCTGTCCGTCTACGGACCCGAAGACCTCGAGCACGTAGCACAGGAACTCAACGGCCGCCCACGCAAAACGCTCGACTGGAATACTCCAGCCGAGCGTTTACGTGATTTACTACTAACCACCTAACCAACAGGTGTTGCAACGACCCCTAGAAACCGCCGGGCTGGACGGGGCTGTCGTGTGAAGTGACTCCGGCCGCTAGGGCTTAGAAGTCGTCGTCACCAGCTGCCACTGCGACCTTCGGCTTGGAGGCCGCGGCGCGGGGGGCCGGAGCCTTCTTCGCGGGAGCGGAGCTTTCGCCGCCCTCCTTCTTCGCAACCTTGTGGACGTCCACGGTGGCGAAGCGGACCGGAGCGGAGATGTCGCTGGCGGTGAAGCCGACCATCGTGATCTCCTTCTCCTCCAGTTCCTTCTCGGCGTTCTCCAGGTACACCGTCTTCGGGTACGTGTTCACGCGGGCGAGGACCAGGAGCCGGTCACCCTTCTTGAAGGACTTCGCGGCGTTCTCGGCGGTCGTTCCGAAAGCCGTGAAGTTCAGGTAGTGGGTCTTCTCGTTGTCCGAGCCGCGTTCGCCTTCGTTGACCGCCAGGCGGAAGTTGAGGCGGGCGATACCCGAGGCGGTGTTGGTGTTGAGTTCCGGGTCTGCGGTCAGGTTGCCGGAGAAGGGGATGTTGTACAAGGTGGTGCCTTTCGTCAGGCCCATAAGGGCTGCGGTAGAAACCCGGAACGGCTCCGGCTTTCTGGTGTTCCTATGCGTTCCGGCGGATGACGGGTGTCAATTTCGCGCAGGTTCCGCATCAGTTGGAAAGGCTCGGAACGGGCCTCTCCTTCTGGTTTCTATGTGTGCGGCAGACGGCAAAAATGTCACCGCAGCAACAGGTCAGTTGACGGGCTGGAGGGCGGTGCCGAGGTGGCCCTCGTGGATCAGGCCCATGATGGTTTCGCGAACGTGGACGATGACCTCGTCGTGGCGGGCGTCTGTGGCCCGGGCGAGCATGCCGGTGAGCATCCGGGAAACATCGAGCAGGCCCATGGCCAGCTCCTTGTTGTTCGTGGTGTCCAGCAAGGCGTCGACCGAATCGAAATCCTGGGTGGCGAAGCGTTCAAGCACGGCCAGGGCGGCGAGGGTGGTGTCCGTCTGGGGCTTGTCGATGGCGGGGCTCACGAAGGGGGCTCCTTCTGCCGCACACAGCGGCGGGTAGATCGTTGGCGGCATGTCCGCCTGTTCCTGCTTCATGTGTGCGGATTCCGGAGCCCCTCTCACCGCCTACGCGGCCAGGTTCTTTCCGGCCCCGTCTGCCTCTTCTGACGCCTGCTCCAGCAGGTACCAGGTGTAGAGGGCGTCCGGGCCCTCCTGCTTCGTCCAGCGCGGGTCATCGATGGCAATGCCGTTTGAGATTTCCAGCAACTGGTCGTGTCCCAGTGACGGGGACTTGACCAGGAGGATGACGACGACGTCCCCGGGGCACATGACCCGGTAGATGGATCCGGGCTGGATCTTCTTCGTGGGCCAGCTCGTGATCAGGTGTGGCTTCACGATGTCGGATTCGCCGACAAGGATCTTTCCTGCCAGGCCGCGGCCGAGAGCCGAGGTGGCCACGACGACCAGCCTGGACCGGCTCTTCTTCCGGTGATCGTCGAGGTCGGTGACCTCGGCGACGACCGCCGGTGCGGTCTCGGCTGCAGGCGCCTTTGGAGTCTCATCGTCCTGGCCGCCGTCCGGGCCCTTGGGCTTGTCCGGGTTCGCGGCCCGCAGCTCACGGTATTTGGCGGCGAAGTCGATGACAGCCGGGGGCTCGTTGATTTCCGGGGCGGTTGCCGAGGCGATCGGCCAGACTTCAAAAATGGAAAGCTCCTTGGTGGTGATGGTGTCCTGGGTTTCGGAGTCGTCGTCGCCCACCGAGGTGGTGCGGACGTTGACCCTGCCGGACACGGCGACGACGTCGCCGACCTTGGGGACGGCGCCGCGGCGGCGCAGGTTGGACAGGGTGCGGTCCCACATGACGCCCTGGATGGTGACCTTGGAGGATTCGAGGGCGAAGTTGGCCCGCCTACCGCCGGAGTAGCCCTTCTCTTCCCACATGGAGATGACGCCGACGGTCAGGACCGCTTCGCCGTTCTCGTCCGCGATCTTGTGCAGCGGGGTGGCTTTACCGCCGCCAGGGCCTTCCCATTCGAGGATTTCTTCCTTGAGGGACTGAAGTGGGTGGGTGCCGAGGCTGACACCGAGACGCTGACGCTGCCGGGTGGACTCCTCCACGTCGGACCATTCGGCGTCGATCGGCGACAGATCCGTCTTGTGGGCTGCCCGCAGCGTCATGAGCTGGCCAAGCCGGGGACCAAAGGAGTCCAGGGCTCCGGCTTCGATGAGGCCTTGGATGGCGCCGACGGGAAGCTTGGTCGGCTCGCCCCCGTTCTTGCCCGGCACGGTCACTCGGGTGAGGACGTCGTGAAGGTTCTTGAAGGGACCATTAGCGTTGCGTTCGGCGACGATGTAGTGGCCGGCGACGCCGACCTCCTTGACCTCGGCCAGGCCCATCAGGACGGAGCCGTTCACAGGCGCGGTGCGGGCCAGGGACAGGTTGATGTCCGGGGCGAGGACCGTGATGCCGTCCGCTTTCAGGGACCAGAACGCGTTCATGCGCTTGTCATCTTTGTCGGCGATGGCGAGGATCGCGGCGGCGTACTCGACCGGCCAGTTGGCCTTCAGGTACGCGGTGACGAACGCCAGCTGGGCGTAGGCGGCCGAGTGGGAGGCGTTGAACAGGTAGGACGCGGAGCCCTTCATCAGCTCAAACATGTGGGCTGCGGTCTTTGCCGAGAACTTCGGGGAGATCATCGTCCCGTCCTCGTCGAAGAACTCCTTCTCTGCACCTTCGGCCAGCATCTGGCCAACCTCTGCCATCTTCTTGGCGTCCTTCTTGCCGACAGCCTTGCGCAGCACCGAACGCTGCGAGGCGTCGAAGCCGGAGATGACTGTGCCCAGGCGCATCAAGGATTCCTGGAAGACGAAGACACCGTAGGTGGACCCGAGGACCTTGGCGATCCATTCCTGCTCGATCGGATCGGCTGTGAACTGGTTGTAGTCGACCTCTTCGAGCCCGTTTTTACGCGCAGCGTAACGATCGGGGACCTTGGCGGCCAGCGGGCCAGGACGGAACAAGGCGACGATGGCGGAGATGTCAGTGAGGGATTCCGGGACGACGTCCTGGGCGATCTTGACCATGCCGGCCGATTCCATCTGGAAGACACCGCCGGTGTTCCCGGCAGCGATCAGTGCGAACGCGGCATCGACCTTGGGGTTGCCTTTGGTGTCCGGGTGGGGGATGTCATCCATGGTGAGCTTCTCACCAGTGGACATCTCGATGTTTTCCAGCGCAGTGGAGACGATGTCCAGGTTCATCAGGCCCAGGATGTCCATCTTCAGGAACCCGTAGTCCTCGACCTCGGGACCGTCCCAGCAGATCACACGGGGAGCGGCAGGATCGGCGTCAGCGGCGTGGGAGGCCCAGCGCAGGGGAACCAGTTCGTCCAGCGGTTCGGGGGAGACGACGAAGCCGCAGGCGTGGATCGATTCGTTCTTGATGATGCCTTCGAACGCGCGGGCCATTTCCAGGATGTCCTGAGCGTCCTGTCCGGCTTCCTCAACAAGGTCGCGGAACGCCTGCCCGGCCTGGTCCTTCGTGTCGGCCAGGTGGGCGAAGTCGTACGCCTTTTCGCCGGAGGCCGGCACCAGGTCGGACATCTTGTTGCCCAGGCGCAGGATCTGGGAGGCCCGCTCGGAGGCGGCCTTTTCGGCGTCGCGTAGCAGCGCCGCGCCCCTGCCGCGCTCACCGGCTGCAAAGAGATCCTTGGCCTGGGCCTTGATCTCCTCGCTCGGGCCGGACGGCTTCAGGATGCGGGCCGCATCCTTGATCGCAGCCTTGGACAGGGCGACACCGAAGGTGCCGATGCGTGCCACGTTGCCCTTGCCCCAGCGGTAGCCCAGGTAGGCGAAGACCTCGTCCCGGCGGCCCTTTTCGAAGTCGACGTCGATGTCGGGCATGCCGGCGCGGCCCGGTTCCAGGAAGCGCTCGAACAGGAGGTTGTTGTAGAGCGGGTCCAGGCCGACGATGCCCAGGCAGTAGGACACGGCCGAGCCGGCGGCGGAACCACGGCCTGGGCCGACCAGGATCGGCTTCTTCCGCGGCGCATCCAGGTTGTCGAATTCGATGGGGGCATCGGAGCGGCACCAGTTGATGACGTCCCACATGATCAGGAAGTAGTCCGGGAATCCCATCTCGGAGATGATGTCCAGCTCGGTGCGGAGCCGGTCCTTGACCTCCTGGGAGAGCGGGATGCGCTCCTTCGTTTCGACGTCATAGCCGTAGCGCTTGATCGCGCCCTGCTGGACGAGCGACTTGAGGTAGACGTTGGAGTCCTCGAAGCCTTCGGGCAGGGGGTAGTGGGGCAGTCGCTGGTGCGGGGTCGGGATGACCTGATCGTCGCAGCGGTCGGCGATGACCTGGGTCATGGCGCAGGCGTCGGCCCATGACTTGCTGCCGGGCATGATGTCGAGCATTTCCTGCTCGGACTTCACGTAGTATCCGCTGCCGTTGAACTTGAAGCGGGCCGGGTCATCCAGGCCCTTCTTGCTGCCGACGGCGAGGAAGCCCTCGTGGGCGTCTGCGTCGTCTTCTTTTTCGTAGTGGCAGTCGTTGGTGACGACCATCGGGATGTCGTACTCGCGGGAGAGCATGCCGATCGGCTTCAGGACCGACTGCTCGGCGTCGATGCCGTGGTACATGATCTCGAGGTAGACGTTTTCCTTGCCGACGCAGTCGATCAGGGTGTCCAGGTTCTTCCGCGCTTCGGCAGCGAACTCGTCAGACTTGGCACGGTGTGCGTTCGCCTCCGCAGCGAGCTTCGATGCCTCGGCCTCATCGACGGTCGCTCTGGCTTCCAGCTCTGCGGCCTTGGCTGCTTCACCGGCGGCGCGGGAGAGGGGTCCTGCGACCGGGCCGGCCAGGCAGCCGGAGAGCACGATGAGGCCTTCGCCGTGCTCTTTGAGCAGGGCGTAGTCGATCCGCGGCTTGTACCAGTAGGACTCTTCGGCCTTGTTGTGCAGGGCCAGGAGGTTCTTCCAGCCGGTTTCGTTGTGGGCCAGCAGCGTCAGGTGCTCGTAGCGCTTTTCCTTGGTGTCGCCCTTGCCGTCATCGGCGTCGGCGGTGGTGTCATCGTTGCGGTCAACGATCTCGGAGTTCCGCTCGAAACGGTCGCCGATGGACATGTAGATTTCGATGCCGATGATCGGCTTGATGCCTGCGGCCTTGCAGGCTTTCGTGAACCTCCACGCGCCGGCGAGGGACCCGTGGTCCGTGATTGCCATCGCGGTCTGGCCCAGGTCCGCGGCTGTCTTGGCGACAGATTTGATCCGTTGAAGACCGTCTAGTGCGCTGTGCTCGGTGTGGTTGTGCAGTTGGACGAACGCCATGGGTGCCTCTGAATTCTGTCTGGCTGGAAGTGGGCCGGCAGGCCCGGGTGGTGCGGACGGAAATGCCGTCCGGGGTCTCCTATGCGGTGACGCGGCCGACGGCCATTGCGGCGTAGTGCTCCTCGAGCTCATCCAGGAACTCGGGACTGAAGAACTTGTAGTCCAGCTCCGGAGGCTCCGGGGATCCGGCGGGATCAAGGCTGGCGTATGGGGTGCAGGAAGCCTGGTTCGTGAAGGGTGAGTTCGCCATGGCCGCTATGTGTGCGGCAGATCCAGCAAAGGTATACGCTTCGCCGGCCCTGTATCAGACGCGCAGCCGGACCTTCAAGATCGGGAGCGGCATCGGGTAGTCGCGTCATCTGCCGAACACGCTGGGATTGGCCACTATGGTTATGCCATCACCACTTGGCCTGCCTTACCCACGCGGACCACCACCACCGACGCATTGAAAAAGAAAACTGGGGGACATGAAGCTCTACATCCCTGCCCTAGTGGCACTCCTGGCCGTAGCACTCACTGGATGCGGCGGAGATGGAAAGCCAGCAGCCGACACCACGTCGAAGCCCACGGTGTCAGCAACTGCAAAGCAACGGGCAATTGTCCCGGACCTCGTCGGCAAGTCGGCCATTGAAGCCAAGTCGCACCTTGACAAGCTCGACTACCGCGCCCGGTTCTTCGGCCCGGATGGACAGAGCTGGTCAGCCAAGACCCAAGTCGACGACACCGTCCTTACGGTTTCCACTAGCCCTGCCGCAGGGGGTTTCTCAGGCAACGACTTCGTTGACGTCAAGGTCAACATGACGGAAAAGGAGTTCCTGACTGGGGCGACGGCGAGGGCGGCCGCAAAGGAAGTCGCGGACGCCGAAGCAAACATCGCCAAGCGATACACGTACCGTTGCGGGGCAGACCGCGAATACAAGAGCTTCAAGGAGGTTTGGGGAGGCAGCAACTATAAGGACGGCGGCGGACCTTGCACTGTCAAGATCCAAGGCATCTCGCCCTCGAGTGTGTCCGAGCTGCTGCCGAGTGAACAGAAGCTCGTGGATGCAGTGACAGCCACAGGTGTGACCATAAGGAGCGGCGGTGAGACGCTAGGCAGAATCCTGAACCTCTGCGCAAAACTGGACAACACCTGGGGCGCCACCTACATGGACAAGCCGACCACCCCGGAGTCGAGGGCGGAAGCAGCAGCGGCCCTCACACTTTGCCCGGACGCCCCGCACGTGGCGGATCTCCAGAGCACCGTCAGTACGCCAAGGGTGGCGGACGGAACAATGGTCGTAGGTCAGGGAATGGAGCCGGGAACCTGGAAAACCAAGCCGGGCGTCAAGGGCTGCTATTGGTCCCGCAGCGCAGGCGACGGGACTATCTTGGCCAACGACATCGTCGACTTCGCGCCCGCTGGGGTGACCGTGACCGTTGCCACCGGAGAAGGCTTCAAATCCAACAGATGTGGCGTCTGGTCGAAGATCGGTTAGACGGTCGACAATGCACTGCTGCCCGGACGGGCCACGTGCTTTTGGACGAGGTCCAGAGCACAAGACCTTTCCTGCCTCGCCACACAGCGAAACGGTTGAAAGTCCTGACCCGGAAGTGCTTTGTGTGTACGTTATGCATCTAAGCGTCAGACGACGAGGAGCCACCTATGCTGCACTTCCCATCAACATCGACTTCGGCGCGGGTGGCGAGAAAAGCCGACCGGGAGAAGCTTAGCGAGCTCTTGGGTGACGATGTGTGGGCTTTCAGCAATTGCCGTGTCGAGGCCGCCCACAAACCGGTGGCAGAGCTTGACTGGCTGTTCTACAACACCACGCTCGGTACCTTGATGATCAGTGAATGGAAGAGGTACCCGGACGCTGTCGCAGAGGCCAAAGACCGGGGCGACAAGTGGAGACTCCGGGATGGGAGTCTGCAGTCCAATCCGTTAGAGCAGGTCGATAAGCAGCAAGACGCGCTCCGGTGGGCGCTGCGCGAGAAGATTTTGCCGGGGTTCTTTCCCGATCACATCCCACACTCTGTAAAGGTCATGGAGAGCGTGTACTGTCCACAGATCGCACAGGACACAGTAAAGGACCGCCTGCAGTTCGGCCGGCTGTTCAGCACTGTCGAGGAACTGTGTACCGCAGTTAACACGCTCAGAAGCCCGGCACCCCTATTGGTCACGGATATGGGGTCGGTGCTGGATTTGGCCAAGGCCCTCGCCACGCTCTTTAGGTGTTCCGTGCCAGCCGGCTTGGAAGAGTCAGCGGTGTGGCAGCATAACCCGAAAGAATCCGCGACGTTCTGGGAGAAGGCCCGGAGAATCCACAGCGATATTGCAGCCCTGCATCAGCAGATGGCAGATCTGATTGAGAGTGAATTCGCGCCCAGAAGCGTTGCTCCGGCAGCGAATGCCGCAAAGCGTTCTCCCGACGACGGGGGAGGGGCCGAGAACAGCGAAGATTGGTCCGAACTCATCACGAAACACGTTGCCGCACACCTTACTGGTGCTGACGGAATGTCTGAGGACTTCGATGAGCGGCTAGGTCGTGCACTCCACGCCATCCTGGTTGACGTGCCCAAGGGGAGCTGGGTGCGATTTCCCGCCATCGGTAGTGCGATTGGACCGTTCCTAGGGGTAAACGTGAAACTGCGGAAGATTCTCAGAGCGCCATTATGGGAGTGGTCTTTAGGGATCGCTAAAAAATACGGACTGTCAGCAGAAGTCGACGACTCTCGGGGAAATATCCGGATCGTTGACGGCCATAAGCCTTCGTGATCAGACGGTTTCCCACCAGATGACGGTGCGGCCGGTGGCAGGCCACACAGCCTTGTAAGCCTCTCGGACAAGGCCCTTGTCACGGAGTTCGAACACCCGGCCCGTCACCTGGTTGACCGGGACGTCGAGGTACTTAGCGATCTTGGCGTTACAGGCGGCGCCCATCGAGCTGATGGCGTTGCGGACGGCGGTCTGCCGCTCCCCGAGGTCCTCAAGGCTGGCGTACGCCGCGGCACTGGTCTGCTGAACATTCGTCATGTCGGCGATGTCTGCGGCAAGCCGCGGTGGTCTCACCGGGACAGCAAAAGGCCGCCCGGTCCACAGGGACGGGGCGGCCCTTGCCGAACCGGATCAGAGCTGCAGAGGAGTCCCGATTGGTCCCGGAGCCGGCAGGGCGCCAAGCAGGTGGGTAGCCGCGGAGATCAGCGGCATACCGACCAGGGCGATCACGGCCAGGACCAGTACGGTGAGGATCACGGCAATGATGAGGCGCTTCTTCGTGCTGGGCGGGTGTTTCTTCGATGCCAGGGTCTTCTGGATATCGGCCTCGACGTCGTATTTGGGGATCGCGCCCTCACCCATCTTGACCCGGGTTCTTGTTGGTGCGGCCGGTGCAACCGGTGCTGCGGCAATCTCGGAGTATCCAACGCGGCGGCGGCTGCTTTGTTTGAGGACCTGCAGCAGTGCCTCCTCGGAAGGATACGAGGCCGCGGCAACTGCCTTTGCCGACGGCGTCACCTCCGGGTAAAACGGCGTGACCTCACCCGTCTCGGAAACCAGGTCGCGGGTGACGCTGCCGTCCGGATGCGTGGTGGTCATCAGAAGCTTTCCGTTTTCCGCGGCGTACCGCGTCAGGAGCTGCAGTACGGCGGGCATGGCCAGACCGGAGCCCCCGGGAACCGTTTCTCCGTCAACGAGGACGTCGACGGAGCCGTTGGGGTTGACCCGGGCTTCCAGCGGGATGTATTCGTCCACGGGGACTCCGATCATGTCAGGCCGCCACCTCGGTGGCCTGGAGGGTCTTGAGGTCTTCGACAGATTCCCAGTAGGTGTCGCGGGTCAGTGTCAGCCATCCCATCGCCTCTGCGGCCGGTCCGGCCAGGAACTCATCGACTGTGGAGTAGATGCCGTCGCGGGCCTCGAGTTCGACCCGGTCCCAAAACTCCTGGGCGGGCTCCTCATCGTCGGTGGGCACCTCGTCGAGCTGGATTCCTGCCAGCGAGGCAACGACGGCGAGGGTTTCGCGCACCTCGCGCAGAGGTGTGGTGTCCGCTTCGTCACGGGCGTCCATGATGACTTCCATGAGGGAATCGGCCAGGATGGCCCACTGGGCATGGGTGGCCGGCTCGGTCAGGGCCATGGCTGACTGGAGCGCCCAGTTCGGGTTCTTCTCCAAAGCCAGGTAGAGGTCCAGATCGATTGAGTCGAGCAGGTCGTCGACGCCGCCGGCCTGCCATTCTTCGATACGGGCCAGGTCTACCTCGTTCTCGACGTCGATGCCGACAGTGGCAAGGATGTCGAGCCACCCGTCCTCGATGCTGTAGAGGCCGGAGGCGGTCAGCTCCAGGGCGACGCGGATGGACCACATGGTGGTGGACTCGACCTCGAGTGCACCGTTAGGGCCGGAGGGGAGGTTGTAGCGGCCCGCGAGGCGTGGAGGCAACCAAAACAGTGGGTGCCACATCATTTCGGGTTTGACGGAGGCAAACTGCCGGGTGCCAGGGGCCACCTGGGTGTAGATGGGCAACGGAACGGAGCAAATCGGGTCCGCAGTGAACCTGTCGGGCGTGAGGCCGGTGAGCTCCTGCCATTTGGTGAACCGAAAGGCCGTGTCCATTGATGACTTGGACAGGAGGAGGGTGTCGCCTGGCTCGGTGAGCATCCGGCGGCGTTTGATGTCCATGGTGATAAACCCCTGAGTGCTGGTAGTGGTTGGCCTCTGCCCTGGAACATGCGTAGACGTTCGAGTAATGGCCGGGGGCCATTTATTGCATAGGCCAAGTATCGACCACCGCCTCCATGAAGCGCAGGTTTCGTCTCTCAACACCATGGAGCGGCGGCGAGTTCGAACTGTTCAGTCGTGACGTGTTGAAGGACCTCGGGCCGGTCCGATCTGAATTTGTGGGCTTAGGGGTGAAACGGTCAACGTCCGCCTCTAGATGAGCCGCTAAGCGCCTTCGTGATCGAGGAAGAATTCGACCATTGCTTCAGCCAAAGTCGTTTCCTTGGAGGTGTAGGCGTCGAAACTGATGACGTCCATCACACTGGGCTCAGTCGGTACCCAACGGACAGTTCGACTCATGCGGTCTTTGCCGCTGAAAAATGATGACTTGATGACGAGCGGGCTACACTCTTCGACCATGTGGCGACCGTCCACGGATAAGAAATACTTACTGAACTTTCCTGTCGGACGAGCGGCACTCTTGCTTCCCCATACCTTTCCTCCGAGATGCCAGCATGGGGTTCTGGTGCCGTCAATCACCTTCGACCGGATGATGTCGACGTCGCCCGCCTGCCAACTCTCGTGGACAACTGCCGGCAGGCGGTGCAGTGGTTTGATGTCCAGAGAACGTGCTTTGGCAATGAACTCGGCGACTAACGACGTAGTTTCGTCAGACCGTGCTTGTCGGGCAGCTTTCAGATGGTCGGCCCGTCCCTGTTCTGCTCTGGCACTGTCGTCGCTTTTCTGTCGCGCCATCTTAAGCCGGGCTTCCAGGGCCCCCGAACCATCAAATTGAGCCATGCGTGTCATGGTACTCGGCTACGGCTGGCTCGCGGCGGAGTCCTCCTAGGACAGTTCCCAGCGTGGGCTGTTTCCGTTTTGAGTAGGCAACGAAGTAACGGATGCTGGGCAACTACTCAGCACCGCGGACCCCATTCCCTCAGGGGCATCCTCGGACCTGAGAACGTTGCCTGTCGACGGATGTGTTCCCAACGTCGCAGACCTCTTCCCGCCCGTCAGCTTCCGGCCCGCATAGACCTGTCATGGCCAACAGCTCAAAAGACAAAGGCGACCGCTTCGAGCGCGAGTCAGTCCCCGTCCTGGTGAACCTCCTGCCGGAGTTCGCTTTGGATAAGGCGATGCGCTATCTCGGCGCCGGACGGAAGGAAGACGTCGGGGACCTCTACGTCCTGCCCGACGCGGCCGTGCAGGTCAAGGCGTGGGACAACCTGGGCGGAGCCATCCGCACGGCGGTCGCCGGCTCTGTCGTCCAAGCTGGCCATGGTGACAAGGAGTATGCCCTCGGCATGGTCCCAATCCTGGGTGCCCGCGCTCATCAGGTGCGCTGGCTCGCGTGCGTCGCACCCGGCCGATGGCCTGTCCCGGTAGAACCTGTTGCCGAGTTCGCGCTGGTTTCCAAGGCCCTCAAATGGGTCAAGGACGACACCGGCCCGTACGGCTTCCGTGTCTGGGACCGGCTGGAGCGCATTGGCCTGCTTGGCGGTCCCGGCGAGCCGGCCCTGATCGCCCCCATCGAGGCGTGGGCTGCCGCGTACCGGCAGGCGCATTCAGGAGTCCTTCAGCTGGTCGCCTGACCGTTCAATGGAGCTCTTGAGAACGTTCCTCCACAGTTGGGTCAGGGTTTTCGCAGCGGCGCCCGACGCGCCCGTGCCACCTTGTCCAAACCGCTTCCCGGTCGGGAGTAGACCTGCCGGGACGCCTGGTCCACCTGGATACCGTTGAGATGGAGCGCCTGCTCGATGCCCACAGGAATGACAGGCTCTTCGATTCCGTCGGGGTAGACGAAGGCCACGTGCCTCGGGCCGAGCGGCATGGCGATCAGGTTGGCTTGGAACAGCGGCGATCTGGTCGAAGAGGAGGCCATCCCGCGCGACACCGAGATGGCCGGACAGTCACCCAGCAGCAGTTCAGCTCCTGCGACCACGGGACGGACCATGAGGCTGTAAGTGGCGAACCTTGTCCGGGTGGCCTGAAAGTACCTGAGCAGGTCGTCGCGGAAGATGACCCCGGATGATTCCTCAGCGTGGACGTCCGCCATGATTCCGTCGGCAATCTCGGCATGGATGCTCGAGGCGTGCTCGAGATGCAGTCCCTTATGCTTGACCTCTGCGAGGTCGGCCAGGGCGCGGGTGTTGCTGCGGACCCTCTGTTCGGCGTCCGCAAGGGCCTGTTCATGGCCAGCTGCGGTGGCCAGGCTGCGTGCAAAGTGGAGTGCAACCAGATCTCTCACTGCTTCTTCCGTCGCCGCCGATAATTGTCCCGGCTGCTGGTCAACCTCGGTGAGCGCCGGCCAGGTCCGGTCTTCGACTTCCTTCCAGATGGCCTCGGTCGCGTCCGGTTCGTGCTTCACGAAATTCTCCTGGTAGCCAATAGCCCTGGACGTTCGCTGCTTTGTCACGCCCCACCGGACCTCATAGGCGCTGATCAGACCGGCAGGGGAGGCAAACCTGTTCAGAAGCACCTGTGAGACCACGTGCTGCCGGGTCGTCGGATTGTTTTTCACCAACCAAGGGTGGCACGTGGCGGCGCCGGCCGTCGCTCCCGTCAGCAGGCCGTACACAAAGCAGGTGAACATCAAGCCTGTCTGAGGAGACTGCCATGACCGAGAGCATCAACCGCCAGCCGCAGGGCATTCCTGCTGGCGGGCAGTTCGCACCCACTGCCCACGCCGAACCGGAGGTGGCACTCACGGCCCCCGCGCCTGGGCGGCCGGCGGAAACCCAGCGGAGTCGCCGCGGCCACGACTTCTACCCGCCAGCCGAGCAGATGGCTGCGTGGCCGAAGCTCTACGAAACCGACAACGACGGGCCCATCGGGGACAAGCCCATCCAGGCGCATTACTTCCAGGGCGGCATGGACTGGTACATCGCCGAATACGATTCCGGTGAGAATCTGGCCTTCGGTTATGTGAACCTGGGCCTCGGCGGTGAATGGGGCTACATCGACCTGGGCGAAGTCGAAAGGGTCCGCGGACAGATGGGGCTGCCTATCGAACGCGACCTGGACTTCAAGCCGGGCACGCCCGCGAAGGAATGCATACCCAAGTACCGGGATGAAGCCGCCGCCGACGTCGACGACGAAGTTCACGACTTCGGCTGGGATGGACCCGATGAGCCGGATCCGCTCAGCCCGGAGGACCGCAAGCTCTGGGACGAACACCACCGGTTCGCTTTCAATTACGTCCACGACGGCAATCTGCTGGGTGTCACCGGCTTCGAGGACCGGGACACTGTTGAACGTTTCGCCGGGTTCGTCGCGAATGCCTACATGGAGTCCGGATGGGACGGGATGCTGGACATGCGCACCATCGCTGAGAAATGGCGGGACCAGGAACGTCCTGTGGACTAAGGCGGCCGGGGAGAGACTTTCCTGACGCCGCACACATGAGGGCCAGCACCTCACGGTGCTTGCAGCCTTCCCGCACTTGGCAGGGCGCCTCCCGATGGGGCACCCTCCCAGCGTTCTGGGAGTCGGGACGGGAGCTTCGCTCCAGGCAGGAACGCTGCGCTGAAAGGTCCGGCACGGTCACCGCCTCGCGGTTTCGTCCGGGCCTTTCGTCTTTCTATGCGTCGGCGTTACTCAAGACTGTCAGTGCTTGGCCATAGTGTAATTTTCATGAGGTCATGGGCGGAGATGGTTGGCGAAGTGGAGATGATGCCTGTCATCTGTCAGTGGCCGGACTGCGACCGAATCGCAGACCACGCGCTGGGACTGTGCAAGAGGTGCCACATGAGGGCCCGGAGGGCGGGGAGGATTGATGAGTTCACTGCGCCACCTCGAGTCTGCGATTACTGCGGCGGCCTGTTTTTCACGAGCAGCCGCGGCGGCAACAAGCTGTGCTCGGAAGTATGCGCCCAGGCGATTCGGATGGCCCGCCAACAGACCATCCGGCTGAAGAGTCTGACCGTCCGATACTGCGGACACTGCCAGGCTGTCGTTCCTTGGCATATGGTGGCCAGTGCTGAATATTGCTCCGTGACGTGCCAGCAGGCTGCCTGGTATAAGCGAAACGACGACATGCTGAAGCAGCGGGCGCGGGAATGGAATGCGGCCAACGCGGAACAGAAGAGCGCCATAGGGAAGCTTTACTACAGGAACAACCGTGAACGGTCTGCCATGATGAGCGCAGCCTGGCGTGCCGCGAATCCGGAGAAGGCCCGGGATATTAGCCGGAACGTGTCGGCTCGCCGCCGCGCAAGGCTACGCGGTGTGACGGTCGAGGATTTCAGCCTGGCGGAGATATGGGAAAGAGATCAAGGGATCTGCTGGCTTTGCGAAACGGCCATAGACCCCCTTGTCCGGTGGCCGGATCCGAAGAGCGTGTCCCTGGAACACAAAGTACCGGTCTCGCTCGGAGGTGCCCATTCCCGCGACAATTGCGCTCTGGCCCACCTCGGTTGCAATCTACTCAAAGGAAGCAAGCTCATTACCGAGGCCCAGGAGTTCCAGCTCCTACTTACCGAAGCTGCCGATGAGGCTGCGGACGACATCGACCTCATTCTGGAGTCCAGCCGGCCCGAGACGCTTGTACAACTTGAGTTTTCCCTATGGCCATCACAGGGAGCCATCGAACCGGTGATGACCAGCACCTGATCCGCACACATGGGTGGCATGGAAACAATTCCCGGCCTGGACTTCACGGCCATCGACTTCGAAGCCGCCAACTCCGACCGAGCCTCCGCCTGCGCCGTGGGTGTGGCGGTGGTCCGCGACGGCGTCATCACGCACACCCGGTCCTGGCTGATCCGCCCGCACACTGGTCTCGACTCTTTCGACCGCTACGCAACACGCGTGCACGGAATCACTTCCGAGATGACCGAAGGTGCTCCGTCCCTGTCCGAGTCTATGGCCACACTGGCGGCCCTGATCGGTGACGGCCCGGTGCTCGCGCACAACATGGGCTACGACGGGTCAGTGCTGCGCACGTCCTTCGAGATCGCCGGGCTGCCACGGCCGGCCAACGAGTTCCGGTGCACCGAGACCCTGGCGCGCGCGGCGCTCCGGCTGCCCAAAAACAAGCTCGCTGACGTGGCCGGACACCTGGGCTTGCCGGCCTTCGCCGCCCACAACGCCGGAGACGACGCGCGCACCTGCGCCCGCATCGCACTGGCCCTGGCCGCCCGTCACAAGGCCACGACCATCACAGGGCTCTACCGCGGACTTGGCATCGCATGACTCCCATATGGGCTGCGTCTTCCGCTAAAGCGGGAAGCCCAGCTGCCCGCGCCGCACACATCAGGCACATGGAATGGAACGAACCCCGCCGGACCCGGCCTGCGACGACCGCCGGCATCCCCTTGAAGCCGGCCGCCGAGACCCCCGTCAAGCCGCCAATCCGCATCCCCGTCGGCATCGGGTTCACCTACAAGGACAAGGCCACAGGAGAGACCTGGACCCTGTCCGGACTCCGGTCCGGACGCAACGTCATCCTGGTACGCGGCGATATGCGCACCCCCGAGGAGATCCGCGACCGCGTGTCTGTGGACGATCTTGCCGACCACTACGACCACGAAGGCTGCGACCACGAGAACTTCTGTTGCACCCTGCACCGTACCCATGTGATGCCCCATCGCGGCTGCATTATGCGCTGAACCTGCCGTTGGCTCCTGACGCGGATGGGGTCCCTGGCTTAGAGCCACATGACGGAGCCGCCGGCACGGGGTTCGTACCGCTTGCCGACCAGCCTGGAGGCGAACGAAGCATCCTCGGCTGACAAGGTCTCCGGGAACGTCCTCCCGAAGGACTTCAGTTCCCCGGCGAGCCGACCCAGCAACTCGAGCTCGAAGCGGGCCTTGCGCGGGGATCCGGACGGGACAGCCCTGATGACCTTGGTGACCCCGGTGATGACGCCACCCAGACCGACCAGAAGGTAGCCGGCCTTCTCGATCCGGTCGGCACCGGCACCGGTCCAGTCGCCACGCTGCGCGTTCAGCCAGTCCTCATCGCTGAGCGCAGGGGCGTCACCCCACCATTTGCGCCATCCGTCGGTGCTTTCCTCGGCCGGCGCCGTCTGGATCAGCGGCAGCTTGCCACCTGCGGAAACAAAGTCCGCCGTGCGGAGTGGGGCGAGGGAGGACATGGACAGGTCGGCGAGGTATCCGGAGGCCAGAAGTTTGGCGATGTTCGGGCGGGTGGTCTGCAGGTACGCTGCCGCGGCGTTCGGGGTGAGGACCTCGTCGAGGATCGGGTCGGCAGGCGTGAGGGTGATAACTGGGACGGTCATGCTTCCGGCTTTCTTATCGGCGGTTTTCGAATGACTCAAGCATATACAGCATTGTGTCAATGGGTCAATTGTGAGCAGGACAATCCCGTGCGCCGCACACATGTGCAGGGCAGCCCGCCCCCCCCGGGCAGCCGCGATACGAACCCCACGGCCAGGTTGACGCCCGTCATCAGCCGGGACGCATAGGGGAAGACCAAGGGCCGGGAACGCCGGCCGGGATCAAAGGATGGTGCTGGACCGTGACGGAGAAACTCATCTACTTCTCCTCGGTCTCCAACAACACCCACCGCTTCGTCGAGAAGCTCGGCCTGGCAGCTGACCGGCTGCCGGTACACACCTCCGACGAAACCCTGCTCGCCACCGAACCGTTCGTCCTGGTCACCCCCACCTACGGTGGAGGCCCTGAGGGCGGGGCGGTGCCGAAACAGGTGATCAAGTTCCTCAACGTCGAAGCCAACCGGAACCTCATCCGTGGGGTCATCGCGGCGGGGAACACCAATTTCCATGACTCCTACTGCCTGGCAGGGGATGTCATTGCGGCCAAGTGCCGCACACAACTGTTGTACCGAGTCGAACTCATGGGCACCCCGGAAGACGTGGAGCGTGTCCCGCACTGGATTGGAGAAATTTTGGGAACGAACACCCTTGCGCCCGAGCGCGTAAGCAAGGACGACCTTCTGCCGGAGGCGTACAAGGGCCTTGGCTATCACGAGCTGAACGCCTACCTGAACCTTTACGGGGCGGACGGCAAGATGCAGTTCGCCGCCGACCGTGAGGCTGCCCGGCAGTACCACCTGCAGCACGTGAACCAGAACATGGTGTTCTTCCACGACCTGGCGGAGAAGCTCGACTACCTGGTGAAGAACCACTACTACGAGGCCGAGCTGATCGCCAAGTACGACTTCGCCTTCATCAAGTCCCTGTTCCAGCAGGCGTACCGGCACAAGTTCCGGTTCCCGACCTTCCTGGGCGCTTTCAAGTTCTACACCTCCTACGCCATGAAGACCTTCGACGGCAAGAGGTTCCTGGAACGCTACGAGGACCGCGTCACCATGGTTGCCCTCGGCCTGGCCGACGGCAACGAGGCCATCGCCCGCCAGCTGGTCGACGAAATCGTCACCGGCCGCTTCCAGCCGGCCACCCCAACCTTCCTGAACACCGGCAAGAAGCAGCGCGGCGAGCTCGTCTCCTGCTTCCTGATGCGCACCGAAGACAACCTCGAGTCCATCTTCAAGGCCGTCTCCAACTCCGGCCAGCTCTCCAAGCGCGGCGGCGGCGTCGCAGTGTGCCTGACCAACCTGCGCGAGGTCGGAGCGCCGATCAAGAAGATCGAAAACCAGTCCTCGGGAGTCATCCCGGTGATGAAACTGCTGGAAGACACCTTCTCCTACGCCAACCAGCTGGGCCAGCGCCAGGGCGCCGGCGCCGTCTACCTGCACGCCCACCACCCGGACATCGAGCGGTTCCTGGACACCAAGCGGGAGAACGCTGACGAGAAGATCCGCATCAAGACTCTTTCCCTCGGCGTGGTTATCCCCGACATCACGTTCGAGCTGGCCAAGAAGGACGAGGACATGTACCTGTTCTCGCCCTATGACGTCGAAAAGGTCTACGGCATGCCGTTCTCCGACATCAGCGTCACCGAGAAGTACTACGAGATGGTCGACGACGCGCGGATCAAGAAGACCAAGATCAACGCGCGCGAGTTCTTCCAGACCCTCGCCGAGATCCAGTTCGAGTCCGGCTACCCGTACATCATGTTCGAGGACACCGTAAACAAGGCGAACCCCATCGACGGCAAGATCATCATGAGCAACCTCTGCTCCGAGATCCTGCAAGTCTCCTCCGCCAGCACCTTCAACGAGGACCAGAGCTACGACACCGTGGGCAAGGACATCTCCTGCAACCTGGGCTCGATGAACATCGCGGCAGCCATGGACGGCGGCAACCTGGGTGCCACGGTCGAGGCCGCCATCCTCGGGCTCACTGCAGTCTCCGACCAGTCCGACATCCAGGCGGTCCCGCCGGTTGCCAACGGCAACCGGAAGTCCCACGCCATCGGCCTCGGCCAGATGAACCTCCACGGGTTCCTGGCCCGCGAGAGGGTCCATTACGGGTCGGAGGAAGCCCTGGACTTTGTCAGCTCCTACTTCGCCGCCGTGGCCTACCACGCGCTTCGGGCATCCAACCAGATCTCCATCACGCGCGGCACCACGTTCGAGGGCTTTGAACGGTCAAAGTACGCCACCGGAGAATTCTTCGACACCTACACCACCCGTTCCTGGCTGCCACAGACCGAGCGCGGCCAGGAGCTGTTCGCGAAGTTCGGCATCACCCTGCCGACCGTGGCGGACTGGGAGCAGCTGAAGGCCTCCGTCGTGGAGCACGGCATCTACAACCAGAACCTCCAGGCCGTCCCGCCGACAGGCTCGATCTCCTACATCAACAACTCGACGTCGTCGATCCACCCCATCGCCTCCAAGATTGAAATCCGCAAGGAAGGCAAGCTGGGCCGGGTCTACTACCCGGCGCCGTACCTCACGGACGACAACCAGGAGTACTACGCCGACGCCTACGAGATCGGCTACGAGAAGATCATCGACACGTACGCCGCTGCCACCGTGCACGTGGACCAGGGCTTGTCGCTGACGCTGTTCTTCAAGGACACCGCCACCACGCGCGACATCAACAAGGCCCAGATCTACGCCTGGCGGAAGGGCATCAAGACCATCTACTACATCCGCCTCCGCCAGCTCGCGCTGGAGGGAACCCAGGTGGACAACTGCGTCTCCTGCACGCTCTGACGCGTAACGGCTCACCCCCTTGCACGGAATGAGCCACCGATGGAAGGCCCCCGGCAACCCTCCTGCCGGGGGCTTTCTGTCCTCCCAGAGAGACCACGGTCGGCATTGCCGCACACCTAATCAATGAAAGGACGGATGCAGCCGGCACCCCCGGATTACTGGCCCATGAGGGCGCCGTTGAGCTTCTGCCGGCCGAGCGGCCGCTGTGCTCCGTGCCCATCAGGCTGCATGCGCCCCTCAGCGGAATCTACGCATGTTTCAGGGCAGAAGAAGATTTAGACCTCAAGCCCGAGAGGCCAGACATGAGCGCAGCACCCGGATGGTACCCCTTGGCAAATGAGCCAGGGATGATGGGCTATTGGGACGGTAACGGCTGGACGGCGCACAAGCAGCCGCTGCCACCGACCCAGGAAGCCGTCCCCGTCGCCGCTCAAGTTCCTGCGGTCGCGCAGCCTGCAGAGCAGTACGCCGGAACCGGCGGCCAAAGCTCCCATCCCTGGGCCCCGGAAGCCTTCGTCGGCACAGCCAAGAAGTACATGGGCGACCCGAACGTCCGGGCCAACGGGACAACGGCTGCAGGCGGCGCACTGATAGCTGACGGCGTCGTCGGCTTCGGTGAACAGCGCCAGGGCATCGGCGGGGCCATCGGTACCATCGTATTCGGCGTTATCTGGCTCATCCTGTGCCTGACCCCCGGCATGCCTTTGCACAACGCCGAACCGCGCGCGGGAACACTCCACGCCCAGGCCACCGTCGTGAATGTCCAGGTCGACGCCAAGGGCAACTGCAGCCCAGTGGCCGAGCTCGTCGTCGACGGCACTTCTTACGCGGTCCACTCCAACGTGAGCGAGAAGCCTTGCCCCTATATGAAGGGCGAGAAGATCGACGTCACGTACCACCCTGCCGACATCCAGGCCACCGCGACCATCCCGCCCTCGGGCTTTTTCAAGACCTTCCTGACTTTTGCCCCCTGGATCGGCGTGCTGGTCATCGCGGGCGGTGTCTGGACCTTCATTAAGCGTGCAGGCTCCATCGCTGCGGGCATCTTCCTGCTCCGCAAGGGTCTGTTGGCCCGAAAGGCATTGAAGGACAAGCCCGAAGCCTAAGAGACTGAGCGCTTCATCCCGGAGGCTTGAGGCCCGTCGGCCGCCGGGACGCATAGGGGAGTCCAGACGCCCCCGGGCAACCGCCACCCGGCGCTGGCCGCGGGCATGACACCAGCACAACGAAAGAGAACACTATGGGATCCCTCCAACTCATCGAACAAGCTCACGCGATCAACTGGAACCGCATCCAGGACGAGAAGGACGTCGAGGTTTGGAACCGCCTCGTCAACAACTTCTGGCTGCCGGAGAAGATCCCGCTGTCCAACGACGTCCAGTCCTGGGCCACCCTGACGCCTGAAGAGCAGCTGCTGACCATGCGCGTGTTCACCGGCCTTACCCTGCTGGACACCATCCAGGGAACCGTCGGCGCCGTGTCCCTGATCCCGGACGCCATCACCCCACACGAGGCCTCCGTCTACACGAACATCGCGTTCATGGAGTCCGTGCACGCCAAGTCCTACTCCTCGATCTTCTCGACGCTCTGCTCGACGAAGGAAATCGACGAGGCCTTCCGCTGGTCCGTCGAGAACGAGCACCTTCAGAAGAAGGCAAAGATTGTCATGGACTACTACGAGGGCGACGACCCGCTCAAGCGCAAGATCGCCTCCACCCTCCTGGAAGGCTTCCTGTTCTACTCCGGCTTCTACCTGCCGATGTACTGGTCCTCGCGCGCGAAGCTGACCAACACGGCTGACCTGATCCGCCTCATCATCAAGGACGAGGCCGTCCACGGCTACTACATCGGCTACAAGTTCCAGAAGGGCCTGGAGCAGGAAACCGAGGCCCGCCGGGAAGAGCTCCACGATTACACTTACGAGCTGCTCATGGAGCTGTACGAGAACGAGGTCCAATACACGCACGACCTCTACGACGGTGTCGGGCTGTCCGAGGACGTCAAGAAGTTCCTGCACTACAACGCCAACAAGGCGCTCATGAACCTCGGCTATGAGCCCATGTTCGGGCCCGGCACGACCGACGTGAACCCGGCCATCCTCTCGGCGCTGTCACCGAACGCGGACGAGAACCACGACTTTTTCAGCGGCAGCGGCTCGTCGTACGTAATGGGGTCCTCCAAGGCAGTTGCGACCACGTCGGATGACTGGGATTTTTAGCAGTTTGCGCAATAATCTCGCGGAAAATTGAGCAGAGTGGCCGCGATTCAGGCTAATCGGGAGCAGACCGCACAAATGCTGCCGCACCCTCAATGATACTCCCACGGCCCGTTTTGGAAGGAACAATTCCCCTCCGAAGCGGGCCGTGGCCCGTGGGTTGCCAGGTACGAAAGGAATGCAACATGACAGCAACAGCCGCCGAATCAAGCACCCGGACTGAGACCGGGAAGACGCTTTTCACCATCTGGGCTGAAGGCTTCGCCGCGACAGGCGAAGCGGAGACAGCCTGGCAGCTCAACGAGTCGCCGATTGAGGCGGAGTCGCTGGATGATGCCGTGCACCAGTATGTCGGTGCCAGCGATTCCCGCCATCTGTTCCACCGGCGCAATGACGGGACCTGGACCTACTGGGGCTGCCGGCTGTTCGACAACGAATCCGACGCCCGCGGGGCGTTCGGATAAGCCAGAAGCCAGGCCATGGCCCGGCCAAGGGAGCCCGCAAAGGCGGTCGGAGCGATCCGGTCGCCTTTTGCGTCTCCGGAGACGGGGGCCTCCGCACACATCAACAGCATGAGCACCCTCACCCACGCCCGGCCCGGAAGGACCGAGATCAAACGAGACCTCCGCTGGGCGGTCACTGATGGCATCTACGAGAGCGAGTTCCTCACCTCGTCCACGCAGGCGGCCGCATGGCTCGTGGACGAGGCAATGAGGAAGCACCTCAAAGGGGAGACCCCGACCATCGGCGTGCACCTCCACGACCAGCTCCTCGGCGTCATCTGGGATGCTACACCGGATGTCACCGATGTCTTCACAGCGGTCGGCTGGCCAAAGACGATCGACGACACCCTCGAGTTCCTGCGGTTGAGAGCCTCCGTCATCGGCATCATCCGAGACATCCTGGTCTCCGACGACACCCCGGCTGACGCGCCGGAACCCGGCATCTCAGACCCGCACACCTACGCGCTCGTCTGCCGCTGAACAGAGCCAGACCGGGGAGCGCCGGTCGCCTGTCCGCACACATGGTGCCCAACTACCTGACTCCAACATGGACGGACACTGCCCTTGAGCTATCCCAATGCTGCACGCGCAAAGTATCCCGCATACGATCTGCACTTCCGCCTGATTGAATACACCGCAGAGCTCCTGGCCCGGAACCACTTCGAAACCAAAGGCCACCCCGGAACACCCTGGGATGAGTGGCTGGACCGCGGCCCCCACGGCAGCCGGGAAGAGACGCTCGCACCGTACACCCATGCACAGAAGCTGGCCGAGATGGGCATGCTGTCGTGGCCGAAGGAAACCCGGTTCCCGGACACGAGCTGGCACGTCCAGGGCGCCAGCAACATCAGGCTGTCCGATGGAACCTCCGGCCTGGATTGGATCAAACCTTTCGGCTTCAACGCCGAAGGCGCCATTGAATACGCGGCGGCGTGCATTACCACTGGCATCCCGCACCGATTGTCTTGGTCGTTCAACGACGCGTCCGGGCAAGACCATGACTGAGGCCGTCGAAGCATCCGCTGGCCACCCGGTCCTCGACTGGCTTATCGCCGACTACAAAGCCGAAGGGTCACGGTGTCGGAGCAGCCGAGGACTGGACGAAGTCCGGCGCTATCTGGAATTGGCGGCGCTGGAGCCCACCGAAGAGCTTGCCCTGAAGCGGATGGAAGCTCTCGAAGAGGAGGCCGCCGGACGGTATTTCGAGGCGCGCAGGGTGAAACCGCCGCAATGGAATCTCCTTGCCAGGCTCCGCGCTGCCCTGGCTGTCCGGCGCCTCGCCAAGGACCTTTCAGCTGCCCACCACGCTGACCGCTACTACTGGCTCGTGCACCGGAACCTGCGTAAGTCAGGACGTGCCAATAAAGACGCCGAGGTCCACCCGTGAGCGGCCACCATAGCGATACCGATGTTGGCCTCGCGGCCCACCTGCCCATCGGCGCAGGGGATTCCTCTGTGCACTGCTCCTGTGGGGACCTCGCGCCGGGCGGCTTCCTGGCCCACCTCTCCAGCTTGCTCGGCATCGACGAGGCAGCTGCCCGAGCGGCCTTGCTGGAAGCCCACGACAACGTCGAGGTCAATCCCGGAATGTGTGGTGGCTGCGAGACCTGTGGGGACTCCTCCGCGGGTGCCTTCTGCCAGATCTGCGGATTCAACTACGACCCATGCTTCGCCCACTTCCTCGCCACCGAAGGACCAGAATGAAGACCCACTACGAGCTCGCCCTTGATGGGCTCAAAGCCCTCGACGACATGCACGCGTCCGGAACGCCTGTCACTGAGGCAAGCGCCCTGGCCAAGGTCTCTATCCGGGCATCCCTGGCGGCTGCAAAGGCCGCCGAAGACCTGCTGAAGGCCCAGGAGACCGCGAACCTGATCTCTTATGCCGCCCTCTGCCGGGAGTTCCGCAGCCACGCAACGGCAATAGCGGCACGGGAACTGGCCGATACCGCCATGGCCGCCCACCCCGAAATCCGGGAAGCCCAACTTAAAGACAAGGACGACTGATGCCTCCTCGCCTGCTCATCACCGGCTCCCGCGGCTGGACCGACCGCGCCGTCATCAGGGACGCCCTCCGGGACTGGTGGGACTCGACCGGGCGTGACCCCGAAGCCATCCTGGTCTCCGGGAAATGCCCGAAGGGCGCCGACCGGATCTGCGAAGAGATCTGGGCCCACAACGGGTTGACCCTGGAGCTGCACCCGGCGAAGTGGCGGAAAGCTGACGGTTCACAGGACATGGCGGCCGGATACACGCGCAACAAGGCCATGGTCGACACCAGGCCGGACCACCTGATCGCCTTCATTTTGGACAAGTCCGGCGGCGCCAGTCACTGCCTCCGCTACGCCCAAAAGCAGGGCATCCCCACCACCGTCTACGAGGCGACGACCGCCGTGACAGACTAAAGCGGGAGATCGGCCCCGGACATGCCTGCCGGCCTTCCCTTATTTGCGCGTGCAGGCACTTCTTTTGCCAGGACGCCATCAGAAATAGCTTGGCGGAAAGACAGAAGTGAGCACACCATGAAGCGAACAGCCACCCGTCGCACCGTCATCGGGCTCGGGATCGCCGCCGCCCTCACCGGCGCCAACGCCACCCTCGCTCAGGCCGCCCCCGCGCCAACGATCAGCCTCAGCCCCGCCACGGGCCCGGCAGGGACCAGCGTGACCGTGTCAGGATCAGGGTTTCCCGGGCTGACCACCGGGACCCTCGCCTGCAGCGTCAACAGCGTTGCTTTCAAGACAGCCAAGAACGGCAGCTTCAACGCCGTGATCACCATCCCGGACACCACCGAGGCTTCCCTGACAGTGACAGCCAAGGCGGGCGGGACCACTGCGTCCAAGCTTTTCACGGTCGTGGCCCCGGCACCGGCCTTGCCCCCGGTTAGCAGCTCACCGCTGCGGTTTGGTCTCATCCCCGCCGGTGGCATGGCCGCCACCACCGAAATCGACGCAACGTCCCGACTCGTCGGTGAACAGCCCTCCATCCTCCTGAGCTACAAGGACTTCCGGCAGCCTGCGCCCATTGCCGAGCTCTCGGCGGCCAGTGCGCGCGGTGCCGTGCCGGTGATCACCTGGGAGCCCTGGGACGCTTCCGTCGGCGGACCAATCCAGCCCGCCTACACACTGGCCGCGATCGCCGGCGGGAACTTCGACAGCTACATCCGGCAATGGGGCTTGGATCTGGCTGTCTGGGGAAAATCGTTGATGCTCCGCTTCGCCCACGAGATGAACGGTGACTGGTACCCCTGGTGCGAGGTCACCAACGGCAACCAGCCCGGCGACTACATCCGGGCCTGGCAGCACGTCCATGACGTCGTAACGGCCGCCGGAGCCACGAACGTGACCTGGGTATGGGCGCCCAACGGTGGAGGGGCCGGCGACATGGCCGCCATGTACCCCGGAACTGGCCACGTGGACGTCCTGGGGCTGGACGCCTACAACTGGGGCACCACACAGAGCTGGAGCTCCTGGCAGTCACCCGAGGCCCTCTACGGCTACTGGCTGAACCAGCTGCGCTTGATCGCACCGGGCAAACAGATCATCATCACCGAAACGGCCAGCACTGAGGCCGGCGGCTCGAAAGCAGACTGGAACACCGCCCTGATCCCGTACCTGCGCACCCAGCCCGACGTCACCGGACTCATCTGGTTCAACCTGAACAAGGAAACCGACTGGCGGATCGAAAGCAGCACCTCGTCGTCAACTGCCTTCGCCGCCGCCCTGGCAAGCCGCTGAGACACCCCGGTGCACGTGGCCCAGCAGCCGCGTGCACCGGGTTCCCGGCCCAAGGATTGTCTGTCCCGGCTGGTTCACTAAGGGTCTCTAACGTCCCGAGGTGTGAGGTTCGAAGATGCTGCTTCAGTTCTGCCACAGACTCGCGCGATCCCTGAAATCCGAGACAGGGGCCATCAACACCACCGGAGCCCTGGTGGGGCTCGTTGTCACCGGCACGGTCGGAGGGGTAGCTGTGACCTCGTCCAGCCAGCTCATCGGGGCGGCCCACGACGCGGCCGCGCAGCAGAACGCAGCGCAAGTTGGAACCGCCCAGCAGCTGGCAAAAATCATGGACGGCCGCTTCACGGACCTGACCGGACTCGAAGCCGGTGGGCACGTGCCGGCATACCGCGCCGCGGCCGGCCCTCGCCGCTTTGCGACCCAGGCAGGGACGGGCGGTACATGCTTCGTCACCGTCAGCCGGTCCGCCACTGGGAAGACCTACTTCGCCACCGACCTCATCCCCACACCTGAGCCCTACGAACCGGGAGCCGGGACGGGATGCCTGCCCGAACCCCAGGTGCAGGCCATGGCCGGGGCACTTGATGCCGCCGCTGCGGCCGCCGGCTCCTGAGCACGGGCATCAGAACCTTTACGCCGCACACACGGCAGACGCCGGCGGGAGGACTTTATCCCGTGCGGCGGCGACCCCACCGGGATGACCGACATGATGTTCGGCAGCATGCAGGGGTGCCTGAGCAGAGTTCCGGAGACTACCAAGGCATCTGACAGCTGGGGGCAAATGGGCCCCGGTCAGAACAGCCGTGCCTGGAATATCTACGCATATTTCAAGGTAGAAGCCATTGAAAGGCCCGACCATGAAAAGCACCTCTCGCCAGCCGTTGACAGTCCGGTACGCACTGCCCGCAGGATGGCTGTCATGAACCGCTACGACGTGCTCGGCATCAAGGAAGATGCGACGCCGGAGGAAATCAAGAAGGCCTACCGGAAGCTTGCCGCGAAGACCCACCCGGACCGCAACGGCGAAGACATGACGCCGCTGTTCCGTTCCGTCCAGGACGCCTACGAGACCCTGTCCGACCCACTGAAGCGGGCAGCCTACGATCGTGAGCTGAATCCTGTCGCTGCAGCGCAGCCGGAAACTGCAGCGTACACCGGCTCTCAGGCGTC
The DNA here is from genome assembly GCF_049315185.1 of Paenarthrobacter sp. C1. Classification (NCBI taxonomy): domain Bacteria; kingdom Bacillati; phylum Actinomycetota; class Actinomycetes; order Micrococcales; family Micrococcaceae; genus Paenarthrobacter; species Paenarthrobacter sp. C1. The sequence goes on along the minus strand of NZ_CP186053.1, from coordinate 303,010 downwards.
CTACCACCAGGATGAAACGCAGGCCGAGTACGATCCAGAGGAGCACGACGCCGCGGTCCCGCAGCCCCCACCGTCGGCCCGGCCGGTCAAAATACGGCGGATCAAGATCGGGCTCATCGTTGTCGTCTTTGCCGCACTCGGCGGCTACTGGCTGTTCCAGGAGATCCAACTCTGGCAGCTTGTACAGCCGAAGCAAGGCATCCGCCTTCTCACCTTTCAAGGGCTCCCGGCGATCGTCTACCCCCTTCTGTGGGCCTTCGGTACCCTGGTCGCCGCCGTCGCCGACGACATCAGCACAGCACTCAAGACCCCATTCGGCTGCGCGGCCTTCTCAGGAGGTTTCGCCTTTATCACTGCCACCGGATCCACCGACATCTGGATCCCGGCGCTGGTTACCGGGCTCATTCTCAGTTTCATGATCGGCCTTGCTGTGAGGCTCCGGGACGACATAGCTGCATGGGTCCGGTGACGACACAACAAGGCACCGCACACATGGCAGGCATGAGCACTCCCACCACGGCCGCGACTGCTGACGCCAACACCCCCGACCGGCTGCCCCGGGAAGCGGCAACTCGTGGCCGGAGGTCCGGCGTCGTCATCCTTGGTGTTTCGGCCGTCATGGCCAGTGCGGTCTTGACCGGATGCTCTCCCGACGGTTCAGTGATCGATGCTGATTACGCACAGACCTGCCAGGACAAAGCGACCCAGCAAAGAGTCGAGGACGACAAGTGCTCGGATCAAGGCCGTTCAAGTAGGCACTACGGCTGGTACTTCCTGCCGATGGGCAGCAGTGGCTCCACCGACTCCCGCTCCATTCCCGAGGTCGGCGCCCCGCTGTCCGGCGGCACCGACTCTATTCCACCAGGAGCGACGGCCAAGAGTGGCGTCGCAACCAAGGGCCCGACGTCCGTCTCACGCGGCGGCTTTGGTGGCAGCGCCAAAGGAAGCACAGGAGGCTGACCGTGAAACATGTTCCTTCCACAGCACCCTCGGGCCAGAAAAGATCCTTCGGCGTGGTTTTTGCTACGACCGGTTTGCAACCGGCATAGGGGCTTTCAGGTCCAGATCGACGACCAACGGCATGTGGTCGCTGTGGGGCAGCCACTCCGCGGTTTCACCAACGGCCACCTTGGCTTCGACTCCGGACGAGAGGAAGGCGTAGTCGATGTGGTGTCCAAGGTCGGGGTTCCAGTTGTGGAAGAACGTCTTGACCTGTTCTTCGCCGTGGGCGCTCTGATGCTGGCGGTGGTAGATGCTGTCCAGGCCGATCCCGCTGAGCTTCTCGACCAGCATCGAATGGTTCCTGCCCTGGTGCTTTGAGTCCCAGACGGTGTTGCTGTTGAAGTCACCGACGATCATCGCCCGTCCCGTCCCGAGGAACCGGGCGTGCTGGTCAACGATCTTGTGGGTCACCCGGACGTACTTCAGATCCCTATCCAACTGGTGCGCCCAGAGGGCAACGATATTGAGGCCGTCGACGCTGAACGGCAGATGCCACGGCAGACCGCGGTCGCCCGGCTCGGTCATCTTGTAGCTGGCCGGGATGAACCCGATCACTCCGAGCCCCTTGTGCGGGTTGGAGCCCACCCACGCAGAGAAGGGGTGATCTCCGCTTTCGATGTCCCTTTTCGAGACTTCCTGCAGGATGGCGACGTCGGGTGACAGCTCGTCCAGCAGGCTGCGCTTCTTATAGAGCGCCATCGAGCAGTTCCAGGAGACGATCCGCATTCAACACCCTTTGGTTCGGAAGACCCGAGAATCGAAACCCTAGTCCGTATGACAGGCGAAAGGACGGAGGGATGTCCTCCGCCCTTTCTCTTGCCGCGGCCCCCGACTACTTGTTCGAGACCGCTGCCTTCAGCTTGGATCCCGCGGTCAGTTTTACGGAGTGGCCTGCCGCGATCTCGATCGCTTCGCCGGTCTGGGGGTTTCGGCCAGAGCGGGCTGCTCGCTCAGTGCGTTCCACCGCGAGCCAGCCAGGGATGGTGATTTTCTCTCCGCTGGACAGCGACTCGGTGAAGACCTCGAACAGGCCGTCGAGGATTTTGTTGACGTCGGTTTTGGCGGTGCCTGCTTTGCCGGCGACCTGATCGACGAGTTCTGAACGGTTGATGGCCATGGTGACTCCTCATTTCGGTGATGTCTTTCAGTCGGAACGTACCACCGGGGCAAGGGGTCCAATCCAACTGCCACGCCGGGCAAGGCTGTATTGTCGGCTCAGCAAGGCGCTTTGATGGGTTCAGAGCTTTGACGATGACCGCTCAGGACTCTGCCGCACACATCGGCTGTGAACCAAAAGGTGGATGCTGGGACTCCGGTGCCAATCGACAGAAAGCCTCCGAATGAAAAACCGTCTCATCGGCGTCATTATGGTCTGCTTCGTACTCAACGTCGTTGGCGTCGTTCTGTCGCCAGTTGCCCACGATACATCGTCAACTATGGCAGTGGAGTAGATGCAGAAGCGGAGTCTGTCGCACTGGAGCACCAGGGGAGCACCAGGGGATCGAAGTCAAAGACACCATCTCCCACACATTGAAAGCCTCGATTGTCGTCGCCACGCCCTCTGAGATCGCCGCCGTGAAAGCCTCTGGACGTGTGGCTTCCGTTGAGCAGGACACGCGCGTGTCAATTACAGGAGCGACCTCTGTCTGGGGGATTGACCGGGTCGACCAAGGCACTGGCCGGGACGGACAGTACTCCATCGGCAGCGAGGGGGCCGGGGTCAACATCTACGTAGTCGACACCGGTTTGAACATGCCTCACACCGATTTCACAGGCAGGGTGGCCGCCAGCTGGACGGCCATCAACGATGGCATGGGCGCAAACGACTGTAACGGCCACGGTACGCACACGGCAGGTACGGCGGCTGGGACCACCTACGGCATTGCCAAGAAGGCAAACATCATCCCTGTCCGGGTCGTCGAATGCGACGGCAGTGGCTGGAACTCCACTGCCATAGCAGGAGTGGATTGGGCTGTCGCCCACCACAAGGCCGGGCAACCCGCAGTAATGAACATGAGCATCGGTGGCTTTGTCAGCGATAGCTTCGACCAAGCTGTGAAGAGCGCCATCGACGACGGCATCACTGTTGTGGCTGCGGCAGGCAACAACGGCGTCGACGCCTGCGGTGCCTCCCCGGCCCGCATCACGACTGCCATTACCGTGGCGGCCACAGACATCAACGACAACCAGGCAGCATGGTCCGATTACGGCTCCTGCGTCGACATTCAGGCTCCGGGCGTGTCCATCCGGTCTGCATGGAACAACTCACCAACTGGCTTCAAGAATCTGAGTGGTACATCCATGGCCGCGCCTCACGTTTCCGGTGCGGCAGCGGTCCTTCTGTCACGTAATCGCGCCTTGTCACCGGCGGACGTGCACCGGATCCTGATCAACAACTCCACGCCGGGTGTTGTCGGCGCCAACAAGGGGCTGACCCCGAACCGGTTCCTCTACATTCCGGGGAAGCCACCGCCCCCGCCCAACTGTGCCACCCTCAAGCCGGGCGACGCGTGGGCTGGCGTGGGCACTTACTGCGGGCTCGGGAAGTCCGCAACGAATCCATCCACCGGCAGCACGGGAGCGCGCACCGATTCAACGGCCACCGGGGACGTTGCCGGAGGTCCGCCGGGCGGCATCTTGTCCCACGAGGCACCCGTTCCTGTCCCAACAGCGGAACCAGTTGACGGGGCCCAGCGTACTGCTGCACCCGCGCCGCAGGCCGCCGTTGAAAGCGGTGCCGAACAGTCCCCTGCTCCGGCAGTCCCAGTCAAGAGGCAGGACAGCGAGGACAACTCTGTCATTGGTCCGGAAGCTGCCGCAGCCCCGGTACTTCCGGATGAGACCGGGGACGCAACTGTTGCAGCTGTACCTCGCGAGCTGACAGCTGGCGCGGGAGCAAGCAAAGCATCCCAGGTCGGAAGCAGTGTGGTCTGGTCCATCGCCGTCGGGCTAATGTTCTGCGCCTCGGCGTTGTACCTCATCCTGAATCGAATCACACCGTCTGGCACATCGACTGCCCCGTAAGAGCCGCTTTCGAGGGCATCGTTACGCGGCCTGTGGGCCGTTCAGGTCGTCCCGTGCCGCTGCTCGTATAGAGTTCTGACCGATACGCGCTGCCAAGCCTGGCAGCCTCCGACCTGGGGGGACCTATGAAGATCCGAGTCATTACCGCGGCCGTGGCGTGCGCCGCCCTGCTCGCCGGTTGCGGCACCACCATCACGAAGGACGCCTCCTACAAGGACGTCATGGACCTGCGGGACGCCTACATCGCCGCCAACGTCGTCAAAGATCCCAAGTGCGAGGACAAGCCGACCCAGGACGCCAAGGCAGACCAGGGCTGGCAGGCCACCACCTGCGGAGCCAACACCGTGCTCGTCACGTTCGACAACACTGCGGCGCTGAACAAGATGGTGGCCCAGGACGTGAAGTTCAAGAAGGACCGAGAGGCGGTGCTGTCCGGAGCCAACTGGGAGGTCAGGGGACTAGAGTTGGAGCTTAAGGATTTGCAGGCAAAGCTCGGCGGGAAGATCCAGTAATAGCGCTGTCTCCGGCCGCCGTGCCTGTCACGCTGTGCTCAAGCGCCAGGCGTAGCCGGAGCAGCCTAGCCACTGACCGGCCGAACCCTCTTGTGTGCTTCCTGTGCCAGCCTGACCTGCTCGGACCAGAAGGCGTCCTCCGAGTCGTCAGGGTTGTAGAGGTCCCTGTCCCTAGCCAGCGTGAAGAACCCCTTGCCCGGGCGGTTCCCGCCGCTAAGCGTCACCAGGGAAGTCAGCATGTAGGGGTTCGATTCATCCCAGTCCAAGTCATGGATGAGCACCAATAGATGGCTGATGTCCGCTCGTCCACGGTCCGTCCTGAGATCGAAGCCGGGCAGGCCGGTGGCTTCGGTCAGCTGGGCGTTGAACTCCCCGTATTCGACCAGGTCCCCGTTGCGGGCGACACCCCACAGGATGCGCCGGCCCTCCGCTGCCAACTCGTTCCACTCTGATGCGCTGCGCTCTGCCACGGTGCCCCCTTGTCCGTTTTTCTCGAAGCCTAGCAGCGCGGCTGAAGTGCAGACCTGGCTAGCCGGCGAGTCATGTCCAGATAAAGGCCAGGGGAGCATAGTGGCCGTGTCCGCACACATAGGGCCCATGACTATGGAACGCAACCACAGCGACGACCATCCCGGGTGCCGCGCCCTGTGGCCCTGGCTGCCGGCCTGCAACCGCTACCGGCTCAACGTGAACCTCATCGCTGCAGCGACAGACCACGTCCGGGGGATGCCCGAGGTGGAACGGGCTGACTGGCTGGACTTCCTGCGCGGCTGGGAGGGCCGCAGCAAATGGCACCTGCGCAGCGAATTCATCGCACACCGGGAGAACTGGCGCGAGCTGGACCAGCAGATCAACCTGGCCGAGGCCGCCTCACTGGCCGGGATGGCCGGGGAGGACTACCTGCAAGGCCGCACCGTCGAACAGGCGGCCGCCGATACGTGGAAGCTCAAAGTGCAGCGGCTCGCTCTCGAAGTGCTCTACGTTTACAAGGCGCCGGTGCCGGACTACGTCGCCGATAGCCTAATCCCGCGGTGACCAAACCCCCTGCCTCCGCACACATTGGTTGCAGAGGCGCACGGCCGCCCTGCCGAGCTAAGGAGACACCAATGACATCACTGACCAGCTACGCCAAGGCCGCGGAGGTTCTTCCAATGGCATGGCTTACCCAGGCCGAATTCCCAGGCAGGAGCGTCGTGAAGAACGCCTTCCGGATAGCCATCGCTGAGCTTCCCGAAGCGGACACCTACGAGGACAACGTGGTGCGCTCGGCCCTGCAGGCCATCGTTGACGGGCCGGACCCGCGTGGAGGCAAGTCTCGACAAGCAGGCCATTTACGCCGCCGGCCAACTGCATGACCGCGTCGTGAATCTGGCCCTCAAGTCGTGACGGGGCCGGCTACTACCGCCAGCTAAAGGGCTCATTCTGCGAGGCAGGCCAGAAAGTTGAGATCAGGGCGGCCTTTGAACGAGTACAGGAATCTCAAGTTGGCCAGCGGTGAGAGGGATTTCCTCCGCCGCACACATGAGTGGCAGCTAAAGAAACCTAGGCCGGGACAAGGAACCCGGCAGGGCTGATGTGGAACCGCAGATGCGGACCGGTTCGATTCCGGAACGGCCCACGGTCTGGAACGGCGTATGCCGGGCAGGATGATGTCATGACCCGTCAGCGCAAGCGGGGGACGCATCGACACCGCCCGAGCTGTCTGCGCCGTTGAACCTGAAGAGTAAAAGCGCGGACACCGGTAAAGACGCGTAATAGGGCTAGGGGATTTCAGCGTCAAAGCTGACCAGAGCACCACTTCCCTCGTCCCGTCGGCCGGCGGGACCTTGGGTCCGGTCGGTGTCTTCCACCACCGACCATCTGGTTCTGTAGCGCAGCTGGTTAGCGCGCCGCCCTGTCACGGCGGAGGCCGCGGGTTCAAGTCCCGTCAGAGCCGCATCAGTGCCTCCCGGCACAACCCCGGTCCGCCGGGGCCCAAGCCAAGGCCGGCGCCTGTCACAGGCGCCGGCCTTTCCCACATGCGAGGAGAAGTACATGCACGAGCTGGCCCTCATCATCGGGCTGCTACTGGCCACCGTGATCGCTGTAAGCCTCGGTGACAGGCTGCACCTGCCGTACCCGGTCCTGATGGTCGTCATCGCCCTCGGCATGGCTTTCATACCGGGAATCCCCGAGCTGCACCTCGAGCCCGAACTGATCCTGCCGCTGTTTCTTCCGCCACTGCTGTACGCAACCGCGAAAAAGACGTCATGGTCGGTGTTCCATATCCGGTGGCGCAGCGTCATACTCCTCGCCATCGGACTTGTTGTGGCCACAGTCGCCGTGGTCGCCGGAGCCGCCTGGCTGCTCATTCCAGGCATCGGCCTTCCCGCAGCCATCGCCCTCGGTGCCATGATCGCACCGCCGGACCCCGTGGCCGTCGAGTCCGTGGCCGGCCGCGTCCACATGCCCCGGAGGCTGCTCACTGTCCTGCAAAGCGAGGGCCTGTTCAACGACGCTGCTGCAATCGTCATCTTCCAGACCGCCGTGGCGGCCGCCGTTGCCGGCCACGATGTGGACGGCTGGCTGGCGGTGAAATTCGTGACCGGCTCCGTCGTCGCGGTGGCCCTGGGCCTCGCCATGGCCTGGGCGGCCAAGAAGCTGATCGGTGTCATCGATTCATCCACAGCCCGCAGCGCGGTGACCCTGGTGGTTCCTTTCGCGGTGTACATCCTCGCCGAGGAACTGCACGCCTCCGGTGTGATCGCCGTCGTCGTGACCGCTCTGGAGATCAAACGTCGCTCACGACCCCAGGACGCCGCCGAGCGCATCACGGGAAGCGCGTTCTGGGACGTCACCGAACTCCTCGCCACTGGGCTGGCGTTCGGCCTCATCGGTCTGGTCAGCCGGACCGTCATTCACGACGCCGGGGGCCGCTTGCTGCCTATGCTCGGCAACGCCGCCGTCATTTGCGCGGTCGTGGTTCTCATCCGGGCTGTCTGGCTTGCTCTGCTGGTGCCGTTCAACCGCCGCCGCAACGACGGCCTGCCTCGAACGGGCCCAAGGACGTCCTCCTGCTGACCTGGTGCGGAATGCGCGGGCTCGCCACCCTCGCCCTTGCCCTGGCTCTGCCGGAACACATCGCGGACGGTTCGCCGTTCCCGGCCCGGGACCAGATCGTCCTGACGGCTGTAGCCGTGCTCTTCACAACCCTGGTCATTCCCGGCTCCACCCTGCCGTGGCTGATGCGCAAGCTGAAGATGCGGGAATCACCGGCTGCCGAACACGAAGCCGAACTGGTCCTCGCCCAGCGGGCCGAAGAGGCTGCCCTGGCCGCACTGCACAACGCCCCGTTCCTGCACGACCTTCCACACCAGCGCCAGGAGGTCATCGAGCGTGGCATCAAACGCCTGAGTGAGGACCTCATCATTGACGCTGCTCCTTCTGCGCCGGCGGACGCCCGCAGCCGCCACGACTCTGAGATTGCCATCCGCACCATCGCCCTTGACGCCGCCCGCCAGGAAATTGTGGATGCCCGGAATGAGCCCGACGTGGACCCCGAGATCGCTGACCGGGTGCTCCGCCGACTCGACCTTCGCACCGTCATCCTGCAGGAGGTAGGGGAGCGGAGAGAGCTTCTCGTAATGCCGCACACATGAGTGGCAGATAGAGAAACCTACGCCAGGGAAAGGAACCTGGCGGGGCCGATGTGGAACCGCTCACCGCGGTCCGGTTCAATTCCGGGACGGCCCGCTCTGGAACGGCGTATGCCGGACAGGACGATGCAGGACCCCGCCAGCGCAAGCGAGGGGCCGGTCGAGCCCGTCCGGCTGCCAGCGCCGTTGAACCTGAAGAGTAGCTGCGCAGCTCCTAGGCACGGTGCGCAGCGAGGGGTAGGGAATTTCGGCTTCAGCCGGCCAGAGCCAAGGACCGTAGCTCAAAGGCAGAGCCGGAGTGTTAGCTCCGAGGTGCATCCGTCGTGGGGTGCCGGTCCGCGCTGGACCCCGATACTGCTGACCTGGGGTCCGTTGCCAGCGGGACTTGATCACCCGTTCTTGGCGGCAGCACAAATACTGACAGCGGCGCAGGAAACGGCGATACGTCCCGTGCGGTTGGCCGGTCCGGCAGGGCAGGCTTCTAAGACCCCACGCTAAATGAATGGCTGCAGGGAAGGCGTCCATGGCGACGCCCGCACCGGAAGGTGTGGCCTTGGACCGTCTGCCGACGGGCCGGGGTAGGCGGGTTCGAGCCCCGCCCCTGCTACGAAGCACCTCCGGGTGCTCTCATGCCCGTGTGTCATTGGAAGGCTGCGCCGGGGTCGTCTACCCCTTAGACAGGCGTGCTGGTGCAACCCCAGCAACGGGCTCGAAGAATACCTGCCGTCCCTTGCCGAGCTGACACCGAACCCCGAAGTACAAGGGGAAGATGGCCAGCGAAGCTACCAAGGGCCGGGGGCTTCACGGGTGGAAGTCAATCCATCCGCGGCGACGGCCGGAACGAAGACACTGGCGTGCTTTGTAGCTCAATTGGCGGAGCACCGGTCCTGCTGTGGCCGGAGGTTAGGGGTTCAAGTCCCCTCGAAGCAACGGGAAGGCGTCCGTCTCGCACACGCGCCGCTTTCCAAGCAGTCCCCGCTTCTGTCCGGCACGCCCAGGTGTGTGCGTGGGTAGAGAAAGAGTGCCACCTGCGGGATCGGGGACTGCGACACGGGACGCTCGCATAGAGCGGTGTCCGGTACATGACGGCGTGGGCCTGGAAGGCAATGGCTGACCGCTGGCTTCGATGCCAGCTTGATGTACCGGGGCAGCACCGCCATCGGGCGAATGCGCCGGGCCTATGCCCCGGAGACGCCGGTTCGAATCCAGCGCGTCCCACCAGGCAGACTCGATGAGTGTTTTCTCACTCCATGGATCTGGATCGATCTGCTAGTGTCTTCCATACGAGAAGCGCCTCCGGTTTTTCGAGGCTAATCGACGGAGGTGGCAGTGAGGATCGACGTGGACGAACACGGCTGGGCTGCCGGGACGTCTCAGGCACCCAAGAGGGGCGTGCGTGATGAAGCACAGGACCCGAACACGACACCTGACCGTCTCCGTGAACTGACACAGCTTCCAGGCGACCGGGGCGACTTCACGGATGCCGGCTACTGTCGCGAATATGTGGCGAGGAACCCCTCGGCCCCCGCCGATGTGCTGGCCGAGCTGGCGGCAGACGAGGACGATTCCATGTCCCGCCTGGGCGTGGCCAAGAACCCTTCCACGGAGCGGCACCTGCTACAGGCCCTGGCTGACGATGAAAGCGACTCGGTTGCCAACGCCGCCCGGAAGCGCTTGGGCCTGGAGCTGCGCCCCAACCCCAGTGTCAGGTTGCTTGGCGGTGTCTTCAGCTTAGACCTGCTGACGGGTCAAATCTTCGAGAACTGACCTTCCGCGGGAAGCCGTTTCGGGTGGATTCGCTGCCAAGAAGGTATCGGGGCGACGGGCAGGGCAGCCCGTGAGCGCGGTAATCCGTGCCCATGCTTCCGACGCCCCTTAGCTTGAAATCACTCCGCTGACGGGAAGACACTCGGCTAGCAGGATCACCTTCGCAGATGGAAGACACAGAGCCGGAAAACACTGTCTTTCTGACAGTTCTCTCCACCAGGCTCCTGGCCGGCTGCCGCGTAGATGTCCTCGGTTCGGACCCACCGCACGTCGCAGCCAGCCGGGGTCTTTACTCGGCTAGGCGCAGTCGTCGCAGATGCCCGTGGCCGGAAGCTGGATCCCATGCACGGCGCAGACGGGTTTCGGCTTAGGTTCAGCCTTCTTCGGCGGGTTCACCCTCGCTTCGAACACGGGCGTCAACCGCGGCTCGGCATCGGCCGGCACCTCGGCACCGCACCGCCTGTAGCATTCCAAGCGTTCGGCCGCGGCGATCCGTTCGCGTTCCAAGACCGTCCCCGGCACATCGCGCCCAGACGCCCGGAGTACGGCATCGAACCCGGGTCCGACCGTACCGTCCGATGCGTTGACGACCAGAGACGACAGTGCCGGCAGCTCCTGCTCCAGACAAATCTGGATCACCCGGTTGAGGAGCCGTGAGCTGAAGTTCGGGATCAGCATCCGAGTGCTGGTCTCCGTCTCCTTGAAAACCCTGTTGGCGAGGTCTTTGTACGTGATGAAGTTCCCATACGTGCCCGCCACTTCCTGCAGCACCGGCACCGCCGCCTGAGCCCATCTTTCGATGTCCTGCTGAAATGGCGTCGCGTCATCGCGGACTGATTCATCTGAGGCGCCAGGCACTTCCGGCATCATCCTTCTTTCGTCGTTGGGCTAGTCCCCGGATGCATCCTATCCCCGCGGATACGAAGTGCTGGCCGGCCGGTGCAGGACCGCATGAAAGGGCCGTCACCGGCCGCGGCGCATAGATGTACCAGCGGCCAACCCACACCCACCATCCGTGTGCCGCCCAAATAAGAGAGGCCCGATTGTGAGCCGAGACAGAACAGGAAACGTCGTCCTTGAACCGCTGCCGGCGACGGTCGCAACCGCCGAGGAAGCCCGCGACCATATGGCGGTCCTGGAGAAACTCATCACGCGCGAGGGCTTCAACAAAAAGATGTCGGTCACCGTCAGGTGCTACAACAATGAGCTCATGACCCGCGAATACGCGCGGGAGCTCTTCCACCTCATCACTGACGAATACGGCGTCCCCAGGGCCCGGTTCGTTGGTCCGACCCTGGACGGTGCGGCCCACCTTTTCGACGCGGCCCAGGACGCAGGACGACCCGAAGCCCTTGCGGTCTTCACCATGGACGACTCCCGCACCGGGGTGCGCTGCAAGACGCTGGAGGAGTACCTGGGAGCCCTCGGCTACTGAGCGTGTAGAGCAGGACCGCGGACGCCGTAGACATGAAGACCGTACCAGGCCGCCTGAGACAGCCCGGACCGAGGGAGTTGGCCGGCCAGGGCTCCCGGGAAGGATACCGGCCAGCTGTGGCCGCCTGGTGCCACGGAGCGCCGGACATCTGCTCATCATTGGCGCTGTTGCCTGCATCCTCCCCGTCATCTCGACTGTCATGGCGGCCTTCATGTACCGGGACAGCGGGTCACAGGCCACCATGGTGTTGACCGGAGTCGCCGGCATCGTCCTCACCGCCGGCTTCTGGGGACTGATCGCTATGACGCCCTGGTGGTTCTCCCGGCGCAAGCAGACACCGCCTGCGCCGGTCCTGGCTGGATCCATCCTGGCCGAGGAGTACCTCACAGCCCCTGTCATCGGAACTCCGGGACGAGACCTGTCAGTGGCCCGATTCGGTGAGAACGCGAGAATCGGCATCGAAGGAGAACAGCGTACGGCCCGGCTTATCTCCGGGTCCGTCCTGCCGGGGCTGCCAGCTGCCCGGCTCATCAATGGTCTACGCTGGCCCGGAACCGAACACGCCAACATCGACCACGCCGTCATTGCCGGCAACAGGATCGCCCTCATTGACTCCAAGATGTGGGCCGCGGGAATTACTGGTGGGACAACAAGCGCCTGTTCCGCAACGGTAAAGAACTCACGGCACTGAAGCTTGGCTCCGCGGTCAGCGCGATGCGGGCCACTTACCCGCACTGCCAGGTTGAAGGGTGGGCTGCGGTGCACTCTCCGTCCGGAAAGCTGAACAAGCCATCCATCGAGCGCGCAGGCATGCTTGCGCCCCTGGGCCAGTCCGCTGTGTACCTCGTCACCGCCGCAGAGCTTCCCGTGGCGGTACACACGTTCCTCGCCGGGGGGACTCAGCCCACGCCATCGAAGTGCCGGTGTTGGCTGGCCTCCTGCACTCGATGTTGTAGCTCCGCCGTCGGCCGGCGGGCCGCATAGGGACAACCACAGACCACTTGAAAGGCCCCTGCATGCCCGCGATTGAAACCCCTTACGAAGACCTCCTCGCCGAAGTCGCCGCCGTTGGCGTCGCCAAAGGTGACCGGACCGGTACAGGAACGTCCAGCGTCTTCGGCCGCCAGATACGCTTCGACCTGTCCAAAGGCTTCCCACTGATCTGGACCAAGCGTGTCCACTGGCCCTCCGTCGCCTACGAACTGCTCTGGTTCCTCCGCGGCGAAACGAACGTGAAGTGGCTGCAGGACCGCGGCGTCACCATCTGGAATGAATGGGCCGATGAGAACGGCGATCTCGGCCCCGTCTACGGCTCCCAGTGGCGGTCCTGGCCCACCCCGGACGGCGGCCAGATCGACCAGATCACCAAGGTCATCGAGTCCATCAAGAAGAACCCCAACGGCCGCCGCCACATCGTCACCGCCTGGAACCCAGCTGAAGTCGACAACATGGCCCTGCCGCCCTGCCACGCCTTCTTCCAGTTCTACGTCGCGCCCGGTGTCGACGGCGCCCCCGGCAAGCTCTCCTGCCAGCTCTACCAGCGCTCCGCGGACATGTTCCTGGGCGTCCCGTTCAACATCGCGTCCTACGCGCTGCTGACCCACATGGTCGCGCAGCAGACCGGACTCGACGTCGGAGAGTTCATCTGGACCGGCGGCGATGTGCACATCTACGACAACCACACCGACCAGGTCGCAAAGCAGCTCGGACGGCTGGACGAGGTGCGCTCCTACCCGGAGTTGAAGTTCAACCGGGTCCCCGACTCGATCTTTGACTACACCTTCGAGGACTTCGAGATCATCGGCTACGACCCGCACCCCGGAATCAAAGCACCCGTCGCCGTCTAAGCGGCTGGCTAAGCCAGGGCCCTCGTACCGGTCTGATACATCAACTCGGTGTCCGGATCGGTGACGGGGGCTTCTGCGTGCTCGAAGTCGGCCCGGAAGTCGAGGCCGTCGATCGTCTCCACGGTGGTGATCTTGGTGAGGGCACCGAGGAGAGTTCCCTCGGGCAGGCGGAACTCTGTGCCGAAGTGCTTGGACTTCAGGCTGCGCGCCGGCAAATACGTCCAGGTGATGGCCCGTCGCGCTTTGCCCAGGTGGGCGAGTTCCGGGTTGCACAGTGGGCACGCCGTCCGTCGTGGCATTGCTTCGATCTGGGCTCTGGTCCGCAGGATCGGCCAGGCGGGGATGGGGTCCTCGTCGGGTGAGTCTCCCTGGAGCCGCTGGGGGAAGCGCAGGTTCAGGCCCCATGCGGCCTGGCGGTCCACGAACCGCTTCATGCTGTCACACGTGGGCAGGTGGACGTTCCCGGCCAGCGAGACGATGTAGCAGTCCCCGGCGTCCAGCCACTCCTGCAGGGCCCGCTCTTCCATGACCACGGTTTCCCGTATGCGCTCCCGCAGTTCGCCGTCGCTCATACCGGCGAGGGCGCTGATGTAGTCCTCCTGCTTGAATGCCTTCCTGGCGGCCGCTGCGGCCTGCCCGGCGGGGGAATCGGCAGGGCTTATCAATCCCGTCATGCCGTCGAGCCTATCGAACCGGAGGACGCTTACGGCCAGCCGCTGTACGGGTCCGCGTTGTGGTTCGTGGACGGCGGGTTCTTGTAGACGCGGCCCCGTTGGGACCGCGGCTCGCCCAGGTGCCGCGGCGGCCGGGAAAGGCGGCGTTTGCGGTCCCGGCGGGCGTGCCAAACGCGCAGCGCCACCATGACCACGACGAAGCAGACGAGGGCGACCAGATACTCCATTAGGGCTGCCCCTCTGTCCGGTCCTGCCCGAGCTCCAGAAGGTTTATGTCGACACTGCCGCTGCTGCTCGGTTTCGGTGAGCCCCGGAGTTTGCGCAGTTGTGTGGCCTTGTACTCGTCGCGGGCGAGTTTGAACGTATAGAGCGACATGAGGCTGACGAATCCGATCAGCCACAGAGCACCCCAGTCCGGAGTATCGCCCTCCCAGAGGGGCCGCTGGAACAGCCACACACCGGCGGCAAGGAGGAGAACCATGACGAGTGTAAGGACACCCATGCCCCACCAGGTGCTGACCTGGGCGTGCCCGCGGCCGGGCGTAAACCCGATCTCGTCCGCAGGGTAGCTGTGCAGCTCGCCGGTGCTGGTCTTGCGCAGGACGCGCTTCTCCCCCGCCGGCCACGGCCTTCTTGTGTTCGGCGTAGACGGCGTCATTGCGCCGCTCCTGGTCGGGGTCGTAAACCACTGCTTGAGGCTCGTTTCTCTCGGGACATCGGGTTCTGCCGTTTCTTCTACGGCCATTCTTCATGTGTGCGGCAGCGGCAACGGTGAAGCACGGCGCCCATGCCGCACACATGTCCTCCATGAATGAGAACGCGGGGGTGATCCGCCTCGACACGCTGATGCAGTCCGACCACTGCGTGGACCGCCACGGGAACCAGCACGCCCTGACCGACATGACCCAGGGCTATCTGCAAAATGTCCTGGGCTACCTGCGGGACGGAGCTGTGCGGCTGTACGAGATGGAAATCCAGCGGCACGAAAACCAGATGTTCCTTGCGGAGCTCAAGGGATGGGACCCGGAACGGCCGGAACCCCCACTGCCGCAGGGCACCGCCGCCGCACAGGCCTGGATGGAAGGCACCTCGATCGTTACAGCCATCCGAACACTGCTGGGAGAAACCAGCCAGTAGACCCAACACCAAACCACCGATGGAAAGAGGAACACCATGACGCTCAAGGAGCGCCTGAAAGAAGATGTTGTCGCCCACATGAAGGCCGGCAACAAGACCGCCCTGACGACCGTCCGGAACGTCCTGGGCGAGATCAGCACGCGGGAGAAGTCCGGCAAGACCCCCGGTGGAGCTCGACGACGCCCAGGTAACGAGCCTGCTGCAGAAGGAGGCTGCCAAGCGCCGCGACACCGCCCGGATCTACACCGAAGCCGGTGGGGCCGATCGAGCCGCCGCCGAGGTTACCGAGGCGGAGATCATCGAAGCGTACCTTCCCAAGGCCCTGACCCGTGACGAGGTCGACACGATCGTCGACGAGGCCATCGCCGCGCTGAAGGCCGAGGGCCAGGAACTGACCATGCGTTCCATCGGCGCCGTGATGAAGCCGGTCACCGCCAAAGTCGCCGGCCGGTTCGACGGCAAGACCGTTAGTTAGATCGTCCGCGGACGTTTGGCCTCCTAAAGCGCCTGCCAGCATCAGATAGAGAAGAGGCTTCGCGAAGTGCGGGGCCTCTTCTGCTTGCCACCAAAGATCCATCCGGTGTGTGGATGGACCGCACCGGGTCATCGGCTCCACGTTCACTTACGATTTCTGCATGCGGATTGAAGAGGAGTTCCAGCGCCGACGGGACCAGGAACGCGAAGCGGCGGAGAAAGCGTCGGCGTTGGACGATCTGGCTGCCCGTGTTGCGCCGATGCTCCGCAGCGAATTTGATGACTTCCGAAGTGCCTTGGCCAAGTACGGCGTGGAACCTCACGTAGTAGTTGCCATGAAGCGGGAGCACTTCCCGGCGAAGACAGGTTTGTTCGGACGGTACAAGGCCGCGTACAACACCTTCGTCGCCACGGAAGTCGCAAGGTGTTGGGTCTTCCGCAGCCTCCTTCTATTCGATGACGGTCGGATTGCGAAGCGGCGTATTTCCCCGTGGGGTGTGGGAAAGATCGAAGGTTGGCAGAATGATTGGCATAGCGGAAGCAGTAACAAGGAAAAGGTCCGTGCTGCGGCCGCGGACGCTCTTTCCGCTGCCGGCCTGGGCCGAGAGGTCACGAATGACTACCTTTTTGTGAGTCCTGAATTCGTGTTTGAGTTCGTTTCGTGGGCTGAACTGAAGTGTAAGCCAGCGTGGGACGAAGGAACTTTCGCTACGCTCTGGGAGACAAAATTCAAACTGGCCGGTGACGGCTGGCATTTGATTTGGAGAGGCGTGGATAACGAGGAAAGCGGCAGGCTATCAAGTGCCTTTGCTGACTATATCGAGGGCAACGGGCGCCACTCATCGGTCATCGGGTACTCGTAGAAGAACTACTTCCTAGAATCAGAGGCCGCGCCCGGCTCCGGCGACGGGCTGTGATCGGGATGTCGTGAGACTTAGCCGTGGGTCGGCGGCAAGATGTCGCGGACGTTCTCGCGCTTGTACGCGACGCGGTCTCCGAAAGCGGCGAAGTCCCCGAAAGGGTTGTTGGCCATCGTCGCGGTGATGGTCTCACCGTCATCCTCGATAACCTTCGTCCAGAGGCCCTCGCTGTGGGTGACGACCTTTACAAAGGAGCCCGTGGCGAATGGTTTCAGGCCAGTCAGCCGGCTCCTCGCCGGTCGTGATGACGAAGTCTTCGGGGTTCAATTTAGTGTTTGCGCTCATGTCCATAATGTGTGCGGAAAGGGCCGTAAGAGTCTCCGCGAGAACCGCTATAGGCGATGCCGCACACATGACAGGCATGCCCAAGAAGACCACGCCGCCGGCCCCTCCCCGTCCCGAGCTCGTTGAGCCCCTGACCGAGCTCCTCCGCGACCGCGGCCTGGTGATCCAGGACTGGCCGGCCGACGAGGCTGCCGCCTACCGCGACAACGGAGGATTCATGGACGGCCGCGACGCCGTCCGGCAGCTCCGCATGACCAAAGCTGCCGCGGCCATCGAGGAGGTCTTCGCTGCCGTCATTGAGGCGGCTGAGCTGAAGGGCTACCGGGATGGGGTTTGTGACGCCCAGGCGATGACGGGGTTCACCGACGAGACCCGCCAGGCCATCTTCGAGAAAGAAGGACTGACCGACATCGACCTGGACGGCGGCCCGGTCCGGTGATGCACCGACCTGAGGCCAGGATTGGCATGATCTGGGCACAGGCAGCCAACGGAGTGATCGGGCGTGACGGCACCATGCTGTGGCATCTTCCCGAGGACTTCGAGCACTTCCGCCGCACCACCGAAGGCCACCCCGTCATCATGGGCCGGCGCACATGGGACTCCCTCCCCGAGAGATTCCGGCCGCTGCCGGACCGTACCAACATCGTCGTCACCGGTGACCCGTCGTGGAGCGCCGAGGGTGCCATTCGCGCCGGCTCCGTCCATTACGCCGTTGTCGCCGCCCTTGGCCAACCAGGATCGGGACCAATCTGGATCATCGGTGGCGGAACGGTGTACCGCAATGCTCTTGCCGCGCAGCTGGCCGACACAGCAGTCATCACCCGCATCGATACCGATGTCGACGGGGATACTTTCGCTCCCGAACTCGGATTTGGCTGGGACCTTGCGACCTCCGAGCCTGCCAGCGGATGGTCGGTGGCGAAGAACGGCACGAGGTACCGGATCGAAATCTGGGTGCGCTCCCGCGAGGCCGGCCTGATTCTGCTGTAACAGACACGACGGACCTCAGCAGGAGCCGTTTCAGACCCTCTGAAGCAAGGGCGGGGGAGAGGTCCTGCCAATGCCGGACACATAAGGCCCATGGCTTTTACGCTCCTTCGCCGCCCCTGGGCGGTCGTCCTCAAACCCGGTGTCCTTGCCTTGTTCGCGGCGATGTCGCTTGGCGGCGGCATGCTGATCGCCTCTCAGCGGTCCAAGCGCACCGGCGTGCTGGAGCTGGGCTGGCAGGAAGCAGTCCTGGCCGGCGCCCTGGTCGTGGCCGGACTGATCCTCCATGAAACCGGCCACGCGGTTGTGGCCCGCGTCACCGGACGTCGGGTGGAACGGCTGGAATTTGGTTTTGCCGGCGGTGCCGTCACCAGCGGCGACACAACCCCCTGAAGACGGGTCCTCGGCATCGCAGCGGGCCCCGCCTCTGACCTGCTCTTCGGGTCTGCACTGTTGGCCGCCGGCGGCGGAAGCTGGGACAACGCACTTGGGGCTGCAGCCTTCCTCGTGCTTATCAACGGTGCCGGGAACGCCCTTCCCCTTCACAAAACCCTCGATGGCTACCGTCTTCTGCGCTTCCTCCTGTTGGCCCTCCGCGGCAACAAACCCCTCGCCTGCGTCCCCGACGGCCCCTGCCCGGCCTGCAGCGCCGCAGTTGCCGCACCACACCCGTCGAAGGGGCCGGCCCTCAGCAGCGTCTGACGGTGACAGCGTCTCGGGTCTCCGCACACATGAGGCGCATGAATAACTCAACCAAAGCCGGCATCCTGGGCGCCTTCATCGTCCTCGGCATCCTCTCGCTGTTTCTCTTCGACCCACTGACCCGAGCCCGGTTCATCAACGACTGGGTCATCATCTGGGGCTTCCCGCTGTTGATCATCGTCGTCCTCGGCGCCGTCGTCGTGTTCTTCCTTGCCGTCGACAAGGTTCCGGCCGCTTTGGTCATTGGCATCCTTGGCGTGGGTGGCCTGATCCTCTACAGCGAGGCCCGCTCGTACAACACCGACCTTGCCTACGCCTCAACGATCCAGGAAACAAACGACACCATGCCCACCTTGAAGGAGCGGGCACCGTTTTTGGTCGCGGAGCGGCAGGCCAGTTCCAACCTTTCCGGCATCAACGGCCAGATCGGCGGCACCGATTACCTTGCAGATTCAAACCACTACTCGACCCTGGTGGACAGGAAAGGCAACTTCAATCCCGGTTACGCCGCCATCATCAACCAGACCATCGCGCTGACCGGCCAGGCCTCGGGCAAGCCGTGCCTGTTTGACGAGAAGAACGCGCACCAGCGGATGGACGGCTACTTCGACAACTCCCTGACCCGTGCCATCGCCACCAAGGATTCGATGCTGATCGCCAAGAAGGACGACGCCTGGGGCTACTGCGATGGCGACACTCCGAAAGTGGTCGTGCCGGTCACCAGGCTCAATGGCTGGATCAACCCGGTCCACGTCCCGGCAGGGGTTGCCATCTATGACGGCCACACCGGAAACGTCGAGATCCGCAGCGAAGTCAAGGCAGGAGAGCTGCCCGGCCCGGTGATCGCTCTCTCCTACGTCCAGCGCGTCAACGACTCACTCGCCACCCACAACGGCGACTGGTGGTCCATGGTCCAGGGCCAGTCCGGCCTCACCGATGAGGTGAAAGACGCCAACGACCCCAACAAGGACAACCACAGCGCCTTCTCCCTGGCCTACAAGGACGCGCCCGGCTCCGTGTACGCCTCCCCGTTCACCTCACGGGCATCATCCCGGTCCATCGAAGACATCGCCCTGCTCGAATCCGGCCACGTCAAGGACGGCGAGTCCCCGAAGGTGACCCTGTACCATCTGCAAGCCCCGCGGCAGTCCAACTCCGCCACCGCGGACAAGATCAAAGCCGACTACTCCTCCCTCAACGGCTGGGCCACAGGCCTTTCCGTCCAGGAGGTTATCCCGGTCTCCCACGACGAATGGGCGGCATCGATCGGCCTGAACCAGAACGTCGTCTACCGGGTCCTGGTCAAGGCTGACGGCTCCTCCTGCCTGGCCAACGCGGACGGTGAGAAGATCCGCTGCATCGACAAGGACGGCAAGACGGTCGGCGCTTCAGCCCCGGAGGCAAGTGCGGCCGGAAACGGGTCCGCATCTCCCGCGGCGCCCGGTGACATCGGGGCGCTGAGCAACGAGGATCTCGCCAAGCTTCAATCCGCTGTCACGGCCGAAGTGCTGAAGCGGCTCGCGCAAAAGTAGCCCACTCCGGAGACTGATCTCACAAGCCACCGGCTAATCGAATGTCGTCTCTCAGTACTAGACTGGAAACCAGAAGAGCCCCGCTGAACCCCCATACAGCGGGGCTCTTTCATGCCCCGATTCCGGGCTCTGGCTCGAACCTGGCGCCCCGCATTAGACTGACGCTCGTCCGGATACGCGGGCCCTGCAGGAGCGTCCGTATTTCCTTGCGGGGCCTTTGCGTGAGCAGTGCAGACGCTTGCCGCACACACCCAGGGCATGAACGAAAACACGGCCCGCCAGCCCCAAGGCATTCCGGCAGGCGGCCAGTTCGCCGCCACCACCCACGCAGAACCCGACGTCACACTGTCCGGCACCAAGATGGAACCGACCGCAGCCGGGATCATTGCAGCCAACCAGGCACCGGTCAGCCTCCGCTACGTCTCCTACGACGACCGCCTCACGGAAAAGCAGATGGGCATGATCCTCTCCGGCCAGTGGATGGACGCTGAAAACGATGTCGATGAACGGTTTTCGGACAACGCGCACGAGGAAGCACTCACCATCGCCAGGGCCGAGATCGACGAGGCCGCCGCGGCCGGAACCTTCGACAGGGACTGGGACGACCTGGACCCTGATGAGCAGGACGCGGCCCGCTACACAGTCGAGGAGAGGGACGACTCGGACCCGGTCAAAGATCTGCTCCGCAACACTCCTGACCAGCTCATGCGCACCTCCCTGGGACAGCCCGCAGGGCGCCTTTCGGAGCCTCGCTGGGCTTCCGGTCATCGCATGGACGATGGCGGCTTCACAGCCCGACACGACGCCGTGGCAGCGCTGCTGAAAGACGCCGGGATGAACGTCGATGCACCGGGGGTCCGTGAAGCCATTGAAGAGCTGATCAACGAGGGCCCGTACAACTGGCACGGAGCCGTCGACCTTGACGTGATCTGGTACGGCGGCCTGGAGGACGCGGTCCCCGCACCGCGGACGGAATCCCCCGAAACCGAAGGATCCAAGGTCCTGGAATTCGCCACACCACACGTGCTGCTCATCGACCGGACGAACGGATCCGGCCACGAGGTCGTCATCCCGGCACCCCTGAAGCGAACCCTCATCCGCGTCGGCTACGACGAGGACGAAGCCCCAAGGACCGGACGCGCGTACCTGGACAGCAACTCCGGCGGCTACGGCTGGGACGCAGTCGCCGGAGTCTACAAACCTGCGTACAAGGACGGCGCGCCCACCGCGTCATGGTCAGCCTGACCCCGTTCAACACCAATAAGAGCCCTGCCGAATCAGAAAACAACACCGGCGGGGCTCTTTCCTTTGACTGTCGCCAATATTGCAGTCAAAGGGTCCCTGAAACAAAAATGGCCCCCATTCGGGAGCCATGTGATAACCCTCGTCTCTGGAGGCCGGTATCGTTCCTCAGGTTATCACATGAGACAAAACACCCAGTCTCTCACCGTTGCCCCCGCTCCACCGGGATGACCCAGCGGAACGGCAATGAATCCACCCCCGGTAGGGCCGGATTTCACCCCTGCATCCCAATGACGGCGGGGATTTTGGGAAACGCCGGCCCCTCACTCGACCAACTCGGCGGTACGGATAGGACATCTAAGGAATGAAAAGTGCTCTCTTACTAAGGTGCCCACAGGTCCCTTGGGAGAGAGAATAGGGCGGCCCTATATACATATCTCTCTTTTAAGTCGTTTAAGTAGAGTAGTAGTAGTAAGGGGCCCTATATTCCCCGCCATTCCGGGGATTTATCCGCTCGACCATCCGGTCGGCTTTCGGCCGGTTGGTGGGTTTCCGGCGGCAGGGTATCCGAATTACCCCAACTGCCTTGCATGTGTTTATCTGCGCATGTTTCAGGGCAGGAGGAAACATGCCGAACCGCACCGCAGCCAAGACTGCACCCAGGAAGCCGAAGGCCGCGCCCGGGAAGAGTCCCGCCAAGGCCGGGACAACAGTGCCTTCTCCTCGAAAGAAGGCTGCGGCGCCCGGCGCCGCCCGGAAAGCGGCAACGAAGAAGCCAGCCGCCAAGCGGGCCTCTGCTCCGAAGGCCGCAAGTACCCGAGGCACGGCCAAGACAAGCCGCCCGCGAAAGGCACCTCTCCGCGCCGGCACCTCCCGGGCGCCCAAACCCAAGGCGATGGAGGTCGCGTACTCGGGCCGGATCTTCCGCTCAAGACTCGAAGCGCGCTGGGCTGTTTTCCTGGACCTGCTGGACGTGAACTGGGACTACGAGCCGTCCTTCTACCAGGTCGGCGACGATCTGTACTACCTGCCCGACTTCTACCTCCCGGACCACCAGCTCTGGCTCGAAGTCAAGGGCGCCCCGTTCATGGACACCGCGAGCTTGGCCAAAGTCCTGGCCTCCATCGCCGGGCCCATGCGCATCCCGCTGCGCGAAGCCCCGTACACGCCCAGCGACCGGCTGCTGCTCGGCGGACCCTTCAAAGCCTTGAAGCACGGACTAATGCCGGTCCACACACTCATCACCCCGGCAGGGCCCAACCTGGCGGCGCTCAGCTATGCTGCCTTCGACATCGAACCCGACGGCCGGGCCACGGTAAAAGCGCTCGGCGCCCCTTGGGACACGGCCGCAGCCACGGGAGTCAAAGCTTCCAGGCGGCCGACACCTGCGAGGCTGCAACTCCTGCTCGAACCCGAACCGCAGCTGCGCGCCGGCACCTTCCCGGAACGCATTGCCCGCGCCTACACCGGCGCCTACCGGCTGGCGTTCGATGAGGCGAGCAAGAGCATTTGCGACAACGAGGTCCTCACAGCCGTCTCACGCCGCAGGTCCGGGAGACCACTGGGCATCGCCGCCTGAGAAACAGATTGGCCAAGCGCTCTTTGGCCGGGGAGCAGGGCAGACGGCGCCGCACACATGACGCCCATGCCTGAAACAACCCCCGAACCCCTCGTCACCGAACGGGACCTGACCGCCGTCCTCACCCAGCTCGGCCAGAGAGCCAAGCAGGACCGCCGGGAGTCCGACGACTACCGGATCATGGCTTCCGCGGAAAGCGTCAACGGCGTGATGCGCCGGCTCTCACACGGGGCCAAGCACGCTGTCCTGGACGCCTACGACGTGCTGGTCGACAAGTTCGGCTTCGAGCACTCCCAGGAGCTCTACGACTACCTCCACCAGGTCCCCGCCCGGGCCCACCTGTACGAGAAATCCTTCAACGCCGAAACCCACGTCGGCTGCGTCGACCGGGCAATGGCCAAGGTCACCGAGGAAGCACTCACTGCGGCCGGCCGCGGGACGGCCGGAGCCCGCCAGCAGGGGCAGCGGATCGACGCCGCCGGCCTGGCCCCTGACGGCAACGGTGGCATCATCGGCAACACCGCAGCCGAGAACGCACTCATCCTGGCTACTCAGGCCGACGAAGCCAACTGCATCCAGCGGCTCTCCTGCGACGTGCGGACTATCACCGAGCGTATCCATGAATCCCACCCCGAGCTGAAGCCGGAAACCCTGGCCGCCACGGTCCGCCTCGTCCTGGGCACCGCCGCCGACATCGCACGGGAGCAGGACGGCCTGGAAGTCTAAGCGGCCCACGGCCTGACCACCTGCTCCGCTGACACCGCGCTACAACCACTCCTGAAGGGACTCCCTCATGACGCTTCCTGCTGCCCGCAAGCCTGCCGCACCCCTGTCCCGGCCCATCATCGCCGTCGGTATCGGCTCAACCGTCCTGATCGCCGTCGGCGCCTTCGTGCTGTCCTTCGCCTCGCTGACCGACCTGGCAGCACGCTCCGGAATCGATGCGAACCTGGCCTGGATCTGGCCCATCATCGTCGACGGGCTCATCGCTGCCGCCACAGTCGCGATCGTCGCCCTCGCCGGCCACGACCGTAAAACCCTCGCCTACCCGTGGGCACTCCTTGGCCTCGGCGCCGTGGTGTCCACCGCCGCCAACGCCGTCCACGCCATCGTCTCGGTCAACCAGGTCAACGGCGGCGTCCCACCGGTCGTCTCGGCCATCATGGCCGCAATGCCTCCGGTCGTGCTGCTGGCCATCACGCACCTGACCGTGCTGCTGGTCCAGAAAGCCGCCCCAACACCGGCACCCAAGAAGAAGGCTGCCAAAGCACCTGCCCCGGCACGTACCGGACGCAAGACCCAGCCATCCACCGCCGAGGCGCCCGCGACCGCACCGGAGTTCACCAGCGTGTTCACCGAGGTCCCCTCTGACGCAAGGGATCTCGTACCAGCTAACGCCTGACCTGTCTTGCCGGACGCCCGTCATGTCCCGGCGCGCATAGGGATACCCGGGCCTCTGAGCTTTTCCACCCGCGGCCCGCCTCACCTAAGGAACCACCATGACCATTCTGATTATCGCCCTCCAGGTGCTCGTCGTTGCACTGAGCATCATCATGGGCGCCTTCATCCTGCTGCACAAAGCATCCGGCGGCGGCGTCTCCGGCATGTTCGGCGGCGGCATGACCAACAGCCTGAACTCGACCGGCGTGGCCGAACGAAACCTCACCCGCTTCACCATCGCGGCAGCGATCATCTGGGCCGTGGCCATTATGGGCCTGGGCATCATCACCCGGTTCACCGGCCAGTAACCAACCAGCCCTCGGGCATTACCTCAAGGAGGGCCGGCTTTTGCTGGACTCAATTACCCGCGCGTTCAGGACCCCTGACCTGCGCAGCAAGCTGCTCATCACCCTGGGCGTCCTGACCGTCTTCCGGCTCGGCTCCTTCATCCCCGCGCCGGGCGTGAACGCCTCCAACGTGCAGATGTGCCTGTCCCAGCGCGGCAGCACCGGCGGCATCTACGACATGGTCAACATGTTCTCCGGCGGCGCGCTTCTCTCCGTCTCCGTCCTGGCCCTGGGCGTGATGCCGTACATCACCGCCTCCATCATGATGCAGCTGCTCAAAGTCATCGTTCCCCGGCTGCAGGAGCTGCACGCCAACGGCGACCAGGCGACCGTCACCCAGTACACCCGCTACCTCGCCGTCGGCATGTCGGTTCTGAACGCCACGACCGTTGTCACTATGGCCCGCACCGGGAACCTGCTGGGCAACTGCGTCCTGCCGATCGTCACCGACCAGAGCGCCATCACGGCCGCCATTATGATCATCTCCCTGGTGGCCGGATCCCTGCTGGTCATGTGGATGGGCGAAAAGATCACCGAACGAGGCATCGGCAACGGCATGTCCCTGCTGATCTTCACCTCCGTCGCCGCCGGTTTCCCGACCGCACTCGGCGCCATCGGCCGGACCCAGGGGTGGGGCGTGTTCGCCGCCGTCCTGGCCGTTGGCCTGGTCACCATCACCCTGGTCGTCCTCGTCGAACAGTCCCAGCGCCGTATTCCCGTCGTCTACGCCAAGCGGGTCGTCGGCCGCAAGACTCTCGGCGGCAACACCACCTTCCTGCCCATCAAGGTGAACATGGCCGGCGTCGTCCCCGTCATCTTCGCTTCCACGCTGCTGTCGCTGCCGAGCATGATCGCCCAGTTCGCCACCGGTCACCAGTCCGGCGCCGGACCCGAATGGGCACAGTGGATCACCGCGAACCTCACCAAGGGCGACCACCCGGTCTACATGGTGATCTACACCCTGTTCATCATCGGTTTCTCGTTCTTCTACGTCTCGATCACGTTCGAGCCCAAGGAGATCGCTTCCAACATGAAGAAGTACGGCGGCTTCGTTCCGGGCTTCCGCCCCGGCAAGCCGACCGAACGCCTGCTCAAGTACGTGTCCGACCGCATCACCACCGCCGGCGCACTCTACATCGGCGTCATCGCCTTGATTCCGTTGATCGCCCTGGTCCTCCTGAACGCGAACCAGAACTTCCCGTTCGGCGGCTCCGCGATCCTGATCATGGTCGGGGTTGGACTCGAAACCGTCAAGCAGATCAGCTCTCAGATGGAGCAGCGCTCCTACCCGGGCCTGATGCGCTAGGACCACGCACGAAGGCCCGGCAGCTCCGACCTGCCGGGCCTTTGGCATATCGAAAGGCTCACCATGCTCGTACCCACCCGCCACGCCCTGACGCTGATTTTCATCGGGGTCGTCCTTGCAGGATGTGCCACGCGCCCAGCACCGCAGCCGGTCCCAAGCCAGCCCACACGGATAGCCGGTGGCCTCGAGGGCGCCGTTACAGGGTGCGGCCTCACCGAGGGCGTGCAGCTCAACGACGCCGGAACCTCCCTCACCATTGACACCAAGGGACCCGGCGAAGCAGCCGGAGCACCCATTGCCGGTGTGAAATGCGTCCTGGAGGCCCTGCACGTCCCTGGCGAGATCCAGTCCCGGATGACGCTCAGCACCTCATCCGAGGAGAACTCCGCTTCATGGGAGGGGCGCGACCTCTCCTGGTCCTACGATCCCGAGACCTGGTTCCACCTGGCCATCGCCGACTCCTGACCCGCCTGGCCCGGCCCCGATGACCAACCAGCGAGGCGCCGCACACATCCCAGCCATGACAACAGCAACCAGCTCCAAGTCAGCCGCAGCACTGCGCGAACGGGCCCTGCTCTGCATCGGCTGCAGCGGAGGATGCCGTGACGACAACGGCGCCTACACCCTTTGCGCGCTGTGCGAGCTGGCAGAAGTGACAGTACCCGCCGCCTAGACCCCGTCAGCTGGATCGCCGCATAGAAGGCTCCAAACGAAGACAAAGAGAGGCACGCCATGCGCATCACCCAGCATTCCCCGTTCGCCGCCCAGGACGACCCGGAGACCGTGCAGAAGATCCGCAAGGGACGAGGCCGCTTCGCCGCCTACACCTCCTCCAACCCGCAGGTACGGCGGGAGGTCCGGCTCACGAGCCAGACCGAATTGCGCAAAGTCATCCGCGCCGCACGCGCGTTGAAGGTGACGCTGCAATGCGATGAATCATTGGAAGAACTCCGCGCCCTGGCCTACGAAAGCTACCGGGAACTCGCCATCGCCGACGGCCGCACGCCAATGGACCAGCCCCGCCTCCACCCAGCCACGGTGGACAGGCTCACTGTGAATTACCTCCGACATGACCGGACCGTGTACGACGCAGCCCTGCTAAGGAACCGGTTCGCCACCTCCGACCTGCGTTCCTGGTACAACAGGGAGCTCAAGACTCGCTGCCTGGAAGTCATCGCGGCCGCCTACCCGGAGCTGGCCGCTGAATGCGACCGGCAGCACCTGAGGATCAGCCGGTCATTGGAGCAAGCGGCCCGGAGCGGCAAATTTGAAGAGGCAGCCTAGTCCCGGGGTTAGGTCAGGTCCGCGCGCCACTGCAGCGAGCCCTTATCCTCAATGACCTGGTCCAGTGCCAAGGCTGCCAGTCCGGAGATACCGAACAGCGTCCTGTACTCGGTGAGTCGGTAGTCGTTCGTTCCAACCGGGGCAATCAGATCTATCCAGGGTTCGACTTCGACGTGGTACGTGCTACTTGCTTGCAGGTTTCCCTGCCACAGCGATCCGTCCTCCAGGAGTGTCGTCGACGTCCATCCGTCAAAGTGAGTTACCCAGATGTGCCAGCCCCGCCCGACCAGTTCACGTTCCGGTTTTGATGGGTCCCTCAGGAGCTCTTTGGGCTTGCGATTCCATACCGGAAGGCCAGGGAACTTCTCCTGGATTTTCCGGGCCAAAAGCAGGGACCAGTCTTCGACAGCAGGAACTGACGCCTCACGCTCCCTCTCTTGCTCCTGTTCCATCGCGACGCGCCGCGCCTCCGTCGCCGCCACTATTTCGTCCTCCAGGCCCATGCGATAAATATGCCACCTGAGGGTTGTCTCATCTACGCAAACGCCCAATGACGGGTCCCTTACGGACAGGGTGCCTGCGCGGAACTGCTCCCGGCCGCACACACACAGAGGACACCGGCAAGATGCCGGAAACCATCAGGCACCACAGACTCACGTTCCGCAGTGAACACAGCCAAGGAGGCGCACCCGTGACCACTACAGCCCGCCAGCCCAAGGGAATGCCAGTCGGCGGCCAGTTTGCGGCCACCTCCCACGCAGAGCCGGGCGCGACTTTGGCCGGGCCAGCAG
Source organism: Paenarthrobacter sp. C1 (assembly GCF_049315185.1). Taxonomy (NCBI): domain Bacteria; kingdom Bacillati; phylum Actinomycetota; class Actinomycetes; order Micrococcales; family Micrococcaceae; genus Paenarthrobacter; species Paenarthrobacter sp. C1. The sequence goes on along the minus strand of NZ_CP186053.1, from coordinate 275,088 downwards.
TTACCCCGCCCATCTCCGTGCCATCGGATGCTCGGTGGTTCAAGCTTGTCTACGAGGACCGGCCCTCCAACGGTGAACGCCGTTCCTATGCCCGCATCGCCCTTGAGGAATCCCTTGCCGGTGACGACTTCAACGCCGTGCACGACGAAGCAGAGCGGGAGACGATCCGCGCCGAGGCAGAACGGGACGACTCCGTTGACGCGGCCACGGACCGGATCCGGCACAGCAATACCAAGCCCCACCAGTTCGGGGCGGCCGTTGCACGGGAGCTGATGGGCATCCGGGAACGGCGCCTGGCGGTCGAAAGCCACTACGTCCCCACTGCTGAAGCCACCTTCGCGGCGGCCGCGGCGAAGATTGGTGCCAGCGCCGACGAGTACAGGCGCACCCTCGAAGAGATGTTCCCGCATGTTAGCGAGGAATGGTTCGTGCCCATGATGGAGCACCACAGGCTACAGCCGGAATCCTGGCAGCGCGGGCAGCTGAAGAACCTGGCCATCGTCAACGAACGCAATGCCTCCCTCTTCGCTCACCGGCCCGAGGTCAGCGAAGAGGAAAACCCCAATTTCAGGACCCACCCCGTGACCCCGCTCGAATCCAGGATCGATGGCCTCATCGCCCACCGGGGAGACCCCACCGACCCGGCCAACGTCCGCTACCTCGCCAACGATGCCGGCGCCGGCTACGGCACCGTCTTCATTAAACAGATCGCCGAACAACGCCTCCAGGCGTGGCGCCACACCCCGATCGACCGCACCGGAAAGGCCTAACCATGACCATCACCGCCACCACTCCTGCTGGCAGCGCCCCGGTCACCGGCCAGCCCGGGCCGATCACTCAGACGATCGCCAAAATCCAAGCCGAGGCCGTACCGGGCGTCATCGAACGCCTGGACGGGAAGACCGTCCTGGAGAACAAATTCCTCCAGGTCGACACCGACACCGTACGCTTCCCAACGGTGCGCTCGGCCAGTACTCGACCGTCACCTCCGGCGCCGGCCTCGGTGTCATCGCCATTCCGTTCGTGAACTTCCGCGGCGTCGCGCACCTGGGCCTGGTCCGCCAGTACCTCTACCCGGTGGGTGACTTCGCCCTCGAATTCCCGCGGGGCGGCTCCGATGACCTTTCCCTGGACGAAGCGGCACGCGAACTCGTCGAGGAGACCGGACTGGATTACCGGACCGGGACCCTGCTCGGCACCCTCCGGCCTGATACCGGCATCCTCACCACTGAGGTGGCTGTCTGGAAGACCGTCCACGGCATGGAGCACCTCCGCCCCGGTCACGTCGAAGATGAAACCGGCGCCAAGGTCGAGTGGTACAGCCACGGCGAACTCCTCGGCATGATCCGCGGCGGCACGGTCACCTGCGGCATGACCCTGGCCGCGCTGACGCTCCTGGGAGCCGGCGGACACCCGAACTGCCCGTGACAGCCTTCGGGGCCCGGGTCACTACCCGTCAGGGCCCCACCGGCGGACAATGGGAGCCATGAGGGCACTCCGCCGTCGCCGGCGCGCATGTGCCGCGGTGCGGGATTCCTCCCATGCCGCACACATAAGCGCCATGACTACTACAGCAGCCTCCGCACCCGCCGTAATCACCCCTGCCGAACGCGCCGCCGCCGGCCGCCAGGCCATCGCTGACTGCCCCACGGCCTTCGAGAACCTCCGTGGCGACGGAGACCAGGAACTCGTCGACTTCGCAGCATCCAACGACGAGAACGTCAACGCCGCACTGGACACCATCGGAGAGCTCGGCGAAGACGAAGCACACCTGTTGGGTCAGTACCTCGCCGAACAGTTGGTCGAGGACGCCATCGAAGCCGAGGCCCGCAAGCAACTGAGCGCCTACCGCGCGGCACAGCGGACCTCCGCCCCCGTTGCCGACCAGCGCCTTGGCTACGAGCCGAACGACCCAAAGCACCCGGACTTCCTGGACCGCCTCGGCGTCTGAGCGTCACCGCCGCACACAAAGCGGGTATGAGCCCGCTAATCACCCGCGTCCCCGCCGGCATCCGTGCCGGCGGCCAGTTCGCTGCCCACACGCACGCCGAGCCGGAGGTCAGCCTCGGCAACACCTTCTCGGAAGACATGCTCCGGCGAGTCACCAACAGGTATGAGGATGAAGGCGCTCCCGTCATTGACCTCACCGAATACCAGCTCGCCGCGGTCCGCGACCACATCGACCGCACCGGGGACTTCTCCCACCCCGGCATCCGCAAGGCCGCAGAAGACGCCTACTACCTTGAGAACCGCTTCACACCGGAGGAGCACCGCGACTTCGTCAACACCGGCGGCGACACAAGCAAGTACTTCGGCGACCCGAATGCCCTGCGCCGCGACATCGAACAGATGCGCAAGGACCAGGCCGCCACAACCGAAGGATTTCAGCCATGACCTCCCAGGCACGCCAGCCCCAGGGAATCCCCGCCGGCGGCCAGTTCGCCCCCGGCCTGCACGCCGATCCGGAGATCGCCCTGAACACCCCGGCCAACAGGTTCGCTGACATCAAGGATGTTCGGCTTCTCGATGACGCAACTGACGCCGCCCTGCAGCCGCTGCTGTCCCAGGAAGCTCCGGACGAATCCGCCGCCGCGCAGGTCCGTAAAGAGTGGGCGGAACGGCGCGCCGAAATCTTCGCCGTGAAGCGCCGCGAAGAATACGCCGACTATGCCCAGCGCCGAGAAGACGAGGCCTCCGCCCTCCTGGAGTCCGCCGCACGGGCCAACCTTCGCAACATCGCCGACGAACTCCGCACCGAGCACCCCGAGGCAGCCAGGATCACACTGGCCCGCGACTACGACGACGGCAACCTCGCCATCTACGTCGAATCCGTCCAGGACGAAGCCGGCAACCGTCTCGGAGACGACGCCGTCGATGCCGCCCAGCAGCTGGTCAGCGAACACAGCTCCCGCCAGCTCGCCCGGTTCGTCGACGAAAGCCCGATCGACCTCGCCGCCGCAGCTGCCTGGAACCCGCCGGGCCGTCCCGGCGCCGTCTACCGCTGACCTGCCCCGGCCTACACTTAACCCTCACCAATTCAGCAAGGACATCATGACCACCACCATTGCCCGTCAGCCACAGGGCATCCCCGTCGGCGGCCAGTTCGCCCCCGTCGCCCATTCGGAACCCTCCCTGTCTCTGGACGCCCTCATGAGCAGGGACCAAGCGCTTGATCTGTCCACGCTCGTCCCCGGCCAGCCGCGCACCATCGGACGCGATGTCCATGGCATCGGCGGAATCGACACGATCACCCTGACGGACAAGGGGCCGCTGCGGCAGCCCGCGATGCCGCTGTTCATTGAACCGTCCGCAGCGGCCCGGATGGCCCCGGAAAAGCGCCTGCTGGAGATGCGCTACACACTGCCGGCCGAGGCCAACATCAGGGAGTTGTACGAGTTCGACGACTGGAGCTACCGCCGGGCCCGCCAGGCGGCACAAAGTGGCCTGGAGGAGGCGGCCGGACTCGGGCCGAAACCCGCTTCGCACCTCCCCGACACCACAGCCCACGTGGATGAAGACGGAAACATCAGCTTCACCACCTACGAGACTTTCGCCCCTGGCGAGGCCATCGACCCTGATGACTTCGACTCCTGGGCCTCTGAATACTCCGGGTACACAGACCCCGGTGTCCGCCGGCGCCTGGCGACGTTCATTCAGGACAGTTACCACTCCTGAGCCGAGCCAAACAACGAAGCCCGCCGCTGAAACAGCGGCGGGCTTCGTGCGTTGAACGGCCTACTTCCGGGTGGTCGACTTCGGCGCCGTGTACTTGGGAGGCGTGTTTTTAGGGGCGGTGTACTTCGGCGCAGGCGGCGGCGTGTATTTGGAAGTCGTGTCCGCAGGTGACTTTACCGGTGCTGGAACGGTCGGACGGGGTGCGGCAGGCGTGGCCTTAGCCGGCGCGGTCGGCGGCTGGAAGTCACCCGGAACGGGCTTGTATCCGGGAGGATATGGCATCGGAGTGCGGGTCGTGACCGGTGCTTTCCCCGCCGGGGTCCGGGTGGCGGTGTAGGACCGGCCGTTGAACAAAGGGGTGTAGAAGGCGCTGTAAGGGGTCAAGTAGATGAACGACGGGTGTGCCTGGTAGTAGGGCGGAACGTAGTTGGCATAGGTGGGACCGCAGGCCAAGGGCGGTACGCAGGCCCCAGAGGCGTAAGGCGTCGAAACCCCGCCGCTGAAGGAACCTGCCGGGGCTGCCGAGGCCTCGGGCCGGCTGCTGGTGCTGCAGCTGGCGATCCCGATGATGATAAGAATGACGACCGCTGCCGCTGCGGCGATGATCGCGGCCTTTTTCTGTTTGGGGCTCATGCGCGCGATGTGTGCGGCAGTGCGTGTCGTGATCACCGGGCCGTGAAAAGGAGACCAGCTGACGACGCCGCAGCAGAGATCAGCTCCCACATCCTGGATATGGAAGCGGACGCTCTCGTTGGCCGCACCGGCAACCAGGGCGGGTTCGCGTCCGACTCGGACTATCGCCGCTGGCGGGAGCGGTGAACGCCTGTCAGCCGGCCGACGTCGAGGGCCGCTCATGGCCCGTCGGAGGAGTTGACGCATAGGAATGCCGAATCCCCCAGCGGGCTTCTCTGCCATGCCCGGAGATCTGGCAGCCGGCATTGAAGTTCACGGCCACACCTCATTTGAATGGATGCCTTTATGACTACGCCCACCGAAGCCACCGAATTGGACACCGGAGCCGGCAAGGAGTCCCAGGCGGCCGCCCCTGCGCTCGTTGAGCCGCAGCTGGTCACTCTCGGTGATGGCCGGACTGTGGCACCGGCCCGGGACCGGGAGGTCCTCATTGCCTGGGGCTTGGATGCCGTTCTGGTCTTCCTGCCCACGCTGGGACTGTACATAGCGCTGTGCTTTACTATGCCGGCGCCGTTCCCGTACGCGCGGGAGCTCACGGCACTGGCGGGTTGGCCGGTGGCCGCCGTCTTCTACGGTTTCACCACTGCCTACCATCGCTCCGTCGGCCAGCTCGTGGCCGGCACCCGCACCCTCCGGATCGACAACGGCAGATCCCTCGGGTTCTGGCGCTCCGGATGGATGATGGTCCTGCGGGTCCTGATCCTCCCGGTTGTCTTCCTCTTCTGCCTCTGCGGCGGCAGCACCTTTGGGATCAAAGACCGGCACATTTCCATCGACGCCCTCGCTACCGGGCTGCAAGTGCCGCCATGTCGGTGAGGCACATTTTGGCGGCTTTGGCCGTGGGCCTCCTTATTCTGGGGGGCGACGTGGATAAGCGATCTCCATTGGGAGGGCCTTATCGCCCTGTTCATCGGGGGCTGCCTATGGTGGACCGCGCTCCACCTCAGCCGCGCAGCCTGGTACGCATCCCAGGAGGCGGGCGCCGGGCCTAAATGAAAGAATCCACCTCCGATCTTCTCATTTGCGGTTAGGATGAGAAAAACAGGCATCCTCTTTCTCAAAGGAACCTATGAACCAGGATAGGGACCCGCGCGGCATCCCCACCGGAGGACGCTTCGCGGGCACTTCGCACAGCGAGTCGGAGATCTCCCTGCCCAGCGCTGCCTGGCCGGGAATCGCCTACGAGGAGCATCCGTGGGAGGCAGACCCCGAACGCGGAGCATCCCGCCGGCAGCGGCTGCTGGCCCGCGGCCCCTACGAGGCCGCCGTGGTGCCGGAAATCGCCGGCCTGGACCCGGACGTCGACTTAAGAACGCAGGCCCTGGTGGAGGAAGCCACGATCGAGATGGTCCGCTTCGACGCCGAACTGGGGCGGGACGCCGCCCCATTCGCGGCGCTGCTGCTGCGCAGTGAGTCAGCATCCAGCTCCCAGATCGAAAACCTGACCGCGGGCGCCCGGAAGATCGCTTTGGCCCAGCTGGGGGACACCTCCAGCACCAACGCATCCCTGGTCGCCTCCAACGTCCGCGCCCTGCAGGCAGCCATCGACCTCTCCGAGGACCTGACGGTGGAGAACATCGCCGTCATGCACCACGCCCTGTTGCACTCCTCGGACCGGGACATCGCCGGTGAATACCGCAACGCCCAGGTCTGGATCCGCGGCAACTCCCCGCACACCGCCGAATTCGTCCCGCCGCACCAGGACCGCGTCGGGCCTGCCATGGACGACCTGGTCGCCTTCATGCGCCGTGACGACGTCCCGGCGCTGACCCAGGCCGCGGTAGCCCACGCCCAGTTCGAGACCATCCACCCGTTCGCCGACGGCAACGGGCGCACCGGCCGCGCCATCGTGAGCGCGCTGCTGCGGGCCAAGGGCATCACCCGGAACGTCACAGTCCCGGTCTCATCGGGGCTCCTGACGGACACAGGAGCCTACTTTGACGCCCTTGGCGAGTACCGAAGCGGGAACGTCCAGCCCATCGTGGAGCTGTTCGCTGAGTCCGCAGTACGGGCCGTCGACAACGGACGGCTGCTGGCAGGGGACATCAAAGCCGCCGAGAAGGACCATCTGGAGCGGATCGGAGACGCGCCCCGCTCGGTCAGGGAACTGCTGCGGCTGCTTCCGAAAGAGCCCGCCATCACAGCGGAGATATTCGAAGAGCACGCCATGGTCGCCACGGCCACCGCCTACCGGGCCATCGACCGCCTGGAAGCAGCTGGCATCCTGGTCCCGGCCGGCAAGATCCGAGGCACCAGCGTCTGGGTGGCTCCGGACATCATTGCCGCGCTTGACGCCTTCGCCGACAGAACCGGACGCCGCACCCGTCACTGATCGTCAATCCCTTGTCTGAGGCTTCCCCGGGGGGAGAGTATGAACTCAAAAAAGGGGAGACTATGTTGAAGGCGCTCGGGGCTGTCTTTGGTGCTGGCATGGCGGTAACCGCCGGCTCGTATCTCTTGGTGCCGATGATGGTCGTTGCGGTTTTGTTTACCCTCGGCGAGGGGATTAGCCGCTGGTGGCCCTTCCTGCTGGGCTTGCTGATCTACTCAGTGGTTCTTGCCATCGTCATTGCCATAATCCCCAGCGTCAGCCTTAAGGCGTTGCTGCTGGCATTGGCAGGGCTAGCACCTCCTCTCTACCTTTGGTCAACGATGGGAAGGGACTGGACGGCAGCCTCTGTTGCGGCCTTCGTTGCGGCGACCGTCATAGGCCTAGGGCTGCTCTCACTGTCGGCCTCCGGCTTGAAGCTTCACGGACTCAAGCGCTACGGCCCGGCGCCCAGTGAAAAGAAGAGACTGTATTCAGTCCTGGACACTGCCGGAGGCGTAGGCCATCTCGCCCTGGTCCAGAACCTCTGGCTTGCACCGACTGCGGTGATGTTCCTGACCTACCCGAATGTCCTGGCGCTGATTGCTGCTTTGCTGGGCGGCATCGCAACCTTCTTCGCAGCCGAAGGATCGGGTTTCTGACTTCCCGTCCCAGGTGATGACACTTTTTGAAATCGCCGCACACATCTATTCCGACAAGGGATTTGCAAATCAAGTCCCTTGAGAGATTTTGGAATGTACAAATTCCCGATCTCTCAGTTACAGTTTTCTTAGCAGGCCATCCGGGCCAGCGACATTGTTCAGGAAAGGACAAGCCATGCGCGCATCATCCATGCTCAGCATCTCGGCCGTATGCGGTCGCGGCTTTGTCCTGCCCACGACCAAGCCGGCGCTGGAATCTTCCCCGAAAGCCTATGGAAACACCTGGCAGCAGCGGAATGACCACGCAAGGCACCGAAGTATCCTCTAAGTTTTGACGGCATGACCGTCCACCAGAGGCCGCTTCGGGTAAGTCCAACCCCGAGGCGGTCTCTCTTTACGTCCTGATCAGGACGCAGACAGACCGCCGCCCGGCCGGATCGTCCGGCTCTGGGGAGGTAGCTCAGTTGGTAGAGCAGCGGTCTCCAAAACCGCAGGCCGCAGGTTCGAGCCCTGTCCGCCCCGCGCAGTACAACCGCACTCTTCGGAGATGCAATTGTTGATTGAGAATTCCATAGTGAACGTGAAGTAAGAGACGGAGAAATTACCGGAACGCCATTTCCGGTGATGCTACTTCTCCGCGCTCAAAAACAATTCCCGGGACGAATAGAAGGGCTTATTGCCGCGCTCTTCGGCCCGGGGATTCTCGGGAGGTTACCCAAGCGGCCAAAGGGGGCGGACTGTAAATTCGCTGGCTCAGCCTACGTCGGTTCGAATCCGACACCTCCCACTCGCAGAGTGGAGCAGCTCGGCAGCTCGCCTGGTTCATACCCAGGAGGTCGCCGGTTCAAATCCGGCCTCTACAACGCCCGTCTGGCGAAATTGGCAGACGCGCCAGCCTCAGGAGCTGGTGTCCGCAAGGACGTCCGAGTTCGAGTCTCGGGATGGGCACGGTGGCCCAAGTCCCGGCATTACCGCAACGCCTTGACCGGCGGGTGCATGCCTGGGCGATGTAAAACAGATACCCGCCGCCGGGTGGCTTCGACCACAAGGCCTGACCGTGGACAGCAGCCAGTCACTGCTCACCCCGCGGCCTGGCGCCCGGTGTCTCGCCCGTCTGGCGAAATTGGCAGACGCGCCAGCTTGAGGGGCTGGTGTCCTGTAAGGGGCGTCCCGGTTCGAGTCCGGGGATGGGCACGGCTCCCGCAGGGAGCAGGTAGGAATGCACTAGACATTGGAGAGGCCAACCGAGGGCCGGCGCCGGTCACTGCCTGGAACGCAGTTGGCGGACTTGTTTCGCTTGCGGGTTCGATCCCCGTCCTCTCCGCGCGGGAAGAAAAATGGAAGGTAAGCGAAGTTGGGGAGCGGGCCGACTGCTGATCGGCTAAGACGGGAAACCGTTTTGCGGGTTCGAACCCCGCACCTTCCGCTCACCGGTGAGAGAGTCTCCGGACGCCGTACACATGGGGTCCAGAAGATAACCGACACCGGCGGTGGGAGCCGCCGGATTTGGGGCTATGGCGCAGCTGGTAGCGCACCTGCATGGCATGCAGGGGGTCCGGGGTTCGAGTCCCCGTAGCTCCACTGGTCTACAAGGGGCCTTCGCGGGATCCACTAGGACCAGGACTGGCGGTGCCCCGCCGGTCCGAATGGGGCCATGGCGCAGCTGGTAGCGCAGCGCTTTTGCAAGGCGAAGGTTCGGGGTTCGAGTCCCCGTGGCTCCACGGCTGGGTAGGGCAGCGGATTGATTCCAGGGAGACAAAAGATCCCTAAGAAGGACACTGGAAATGGACCGCCAGCCGCCCGGCAATGCACAACCGCCACCGAAGGGGAACGCAGTGAAGACCACCGTTTACTCCGACGCGGACGGCATCTGGGTCGCCTGGTCTGACCACCGCTTCACCGCGGCGCCGGCCGGACAAACCGGCTGGCACGGCTCTTGGCACCCGGTCACGATCCCAGGATCGTTCCCCGGCTACTGGGCCGAAGAGTCTGTCGAGGCGATGAACCGGATCGCCGCCCACCCTGACGTCACCGTCAAATGGTTGACGGCCTGGGAGGAAGGTGCACCGGAACAGCTCGCACCAACGATCGGCCTGACGGGCACCTGGGAGATGATCCCCGGTGTCGAAGAGGACGACATGGCGAACTGGAGTTGGTGGAAGCTGGCCAAAATCCGTGAGGACATCGCCCGCACCCGGCCGGACCGCGTCGTCTGGATGGACGACGACATCCGTTCCGATCCCAAGGCGCTTGAGTGGCTCGGGTCGTTGGAGATCCCAGTGCTGGTGATCTGTCCGAGGACAGAACACGGTCTCACCATGGATCACCTGGCCGAGATCGAAGCGTTCATCGGAACGTAGGCAATGGGCCTGTAGCTCAGTTGGTAGAGCTTCCGACTTTTAATCGGGATGTCGCGGGTTCGAGCCCCGCCGGGCCCACGCAGAATGACAGCCGGAAAGACGGCGAAGCCTCTATAGCTCAGTTGGTTTAGAGCATTCGCCTCTTAAGCGAAGGGTCCTCGGTTCGAGTCCGAGTGGGGGCACGAAGTGCAGCGCGACCTGCCAGGCGGGATGAACCTCGAGGATCGCCGGCGGGGAGTGTTGCACTGATGATGTGGGACTACATCCCCGCCCTGGTGCATGGGGCAGAACTGGAAAGATGTCCGGCTGGCGCCGAGTAGTCAGGTTCGTAGCCTGGTGAGGGCGGGCCAGCAATGGTGCCGATAGAGGATGCACCGCCGGCCGGACAACAAGGTCATCTAGCTCAGAAGGTTAGAGCGCTTCGCTGATAACGAAGAGGACCGGGGTTCAAGTCCCTGGATGGCCACTGCGGGTGGATCCCGCTAGTCCCGTCTAGCTCAACTGGCAGAGCGGCGCCCTGTTAAGGCGATGGTTACTGGTTCGAGTCCAGTGATGGGAGCGAAAGCAAGCTCATCCCTCGCGGGGTGAACGGTAAGAGCCCGGATGATCCTTCGTGGGGGAAATGGCAAACCCGCCCGGTTCTGGCCCGGGAGTTCTCCTGGCTCAAGTCCAGGCGAAGGAGCGAAGCAAGCAGGACCCATAGCGGTCCTCCGGTAAGAGCCCGGAATGGAGTAGTGGCTCAGATGGCCTAGAGCACCCGCCTGTCACGCGGGAGACCGCGGGTTCGAATCCCGTCTATTCCGCGGGGAGTAGTTCCCCTTCAATACCTGCCCGGTTAGCTCAGACGGTAGAGCGCGTTCTTGGTAAGGACGAGGTCACGAGTTCAAGTCTCGTACCAGGCTCGGGCGCAAAAACCGCGCCGTTTCATGGTGGGTGTAGCTCAGTTGGCAGAGCGCCTGTTTGTGGCACAGGAGGTCGCGGGTTCGAGCCCCGTCATTCACCCCAGTTTCACGCCTTCGTAGCTCAGGGGATAGAGCGCCTGCCTCCGCAGCAGGAGGTCGTAGGTTCGATTCCTATCGAGGGCACGCAGTAACATCTGGCCCCCATCGTCTAGTGGCCCAGGACACCGGCCTTTCACGTCGGCGGCACGGGTTCGAATCCCGTTGGGGGTACGCAGTTCGGCATCAGTTTGGCCCCATGGTCTAACGGCCTACGACTCCGGCTTCTCAGGTCGGCACCGCGGGTTCGAATCCCGCTGGGGTTACCAGCACCATCACGCGCCCATAGCTCAGATGGACAGAGCGCCGGTCTACGAAACCGGGGGTCGGGGGTTCGAGTCCCTCTGGGCGCACGCAAGACAAAGCACACGCCGGTGTAGCTCAGTTGGCAGAGCGCATTGCTCATAACGATGGTCGTCGCTGGTTCGAGCCCAGCCATCGGCACGCAAGTCCCGCCCGCCTGGCCCAATTGGTAGAGGCGCTGTACTCAAAATGCAGGTGTTCCCGGTTCAAGTCCGGGGGGCGGGCACGGGGAGACTTCCTGGAGTCTCCGCACACATAGAAGATGTTGGACGCCGCTGCGTTGGCCTATGCGCAGCCGAAGGATTGTAAAAGGTTGGCGATCCAAGTCCCGTAGACGGTCCGGCCGGGCAACGTCTGAGGGATGAAACATGGGCTTGCTGCCTGTATAGCTCAGCCGGTCAGAGCACCCGCTTCACACGCGGGAGGTCCGGGGTTCAAAGCCCTGTGCAGGCACTGGAGTCCGTAAACCAAGGCCTCCCGAAAGGGACGGCGCCAAAAGCGCGGACGGGGTAACGCCACGATACGGCGGGAAGACTGACGGCAAGGCCTGCTCGACGGTCCTCCATGCTTGTATAGCTCAGTTGGCAGAGCGCCCGCTCGACATGCGGGTTGTCCGGGGTTCAAGTCCCTGTGCAAGCACCATGGCTGTGACACTGCAGCCGTCCGAAGTGCTGTGACCAGTTAGCGGTCGGCCCACAGGACACCGATCAGTGTTGTTGCCCCTTTAGCTCAGCACGGCTAGAGCATCGTACTTGTAATACGAGGGTCGCCGGTTCGAATCCGGCAGGGGGCTCCTGGGGCGGCACGTCCCGGCTACGGCCAAAAGTGTGCAACGGGGTGTAGCTCAGCTTGGCTAGAGCGCCTGCTTTGGGAGCAGGAAGTCGCAGGTTCAAATCCTGTCACCCCGACGTTTGACCCGCCCCGTTAGCTCAGATGGTAGAGCGCTTCTCTCGTAAAGAAGAGGTCGCCGGCTCGATTCCGGCACGGGGCTCTCTGGCAACCGTCATCATCATCCTCAGACAGTGCGAGTTCATCTACGCATGTTTAGCTTCAGCGCCAGCACCAGCTGGCCCTGATGCAGAGGAAACCCTTGCCAGTCCTGAAAAAGATCGCCGTGGGCCTTGTTACCGGTGCGCTCCTGCTAATGTCCGTACCCGCCGCACAAGCCGCGGACACAACTCCGATGGATTCCAACCCCGGCCCGGTCGGCGACTTCGCCTGGAAGGGTTTCAACTGGGAGAAGCGGTCGTGGAGCGGTGCTCCGATGTACAACCAGATGTTCGATAAGAACAACGTCACCAACCCGGATGCCAACGGCTACGTCACCTTGAACCTGACCAACCCAACGGGCAGCTCTCCGGTCGGCGCTGAATTCAACACCACTCGTCATGGCGGGTGGGGGTACGGCACCTACAGCACTACGGTGGCCAAGAACTTGAACTTGCTGCAGAAGGAAGTCGTATGGGGCTGCCTCTTCAGCTACGACCCGGATGCCGCACCGGGGTACTCCGAGATCGACCTTTGTGAAGCCTCGGCCTGGGGTGGGGGAGCGAGCTACGGCCAGTCCTGGCCTGTTACCCAGGGACACGGGTACTGGTTCGATGCGACGAAGCCTCCAGGAGAAGGCAACAACACCACGGTGTTCAACGCCACGGACGACCAGGTACTAACCCACAAAATGGTGTGGGAGCCGGGCAGAATCACCTTCGAGACCTACGCCGGGGAAAGCTACACCGGCACCCTGCTGAAACGGACTGTCCTGGAAGGCAGCACGGTTCCCGTCCCGTCCAGCAACACCACCCTGCACTTCAATCTGTGGGTCACTCCCGGCGGCGGCGGGGATCCGAACCACGTCAGCCCCGAGAGCGTCACTGTTCGCGACTTCTCCTACAGCCCCCAGACGGCTCCGGCACCGACGTCCAATCCCTCCATCAAGAGCGGGGCGGACATCTTGGGATACGACGCCGGAGGCACCCTGTGGGACTACGGCACTCTCGCTGTTGCTGGTGAGGCCCGCCGCTCCATCGGCCAGGCCGCTGTCGCCCCCAAGTCCTTCTTCGTGACCGACTGGAACGTCGACGGAATCCAGGACATGGTCGTCCAAGACCAGGACGGGAAGCTGATCCTCCGGCAGGGACGTTCCTCCGGCGGATTCACGGACATCCTGGTTGGAGACTCCGGGTGGCAGCCATACGACATCGCCGTTGGCAAGTGGAACGCCACAGACAAGTACCCTTCCATCATCGCCAGGAATACCAACACGGGAGACCTGTTCGTCTACACCAACACTTCCGGCGTCGGCCTGGCAGCGCCGGTAAAGGTAGGCGCTGGCTGGCAGGGCTACACGCCCCTGAACCTCGTCGACTGGGACAGAGACGGTGCCATCGATGTCCTTGCCCGCAACGCCTCCGGCGAGATGAAGCTGTACCGGACCAACGGCGCAGGTGTGTTCATTTCCGAGGTCCGGCAGACCATCGGGACCGGGTGGAACGTGATGAACCACATTCGCTCCGCGCTGGGCCGGGACGGTGCAGACACGGTTGGCATCACCGCTCGTGACACCAGCGGAAACCTCTTCTACTACCCAGTGAACAAGAGCAGCTGGGGCGCCAGGAAGACGGTCGGCGTCGGCTGGTCAGCGTACACAATCGCCGGTAACTGACGGCAGCAGTACCTCCCGGCCAGGACCGGGTGAAGGTGACGGGCAGGCTCCCTGGCCGTCACCTTATCGGGGTGTAGCGCAGCTTGGTAGCGCGCGTCGTTCGGGACGACGAGGTCGCAGGTTCAAATCCTGTCACCCCGACGCAGTACAAAAATGGCGGGATGGCGGAGCGGCCTAACGTGACTGCCTCGAAAACAGTTGTCCGGGTGAAACCGGACCGGGGGTTCAAATCCCTCTCCCGCCGCACACATGAGGATCACCAGCAGTTCCAACGACCGAAAAGGAGCCCCGTGGGCCTCAGTTTCCGCCAGACCATCAAGCTCGGCAAGAACATCCGGCTGAACGTTTCCAAGTCGGGGATCTCCGCGTCGCGCAAGGCAGGACCGGTCACTATCAACAGCCGCGGCAAGGTCACCATCCGTCTCGGCAAGGGTCTTACCTGGCGTCTCTAGCAGTACTCGGCATGGATCCCGGTCCGTGCCGGCCAACGGGATGTAGCGCAGCTTGGTAGCGCACCTGACTGGGGGTCAGGGGGTCGCAGGTTCAAATCCTGTCATCCCGACGTCGGGGCCTGGAGCCCTGCAATCAGTCCGGCCACGGCCGGTTCGGCTTCTTAGCTCAGTTGGCAGAGCGTGCGACTGAAAATCGCAAGGTCCCCAGTTCGATCCTGGGAGTAGCCACGGGGGAGTAGCGCCCCTTCTTGTTCGCCGCGATGAGTCGAAACAGCGGTCGTGCTGCGCCGGTGCGGATAAACGGCGTCCCAATACCGATGAGGGAAAACCTGCCCAGGCATGCGGTCGTCCACGGGAACGTGATCCCGGGCAGGTGTCGGGCCCCGCTAAGGCCCTAACCATGCATTGCCGGAGTGGTGTAGAGGCAACACGACAGTCTGCCAGTCTGTTATCGCGGGTTCGATTCCCGTCTTCGGCTCGAAGTACCCATGCGGGAGTAGCTCAGTGGTAGAGCGCCGTCCTTCCAAGTCGGATGCCGCGGGTTCGAATCCCGTCTCCCGCTCGAAGGTGCCCTGTGCGCCGTCACGCCTCCGTAGCTCAGCGAATAGAGCGGCGGCCTTCTAATCCGCGGGTCGCAGGTTTGAATCCTGCCGGGGGCACAACGAATGGCGCGCGGGAAGCGTCTCAGGCCCGACCCTGTTGGGCAATTCCTGAGATGATGGTCGCCGAACACATGAAAGGCGGCGCCCAATGACGGAACTGAACGTTGAATACCGCCCGGATCAACTCAGTTCAGACGAACTTCTGAACCTCCTCCACCAGATCGTGGGCGGGCGCTCATCCGGTTCGACCTCGTGGATCGGCGCTGAAGACGGTGTCCTCCTGGAAGACTTCTACGGCCCAAAGCCGACCATGGAGGAACTAAAGACCCGCATCGCAGACGAGCAGGCATTCGTCGACGAGAAGTTGAGGTCGGAGGAACCGGTCTTCGTGAACACAGCAAGCGGTGGTCGCCGGATCCACAAGGCGTCATGCCACCATGTTCGGCACACGCTCGACCGGGTTGAGTGCTGGTCGTTTGTCCTCAGCGGCTACGCGACGCTCCGCCCGGAAACGATCCGGGGTGTCTCCCGGATGCCGGAACTTCTGACCCGCGCTGAGGTGGAAGCCTTGAACAGCTATGTCACATGTCAGGTCTGCGCTCCGACTCTCGACCACCCGAGGAAGAGGCACATCCTGAACTCCGGCCCCATGAAAGCGCTGAGCTTTGGGCCCCACCACATGGGACGGGAAGTGACGACGCCGGAAGGGGAATGGCTTGGCACCCTGATAAGCCACCAGCGGATCGTGACCGCCGAGGGCATTCGCAGCATAACGACGACCACAGAACGGGTCATCGAGGGCGACGGTACAGAGAAGTACACCGTTGCACCCAAAGCCGACTGAGCATCGGGGAGAGACCTTTCGGCCGCCGCACACATGAGAGAAGTCAGGTCCGCCGAACACGGCCCGTGACCGGGTGCTTCCGCCCGATCGAACGTCCTGAGAATGGCGGTTCGTGAAGCAAGCCCAGTTGTCCATCCTGGGTAGTCAAAACGGACAAAGCGGTGACGGGCCTGTTCGGCGCCCGGCGCCGCGCTGGGTCTCTAGCTCAGGTGGCAGAGCGACGGTCGACGAGGGCGCCCTTCAGTCGGCTGTGTCGTTGGTTCGAGTCCAACGGGACCCACGGATGACTTCGGTCATCTACCAGGGGGTGAATTGATTCGACATTCGATGATCCTTTCGGGAAGAAGCGGGTAAGGAAGCGCACGGGAATCCTTTCAAAAATCCGGGCAACAAGAGATGCCAACGCAACTCGCTCTGACCTCGCTCTCGCCGCTTAGTCGGCCGGAGACCTAATCGGGGTCTGTCTCAAACCGCATCAGGCAAATGGTTTCGGCCGCGGTTTAGGCATCAGCTAAAGGACACCTGAATGACGGCAGCGCTGCGGGCCGGCATTCGTATCAGCAGCTAGACCGGGACGATTCGTTGTTCGCCATGAACCGGCCGGGTCGATAAACACCAAGGCGGACTACACCCGTAGAAGAGTCCGGAAGCATCGGATGGACGCGAGCTCGCTACTCGCCACCTCCACCCCTGGCCGGGGCGCCCACCAGCGCCCCGGCTTTTTCATGGCGCTGTGGGCGAATTGGCAAGCCGGCAGTCTGCAAAACTGTGCCTTCGGGCATTGCGGGTTCGAGTCCCGTCGGCGCCTCTAAAGAAATGCCTGGAAGTTTGGCCGAGTGGTAAGGCGTCTGTCTTGAAAACAGCAGCCGGGTGTCACAGCCCGCGGGGGTTCGACTCCCTCAACTTCCGCCACGGTGACAGCCAGTGGCTCCTCCGCACACATGAAGTCTGCCGGGGCAAGCCCGGTCTCAAGCCGGAAGGAACCACCATGTCTGTCTCATTCAACACCGTCCCGGGCCTTGTTACGGCCTTCGCCATCGCTTGCGTCCACGGGCCGACCGAGCAGCGCTTCGACTCGTACCGGGCAGTCCAGTCGTTCCTGCAGGCCGAGCTGGACATCCACGGTGGGACCGGCCACCTGGCCCAATGCGGAGGTGAGTACTGCGCCGCGATGCGAATGTCGGTGGAGCCCCTGGAGGCTGACCCTTCCCCGCGCCTGAGCGTCAGCGGTTCCAACGCGGTCACCCTGCTGCGCCTGCTCGGCTACCCTGTGGACGGCTACTCCGTTTCCGGCTCCGACACCGCCGAAAACTTCCTGGCCCGGGTCCAGGACGCCCAGGGAGCCACCGGCTGCGGCAGCAGCTACCTCGCTGGACGCCTCGCGGAACTGCGCGCCATCGCCGAGTTCTCCTCTACCCGTGGGCGAGACGTCCAGTGGGCGTAGAACGAGTCAGCTGCCAGCGACGGTCTTCGCCGCGAGTTCAGCCAAGTGCTCGGCCAAGGAAGTTCGCCGGTAGTGGTAGTCATCTCCTGCGATGTATTGGTTCGTGAACATCAGCTCGCCTGTTGTCTGGGACAGGTGGACGCGGGTCGCGTTCCTTGGCTCGTCATCTCGACAAGCAAGGCCCAGTAGCTGGCTATATCCCTCCGCCAGCGGGCTGCATGAACGGACTGTGTGCGGCCGCTCTTTGTCGGCTTTTACCGGATGACGGAGAGCAATTTTGCCTGCGGAGTCAATGGCTATGTCACAGTAAGGATCATCGCCCCACCTGTTGAAATGAATAGTCCCAAGCGCATAGGCCTGACTAGACGAACCGGCTCCCCCTGACGGCACAGGCGGAACACCCGAAGACCGCAATGCATCGAATACTTCAAGGACCAGTGCCCTGAGCTTCGGCTCGAGCTCCCTGACAATGGCGGCATGTGCGTCAGCAGCCTCGGCTGCCGCTGCGTTAGCGGCTGCCTCGGCCGCAGACTGGGCTTGCAGCTTCTGCCCGAACAGATCCTTGAAGTCCATCTCTTGACTCCTGTAACCCGAGAATTTGGGTCAATTCTATGTGCACCGACTGCCGCTGGTGAGAAATCAGGCAGAAGCCGGACACATGTCAGGAGACCGCGTGCTTCCAGATGTCTTCAGCGACTTAGAAAGAGGACCATGTCCGAAACCCACATTCACGACGTCATCATCATCGGCTCCGGACCGGCGGGGTACACCGCCGGAATCTACACCGGACGGGCCAACCTCAAGCCCCTCATCCTGGCCGGCATGTTGGAGCCCGGTGGCGAGTTGATGAAAACGACTGCGGTCGAGAACTACCCCGGTTTTCCTGAGGGGATCGACGGGCCTGACCTGATGGAGAACTTCCAGGCCCAAGCGGAGCGCTTCGGGGCCGAGATCCTTTTCGAGGACGCAACAAAGCTCGACCTCGAAGGCCCGGTCAAGAAGGTCACCGCCACCGACGGCGAAATCTACCTGGCCCGATCTGTGATTATCTCCACCGGCTCTGCTCACCGGAAGCTGGGGCTTCCAAACGAGGAAGCACTTTCCGGTCGTGGCCTCTCCTATTGCGCCACCTGCGACGGCTCATTTTTCGAGGACCAGGAGGTAGCAGTGGTGGGCGGCGGCGACTCAGCCGTCGAGGAAGCACTGTTCCTGACCAAATTTGCCACGACCGTCCACCTCATCGTCCGCGGAGACAAGCTGCGCGCCTCGAAAATCATGGCGGACCGTGTCCTGGCCCACGGCAGAGTCCGAGTACGCTACGAGAGTGAAATTGCAGCCATTGCGAGCTGCGCTATGGCCAACGGCGCCGGAGAGGCGGTGGTGGGTATCAAGACCGTTGACCGCAGCGGCAACATCGACCATGTGCCCGTCAGCGGAGTCTTCATCGCGATAGGCAACGACCCGCGCACCAGCCTGGTGGCCGGTCAGCTGGAACTGGACCGCTTCAGCGGCTGCATCAAAGTCATGGGTCGGTCGTCTCAAACATCCCAGCGCGGTGTCTTCGCCGCCGGTGACGTCATCGACCCCATGTACCGCCAGGCGATCACCGCCGCAGCGTCCGGCTGCGTCGCCGCCCAGGACGTCGAACACTACTTGGCAGAGTCCGCCCCGGCCCATCTGGAGGCGGCTTCGGCCTAAGTGCCGATCCGCGCTGGTGTAACTGGCAGCACGCCGGTCTTTGGAACCGGATGGTCGAGGTTCAAACCCTCGGCGCGGAGCGTGAAAATCCACGGGGCGAAAGCTCCCGAATGACAGAAACGGAATGACCCAGAATCTCCACGAAGGATCCCGTGTTCGGCTAGGCCAGGGCACGCGTCCGAAGGCCTGGTGGACGGTGCGCGCGATGGACGACCGTTTCACCATTCTGACCAGGCCAGCATCAAACACAGCCCGAGGCAGTGAGTACGCGATCATTGACAACGTCCGAGCCCTTCGTGGCCCATGTGACCTCATTGGGCAGGGCTGGGACGTCGACGCCGAACAGGGCTGTCAGAAGCTGCTGCGGGCATTGAACTTCCATCTGGAAGTCGTGGCCAGGCTGGCGGCGGGCGAAGAGTCGGTACGCACGACCGAGACCTCCACAGAGGTCTCCTACCGAAACAACGTCCCGATCGAAATCCTTGAGGTGGCTGCATAGCAGATCAGCTCGCTTCGCGTTCACTGTGGAGTCCCGCACACAAAGTAGGTGTCCCGCTTCGGCGGGCTGACACAGCAGGAGCCGCGAACACAACAGGAAAGGGGCGCGGATGTCATGGAGAGCGTTCTCGTTCTCAACGCAGGGTACGAGCCCCTGCACAGGGTATCGCTGAAACACGCCATCAGGATGGTCCACCGCGGGGTTGCCGAAGTCCTCAAGGACGACGGGGAGCTCTTTGGCCCGTTCGCGCGTCCCCTGGTCCTGCGCCTGATCCGCTACGTCAAGATGACCTGGCGTGCCCGGCCCAGCTGCAGCAAGGATGCCGTCAAGCGCCGTGACGGCCGGTGCGCTTACTGCACGAAGGGCAAGGCCGAGACGGTCGACCACGTCATCCCGCAGTCCCGTGGCGGGCGCAACACGTGGATGAACCTCGTGGGTTGCTGCTTCGCCTGCAACCAACGGAAGGCTGACCGGACCCCGGCGGAGGCCGGCATGAAGCTGCTCCTGACGCCCTATGTTCCCAAGGAGCGGCCGCCGCTGCTGCCGGACTTCGACTACGCACTCCTGGCATAAGGAAGGGCCCCTGGCATCAGATCCAGGGGCCCTTCCGTGTTCAGCAGTCCAGAAACTACGCGAGGATCTTCGAGAACTCCGCACTGAGGTCGGGGCAGTAGTTTTTCGCCCCGACGGTCAGCAGACCGGAAAGGTCCTTGGCGGCCGCGGGTGTCACGGCGTCGGTCGATCCGGTGGCGGCCGTCAGGGCCTGCTGGAGCAAGGCATCTTTCCCGGTTTCGCCGTTGGCCACAGTGGCGCAGGAAAGTTGGGAGATGACAGTCAGCTTGTCGTTCTCGATCGAGTCCAGGGTCGTCGTGTCTTTGCGCGCCTCGGCGTAGAACGTCTTCTCTTTCATCACGGGCTTCTGGTAGTCCCAGAGCGTCTTGTTCGGTTTTGGCCCGTCGGTGGCGGCGCTGCCGAAATGGGGATCAGCCGTGTTGGAGGGGTTCGGTTCGACGGGCGGGGGAGCTGCTGTGGGCGTGGAGCAGCCGGCAACCAGCGCCAGCGTGACCGCCGCGAAAGCAACCGATGCGAGTTTCTTCATGAGCTTCCTTCGATCAGGACGGGAAACAGCCTTCATCAAGAAACATGCGTAGGTACGCTGCCCATGGGCCCCGACGCAGGCCCGGCCCAAGACTCAGAGGTCCCGCAGGGGGCGTAGTTCCTTGTCTCGGAAGGTGTCCGGACGGACACGGGGATTCGAGTCTGCGTCGAGGAACAGCCGGTAGTAGACGGTGCTGACGCGTCCGGCCACACCGCTGAGTGTTCCGGCCCTGTAGACGTGTTCGGTCCAACCGTCGCCGAGGATGGCCTGAACCCAGGCATCGCTTTCTCCGGACGGCAGGGAGGTGCGGTTTCCCATGAGCCGGTGGTGGCCGGCGAGGGAGATGGTGATGCAGCGCTGGCCGACCAGGGACGGGTCTTCAGCGAACCAGTCCAGGTCTGCGGTGTCAGCAACGATAGTCAGGTCTACTTTGGAGTCCGTCAAGGTCCGCACCGGCCCGAAGCGGGGGAGCTCGCGTCCTGATTCGTGCTGGTTTCCAGCATGCGACCGGCCCTCCGGTCCCAGGACTTTTTTGCGAAAATCGGCCAGTTCTCGGCGGTACTTGTCCTGGATTTGTACAGTCAGTGTATGAATGTCCACCCGGACAACTTACCCGGATCATCGGATCGTAGATGGAAGTTGCACAGTTTATGTCGATCCGCGCGCCTCGAACCGTACCCTAGCCAGTCATGCCCGAACGGCTCACCCTGATGCTCGTCCCGCCGCCTAAGCCTGACCGGGTCTGATCATCCCCTGCGAAGCGTACGGGTGGAGCTGGTCAGCCCGCCGAGTTCTTCAAGTGAAGCCGAGTCCAGGAAGCCGGCGACTTTGATGGTCCCGTCCGGGCCAACACGGATGTCGATCCTGTTGCGAACAAGCTCGGGACGGTAGTTCCGGTATCGGTCAGTCAGGTGGATGAAGCGCTGGTTCCCGGAACCCACGAGAGCACGCTCCGTTTCGGGGTTCCAATCCTGGTAGGGACCGTCGACGAGCAGGTCCACCTCGGCCAAGAAGGCTCGCGTGGAGTCGTCCCGGTCGCGGAGGGTCTCGTATTCGTATCCGGAGAAGGCAATGACCCCGAGGCCGGCGTCATGTGCGGCCGTAGCCAGCGCGTGGCCTGCATTGGGTTGGTCGAACGGCTCACCACCGATCAGAGTCAGGCCTTCGACACCGGCGGCGACGGCGTCTTTGATGATCCCGGCCACTGGCAGTTGGGTTCCCCCGCGTGAACTGAACAGGTGGGGGTTGATGCAGCCTTTGCATTTGATGCTGCAGCCTTGGAACCAGATGGCAGTCCGCAACCCCGGGCCTTCAGCCGTGGTGCCGTGCAGGACGCGTCCTACGCGGAGCATCGGCTCGTTGATCAAATGTCGAGCCTTCGGGCGCTGTGGTTGCTTTGGGGTGCCGGCTGCTGCGCCGAGGGAGCTGGGGAGGCCTGCACGGCACCGAAAGTGAGCTTGTTCCGGTGCGGGATCAGTAGGTGCGGCGGCACCTGTGCCTTGGAGATGAGCTGCTCGAATGAGGTGAAGGAGCCAAGTTGCTGACGGGTGCCGACAATCCGGTTTGCTGTCTCGTTGTCGACTCCCAGTGCCGTGACGAGCTCCTGCGGAGTCGCCGTGTTCACGTTGATGCCTTCGCCGGGCGCGGCGGCCGGGCTGGTGTACTCTGCGGGTGCCACGTAGGTCGGCTGCTGGGTATGAGGCGCTGGTGCCGGTGGTGTTGCGAAGGCCGCTGCTGCAGCGTTGGGGTTGTACCCATGGGCGGGGGAGGTGTTGCTTGTAGGCTGTGAGGCTCCTGCCTTGGCGTACCACTTCCGGTCGTCGACGTGTGCTTTCCAGATGAGCCACTTCTTATTCGTGACGAATGATGCAATCACCCCGCCGATGAAGGAGGTGAACATCACCCAGCCCCAGATGGTGAGTTCAGGAGAGGACTTGGGTGCGGCTTTGGTCCCAGAGTCGATCATGCTTGAGGTCACCATCACGCCCACCCCCACGAGGAGGAAGCCGATGCCCATGCCGATCCAGAGTTTGTTCTTGGATTTCACGCCGCGGATGAGGAAATTGACTCCGGTGAGAAGTCCGAAGGAGAGGATGCTCCAGAGGACGCCTGCGCTGTTGCGCAGGCGCCAGGAACGCGAGCAGAGTTTTTCTTCGGGTGTCATCGGTCTGCCTCATTTTCATACTGGTATGTCGTCTGGTCGGTGGTGGCCTGCTGGTAGTACGCCGGCGTCAGCCGTGAGTCGGTAATGACCGCATTCGGGAGAAGGGCCTGGATGGCGGCGAGTTCATCGGTGCAGCTGGGTCCCGGGCCGTGCGCTTCAGCGGTAATGGACCCGGTCGCCGAGACAGTGATGGTGATGGTTTTCTTCTGCGTCATGATGCCTCTTCGAAGACGAGCTGGACTTCGCCATTTGCGTTCGTTTGGGAGACGAGGACCATGCCCATTTCCGCTGCACGGGCATGGAGGGACTCGATGGTGCGTTGCTGCAATAGCGCACCGACACTCAAGTCCAGGGCGGCCAGCAGGTTGCCGGTTTGTTGTTCGTCGTGATCGACCCTGCCAAGGAAGGTCTCACCGATGCGTTGGAACGTGATGCGTCCGTAGGGGCTGTTGCCGGTGACGCGGCCTTCGGCCACGCTCAGCTCGGTCGCACCCATCGCCACCAGGGCGTCTTCGAGAAGTTGCTGGTCGGTGATGCGGGTTGTTTTGCACTTCTCGCACAGATCGGTGCTCTTTGCTTCCCGGATGGCGGCGATGGCCGCGATGCCAAGTGGGATGAGGAGAACTTCGAGACTCATCGTGGCCGCCTAGAAATCGATCTGGCGGCCGCCGCGCCAGGAGTTGACGTCAGTACTGGCCGCGGTGCTTGTCGAGGAGTATTCCTCACGGGCGCTGATGGAAGTAGCGGCCACGGCGCGGGTGGAAGCCCATTCGCGGATACCGTTGATCTGTTCGGCCTGGGTGACCGACAGTGGAACGGTGTTGGAGATGGCCCGGCGCAGGTCCTTTTCGTTCAGCATGCGCCGTTCCGAGAACGCCTCGAAGCAGGCGCTGACTGCCGCCTCGGCGATCTCAGCTCCGGAGAAGCCTTCGGTTAGTTCGGCGAGGAAGTCCAGTGAGTCCTCGGTGGTTTCAAAGTCGCCGCTGGCAGCCGAGTCGGATGTGAGCCGCTTCTCCAGTTGAATCCGCCAGATGTGCTTTCGTTCTTCCTTGGTGGGAAGGTCCACGAAGAAGATCTCATCAAAGCGGCCCTTGCGGAGGAATTCCGGGGGCAGGGAGTCGATCTTGTTGGCTGTAGCGATCACGAACACGGGGCTCTTCTTTTCCTGCATCCACGTGAGGAACGTTCCGAACACCCGTTGGCTGGTTCCGGAATCGCCGCTGCCGCTGGAGCCGAAGCCCTTCTCGATTTCATCAATCCACAGAATGGACGGTGAGACTGCCTCGGCGAGCTTCAGGGCGCCCCGCATGTTCTGTTCGCTGGAGCCGACCAGTCCGGAGAAGACCCGGCCAACGTCGAGACGGAGCAACGGCAACCCCCACAAAGTGGCCATGCACGTGGCGGTGAGGCTCTTGCCGCAACCGGGAACGCCGGTGATGAGGACGCCTTTGGGGGCCGGGATGGACCAGCGCTGGGCTTCGGGCAGCCAGGAGCCGTTGCGTTTGTTCAGCCATTTCTTGAGGTTCTCCAGACCGCCGACGTCGTTCATCGTCCCTTCCGGAGAGATGAACTCCAACAGCCCGGACTTCCGGATCGTCTGGCGTTTCTCATCCAGGACGAGCGCGATGTCGGAGGCGTCCAGCCGTCGGTCTGAGGCGATGGCGCGGGCGAACGCGTTCTCCGCTTCACCCAACGTCAGGCCCTGGGCGGCCTGAATGAGCCGCATCCGGTCATCCGGGGACAGGTCGACAACGATCGAGGCCGCGTTCGCGCCAACAATCTCGTCAAGGACACCTTCGATTTCCCCGGCCGTCGGCAGCGGCAGATCAACGACGGTGACTTCCTTCTCCAAATCGTTCGGAAGAGTCATACCCGGGGAGACGATGATCAGCGTGTGCGGCACTTCTCCGGTGCGGAACGCCAGCGCTGCGTCCTGAACGGCGCGGACCATGATCGGCTCGGCTGGCCGGCCTTGCGATCCGAGGAAGTGGTGAAGGTCGAAGAACACGAAGATGGTCGGTTCGGTTGCCTTGAGGGCTTCATTCAACGCCGTATCCGGTGACGTTGGCTTTCCAGCCTGGCCTGGTGTGTGCAATCCCTTTGACACCGTGTAGGCCACGACACTCCGCGGACGCCGCAGTTCGGGACTGACAGCAACGGCTTCGGCGGCCGCGATCACCCGGTTGCCTTCGTGAGTTTCGACGAGAAGAATCGGGTGCCGCGCCCGGATAAGCTCGACCAGGGTTTTGCCGAAGGTCAACGGCGTCTTTGCATTCACTTAGGCTCCCCCACGTGTTTCAGTGCCACAACTCCGGGCAGCATATCCCAGGACTGGCGGGGGCCGTATCAAGTTACCGACCAGTGTCATGTGTGGCGGGCACGCGCTCAAATTTGGGCGTTGGAAATCTACCAATGCGGGTACATGAGCAGTGCGGGGCCGGTCCCTGGCGGAGTGTCCCTGTGGGTTGCTACTCCTCCAGGTGGAACTCGACCCGGTACCTCATGAACCTGATGTTCGGAGCCACTGACAGGGCCCGGCGAATCTTCCTGTCGTCGTCCAAAGCGATGATCAGCCCTTCGACCTCCTGGCCCGGCTCCAGCATGGTCTCCTGGACAAAGCCCATGTATCGCTGAATCTGGCCAACCACCGCGTCACTGGCCCTACCGCGTTTGAGTTCGATGACGAGGATACGCTTGCCGTCCTTGCTGACTGCCAGGATGTCCATCGGGCCGGTGTCGGTCAGATACTGCTGGCCGGCGAGCTGTCCGTCCTCTTCGTAGATGTCGTAGTCGCGGCCCAGGACAGTGCTGCGCCAGTTGCTCACCAGGAAATCCTCGAGCTGCTTCTCCATCTGGAAGGCGAGCTGTTCCTCTACCTCAGAGGCGATGACGGCCTCCATGACGGGCACGGAATCGGTGACACGGGTGAGCTGTGCCAGTTCCGCAGAATGGGCGGCCAGTTCGAGGACCGTCTGCTGGGTGCCCGCCGAGGACGCCAGACCCGGGCTCATTTCGTCGCGGCCGAAGGAGCCCTTCCAATCGACCCGGCGGCGGTGGGGAAGGGGCGAGCCTGGGTGGTACTCGTAGCCGGATGCCACTACGCCGAACTGGTAGGTCCTGTCCGGCTTGGGCGCAAGAACGACGTCACCTTCCTGGATGCCTTCGCAGGCTGTCCACAGCCTGCCCATGGCCAGGCCGGCACCGATCTTCGTTGTTCCCGGGTACAGCTCCTGATACACACCGTTCAGTGCCCTGCGGAAAGCTTCGGAGCCCGAGCCGAGGTACGGTCTGATGTCGTAGTCGCCGATGAAATCGACACCCAGGTATCCGGACTCGATCATTTCCTGTGCGTTGCTGCCACCTTTGCCCTGACGGACAACCCAGTACGACGTCACTCTTCTCCCAGCCAACGGCCCCGCTTGGGCCAGTCTTTTCCGCTCTGAATGTACAGGATTCCGACACTGCCTCGCGGGAGAGTGGGCAAAGAGCCGTCCGTGGAGCCGAGGCCGCAGATCGTCAGGCGGCGACGAGCTCGTCGCGGAGGTCGCGGAACATCCGGGTGCCAACCTCAGTGGTGACGCCGAACTCACGGTTGCGTCGTGCGAGGACGGCCAGCCGATCAGCAGCCTCGTTTCCTTCATCTCCACGGTGACCCTTCACCCAACGGAACACAATGGGTATGTGACGGGTCTCCTCAAGGATGCGCTTGGCAAGCTTGATCTGCTCGGCATTGAACGAGGAAGGCAAGCGGTAGGCCCCGATGATTCGCACCACGCGAAGGGCTGCCTTGGAATCGGACTGGACCACGACAGTGCCCTGTCCCTCTACTGGGACGGGGTGGCGGCTGATGAGGGACTGGACTGCCCAGCGGATCGCGAGCAGTTCGCCTGTCAGGATGTCTCCGGTTCGCGCCACCTCTGCAGTCCTCTGGCCGCACGAAAGCACGGTGCCGTCCTCGGCGGCAACGACCCAGCCGAGCCCGGCTACCTGGCCGCCGTTGGCGATGGACGCATCGGTGCTGACCACCATGCTGCGGGCGTTGGGGTTCAGCCGGGCCTCGGTCGAGACAGGCATCTCTTCCAGGGCCTTGACGACAGCGGTGCGGTGGCCACAGATGGCGGTCGTCTCAGAAAGAAATACGTTCGGCACGCCGTCGATCATTCCGGCGATCGCCTTGCGAACCAGGATGTTTGATACATCAAGCATGACGTACTGGTGTTCAGCGGCCACCTCCAGGACAGCGGAGAAGGCCGCCAGGACGGCCTCGGTGCGGGTGGCGCCGAACGATTCCTGGGCATGGACCTCCCCGGTGCGGATATGGAGGCTGCCATCGTCGCCCAGGACGCCGATACCCCACTGTCCGCCGTTGTCCAGGACCCGGACGTGGAGGATGACGTCGGTAGGTGGCCCTGCTGGGTGAAGTTGTGTGGTTGCTTGGGGTGCGGCGGACATGAGCGGCTCTTTCCGGTCAATGGTGCGGCACCTTGCCGCCTCCCACTGCATGTGTGCGGCATATGGACCGGACGTTCCCACCGCTGCCGGGACCGTCTACGCATGTTCATAGGTATGGACTTGACGCGCGATCTGCGGATGCTTGAGACATCCTTCGGCCGGAACTTCTACAACGGCGACAGCCTCGATGCCATCAGGCAATCGAAGGCCGATGGATACTTCCTCCTGACCGCCCCTCACGCAACAAACCGGTGGTCCGACGGCCGCAGAAAATTCGCTGACCAGTACACCGGGGCGATGGTTCAGCTGCTCGGGTCAACGGCAGGGCAGAGCTGGCTCGCCAGCGACGGGATCAGCTCGGACTGGACCTACTGGGATGAGCGCAGTGACCCGTTCAAACTAGCGCTCGATGACATGCTCGATGAAGGGCGGTACCTGATCAACGTCGTGGGAGTCAGCGCCCGTCACGAAGCGGACATCTACGTCGGGATCGGGAACGACCCTCGCGAAGAAGAGCTGGAAATGGCTGAACTGATCGAGGACACCTTCGCGGATTTCCACGTCATCACCGGCGGCCAGTTCAACGCGGTCAGCCCCAAATCGGTCCGCAGCTACGCCCGCTCTACCGGCAGCGGTGCGATCCAGATTGAACTGGCACCGAGCATGCGCGACCCGCTGGAGCATCCGGACACGGCCGGGGAGTTCGTGCTCCGATTCGGGGAGCTGCTTGCCACCCGCTCAGCCCGCTGCATGGCGGCAGAGTCGATGCTCGTCTGAGCAAAGAACCTTGGATCCGCGCCCGCTCAAACGAACCTGACGGCCTCCACGATGTTTTCGGCGCGCAGCACGTGCGTCGTGGCCTGCCAGGACTCGAAGCGGCCGTATTGAGCCGGATCCAGAACCGATTCCCAACCTTGCTCGACTTCGCTTCGCAATTCCGGAGGCCAGTCGGTGATTTCGGACCTGGACCCTCCGGCCATGCTGAGCCGTTCATCGAAATCGTCAAGGACGCGCTCGAAACGGAAGCGGTACTCATCGTCGCTCTCGCCGGGGAGATCAGGAACATGCGGGCGCCGATTCAGAACCGCATGCCAGTCACCGAAGTGCGAAAGCAGCACCTGTTCGCGAGGTACTTTGCACGTGAAAAGCACCTCGCCCCTCGATTGCTTGCAACAGTCCACGAGATCCTGGCGTCGAATACGGGCCCAGTACCAGACCGCCCCTTCGCCCTCGCTTGTGAGCCGTGCCGCCATCTGCGCCAGCATCCAGTCATATGGTGCCGCGTTGAACGGGTCAACCAGCGACTTATCCGGAACATGGATGCCGGTCGTGAAAAGCGAATCCAGTACGCTCACGGGCTGCACAGTGTGAAGCAGGAGCCGATCGGCAAAGATGTCGTAGCCCATTCTCCCGGCTGGTACGGCTTCGGCAGGTCGGGCGTCTCGAACGCGGAAATTCAGCACGGCTACATCATCCCTGAGATTCCGGCTCACCTTGGGGCTTCGGGCATTGCTTTCCACGCCGCCGCACACATGGCGGGCAGCAAACCCGTCTCTGGAGGAACCATGCCCTGGCTAGTCAGCATCGTCAACCGCCCCATCGCCGCACCTCGGGCCGCGTCCCCTACCGCCAGGGTACGTTTCGACCAGTTGGTCGCCCTCTGGACCCGGCACGTTCCGGCCACTGCCGGGGACGGGGCAGGAGACTACGAGGACTTCGTGGAGCAGGCAGTCCGCCTGGAAGCAGCCCTGAACACCTTCGGTGCCGACAACGTCTGGCTGGTGGTCTCCACGGAACCGGGGATCGCCGTCAACGCCGGGACGGGGGAGTCCCGCGCCGCAGCGGAACTGCAGCACTGGCCCCGCTACGGGACTCAGCCGAGTCGGCGCCACGAGGACATCGACATGCAGCAGGCCCGCCTCGCCGCCGACTATTACCGCTATGAGGCGTTCGTCTCCCGGGCCGGGCGGCGCCTCAGCGTCTGCGGTTTCGGCCTCGAAGGTCAAGGCGCCGAACTCGGCGACGTCCTCGCCGGCTGGGCCGCAGGCGGTGCCCGTCGGGCGTTCCTGAAGTCGGTTCAGATCAAGCAGTTCGCTTTCCCAATGGACCTGCCCGCAGGCTTCGGCCCGGGAGACGGGTCACGGCTGATGTACGACGCCCTCGATTATGGGGCGATGTACATGGAAGGTGTGCGGGAGAGCATCATCGCCCAGGAATTCGTGACCATGGAGTACGAATACCGGCTGTTCGTCGTCGGCAATACGGTTGCCACGGCTGCCGGATGCGTGGAGGAATTCACGCCTCTGGACAACAACGGCTACCCGTTCGACAACCAGCTGCGCCGTCACCGGCAGGCAAAGTCCCCGGTGGAGGCCGAGCCCGCGATCGCCAGGGCCCTCACCAACTTCTCACGCAACGCTGTCGACGCCCTGGCCCTGGAAGTTCCGGCCCTGACCGACTACGTCATCGACGTCGCGCTCGGCCCCACCGGCAAGCCTCTGATCGTCGAATTGAACTCACTGCTGAACGCCGGGCTGTACGCGAGCCAGCCGGCTCGGGTGACCAAAGCGATGGCTACCCTGGAACGAGAAACGGTCCGTTAGTTGGCGCTGATGTAGGCGTCGACAATGGATGCCTGGATACGGCCGCGGGTGTTCACTTCCAAGCCTTCAGACAGGGCCCATTCGCGAATATCCTTCGATGAGACCCCGGCAACCCTCCCATCGCTGACAGGGCGCTTGCGTCCGCCCGTGCGGCGGGCTGCTTCTGCGAACTTCGCCAGAGAGGACCGGAGTTCTTCTGCATTCTGATCGTTCAGGTCGATCTCGTAGTCCACACCGTCAAGGGAAAACGTCAGGGACTGCGAGGCCTCGGATCCGTCGAGGTCATCGATCAGTTCTACTACTGTTTTTTGCGCCATCCGATGAGGGTATCACCGGGATTGACCCGCGGATTTGTCACACGCCGTTAGGCGGTCCGTCATCCGTCGGAGACCCCGGAGACGCTCGTGGAACGCCGCACTACACCCGCGACTAGAGGGCTACACTGGCTGCAGCGGGCCGGGCTACCGGTAGGCCGTCTTGACGTCAATTCTCTTGGCCGGAGCGGTATCTCCGCTGGCGACGGCGAGTTGCCAATGACCGCCGGCTGTAACAGGCGGGTAGAGCGCGTAGTGTTTCAGATCGTTCTTCCACAGCTCCGATTCGCCGACGCGCCAGACACCTCCGGAGGGCCCGAAGCAGGACCCAGCCCAGTACGGGTAGCCGGGGATACCTTGGGGCCCGGCGCCCGTGGCTCTGACGCAAACCGTCCCGTCAACCAGTTCGGCGCGAACGGGGCTGCTCTGGTCGGGTGCGCCGGTGTTTTGCCTAAAGCCGAGGCTGTCGCCCAGCTGCATGTTCTTGAGCAGTGTGGTGAGGGTTTTCCCGTCCTCGGTGACGCCTATGCACAGGAAATCGTGTGCGGACGAGGGGTTCTGGAAGCACGGGTCGAAGATCCCTGGCCAGTAGCAGCGGAAGCCATCCTTGCGTGGAGCGATCTCGGAGCCAATGCAGCCGGATCCCGAATTGTTGGTTGCCCCGTCATACGTTTGGCTGACGGCCTTCAGGGTGCCATCTTTCCACGGGTCGAGGGTCACGAAGCGTGTGGCGCCTTCCATGGTGCCGCTGGCAGGCGCCGCCGACGCGGTGATGGTCGACTCGAAATTCGCGCCGCCCGTGAACTCGTTGATGATGCCCAGCGCCGAAGCCACCAGGAACTGCGGGCCGGCGTTGATGATTGCGAGCAGGATTTGAGCTGGCGGGGAAAGCTTGAGGGCAGTGCCGACGCATCCAAAGAAGGACTTGACGATCCCGGCGGCGTAAGCGGGCGTGAGCGGGCTGCCGGCATCCGCGGTGTCGACGATGTTCTGCATGCATCCTGCTTTGGCGAGGTCGTCGAGGGCTTTCGACTTCACGAAGCTTCCCAGCGCAGTGTCGAAGACCTTCGACAGGATCGACACGAGCAGCATCACAGGGTACTGCTTGAAGCCGATCCGCACGGTCCCGGGTGTCCCGTTGAATGTGTACTGGGCGTCGGCGCCGGGCATCATGATGCTCTGGTGGTTCTTGATGAAGCCGGCATTTTGCGCGAGGGCGACGGAGAAGGCGGTAGCGGCGGAGATCTCGACCTTGTTGGAAGCTGTTGCGGCCGGGGCAGTCGTGGTGAGGAACGGGATGGGGGAGTTGGGTGAGGCGGTGACGGTCAGCGACCCATTGGACTCGCCGACGCACAGCCAGGCCTGCGCCGGGGAGATGGCCTTGTAGGTGGAGCCGGCGATCGTGACGGGCTTGTCCACGCAGTCCGGTTTCGGGTATTCGATGCCGAGACTTTGCAGGATGCCGTCGCGCACCGTTTTCACCACGTCACCCAGGTTGAGCTGCACTGGCCAGACCCAGGACAGGTGGGGAACCTGGGCGGTGATCGTCCCGGCCGCAGGGTCCAGCACGGCCTGGACGAGATCAGGCTCCGAAGCCCCTTCGGACTGGATCATCATGGCGACCGTCTGTGCGGTGTCCGTCTGGTCCCAGGATGAAAGCCGGCTCTTATCCACCGGCACGGTCACGGTGAGCGGTTTTGACGGCTGCAGCCCGTCTCCGAGCCTGATCTTGAAGGCCTTGGCAAGCAATTGCAGGTTGTCCCCGTCGGTACCCGTCGGGTTCCGGTCCTCAAAGGAAGCCTCAACCTTCGTTCCCACCGGGGCTGCGCCAGCCGGAACGACGATGTGGACGCCGGCCACAGTCAGATCGGCCCCGTTGTCGCCGACCACGCTTTCGGACGGCGCCGCACCTTTCTGGGCGAACAGGTCACAGGAGGTGAGTGCCAGGCACATGACCACTAAAGCTGCCAGCAGCGGGATGGCCCGCGCCCTACGAAACACCCGCATTTGATCCCCCGCTTCGACGGCTGTGGCTACAGCATACGGACGCCTGCCGGTCCCCGGGCCATGGTCGCTGAATGTGACGGTGAAGACCTTCCGGGCCGACGCCGCACACATGCGGTGGAAGACCAGAGACTTCCCCGCCCAGAAACAGGAGACCCATGCCAGAAGAGAACGCGCCAGGCACGGCCCCCACCGAATTGGCCGTCAGCGTGTCCGGTTTCCGGATGGACTTCGGCGACCGGACCGTCATCGACGACCTGACATTCGCGGTCCGCCGCGGCGAGACGTTCGGCTTCCTCGGCAGCAACGGTTCCGGCAAGACCACCACCATCAGGGCGCTGCTGGGCATCTACCAGGCCACCGCCGGGACGTTGCACATCAACGGGAGGCCCTTCACGCCCGAACAAGGACACAGGCTCGGCTACCTCCCTGAGGAGCGCGGCCTCTATAAGAAGGAGCCTGTCCTGGAGGTCATGAACTACTTTGGCCAGCTCAAGGGCCTTCCCCGCGCCGCGGCAAAAACGTGGTCGCTGGACTATCTCGAACGGGTAGGCCTCGCCGACAAGGCAAAGACCCGGCTCGACAAGCTTTCCGGCGGACAGCAGCAGAAGGTCCAGCTTGGCGTCACCATCATGAGCAACCCCGAACTGCTGATCCTCGACGAACCGGCCAAAGGCTTCGACCCCGTGAACCGCCGCTTGCTGATGGAGATCATCGATGAGCAGAAACGCGCCGGGGCAACCGTCATCCTGGTCACCCACCAGATGGACGAGGTGGAGCAACTTTGCGATCGGATCCTGCTCCTCAAAGACGGCAAGGCCGAGGCCTACGGGACGGTCGCCGATGTGCAGGCACGGTATGGGTCCCGAACTGCAACCCTCGTCTACAGCGGCACATTGCCCGAGGACCTGGCCTGCACCCCGCTGCAGATCAGCCCGGCAGGAGCCGACGGTGAGTGCACCGCTCACCTCGCCCTGGCCGACGGTACCGACAACGCTGACCTCCTCAGCCGCCTGGTCAGAGCGGGCCTCAGGGTCAGTTCGTTCACCACATCCCGGACTTCACTGGAGGACATCTTCCTGCACGTCTACGGGGCAGCCAGCCCGACACTGGAAGGAGCGCTCTGATGGGCCACCACAACCTCCGGACCGTTGTCCGGTTCGAGTTCCTGCGGACCCTGAAGAAAAAGAGCTTCTGGATCACCACCTTGATCGTTCCCGTCGCAATCGGGATCGTGTTCTCCCTCGTCTCCTTCAGCGGGGCCAGTGCGAGCAAATCCGTCTCCGCCCAGCAGCGCGCACCAATCTCTTTTGCCTACCTGGACGAGTCGGGCCTCATCTCCGACAAGCTCGGCAAGGAATCCGGCGGCACACGTGTCACCGACCTGCAGGCCGCCATCGACGCCGTCCGCACCGGCAGCTCGGACGCCTTCATCTACGTTCCCCGGTCTCCTGCCCACGACAAGGTGCAGGTCTATGGCAAAGACCTGGGCCTGTTCGAGAGCGGCAAGTACAGCGCCGTGGCAACCAGAATGCTCGCCGTCGCAGTCAAGGAGAAAGTGAACAATCCCGAGCTCACCGCCCTGGCCGCGGGAAAGGTCTCCTTCACAGAGACCATGTTCAAAGACGGCAAGACCTCCGGCGGGATCTACGCCGTGATTGCACCTCTGGCCTTCCTCGGGCTCTTCTACCTCGTGATTCTTTTCCTGGGAAACCAGATCCTCAACAGCACCGTCGAGGAGAAAGAAAACCGGGTCACCGAAATTGTCCTGACGTCCGTGAACCCGACGTCGCTGATCGTTGGGAAGATCCTCGCGATCCTGGCCACAGGGGCGGTCCAAATGCTCACCCTGGGTGTGCCGGTTGCCGCTGGTTTCATGCTGCTTCGCGGATACGCAGGTATTCCTGACATCTCCCTGGCCGCGCTCATTCCCGAGCCGTCCGCGATGATGGTTGGGGCACTGGTGCTCGCCGGCGGCTTCATTTTGTTTGCCGGGGCACTGGTCGCTCTCGGCTCGGTCATGCCCACGGCCAAGGACGCCAACGGCATGTTCGGGGCCATCGTCATCACGATGTTCGTGCCCCTGTACGCGGTCCCGCTCATCCTCAGCGACCCCGGCTCCCCGGTTGTGAAGGTATTCACGTACTTCCCGTTCTCCGCGCCGGTGACTGCTCTGCTCCGCAACGGCCTCGGATCGCTCAGCGGGGGAGAGGCGGCGGTGGTCATCGCCGAACTGTTCATCCTCGGTGCAGCGGCCATCGCGCTGGCCGTGAAGCTCTTCAGGCACGGCAGCATCCACTACACCTCCCGGGTGTCTCTAAAGTCGGTACTGACCAAGCCCTGAGCCAGGAGGCTCTCCTTCGGGCGGTTCAGGAGCGGGACTTCCTCCACGCTTTGTCGCGCGTTTTTATGCCTTTGCCGCACACATACGGATCATGACAGAGAACGCTTCGCGACAGCCCAAAGGCATCCCAACCGGCGGGCAGTTCGCCGCCAC
Source organism: Paenarthrobacter sp. C1 (assembly GCF_049315185.1). Taxonomy (NCBI): domain Bacteria; kingdom Bacillati; phylum Actinomycetota; class Actinomycetes; order Micrococcales; family Micrococcaceae; genus Paenarthrobacter; species Paenarthrobacter sp. C1. The sequence continues at coordinate 240,755 of NZ_CP186053.1, read as the reverse complement.
CACTCACGCCGAACCGGCCCTGAACCTGGCGTCCCGCCGTCCCGAGCTGGACGGCTGGCCGGAGAACCTGCCCGAGCCCGAGGTGGCCTTGAACATCGATGATACTGGGGCCATCAGCACCACGGTCAGCATCAACGGTGAGCCTGTCTTCACGGTTTGGAACCCCAGAGACGACATCCACGACATCGAGAACGAAAGCTTCGAGAGCCCGTGGCTCAATGATGAAGACGTCCATGTAGCCGCTCAGAATTGGGCACACCGAAAGCACGACGAGAACGCTTGGCCTATCCGTCGTGAAATGAAGGCTGCAGCCAACCGGGTCCGCGCCCAGGTCCTCGGAGCCGCCACCGGGGCACGCCCGGCCACTAGCGACGAACAGCTGGAAGAACTCATCGAGCTGAACGCCGCCGCCGCACGCCAAGCCGACAAGGACATTGAACTTGCCAGCACCGCCCTCGCCGCACGCAAAATCCTGGCGGAGCACCCTTCAGCTGTGACCGGTCAGATTCAAGTCGACTCCTGGGACAACGGGGACTTCATCAGCGGGATCGTGGTCCGGGACGCGAACGGCAGGCTCCTGCGCGAATACGGGGAAGTGGACGAAGACGAACCTGGGGCGAACAGCGAGATTTACGACCTCCTCAAAAACCTTGACTCCAACGCCAGCGAGTCCAGCTGGGCTGGCGCGTTCTCCGCCGGCTCCTACGGCGATGAGCTGTACTGCATCGACCTGAATGAAGCGGCGGCGTGGACTCCGGCAGGTGATGGATGACCGCCAACCGGCAACCAAAAGGCAACCCAGCGGGCGGCCAGTTCGCCGCCGTCAACCTCGCCGATACAGCACTAAGCCTCCGGAATTACGACGATGAAGAGCGCCGGCTCGAACGGAAATACCGATCCCAAACCGACAGTGAAGGACAAAAACCATGACCGAAGACTTCCCCGCCCGCCAGCCCAAAGGGGTCCCCACCGGCGGACAATTTGCCGCCACCGCACACGGGGAACCAGGTATTGCCCTGAACAACCCCATCACGGACCCGTTTGCCCACCTGGCAGGGCTGAACCGGGCCAGGGCTCAGGCCGACTACGCACAAACGATCAGCGCGGAGGCTGCCGCCGCCTACGTCGACCACCTCAGCGACAAGCTCCTTGCCATCAACCCGGACTTCACCCGGCTGAACGTGGGCCGCAAGTACGACATCGACTATGGGCTGACATTCACGATCGAAAGCGTCGAAGACAAAGACGGCAATTACGGGGACGTCGATCTGGAACACCTCCAGGAAGAAACTTTCCACGACGCCTACCTGGACCAGCACGTTGCCTACGACGACACCAGAAACGAGTGCTACATCCGCCTCAGCCCCCGGAGTTAGACTGCCGGACCGGAAACGGAGCCGCGAGTACCACGCCCAACGGGACGTCAGCTGAAGAGACCTATCGCATTCTCCGCACACATGTGAAGCGAGTACGCCCAAACCTGCCGCGGCAGGACCTCCGACGCAAGGAACTGCTTTACATGACCCAGACCCTGTCCCACCGGGATTCGCCCCTCTCCGGGCCGCAAACAATCACCGCCGCGAAAGAGAAAACGGGACTCGTCGCAACCATCCTGCTGTTCACCCGCCAGGTCATCGCGGAACTGAGAAAAGTCGTCACCCCGACCCGCAAGGAGCTCTTCCGCTACACCGTGACCGTGGTGGCATTCGTGGCCGTGGTGATCTTGTTCGTCACCCTGCTGGACCTCGGCTTTGGCACCCTGTCCTCGCTGTTGTTCAAGGGCAACCCCATCGGCGATAACTAGCCCGGCAAAACCAGCGGCGGCTCCTCGTTGGGGCCGCCGTTTTGCTATCTGCGACATGTGTCGTCATCAAAGCGGAGGTAGTCCCCAGAACGAAGTCCAGCCAGTACGCTGATCCCAACTTGCGAATCCGGGGATGGAGGTGGCGGTGAACGCGCTGATTGGATTACTGATCATCTATGTTCCGATCATTGCTGTGTTCACCGTGGGAGTGTGGTTCTTCTTCAGGAATTTGGGCGCTTTGCATGGCCTGACTGCCTGGCAAGCGGCGCGAAGCTACCTCCGGAAAGACCTGGCCGTCGGCCCTTTGTCTCTGTGGCGGGTGAACAGGGTCTACAAGGCAAGAATGCGTCACAGCGGCGTCATCGGGCCCTCGGGGAAGCCCATGCCGGTCCGAAAAATCACGATTGCCATGCCGGGCGAGGATTACCGCTTCGTGCAGCAGTTCAGCATTCCGGCCTTCTCCGAGCAGCTGGCCGAGTACCGGCACAAGCATGCGTTGAAACAGGGGTGGTACGGGCCTGGCGACGACCCCGTACCGGTATCCGTCTGGCCGAACGAAAGGCTGAGGCGGCTCAATCCGGTCCTCTCCTACGAGGATGCCAGGGATGGGCTCACGCGTCCGATGACGGCGGACGCAGGGATGCCCGATGACGCCAGGACCGAGCCTGTCAACGGGCTGGCTTGGGTGACGTTCAAGGGCAAGCAGTGGGTCCTGCGGCCCGAGGATTCGCCCTACCGGCTGGGGCGCGCAGAGGACAACGAGATCCGCACCGTCCACGACCACATCTCCGCGCGCCATGCGACTCTCCGGCACTCTGGCAGTGGCTGGATCTGGGAGCCGCCAAAGCCCCCAAAGGAGACCACGAACGCGACAAAGATCAGTGGACAGGTCATCACGGCTCCGACGCCGCTGGTCAGTGGGTCGATCATCACGATCGGCCAGGCAGATCCGATCCGCTTCGACGCGGGAACAGAAGTGATCAACGCCGGGGGATAGCCCGGCAATTGAAGTCACGCCGTTGGGGCGAAGAGGAAGGCGGCGAACATGCAAGAAGGCCAGATGCTCGGCGAGGGGAGGTACCAGCTCCTCGAGAAAATCGACGAGGGCGGCATGGGTGAGGTGTGGAAGGCCAACGACACCAAGTTCAACCGCCTTGTCGCCATCAAGGGGATCAGTGAGAGCGCTGCCCCCGAGATGGGCGCCAAAAGGAGGCTCGAGCGCGAAGCGATCCATCAGGGATCCCTTCAGCACGACCGGATCGTCCCGATCATCGACACGTTCATCGAAGATGAGCGGCTGTACCTGGTGGCGAGGTTCATCCCGGGGACAAACCTTCAAGCGGCCGGTGACTCAGGCACCCTGACCGACACCGAGAAGGCGTCCATCCTCACGGATGTCCTCTCCGCTTTGACCTACCTGCACGAACACACGACCATCATCCACCGGGATCTCAAGCCCGCCAACATCCTCGTCGGAGAGGACAAGCAGGCATATCTGGCCGACTTCGGCATAGCAGAGTCGAAGATGGACCCGGACGCCACAAAGTCGCAGCATCTTCTCGGAAGCCGCCCATACATGGCCCCGGAGGTCCTGGACCGGGGCCAGCCAGCAAGCCAGGCCTCAGACGTCTGGGCATTTGGTGCGATCGCGCTCTGGCTTTTCACCGGGCGAACCCCGGACCGTTACACGCCCGGGATGGGTATCCCTGACGGCAACTTCGCAGGCTCCCTCAGCGACGACATCAGGGCCGCGCTCAACCACGATGGCTCCCAGCGGCCTGCGGCGTCGCAACTGCTGCCTTCCTTCCGGCGGGCGCAGTACGAAGGGGTTACCTCGGCTGTTCCTTTGGTCGACCAAACAGCACCTCTCCCCGTTCCGGCTCCTCAGCGGATGTCGGGCCCGGTCGGCACACCGGCACGTAGGCGCTGGATTCCCGTCGCCCTGATCATCGCGGCTCTTTTGGCCATCGCAGGGACTGCTGTGGCGCTGATGAATCCGCTGGGATCAGGACCGCAGGCTGCTCCAAGCTCCCCGTCGGCACTACCCACATTGCCGAGCTCAGTGCCGACGGTGAGCGAGTCTCCTACTCCTACGCCCACCCCGACCCCGACCCCAACTCAGACTCCAACCCCGACGCCGACCATCAGCGCGTCGACCCCTCGCCGATAAACTCGCTATCCGGTGACATCACGGAGGGACGGATTGACGTCCACAGTTCCGGGGGCAAGCTCGCTCCCGGTCTCTACGATGTGAGCCGTCCGCCCGGATACGAACCCTACGTCTACACCGCGGGCGGCCGCCTTGGCCGCGAAGGTTGCTACGCGCAATGGCGGGTCGTGAACAACGGTGTCCTTCTGGACACGAAAAGAACACCCTGCCAGGCCCAAGGTGGCTTCAGTGAGGTCTACTGGCCCAACCTGCTCAAATATGAGGTCGGCACCGTCGAGGTCACAGCAGCCATTACAACTGACTGGGGAGCCACGACAACGCTCAAGGTGACATTCCAGATGGCTAAAAACTGATCCGCGGGCTTTCCGGATGACTTCCGGCGAGAATGGACTTCGGCTCTGCAACATGAAGGCGCCCCTGCACTCTGCAGGGGTGCCTTTTTGCTGCGCGGCCGTACACAAACCAGGTATGACCACATCAACAGCCCGCCAGCCCAGAGGCATCCCCGTCGGCGGCCAGTTCGCACCGACCACCCACGCCGAACCATCCGTCTCCCTCGGCGCGCCGTCCGTACAGCCGGACTTCGTGCGGGTCCGGCTGCGCCAGCTCGGCGTCCTTGACCACCTCACCGAAGCGCAGGTCGCGGCCGTCACCGGGAGGCTCAACGAGTCCTTGGACTTCAGCGACCGGAACATCGAAGAAACGGCTGAACAGGTACACGTACAGGACCGCGGCTACTCTGTGGACACGGCCCGGAAAGCCCAAGCCGGTCTGGACCGGCTGCGTAGCCTTGGGCAAGCGGCGGAAGCCGACGCGCTGGAGACCGTAGCCCGGAAGTCGGCTCGTGCCCCACGGCATTCCGCCGACGCAAACGGGATGCAGCCGCGGCCCGACGGCAAAAGCGTTCCCGTGCCCGCCGAGGACCCGCGGCTGCAGGCCGGCGAAGTCTTCGACAAGGTCCAGGTCGGGGACACTGTGTTCACCCGAACCGAGGCCCTGGACTACCCGAACGACCCGTACGCCATGCGCTTCCAGGCCAACCGGCCCCTCACCGACGAGGAAGCCTATGCTCTCTCCGGTGTCATCGGATACGCCAACCGGTCAGCCATCGGCGGCGAACCCCTCGACGACCCCGCGATCGGTCCCGCACGGGACACCCCGTATTCCTTCGTCGTCAACATCGATACCACCAAGGGCCGGCAGCGCAACTACGAGAAGTTCGAGGAAATGATCCCGGACATCATCGCCCACGGATCCGCACCCCGTTCCACCAAGGGCGGCACCCGCGCAATCGAAGCCTTCGGGGATGAGGACCTGAAGCTCGAGGTCTACTACGGCGAATAGCCGGGCAGCAGGGCGGCACCTGCCGCACACATGATCACCGCATAACCGCCGGGCAGACCTCCCAGGCTGCCCGGCGGACCCTTACACCTCCCTGAATGGAGAACCTTGAGTAACCCCGTCTTCAGCAAGAAACAGAAGGCACCCACCTTCAGAGGCGCACCGGCCATCGATGCGGCCGGCGCCATGACGTACGACGACGTCATCATGAAGACCCTGTTCTGCATGGGTGTTCTGGTCGCCGGCGGCGTCATCGGCTGGGCCAACCCGTCGCTGGTCCTGGTCGGCGTGGTCGTGGCAACCGTGCTGGCCTTCGTGAGCATCTTCAAGAAGACCCCGTCACCGACACTGGTCCTGGGCTACGCAGCATTCGAGGGCCTGGCCCTGGGCGGCGTTTCTGCGGTCTTTGAAGCGCGCTACGAGGGCATCGTCATCCAGGCGGTCCTGGCCACCGTGTCGGTGTTCGCGGCGACCCTTGCAGCGTTCAAGTTCGGCGGCTTCCGCGCCACCCCGGCGATGGTGAAGATGGTGCTGGTGGCCATGATCGGCTACCTGGTCTACAGCGTCATCAACCTGCTGCTGGTCGCCTTCCATGTCGTGAACACACCTTTCGGGATCAACTCCCTGAAGATCCCCGGCACCGACATTCCGATCGGCGTGGCCGTCGGGCTGATCGTGGTGCTCCTGGCCGCCTTCAACCTGATCATGGACTTCACCACCATCGAGGATGACGTCACGTCACACGCACTGCAGATCGAGTCGTGGCGGAACGCGTTCGGCCTGATGCTGACCATCGTCTGGCTGTACCTGGAAATCCTGCGGCTGCTGGCCCTGCTTCGCGGCGACGACTAGCCTCCAGCGCGCTCACAGCCCGTCCTGCACCAACGCAGGGCGGGCTGTTTTGTGTCGCGTGGAGGGTTGTCCGGGAAGCCGCACACATAGGGGTCAACGAAGCAGCACCGAGCACGAAGGAGCCCCGCAAATGTCCGCAACTTACAGCCGGCCAGCCAAGAAAGTCTGCGCCCCATACCCCGCCGGGCAGGCGACGCCGCTGGCCCTTACGCTCAACGATCTCTCCGTCCTGGTCGTAGCACGCCGGCTTCACGACGAGAAGTGCTACCAGCGGGAGGCCTGCAGCCGCCGCGACGGCCACGCCCTGGAAAGCTTCGAGACCTCCGTCCGTAAGACCCTCGGCGCCCTCGTTGACGCCCACACGGCACGGGAAATCTGATGACCCTCCGCCTCGTCCCCACCCCGGCCAACGACCCGGTCGACCTCGAGCCCTCCACTGATGAGCTTCCGCAGTGCAAAGGCTGCAACAGCCGGATGCGCCCGCAGGGCACCACCGAAGCCGAGCACCCGGACACCGTCCCGATCTGGGCTGACAACCAGTGCCGGATCTGCGACTACGAAGCCTGCGGCAAGGACCCGGAAGACCGCTTCATTCCGGTTGAACGGGTCGACTACCTGACCAGCCTCCGTGCCGGTATTGAAGCGAGCCGCCAGCGCCGCGGCACCCCCGCCGAAGGCTCCCGTGCCGGCCGAATCCCCCTCGCCGAATTCCTCGAACAGATCAGCTAAGAAAGAACCCAGACCCGTGAGCATCAACCCAGAAACCCCGAAGCCGCTTTGCTGCGACTGCAACCGGCCCATGCGGCCGCGCGGCGTCCTCCTCAAGGAGATGCCCGGCACGATGGCGTGGGGCCACTCGGGCAAATGCAAGTCCTGCGTCCAGCCGAACGGGCCGGGCGACCGGAACAACCAGAACCGCCGCCAGCCCAAGCCTGCAGTGACCGCCGAGACGGCGCCGCCCCTGCCTAACGGCCGCAAAGATGTGCACCTCCAGCACACCATCGCCGGCCTGAACTCCTTCCTCGCCGGCCGGGAACGGCGCCAGCGCATCGCAGCTGCCCAGATGGGCATCGTGGACAGCCACGGTAACCGCCTGCCCGTGCGGGTGCCCGCTGCCGCAGCACAGCGCAAGGCCAGCCGCGCAGCATGAGCCCCGTGAATGCCATCGCGCACATGATCGCTGACGTGTACTCTCGGCGCGCCGGACTGCCCGCAGGCTCCACTCCGGCGACCATGGACCGTCACGTCGCAACCAGTCTCCTCGACTCCGGGGTGTTCCTCCAGTCGGAGTTCAGCACCCCGGAGGGACTGGACGCCCTCCCGATCGGGTCGGTCATCCGCATCGTGATGACTGCCGGCCAACGCCGGGTCGACCGGTTCTTCCGGCGGATGCCTGCCGGCTGGTTCATCCTGACCACCTCGACCGGAGACGGCTGGCCGTACACCTCAGAAGAGGTCCTGGCCAAGCACCCGGACGGAACCGCCACCTACGTCTGGAACGGGGAGGCGCGGTGACCTCGCTGCACATCGGGCGTTCCTGGCCGGGGCACGGCACACCGATGGAAGACAACTGCCCCTGCCCCAAGACGGCGTGCGGGCTGGTCGATGCCGACAACGTCCACCCCGAGTGCGACCAGCACCCGTTCGGGCGCGCCAAGACCCTCCGCTCCATGCACCCCGCTGACGAGTGCCCCGAGCTGAGCGATGTGGCGTGGGCCGAGCTGAAGCTGCGGCGCCTGGATCCGGTGATCGCGTACATGGAAGCCACCTCCGAGGACGCCTGGCAGGTCGACACCGTCCGGTCCGCCGACGGCTCCACCAACTGCTTCTTCGGGCACCTGTTCAACATGGGCGGCACCGACGTGCGCGGCAACGCCCTCTGGGAAGGGTTCGAAAGCGCCTGGGCCACAACCTATCGGCTCTACCCGATCAATGACGGTGAGCATCCCGGCTACCCACAGCCGACACCCAAGCAGCGGGTCCTGGCGTTCCTCCGCGACCTCAACTCCGGGGCAGTGCTGACGACCCCGCAGCAGATGGAGGAGGAGTACGCCTACCACCTGGCGCAGGAGAAAGTGCTGGGCGCCCGGACAGTTTGAGCGCGGGTACGCCGGCGGGCTATGCCGCACAAATAAGGGCCGTCACTCCTGGCTCCGCATAGGACCAGTGAACGCCGAACAACGCACCGGAAAGGAACCATGACAGCTGCTCGCTACGCCCAGGGTACCTCCGTGGACAGCTCCGCTTCCCGGGCCGAAATCGAGCGGACGCTCACCCGCTACGGGGCGACATCCTTCATGTACGGCTGGCAGGAAAACCGGGCAGCCCTGGCGTTCACCGCCGAAGGACGCCAGATCCGTTTCATTCTGCCCCTGCCGGACCGCAACGAACGCCGCTTCACCCACACACCGGCCAAGAACCAGAAGCGCACCCCGGAAGCTGCCGAGAAGGAATACGAGCAAGCGGTCAGGCAGTCCTGGCGGGCTCTGAACCTGGTTGTGAAGGCCAAACTCGAGGCCGTCGCCGCAGGCATCGTGTCCTTCGAGCAGGAGTTCCTGGCGCACATCGTCCTGCCCAACGGACGGACAGTCTTTGAAGAAACCTCCGAGGCGGTAGAACTCGCGTACCGCACCGGAACCGTCAAACCGCTCCTGCAGATCGAAGGGTAAACAATGCTGAACAACGGACGTAGCTGCGCCGTCGACGGGCTTGCCTACAACGGCTGCTCCTGCCACAACAGCCCTGCCGCGCGTCGGAAAGCCCGGAAGGGCGCCAAGGCCAAAGAAAAGAAAGCGGCGTTGCGCCACGAACGCGCCGCCGGCTCCTACTGAAAGAAGAACCATGACCGTTGCACACACAGCTGTAGAAATCACCCTGGACGTCCAGCTGAAGCTCATTGACGCCGGGATCGAGGCACCCTCCTACGCCCGCCCCGGCGACGCCGGGGCGGACCTGCGCAGCACCATCGACCTGGTCCTGGAACCGGGCGAGCGGCGCCTCGTCCCTACCGGGGTGTCCGTGGCCCTGCCGTTCGGCACCGTTGGTCTTATCCACCCCCGCTCGGGTCTGGCCGCCAAACACGGCATCACCGTGGTCAACGCACCGGGAACCATTGACGCCGGCTACCGCGGCGAGATCTCGGTCTGCCTTTTGAACACGGACCGGACCGAGGCATTCCGCATCAACCGAGGAGACCGGATCGCCCAGCTCGTCATCCAGCGCATCGAAATCGCCGACTTCCGGATCGTCGATGAACTGCCCGGCTCAGAGCGCGGTGCCGGCGGCTTCGGATCCACCGGCGGCTTCAACGCCCGATAGATCCACCCAAAAGGGCCTGTGGCGGACGGCGCCACGGGCCCTTTTCTCGCCCTGACCTGCGGGTTCACCGGCCAGCCGGCCACAGCGCGCAGACAACCGAGGGCTTGCCAGGATGTCGGATGCTCCTGCTAATGTGTGGACTGCAGCACGTCAGGAAAGACCGTAGGGTGGCCTGACAAGCCTTGAATCAGTTTATGCAGCAGCCGACTACCCACCGGAAAAGGTCTGCCACGAGAAGAAGCCCCGGAACCTGCAACGTTCCGGGGTTTCTTTGCGTCCGGGGGCCTATGCCCCTTCTGTCTGCCTGTGTACGGCCAGGCGGCTTTTCGAGCAGAGCGACGGGTTACGTGCGCGGTGCCGCGTGGTTACTGCGCAGCTCCTGGGCGACAGTAGAGACGTAGCGGGTGTGGTTCCAGCCGCGGGTCAGCGACGCGGCGGTGGCAAGGTCGACCTCGACGCCCTTGTTCTGGAGGACGGCCAGGAAGGTGGCGTTCACGATGTCGTCCCAGAAGTTCTGGGCTTCGTCCTTGCTGACGTCATGCGGAAGGGTGGTCCGGTCCGTGGCCCGATCCAGCTTCCTGCGGATCGGGACGAGGACGAGCAGCATCACAAGGCAGACGCCAAGGTACGGCAGCGGCGGTACCTGCAGGATCACCATTCCGATCATGACGACGAGACTGCCGACTGAGATGCCCATGGACATCAGCAAGGATGCGAGCTGGCTGACCATGGTGCCTGCCCTCTCAGCGTCGTCGATCGTCGACTCGATGTAGGACCTCTTGGCAGCGGACATCCAAGTCCAGGGCGAACCCAGCCGGGCCTCCACCGCAGCCTCAGCCAGCTTCAGCTCTTCCGCGTGGGCTTCGCGAAGGGAAGAGATCACCTCCGCGTCCTGCTTGAACCGGTCCAGGATGTAGCGGTGCTCCGCCGCGAGCTTCAGTTCGGCGCCGTCCAGCTGGGCGGCGGCATCTGCTGTCTGGGCGACCGTGACCAACGGGCGAGCAGGTGCCTCAGCGAAGGCTTCCAGGCCTGTGGTCCTGATTCCGTAGCGCGGGGACCCGTCCTCCAGCATGTACTCGGAGTTGTTCCGGATCATGCGGCGGCCCTCTCTTCCCGCGCAGCGAGATCGTTGGCTTCCTTCACGGTCGCCGGGCTGTAGCCGGTCGATGCGTTCACGGTCAGACCAACCAGAATGGCCCGATCCGTGCCGCCGACCGTCAGATGACGGTGAATTGCTTCCAGGCCACGGGTATGCCGCCGCGTGTCCGCGTCGGGCACGTCCTCCGGCGACGTCTCGCGCAAAGCATTGCTGGCAAGGCGGAGCATGAACTCAGTGTCGGTTCCGCCGGCCAGCAGGTGTTGCTTGATGCCGGTCAGTGCCCGGGACTGGAGGTACAAGGTGGCATTCTGCTGAGCTGCCGGAATCTGTGCAGGGGATGGAACGGCGGTGAGGGTGGTCATTGAGGGTGTCCTCATTTCGGGGCGGGTGTACTTCTCAGGCTCTATGTGTGCGGCGGCCCAAGAGCCGCTCGTCACGCGAGCGACAGTGTCTAACCGTGTCTTCTGTTACTCGCCGATCCGAAAGCCCTGGGATAGCCGGTGCTAATCTTGCGTCGGCGCAAACGCGCCAGAGACTTTTCTTGGGGGCATCCATGACCAACAACCCGAACGTACCGCCGAACCAGCAACCGCAAAACGGGCCCGGACACAACGGCCCCGCTGGCTACTGGCAGCAATTTCCGCAACACGCAAACCCTGGAACTTCCCAGCAAGGCTTCGGAGGTCCACCGCCTCCTTACGGTCCAGCCCAGGGCAAGCCCAGCCCGAAGGGCCGCTTCGGTCCCTCGTTTTGGATTGTCGGTGCACTGCTCGCCCTGATGGTTTTGGGAAACGCCACTGGCGGCCACGGCGAATCCATCCTCATCTTCCTCGGGATTGCAGCCCTGCTCACAGGCCTGTATTCGCTGATCTTCAAACGCCCATCCTGGGCCGCGCTGCCTGGCCGCAATGCTGCAGTGGTGGTGCTGGTGGCTGGTGCTGCGGCACTTCTTGTCGGCGGCGTGGCCGCCGGCGTCGAACGAAGCCAACGCAATGTGGCTGCACCCACAACAAGCGCACAGCTGGAAGCAGACGCCGCAGCAAAACTTGCCACCCGTGAGGAGGCGGTAAAAAAGGCCGAGGAGGCAGTAAAGGCTCGGGAGGCTGCCGCAGGAACGGCCCCGGCTGAAGCCGCCAGGTCGACGATCAAAGAGGGCGTATGGACTGTCGGCAAAGACGTTATCCCGGGAAACTACCGAACCATCAAGGAAGTGGTCGGCAACTGCTCCTGGAAGATTACCCGCACCGGAAGCAACGGAAGCGACTACATCGCTTATGACCTTTTCGTGAAAGGCGGCTTCCCGATGGTCACTCTCCTCGAAGGCCAGACTTTCGATACCGACGGCTGCGGAGACTGGGCCAAACAGTAGGTGCCGTGTGGCACAGGATCCAAGCCGTACACAGGTAAGACATGACCACAAACCGCGCCCGTCAGCCTAAAGGCATCCCCGCCGGCGGCCAGTTCGCCTCCGACACCCATTCGGAGGTAGCTCTTACCTTGCCACAGCATTGGGACATCATCCCCGACCTGATTGAGCTCACCCCGGAAACCGAACAGGTCCTCGATGCGCTGAGAGCCGCCGGCGGACGGCCCCTCATCGTCGGCGGTGCCGTCCGCGACGGGCTCCTCGCCCGGACCCGTGGCGGGACCGTCAACTCACTGGACGTCGACATCGAGGTGTACGGACTGTCCAAAGACGTGCTGCGCAAAGCGCTGCCGGGAGAGGTGAACGAATTCGGCCAGGACTTCGGCGTCTTCAACACCTCCCTGAACGGCCAGGTCTTCGACGTCGCTCTGCCCCGTAAGGACAACAAAACAGGCGAAGGCCACCGCGGCTTTGTTGTCGACACCGACCCGGACATGCCGTTCGAGACCGCCTTCGCACGGCGTGACTTCACCATGAACGCCATGGGCTGGGACTCCGCGACAGGGGAGCTCGTGGATCCGCTCGGCGGCCGCGCCGACTTGGAGGCAGGCATCCTCCGCCACCCAAGCGAGCACTTTTCTGAGGACCCACTTCGGGTGCTCCGCGCCATGCAATTTGCTGGCCGGTTCAACATGGAGCTGGCCCCGGAAACGGCGGAACTGTGCCGCGAGATGGCGCCGACATTCCACCAGCTGCACAAGGACGGTATTTGGAAGCAGTTCCGCAAGCTCAGCACCGAAGGCACCCACATCTCCAGGGCGCTGAATGCGCTGCACGCCTCAGGCTGGGAGAGTCACTTCCCTGGCTTGGCGGCGACCCGAGGCGTGCCCCAGGATCCCATCTGGCACCCTGAAGGCGAGGTGATCGTCCACCTCGGGCTGGCCGGGGACCAAGCGGCCGCGATTGCCCGCCGCGAACGCCTGGACGAGGAAGAGACCTCCATGCTGGTCCTCGCCGCGATCACCCACGACTTCGGCAAGGCTCACTCCACCGTGGTCAAGGGCGACGGCACCATCACCTCCGGCGGGCACCACGAAACAGGGGTCGCACCGGCGAAAGACTTCCTGGAACGCATTGGGGCCCCGGGCTGGTACCACGAGAAGATCCTGCCCCTGATCCGGGAGCACATGTGCCACACCCCGGGCGGCGGCGTCGAGATCAGCCCCTCAGCAGTGCGCCGGCTGTTGCGCCGCTTGGACCATACCGGCGGCGGGCCTACCTTGAAGCAGTGGTCGCTGCTGGTGGAGGCGGACAAAGCCGGCCGCGGCGAGGGCGCCCGGCACACCCGGAACTATGTCCCGGACTGGCTGGCTGTCGCGGACCGGATCGGCAACGAGAAGGCCATCGGCACGGCCATGCTCAAAGGACACCATCTGGCTGACGCCGGCGTCCCCAAGGGGAAGCTGTGGGCCGTCATCGTGGGTTTGTCCGAGGAAGCCCAGGACGACGGGGCCTTCAGCGATGAGGACGGCGCCAGGGACTGGCTGGCAGCCAATGAGGAAGCCGTCATCAAGGAGGCCCGACGCCGGCTGCAGAAACTTGAGGCCGCACAGGCCAAGCGCTCTGCCGAAATTGCGGCCGCGACGAAAGCCCGAGCCGCGATTCAGAAAGCGGAGGCCAGGGCGTTGCGGGCGGCCAAGCGGGAAGCTGAGCAGGCGGCAGTGGCCTCATAGGCCTGGACACGGAAAGAGGCCCGGCCGGACAACTCTGGCCGGCCGGGCTCTTTCGGGTTCTGCTAGAGCGGCTGGATGTTCTCTGCCTGAGGGCCCTTCGGTCCCTGGGTTACTGAGAATTCCACCTTCTGGTTTTCCTCCAGCGTGCGGTAACCGCGGGTAGCGATCGCCGAATAGTGTGCGAACACGTCAGCGCTTCCGTCGTCGGGGGCGATGAAACCAAACCCCTTTTCGGCGTTGAACCACTTGACCGTACCTTGTGTCATCCCTGCATCCTTCACTGGCCGCCGGTCACTTCCGCTTGTCGGAAACCGTCCCGGCCGCTCACAGGCTTGAGCCTATGTGGGTGTGTCCAGCCCCGGCAAGGGATTACGTCCGGAGCGGAAGGGTGGCCTATGCGGCGGCGGGCAGGACAGAAGCCTCGCGGAGGGGAAGACCTGCGCCGCGCAGGTCGTAGCATTTGAGGCCCACACCCTCCAGGAACACCAACGGCAGGGCCGCCAGGTAGTCGCTGCCCGGCTGGGACAGCACGGCGCCGTCGGCCAGGAAGGTTGCGCGCAGGAGCGGTTCCTGGCGGACCATCCGGAGCAGATCCATGTGCGGCACCACAACCGCCGTTCCACCGTCGGGGCCGAACCAGGCCCTGACAGGGAAGGAGCCGGCGAGGCTGACGCTCGACTGCCGGAAGCCGGACAGGACCGGGATGTTGAGTGTGGTCATGACCGCAATGTGTGCGGCATCCCCGAGGAGTATCTCCGCCGCCCGGGGCCCGATCGTCGGTTCGGTCACCGCTTGATCAGATGTACCCAGCCGGAACCGACCCTCAACTGGACCTCCGTGCTGCACTTCTCGCACCACCACTTGCCTTGGAACCAGCGGCGCTCGGCTGTGCTGCGGCAGGTGCTCAGATCGGGGCTGTCACCGTCGGTGCTGGCCGCCACCATTGCGCCCAGCATGGTTTGGACATCAGCTTCGTACGTGTCCAGGGCGTGGTAGTCGCGGACGTCGCATTGCGCGGCAGCGACACAGGTGCTGTCGTGCAGGCGGCGTGCGATGGTGAGAACCGTCTGAGCATTGACCGTGACGGTCAGAACGGGCGCGCCGCCATCCTCTGCCGGGCACGATGCCGGCGATGGCGGCAGGCTGGCGAACGAATCGCCGATCAGGTCGTTCATCATGACGGTCATGTGATGCTCCTGGTGCTCTCTGCGGTGATTGCTCACTATGTGTGCGGCATCACGCTTTTTGGCACCCGTGGTTCCTGCTTTTTGTGCGCTGGCCCCTGAACCAAAGCGGGAGGTCCTGTGTTTCGCTGCCCGCAGGAGGGGGAGCACAGGCAGTAGAACCTGCTCCTGAACATTCCGAACCTACCGATGCCAATTCGGTTACTGTTTTAGCGACCCGTAACCAACCATTCCCGGTGAGAGCCACCGCATCGGGGTTGCATATGATGCAAGATGAAATCGGTCTGGCGGATATTGCTGGGCCGGAAATTAATGTCTCTTGGCATCGGAAAAATGGGGGTAGTGGTATGAACGCGGCTGCGTGCAAGGGCATCGTTGAATTGGCGTTGGCCTTGGCTCTGACAGGTTGCGCTGCAACTTCGACAGTCTCTGGATCATCCCCAACTTCGCAGGCATCAACGCCTCCAGGGATGCCGGATGTCGGCGGGAAATCGCTTGCTGAGGCAACGATTTCCCTTAGCGGGGCAGGGTTCTACAACTACACCTATTACGTCGACGGACAGTCCTACCCCTGGGCCGTAGGGTCCGACGACCTAGATAAATACCTGGTGCAGTCTTCCATACCCTCCGGTGGTTCGGACACTCCCAAAAACACTGCCATTAAGCTAAACCTGATTCCAAACCCGGATAACCCTCCAACGCCAAGGCCGTCGCCAAGTGCGAAAAGCAGCCTGGCACCATCAAGCGCACCAACAGTTATGCCCGTAAGTCCATCCGCTACTCCAACTCCGACGTTCACCCCACCGAAGCCGAAACAATCAGTGGTCAAGTACGTTGTCGAAGCTGATGGGCCAATCGGTCTGATCACATACACTAACTTCGTCGGCAACAAAATGGGGCAGGAGCAAGCAAGCGACGAAGCGTGGGGACCTGTAGAAAAGACCTATGAATTTGCTGCATCAAGTTTCGAGTCAACCTACGGGTTTTGGTCCCTTGGAGTCAGCGCCCAAGGCAGCGGCGCCACGGGCAGCATAACCTGCCGCATCTTCCGCGATGGGAATGAAATTTCCACGCAGACGTCAACGGGTGCCTATTCCATGGTCATGTGCAATGCCGGCAGGTAAGAACCAGATGCCTGCCACGAAGGCGGCCTCGAAATAATAGAGCCAGCCCTGTCAGGGACGGGGCTGGCTTTCCAGGTTCTTGGGCCGGGAGTTATTCCGGCTTTTCCTTGGACAGGGCGATGATCCAGTCAGGAGTGACGTCGCCGGTGAGCTTGTCCAGCGTGATCCTCGCCTTGGCGGCAGCGATCTGAACCTTTCGGTCCTGCGGGCTCACGGACGCCGGGCGGCGGGAGGGCGCGATTGAGTCTGCGTTTGACTGGGCGTGCCTGCCTTGAGTAACCGGGTGTGCCATGGCCATCGTCGACCTCCTACCTGCCTGTGTCGTCATTGTTGTCACCCTCATTGTCGCGCCTTGTCTCCGAGTCGTCCACTCTTTCGAGCCGTGCCTCGACGTCGTCGCTGATGGCAACATTGTCGGCGCCTTCGGCCAGCTGGGCATAATACGCAGCTTCGAGCGGATCTTCGGTCCCGATTTTCAGCAGAGCACCATCCTCCGGGGTGGCCAGTTTGCTGCTGCCCAGGAGGTTGATGGCTTGCTGCCCCATTTCGGCCCGCTTGGGCTCATTCGACATGGAAGCCTCCAAGGCCCATTGTGCCCGGCGCCACCACTCCGCCCGGTTGTCCGCACGCCACTTTTGCCACAGTGCTGCACCGGCGATGAGGGCAGCGATCACTGCTGCCAGCAGGGGCGCGAAAGCAGCCAGCACCTGCCAGTCGGCTGGGGGAGCGGTGTGGACGAAGACATCCACAGGAGTCGGCGACGGGCTCGGGTTCACCGCACCAGCCTAAGCGGCAGCGACGGCGGCGAGGGGACTTCGGGCCGCGAGTCCGGCACGGCCTTCCGCTGATTTGTCGCTGCCTCGGCCTCACAGATTTCGTCGAGGACCTCGTCCAGGCTGTGCGCCAGACGGATCGCCTCGATCCTCGAGATGGACATCTTCTCGGCGATCTTCCGCCACGGGACGCGCTTGGCCCGGTCGGCCTTGATTTCCGCCGCGTACGCCCGCGCAACCACAGCGGAGGTCGGGAAGCCGGGAGAGTTCGGGTGCTTCAACGGGCGCGGGTCAAGAGGGACGGGACCAAGCCGGGCCGGTGCGAGGGACCATGACTCGTATTTCATGCCCCAGATGTGTGCGGCAGGCCCGGAATCTGTCCCTCAGCCCGGCACTTCCGCAGGATTCCCAAAGGGTTGGCACACCAGCTGCCGGATGTCGCTGTCGCCACAGTCCGCCCGGGAACAATGATTTCGACCGCTGGCGAACGGGTCATGAACATCCGGTGAAGTGCTCGGCGTGTGACGACAGGGAAGCCCCCGGCCGCACACATGCTGGCTGTAAGCATCCGGCACTACCTAAGGACATCCCATGGCAGCTCCCGCCGTCCTCGCCAACCCGCACACCGCCGATCGCTGGTCTCCGTCCGACCTCGACTCCCTCGACCTCCACGATGAGGAAGTCGCGCAGTTTGTCGCCGCGGCGCCCAAAATGGCCAGGGCCCTAAACGCTATCCTGGGCCTGGACCTTGGACATGACGCAGAACGCCTGGTACGGGCCGAAATCCGCAGCGCACTCGGCTAGCTCCGACCCGTTCAGGCGGCGGCGAGCTCGTCGGGTTCGACGACGGCCGCCGGCTGCACCACCGTCAGTTGCGTGGTGATGACCTCGACAACCAGGGTGCCGTCCGGGAACGTTCGGTAACTAACTTCTCTCATACTTACCCTGTGTACGGCACCACAGTTCCGCGCTGGTGAACCCTGCGGCCGCAACAAAAAGTCGGCACGCCCTGCTACGGTCACCGACATGCAGCGCAGCAAGGACAGCGTCACACCGAAAGAGGCCCTCCGCGGCAACCGGTCCGGCAGCGCCTCGCTCATAGTGATGGCCCTGGCCGTCCTCGCGGCGTTCGGGTCGTGGGCCGGTGCCACACTCCGGCATGACAGCCCGTCCTTCATGGCAGGAGTGCTCCTGAACGCCGTGATCCCGCTGGCTGTCCTCGGGATTGTCCTGGCAGTCACCGGCCTGCAAAAAGACCGGACCATCGTGCCCGCCAGTATTTCTCTGGTCCTAATCCCCGCTTCGATGGCGGTTGCGTGGCTCATCGGGCTGATCAGCGGGGCCTTCTGAACCCCGGGCACAAAAAGACCGGGCCGGCTACGGTGCCGACCCGGTTCTTGATGAGCGGCCGCAGGAAGTCCCTTAGCAGGGTAGGTAGGAGATGCCCCGGTTCAACCTTCGCTTCGGTCCCGGGGTAAAAGTGTCTGAAAACCCCCGGGCGATGACGTAAACGTCCGTCTTGGTCCCTATGTGTGCGGCGGCTCAGGAATCCCTCACCGACGGGGAAAGACGGGCGCCTGCCTACATCTGGGCGGCGTACTCCGGCCCCGTCACAGGAACATCCCCGGACGGGGCTGCCTCCTCCAGCACGGAAATGTCATCCGGCGCCGGCATGAGATGCGCGGCCAAGGCCAGGATGCTCTCGCGGGTGCGGAGCTCGAGATCATCCTTCTTAGCCAAGTGCGCGCGGAGCCCCTTGAGGACTGCACTGCCGCCGCGGCCGGTAACCCCCGTGAACTGCAGCGGTCCGCCGGCTACGTGGACGGTCAGCGTGCCGAAGCCGAAGACCGACTGCCACAGGACGATCCCGATCCGATCCAGAGGAATGGTGTCGCTGACCTTCCAGATGATCCCGTCGCAGAGGAAGAGCAGCCGGATGTTGGTGAGCGCTACCAGGCCGAAGCAGCCCTGGTAGCGGGCCTGCACCATCGCCTCCACCATCTCGTCAGCGCCCAGCAGCTCCTGCAAGCGGGCAAGTTCGCGTCCGCTTCCGGGGGAGAGCCTGGCATGAGCGCGGGCGATGTTGATGTCGGTGCGGAGTCGGGTCCGGGCCATGGAATCTCTGTTCTGTCGAGTGCAGCTAGCTACCCGGAAGCATGCGCAGATCCAGGAACCACGGGGATGAACTGCTGCTAGGTTGTCAGCATGGGAGAACTGGCTGAGGCATTCCGGTCCGAACTGGTGAAGGCTGGCTACGACCTCCTGCCCAAGGACGCCACCAACCGGAAGGACCTTGCCACCACCAAGGAACTGCCCGCGAGCGTACGGGCTGAAATCGCCGACCTTCACCGTGCCCTCGGCGGCGCAGCCGGGTACCTGGACTTCACCAGCGGGAAGTGGGACTTCGCAACCGCCGACGGCCTTTTCATCGAGTTCGACGAGCAGCTGCACTTCAACCGCTACCGGGGAACCACGGACCGGCTGCCCTGGGCGGAAGGGATTCCGTGGGCCGCCGACTACCTCCACTACAGCTCCGTACACGAAGACCAATGCCTGATAGCCGGGGGATACGGCGGAAAGTGGACCAACCCTTCGACCGAGAAGATGTTCGGCGTGGCCGACCCGCCACGGGTCTTCGACCGGAACGGCTCACCCCGCTGGAAGCAACGCGCACTCTACGACGCAGTGAAGGACGCTTACGCGGCTCACAGGCCGGAGATCTCCCTAGCCCGGGTTTCGATTCACGATGAGATAGGCGGCCGGGGAGTCCTCAAGGCGTTAGGGAGAAGGGGTGAAGGGCTGGACGCCGCAACCCTCCGGGAATTCCTTGCGGCCCGCACCATATTCTGACGTCAACCCGCCTGCCTATAGGCAGTGACTTCCCAGCCACATCCTCACGGCGCCATCCCGCAGCCACTAACCGCGCTGGTACGCTAACGCCACAACCGAGATTTGGGGACTATATGGGCTTTCAGGATGACGTAGAGCAACAACTGGCGGCGGCTCGTCACGAAGATAGTCAACGTGCCCTGGCATCCGAACGATCAGTTCCGCTAGCCCTGCAGGCGCTGAATCGGCTCCAGACGAAATGCTCCGAGGCGGCAAAGTTCTTGCTATCCAATAGGGTGCCCGCTGCTCCCATTATCGAGGAGGAGTTCAAACAAACGTTTTGGGCAGGGCAAAAGAAGCTTCAGCGAAAACTCGCTGAAGGGTGGCCGATGGAGCCGCGCTTCGGGCTGGCAGTATCCTCCGACGGGAGTCTTTGGCAGACCACTCACAGGTATGTCGACAAGGATCGCGTAACAGTCAGTGCGCCCTTCTACTTCAGCAAGATGCATGAGAATATCCTGGCTAATCAAGCCATCGAAGCGCCGCTAGGTGGCCTGACCCTGGTCTTTCCATACATCTCTTGGTACCCCGCGACAGGCTTTGTGGGCGAAGAGGACACGAATATCAAGATTTACGGCGATGACCCTGAAGCAGGCCGTGCCGATCTGGACGCTTCCATTGAACAAAGCGTCATCGCGTTGATTCGAAGGGGGGCGCCGTAACGGCACTGCATTGCAGGGCTAGGCTGCAGGATGGTCCGGTGATCGGCTTGGTCTCATGTTTTCAACGTTGAGCTCCAGGGCTATCTTTTCGTCCTCGGTCAGCAGGCGCGCCGCTCTCTCGAACAGATCCACCCCGTCGCTCCATTCATCCCAGTCACCGTCACTGCCCAGTGCTTCCGAGGCGAGCTCGGGATACCGGACCGCAGCGGCAATCAGGATGGCAGTGACCACGACGTCATAGGGCTTCTGCTCGGTCTTGCAGAATGTCCACATGTCCGGGTAGCGCGGCGGCTTCGTTCCTGGCAGATGGAAGGTCTCATACGCCTCTCCGGCGGCCTCAAACCCGTTCAGCCGAATGCCCTTAGCCTCGCTCAGGACCGGCAGGTCCTGGCCGTCCGGACCGCAGATGGTCACCGGGGAGGCGGCAATGATCTTCCTGGCGTCCGAAATTACGTCGGCTGTAGCGGTCAAGCCGGGGAAGTAATGGGTGTAGCTCATGTGCCCTCCTCCTGTCCTGCCTCAACTTACCCGCTCCGCGGCGTCGGGGCAGGGAATTGCCTGGCTCCGCACACATGGCAGATAGCCCACGTCCATCAACCAGAAAGAGCCGCCATGACCCAGACAGCCAGAGGCTACTACGACCAGCCGCCGATTTACCTCGAAAACACGGTCGTCGAGATAAGTGTCCCGTCGGGACGATTGATCGCATCTGACGACCTGCGTTCGGTGAAGCACTTCGAAATCGAGCCGCCAATGTCCATCAACTACGGGGCCGGCCTCGATGCTTGGGCGAAGGAGTACGCGGAAATCAACGTCGCTTATGCCTTCGTTGGCAATACCTGCCCCAGCGTCACGCGGCGGCCCGACGGCCTGATCCAGGTTGTGACTCCCTCCTGGAGCGAGGGGAAGACAACTCTCGAAGACGACGAGACAGTCGTCGCGGAAATCTGCACCGACTTGTGGGCGACCATGCTCACGGATTACCAGCACTGGCTGGACCACGGTGGGCCGGAAGTTGAAGCCGCCAACGAAGGGTACGCGCTCACAGTGTTCACCGTCTTCGACGTGACTCCAGGCAAATACCGCTGGACGGTCTACTCGCACTCCGACCGCTTTGATAGGGACAGCCCGGACCGGGTCACCTACGCGCAACTGGAGCTGATCGAGGCGTACTAGATGGCGCTGGCCCGGCCGTAGGATTCTTGCATGGGCATACCGCAGACCATCCAGATATACCTCCCGCAAGGAGATCCTGCCGGGATTCGGATGGCGGAGATCACCACCAGAACTGTGCGCCTCTTTGAAGTGCCCAGGACGCTGCTCAGCGGCTTTCGTGCAATGGTCGAATCGAAACAGGTCGGGCTGTACTTCCTTTTTGGCTCGACACCTGAGGGCCGCGCCCTTGCCTACGTCGGTCAGTCGGGCAATGTCGGAGACCGAATCAAGAACCATGAAGGAAAGAAGGAGTTCTGGGACAAGGCCCTGGTCGCGGTGTCGCTAACCAACTCGTGGACCAGCACGCACGTGAGTTACATGGAGTGGCAGTCGATTCGAAAGGCCACCTCGTCCGGCCGTTACGAGCTCGACAACGACAACAGCGCCTCCAACCCACACACTCCAGCCCCGCTCGAGTCCGACTGCCAGGAATACCTAGCCACCATCTCGGTTTTGATGACCACACTCGGGTACCCCTTAATGGATCCGCTCGTTCAGCCGCAGAGACCAGACCAGCAGAACGCACCCGAGATGATTTTCGTCAATGTCCGGGGCGCGGAGCTTCGCGGTTACTCCACACCCGAAGGCGTTGTAGTTCTGGCAGGTTCCTATGGACGAGCACAGGCCGCGCCGTCGGCAGCGACGTCGATCCTCAACTACCGTCAACGACTCATAGACCAGGGGATCGCGGCGGCCGAAGATGGCAGGTACACCCTTGTGAAAGACCACCTGTTCGGCAGCCCAAGCACCGCGGCCGCAGTGATGGTGGGAGCCAGCATGAACGGACGTGTGACCTGGAAGAACGCTGCCGGTCTAACCTTTCAGGAGATCGAGGACAGAAAACTGGCGGCCACCGAATAGCGGGCCGGCGTTGGCGGTCGTAGACGTCAGCACGTCGGAGCATCGGGCAGCTTCACGCTTTGTACTCCAAGACCACGCTGAATGCGATGAGTTTTACTCGACGGCCTCACACATGGTGACGACAGGGCGGCGGATCACCGGCGCCATTCCTGAAGGAATCACCGGCCAATGTACGAAGTCTTCTGATCAATTTCGACCACACCATTCCCGTGCCGTTGCTTCGGGATGGTTACCCGATGTCACCGTGCTCTGTTTCCCAGTAGCCCATGATGTTCCTTTCAGCGGCGGGGTTCATCTTGTGGTGTGTGCGGCAGGGGAGCGGGCCGCACACATGTCAGGCATGACCAAGAACGTAGAAAACCGCGCCCGGGTGCAAGCCGGCGTCAAGACCGGCGGCCAGTTCGCTGCCGAAATGCATTCAGAGCCTGCAGGCATCTCTTTGATGACAGAGCCGTCACCGCTGGACAAGACCGCCGTCGGAATCGTTGGGGCGCTGGTTCGTGCCCGATCCAACATGGAAATGGGCGCATGGCAGCGCCGCCAGGACAAAGGACGGTACGGGTACGAACACGAACCCCGGGACCCGGTTCCCGAGGTCCTGGTCGAACTGGACCGCCGCGCCAAATACTTCGAGACCCTGCCCCGGGAGGAGCAGGAAGCTGTGCTGGAACAGCTGAAGATGCAGCAGCACCAGTACCTGCTCAAACCGGGCCAACAGCTGGGCAACGAAAAGGTACGACTCGCTGACAACCTGGACACCAGCGGCAACGTAGGGCTCGCCCTGGTCGCTCAGAAAGTCGTCGCCAACGCTGGCATCCCCGGTCCTGTGACCATGACCGAGATTGGGGACCGGACAGCCTTCACGGTCCAGGACGGCGCCATACAGCACACCATACATATCGGAGCGAACTCGCTGGCGCTCTCAGCTACCCCGGCGGACGGGGAAGATTACCAGCGTGGTGACTGGTTCTCGCGGGCCTACATCAGCTCCTCCGGCGGCTACGTGTTCGAGACCACCCGACCCGAGGACCTCCGCAGGGCTTACGAGTCCTTCCGCGAATACGCCGTCATGATGGACGTCGTCGCCGACTCCTCTTTCAGGGACGCCGAAAGCTCTGTGGGCGCACTGGACCGCAGCGCTCGGACCGCTGAACTCCGGGCTGAAGGTGCCGAGTATGTACTGGACGTCTCCGCCGACGAACCGGCCCTCACGACGGATGGCGGGACGCCGCTGCACCCCGCCATGGTGCGTGGGTTCCTCGACCACGTGGCGGCCCAGACCGGCCATGCGGATGGGGACGCGCTGATCTCCAACCTGCGCGAAGTGTTCCGGGAAACGGATCGGCGGCTGGTCCAATGATCAGGCCCGAGTGGCCACCACCGAGGGTGGCCACGCGGGAGCGCCGTGTAGAGGGATGGCTGGTTCCGCACACATGTCCAGACATGACCGAGAAAGCAAGTGCCGGCTCGGGATTCTCCCGGCAGGATTGGTTCAAATTCCGGATTGAGGACCTGATGAAGTTTCTGGAAGTGCATGGACGGCGTCCGCGACGGAACTGCACCGATAAACATGAATCATCCCTGGCATCATGGGTCGCCACCCAGCGCAGTCGCGTGCGCCGCGGCGAAGTTGCCGGAGACCAACTCCAAGCACTGAAAACCGTCCTCAGACTTTATGACACAGTCCCTTCGACCGCTGCCCGCAACCGGGCCGAGAACCTCAGTGCACCGGCACGTGACATCGTCAGGTTCCACGGAACTCATGGGAGGCTGCCTAGTTACCTTGACCCCGGCGAGATGCCCGTTTACTCGCAGCTTCGCGTCATCCGCCGCCGTTTGCTCGACGGTGTGCTGTCCAGCCCGGACAAACGCGCGCTGGATGCGATCCCTGGTGTCTTGAAAACCGTGCGGCAGGACCCGATGAAGCGACTCGTCGAGCTGCGGAAATGGTGTAAGACGCACCAGAGACTGCCGCGTCATTCTTTCTGGCGGAAGACCACTGCGGATGAAGACATCGAGGCAGGGCTTGGCCAATGGATGTACCGCCACGTGAACCGGCGCCACGAACCGCTTGAAACCGCCGAGACGATCCACGTCAGGGACAGCATCATCACGCTGCAGGATACCTACCCGGCCTCCGGGAAAGTCATTGAGGAAGTCAGGGCCGCCGCCGTGGTGGACTTCATCGAAAAGAACGGCCGGCTGCCCCAAGTACGCCGGGAGCACGAGCTGTACCAGCACGCCTTCAGGATCCGCACCCGGTACCGCCACGGGGGAGCTTTCAGGAAAGCGACTTTGCGAATGTTGGAGCTGACCGAAGGCCTGCCCAACCACCTGGAAAGCCAGTGGGACACGGACTACGACCGATTGGCTGCGTTCATCAGCAGCCACGGACGTCTTCCGGTTGCCGTTGCGAAACGTGGCCCGGGACGTCCAAGCACCGAACACCAGCTGGCCACCTGGCTTAGCCTTCAGACCGGGGGAGACGGCATGGGCGACGGACCACGGCGATCCAGGCTCGCAGCGCTGATCAGCCCTCACCTTGTGACGGACGCGATTGAAACGCCTCCCGCCGGCATGCCCAATGGCCGGGTAGCGTGAATGCTCCCGCCGCACACATGAAGGACCATGAAGATCACCCGCTCCGTAGCCACCAAGTCCCTGACCGTCCTGACCGGCGTGCTCCTCGCCTCCTCCCTGGCGGGCTGCAACGCCGCCAACCAGGTCGGCACCAAGGTCGCCGACGCGGTGCACAGCGCAGCCGCCGCCGCTTCCCAGCCTGCCGTTGCGGGAGCAGCGAACCCAGCCGAAACCGCGTCCGCCGTATCCCAGCTGGCCACCATCCCGATCAAGGGCAAGGCCCCCAAGACCGGCTACAGCCGTGACCAGTTCGGCGCGGCATGGTCGGATGTGGACCACAATGGCTGCGACACGCGCAATGACATCCTCCGCCGCGATCTCACCAATGTGACGGCCAAGCCGGGCACCAAGGACTGCGTCATCGCCTCCGGCACGCTGGCCGACAAGTACACCGGCAAGACCATCAGCTTCACCCGCGGTGAGCAGTCCTCCGACGTTCAGATCGACCACATCATCCCCCTCAGCCTGGCGTGGCAGACGGGCGCCCAACAGATCAGTGCCGAACAGCGACTTCAGCTCGCCAATGATCCGCTCAACTTGATGGCCGCCGACGGCCCCGCCAACCAGCAGAAGAGCGACAGCTCTGCCGATGCCTGGTTGCCGCCGAACAAGTCGTTCCGCTGCGAGTACGTTGCCCGGCAGACCGCGGTGAAGGCCAAGTACAAGCTGTGGATGACCCAGCCTGAGCATGACGCGATCGCCGGCATCCTCGCAACATGCAAGTAGTCGCTCCCGTTTCGTGTAACTTCAACTCCGGGGGACCGCGAGCACTCGTCGGACCTGCACTCCGAGAGAAAGTATTGCGATGAAGACATTCCGCAGTCTCATGCTGCCCGCTTTGGCCCTTGGTGCCGCCCTGCTGCTGAGCGCCTGTGGTGGCCCTCCAGCCGATGGTGGTTCCTATAAGACTGCTACCGAACTGAAAGACGCACTGGTAAAGGCTGGCATCAGCTGCGATGACTGGGACCCGCACAACAAGTCGACGCTGGCCGACACCTCCGGCTCCTGCGGCGACCACTACGCGATCTCCGTCTACGACGACATGGAGAACCTGGCGATGTGGGTCCAAACCAACAAGGCGCTGAAAACCAATGGGGTTGCTGGCAAAAATTGGACCATTTCCGGCACCGACTCCAAGTCAGTCCACGACAAGCTCGGCGGAGAACTCCTCGGGCAGAAGTAGCCAGGTTGTAACGGGAGCCCCGTACCTCTTCGGTGCGGGGCCTTCTGCTGCCCACCCTTCAATGTCATAGCCTCCGCCTACTGTTTGCCTTAACTGGACCCTCAACCAGTTGCCGGCGGCGGAAAGGGTTACGACGTGATCGACTACAGCCATCCTCAGGCATTTCCGCCGCCGGCAAACCCCATCCACAGGGAGCCTGTTGAGGCCCTCGGCAAATTCCCGGCGCGGGCTTCAAAGGCGAAGTCGGCGCTGCGGATTTCGGGGGGCACAGCCTCCATCGCTGTCGGTTTCTGGGGCGGCAGTGCGGCGCTGGCGCTGAACTCCATGAGCTCCATGCTGGGTCCCCGCTTTGCGTGGCTCGGGTTCCTGCTCGGCTTCGCGGCGGTGTGCAGCGTCGTCACAGGGTTCGTGCAGATTGTCGGTCACCCCCGGATGGACCTGCGCCTCCCGGCCCTGTCGATCGCGTTCGCGTCCATCGACATCCTCGGCTACGTGGCCGTTTTCGTCGCCCTGCCCTTGGTAACCCCGATGCTAGGCGGTCTCCTCTTTTCCGCCCTCGGAATCATCATCATCGCCCTCATGGCTGTCTTTGACGCCTGGCCCGAACCGACCCCCTGACCCGCCACTATCCCGGGGAACTACCGGGTCTACGCATGTGAATTTGAAGAGCAGTATCACGACCGGAGGCGCAAGTGTTTTTCCTACCAACCCCTGACTGGCGAGGACCGGACGAGCTCATCCTGTCCGCGACCGACATCGTTGCCGGTTCTGTCTGCGAGTTCGCGGCCGTCCGCAAGCTCGATGTCCTGCTTGGCCGGATCCCGGCACCGGTCCTTGAAGACGACGCCATGGCCGGACTGACTGCGGCGCTCGGCGACAAGCACGAAGCCAAGGTCCTCGGGCTGCTCCGCGACGAATTCGGTCCCTCCCGTGTCTATGAGGTCCGCCCGCCGCGCACCTTCGACCGGGCAGGACTTGAGGCCCGGCACCGGGAAACCATCCAGGCCCTGCGGGACGGCTTCGAGGTCGTCTATCAAGGCACCTTCTTCGACGGCAGCTTCCACGGCCGTGCCGACTTCCTGATCCTGCAGGAGGACGGCGCCTACGCGGTGTTCGACACGAAGCTGGCCCGCAGCGCCAAGACCGAGGCCCTCATGCAGTTGGCCGCTTACGCCGACCAACTCCGCAGGGCCGGCGTCCCAGTGCACCGCGACGGCCACCTCATCCTGGGCACCGACGAGACGACCAGCCACCCCCTGCCGGAATCCGTTCCCGTTTTCAACGCCGCCCGCGACCGGCTCCGCGCCGTCCTGGAAGCCCACCGCCTTGGCACCCTCCCGTCCACCTGGGGCGACCCGCGGTGGACGTCCTGCCTGAAATGCCCGGACTGCAAAGCCGAGATGGAGGCAGCCGATGACCTGATGCTGGTGCGCCGGATGAACCGCTCCCGCCGGGCCAAGCTCATCCAGGCCGGCATCAAGACCATGTCCATGTTTGCCGCCGCGGACCTGCCCGACGTCGGCATCAAGATGGACCCGCTGTGGGCCGAGCTGCAGGATCAGGCGCGGCTGCAGACCGGGACATGCGAGGTGGACGGCACCATCAACGGTGTCTCCTACGTCGTGCTGGAGAACCCGGCATTGGTAGCCCTGCCGAAACCGGACCCGGGCGACATCTTCTTCGATTTCGAAGGCGATCCGCTCTGGCAGGACCCCGGGACCGGACAATGGGGGATCGAGTACCTGTTCGGCCTGGTCGAGTTCACCCCCGATGGCCACGACTTCATGTCCTTCACCGCCCACTCCCTGGAAGAGGAACGCCAGGCGCTTATCGACTTCATCGACCACGTCGCCGGACGCCGGGCGGTGTATCCGGGCTTGCACATTTACCACTACGCCCAGTACGAGGTCAGCGCCCTGCGCAAGCTGGCCCGCCGGCACGGGGTCATGGTGGACGAGGTGGAGGAGCTCGTCGAGACCGGTGTGCTGTTCGACCTGTACGAGACCGTGAAGGGCTCCGTGAGGATCTCGGACCGATCCTTCAGCATCAAGAAGCTGGAGCCGCTGTACATGCCGGCCGGCCGGATCGGCGTCACCAACGCAGTCGACTCCATGGTCCAGTACAGCGTCTACCGGGACGCCGTTGACCAGGGCAGGCTGGAGGCCGCCAAGTCGATTTTTTCGGCCATCAAGGACTATAACCACTACGATTGCCTGTCCACGTGGAAGCTGCGGGACTGGCTGATCAACCTCACCAGGTAGTCCGCGCGGCGGCGGCGCCGCCGCCGCCGCGGGGTAGCCAGCCCACAGTTGCCTAATGGTGTTGCACCAAGAGCCAGCCACGGACAAACAGATTTCGTGAGTCCCGCATTCTGCGACTCTGTGAGTCTGTGTCGGGCTGCGCCTCATGCAAGTTGCTCGGATCTACCTGGATTCCGCACAAATAAGAAGACCCACAAGAGCACCGATGGAGACAGGACGTCGCCGATCTCAACGATTCCAGCGTCTGTATTGACCGCCTGCCGGCGGCCACTGGGCCCCTAAACGGTCTCAGAGATGATTGATCCGACGGAGATCCCAGAGGCGCCATGCCTCGCTGGTCATCAGGGTTGCCGCGCCCACCGCCCTGCCCAGCTCCTCGGCGGTAGTGGTGAAGCTGCGCAGCTCACCGCTGGCGGTCTTGGCCTTCTCGGTACTGCGGACGAACACCGGCCAGGACCGGCCATGGGCCGCCGCACTGGCGACCCGCCATTCGTAGGCGAGGGCGAAGCGCATCCACTGGTCATCCGGTGAGACGCCTCTGGTCAGGTGCTCGGCCGCGTCTCGCATCATGCTCGTGGCGTCGGAGTCGATCTTCGGATAGTCCTTCTGCAGCGCCCGGATGCGGCTGATCTCGACGGTCAGCCTGGCGGCCAAGTCGTCCATCTCAGCCATGATCTCCTGGCTGAAGTTCGCCTTGGCGTACGCATCATTGGTGTAGTCCCACAGGAACTTCCGGTGCTGTGCCCGCTCGTCCTCGGCAATTGCCAGTGCCCGGGCCCGGCGGATCGCCCTGGTGGCGCCGCCCAGGACCCACACCGCCTGGGACGCTCCCAGAAGCGCCGCCCGCGCCGGGGTATAGAGCGAGGTGGGGCGCATTGTCAGCCCATCCTCACCCCGGAGGTCTGTCATGAGCGCCAGGTGGTCTACCGCCGACAGCAGACCGGACCACGCTGCTGTCCGGACCGGGGCCGAGACGAGGTCCTTATCGTCGCCGGCGAGTGAGCTGGCGGGCTCGACAGCATCGGGAGCGGCAATTCTCGGGGACCAGGCCAGCGCCGCATCGAAGCACCTCTGAATCCGCCCTGCCCACAGCTGCTCGCTTTCACCCATGCCATGAACTTACCGTGCGGCCGGGCGTCTCCCGGCGGCCGCCACCGGCACTTCTACGCATGTTCCTTTCTGGAGACACCATTCGGCCGGACCGAGGAAAGGCACCCGATGAAAAGAACTGCTTTCGCTGCAGCCCTGCTGGCGACCACCATGCTGACCAGCGGCTGCGCCGCCGAGGCCGTTGCCGGTGCAGCCGCCGAACAGGCCGCCCAGGGAAGTTCGGGGCAGGTTTCCGGGGAAGTTAACGCCCTGCAGAAATCCAAGGAGCGAATCGAAGCCAAGGCCTACGCTGCCCGGATCGTCGCCGAACACGAGTCGATGATGGCCGGCCAGGAATGGAACATCACCGGAGCTGGCTGGAAGCCGGGCGCTGCGGTCGCCGTTGCCCTGACCAGCGCGACTGGCGCCACCGTGGGCACACCGGTCCACGTAGTGGCCGACGATAAAGGCCAGATCAGCTCGACCGTCACCCCGCCCGAAGGCACCCCAACGGGGCCGTACACACTGGTGGCAACCGATCCTGCGGATGGGTCTGGGCCTCACACCGCCGCCGTGAACATCTTCTCGCAGTAGAACGCTGTACCGTCGCTGGAGAGGCGGTGAGGGAGACGCGCCAATCTACGCATGTCCCTAGAAGGCGGACGGACTGCGCGGAGTCCCGGGATCCGTCCGCCCGCTAGTCTTCCTGCACTGCAGTGAACTCTTCGACAGGCTGACCCTCCAGGGAGCTGTAGAACGACAGTATCTGCTCGACCTCGATCAGCCGGCCGCGGCCGCCAGGTCCTGTCCCGGCCCAGGCGTCCCGCCACGGGGCCTCACCCTTGACCACGGAGCTGAGGACGAACGGGCGAAGACCGCCGTAGGCGCGGACCACTTCATCGATGCTTTCCAGCTGGTCTTCGGTGAACACCTCCGGGTTGCCCGGCACTTCGCGGATGAGGAACACTTCGCGGTGGGTGGCCTGCAGCTCGGGGTTGACCGGGCCGGTGCCCCAGGCGAAGAACTGTGCGTCGGTCAGCAGCTCTTCGTCCCACACCAGGTGCCACGCCTGGGCGTAGAACGCCAGCTTGTGCAGGCGCATGGTCGTAATCTCTCCCGTGCGGGCCAGGATGGCGGCTGCCAGATCAAAGACAGTGGCGGCGGGACGGGTTGCGTTGTCTTCCATCCGGGTCATGTGTGCGGACCCCGTGCGCCGGCTCACCGGTGAAAGGCGCGGCCGGTGTCTACGCATGTTCCACAGTGACCGCACCATTGGAGGAACCCCGTGCTTTACCTCGTACTGACTGTCATCGTGGGCTCCATTGTGGCGGTCATCTCGGCCATCTCCCTGTTCCTCTGCGCCCGGGCCGGCGGGATCTTCGTCAACCAGGTCCGCTTCCTCGCCTCGGGATCCTGCTGACCCTGCACTTCCCGCTCACCCACCTCCTGGACGGGCTGTTCCTGCCGTGGCTGGAGAACATCGGGCCGGTGGACGGTAACTCCACAGCCTCCTTCTGGGCAGCCACGGCACTGGTCGTGACCGTCCAGCTCATCATCCTGCCAACGAGCCGGGAGCTGTATGCGACCTATCTGGCCGACCGGCTCAGCCGCCGCAACGCGACCTAAGACTCCGCGGGGCGAGCGACAGAGCTTCCGCCAACTACTGCCCGGGGCCCCGGGCAGGCGAACTGTCCGGGCCCCGGCGCGCCAGTGGTGAGCGGCGCCCGGCTGTCCGCACACATGAGGGACTATGACCTCAACTTTGGGCACGGACCAGCCATCTCCCGGTTTCATCTTTGATGACCTCGAAGGTCACCAGGTCGCTGGAAGGGTTCCGCCCGAGACGGGCCTGCAGCTGCCATACCTGGACATCGATGACCCTGGATTCACCTGGCCTACCCATCCTCCGGTCGGTCTCCCACCACTTACGCCGCTCGTACCAGCGGACCGGCTCAGCGCCAACCACCCACCTGCGCCCCTCCAGCTCAAACGCAACCGGAACGCCCTCCGGACTCAAAGTGACGTCGACGTCCCTCACTCAGACACCCCGACATCGGCACTCGACGCACTTCCTTCCCGGCGATCCCTGCGGCAGGCGCGCGCTGCAGGCCTTGAGGCGGCACAGCCTCTCACCCAGTCAATGCCCGTCACTCCGGCTGCTCCGCCCGCGGAGCCAATGCCCGACTCCGCTACGGATGCAGTCATGAGCCCACTGGACCTGTCCGGCGAACTGGAAGCCGCACTCTTGGCCGCTTTGGAAGAAGCGGAGGACGCCACAGACCCCGTAGCGCCTCCGTCTCGCCCGGACCGGAACGCCCCCGCTAAAGCAGGTGCCGTTGAGGTGCGGGCCAGCACCGCGCCGGTTGCCAGGGAGGCTGCCAAGGCGCCTGCCGTCTTGGAGAGCGAGTACGTGGCCACTATCAAAGCCTATGGCCCATTCCCGGCGCTGCTGCCCGCAAGCCGGGACTTCCGCCCCCTGCTGGCCTTGTCTGTTGTCGGCGGGCTCCTCGGCCTGGACCGGTTCTACCTCGGAAAACCCGTGAGTGGGTTCCTGAAGCTGGCCACGGCCGGCGGCGCCGGCATCTGGTGGATCGCTGACATCATCGCCATCCTCAACGGCCGGACTTCCGACAAGGCCGGGCGCCGGTTCAGCGGGGAGGGGAAGCAGATGGCCCTCGCCTGGACACTGGCCGGTGTCCTGTTCGGCGGACTTGCAGCTGTCGGCGTGACCGCCGCCGTCCCGCCCGTCGCCGCCGCGACGAACGCTGTCCGTGAGGCTGTCTTTCCGACACCCGCCCCGGTTCCGACATGGGCACCACTGGCCGAGGGCCTGGAGCAAGCCCAGAGCCCGATTGCGCTCAACATCACCGGTGAGCGGCTCCGGTTCACGTACAACTTCCCGGCCGGGGCCTACGTGTACATCCAGAAGGCCGGCGACACCATGGTTCCTGCCACTGTCGTGCTCCTCAAGGACAAGCCCTCGCAGGGAACAACGGAACTGCCGGTGACACCTGGCTCGTATCAGCTCTTTATCCGCGCCGAGGGCAACGGGTGGACCGCCAAGGTCGAAGAACTGCGCTTGAACGGTTAGCGCCGCCCCTCCCGTTGCAAGGCTCGGTGTGGTCTCATTGGGACCCATGATGGGGATACTTCAGGACGCAGCCGCTGACGACGCTCTTGAGCAGACGCGACGGGCTGCCGACGCGGGATGGTCCACAGCCTCAGCGACTTGGTGCCTGTTCTACGCAACAGCGCTTCTCGTCGTTGGGGCATTCGCCGCGGCCTATTTTGCGGGGCGAACGTGGCGGGCCACGAAAAAAGAACTCGTCGACACCCGAGAAGCCCAGGAGCGCCTCGAGGCCTCGCGGGTATCGGCATGGCTGCGGGGTATCCCGGAAAGACCCTTCGATCTGTGTGTTCGAAACGGGAACGAGGCCCCTGTCTACGACGTCCAAGTCGACATCCTCGTGAAGACGCTCGACCGCGATGAGCCACGTGCCGTCAATGACTTGTGGGTATCTGCCGTCTTGCCGCCGGCGTCCTCTGAAACCCGAGAGCAGGTCCAACGGCGCCAGGTGGCACCCGGGCAGTACGTGAAAGGCCAGCAGGAACAGCTTGCAGCAGGAAACACACCTACCTTCGATCGCTTGCAGGACTGGCAGGTT
The DNA here is from genome assembly GCF_049315185.1 of Paenarthrobacter sp. C1. Classification (NCBI taxonomy): domain Bacteria; kingdom Bacillati; phylum Actinomycetota; class Actinomycetes; order Micrococcales; family Micrococcaceae; genus Paenarthrobacter; species Paenarthrobacter sp. C1. The sequence continues at coordinate 207,526 of NZ_CP186053.1, read as the reverse complement.
TGGGATGGCAGCAAAGGCTCGACAGGAGTGACCCTGGAGCTCTCTTTCCGGGACACGAAGGGCATCTACTGGAACCGCGACTGGCGCGGACAGCTGAGCAGGGTCGCCACCGGGAAGAAAGGCAAGTAGCGCCGCACACATATCCGGCATGAAGAAACGCGAAGACCTGGACATGGCCACCATCGTTGACGAGGCCATCTCCAACTACCTTGATGGCCACAAGCTCACCGGAGCCGTCCCGTTTGAGGACCTCCACCCTGAACAGTTGAAGCGAATGCGCGAAGCATTCTTGCCGGTGATCTGGAGCGCCATTCCGGGCATCCTGACCCAGCTCAACGCCAAGGTGATCACCGCCGAGGAAACCGAAGAGGAGATCCTGGCCGACTTTCAGGTGCCCGACACCCTCGAAGGGCTCGTCCAGTGAGGCGCAACCTCATCGACAACGGCATTGCCCGGGCCCAGGACGGCTTCACGGTCACTGCCCGTGGGCTGAGCGAGGACCTGGACGAAGGTGTGGCTTCGGTGGCGAACCGGGGCGTGGTGCAGCTGCATATTGAGGGGCCAGGCGGGTTTGTTCTGGACCTGGAGCTGCCGGGTGCCGAGGCGGAGAACCTGGTCCGCCCGATTGTCTCCGGCTCCGTCGAGCACGAAACCGAAGCCGACGTTGCCCGCCGCTATCTCCGTGACCACTCGGACAACATGTACCCGTACCAGATCGAAAGCCTGAAGAAGCAGGCCGGCATGGAATACGACCAGGCCATTCTTGATGAAGCAATGAGGGCCATCACCGACTAAAAACTACGCATGTTCCTGGGTGTAGTTCACAACAGGAAAGCCGGACGTGGAGATTGGCCTCAACACGTCCGGCTTTTCGCTTTCCCACCCGACTCGCCGGTAGTCAGAAGCCGGGCCTGGCGGTCTCAGATACCTGGCCCGGCTTCAAGGTGCCACCCAACACCTCTCCCGACAAAGCAAGATTAACAGAATGGGCAGCAGAATGTGCCATTCTGCTTAGTCAAAGAGAATCAAGCTGGTCAAATCAGACTGGAATCCGCAGAAATTCTGCCGAATCGATCTCCTCCAGCAGTTCCGGGCGGTACCCGGCCACGCCATAGAACCTGTCGTTTGCGAACAACAGCATGATCTCGGGCGAGTAGATCACGGTCAGCCGGAACACGGTCATGGCCGCGCCGCCGACGCCGCCGAAAGGACCGGCGGTGGAACCAAACCACTGGTTCACCGAGCGGACACTCGTCAGTGCTGACGGGTCGAAGCCGTTGGGGACGTTGGCCGGCTCGAGTTCGGCCAGCACTTCCGCCGTACCTTCAAGAACAGCCGGGGTCAGCAGTGCATCAATGGTTTCGTCGATGAAGGTCGTTTTCGCGCTACGCATGCTCAGGCCGCCTGAAGCTGGCTGGCGTATACGGCCATAGGCTCATCGAGCGGGAAGGCATGGCCGATGATCTGGGTGACGAGCAGCTGGTTCGCGGTGCTGCCCGGAACCGCTTCGACTGTCGCGCCGATGGTCAATCCTTCCTGCTGGTCGTAGAAGTCGGCTTCGACGACAGTGTAGGTCTTGGGTGCAGCCATGGGTTTCTCCTTCATAGGGGTTCTGCTGTCGTACCTGATGTGTGCGGACACCGGCGGGCGCATCACCGGGGCCGGATCCCGGGCCTGCCGCACACATGCTTGCCGAATGCCCGCCCGACAGAAAGACACCATGAAGCAAAGCATTTTCGGCCGCGTCGCCCAGCTCGCCAAGGCCAACATCAACGACCTTCTGGACCGCGCAGAGGATCCGCAGAAGATGCTGGACCAGATGGTCCGGGACTACTCGGAGAACATCACCGAGGCCGAATCCGCGGTCGCCCAGACCATCGGCAACCTCCGGCTGCTTGAGGAGGACTACCGCAAGGCGGTCGGTGAAACCCAGGACTGGGGCAGCAAGGCCCTCGCTGCGTCCCGCAAGGCCGACGAATACCGCTCCGCCGGGAACAGCGTGGACGCGGACAAGTTCGACAACCTCGCCAAGGTCGCCCTGCAGCGCCAGATGACCGCCGAGGGCACCGCCAAGGCCATGGAACCAAACATCGCCTCCCAGAGCACGGTCGTCGAGCAGCTCAAGAACGGCCTCACCCAGATGCAGTCCAAGCTCACGGAGCTGACCGCCAAGCGCAATGAACTCGTCAGCCGCTCCCGCGTCGCGGCAGCCCAGTCCCAGGTCAACGATGCGCTCAAGTCCCTGGATGCTGCCGACCCGACCTCGACGCTGGGCCGGTTCGAGGACCGCATCCGCCGCGAAGAGGCCACCGTCCGCGGCCAGCAGGAACTCGCCTCCTCGTCCCTGGAAGCCCAGTTCGCGTCCCTGGAAGACCTCGGCGAGCAGACCGAAGTGGAGGCCCGTCTCGCCGCGCTCAAGTCCGGCGGCGGCCAGAAGGCCATCACCTACTAGCCAGTCCAGTGCAGGACGCAGGCCCCGGAGGGATTTCTCCGGGGCCTGCGTTGTTTCGCGGCAGCCGCACACATCCCAGGCATGACCGTCATCCCGATGAACCGCCAGCCCAAAGGCGTCCCTGTAGGTGGCCAGTTCGCCGCCACCGCCCACGCCGAACCCTCCGTCTCCCTTGCCCCGGCCCCCGCAGGCCGCCACGCCTCGCCGGCAACCCCGAACCGGCCCGTTCCCGAGTCGCTGCTCATGGCGCACTTCCAGGACCCGCAGCTCGTCCCGGACCTGGAATGGATGATCGAGCGCAGCGCCGACGCCGATGAGATGGAACTCGACCACCGCTCCGAGATCTTCAGCGACCACGTCCCGAACCTGAACGTCGAGGAAGCCTACGGCTACTTCAGCAAGGCCCGCCGTGAACTCATCGAGGGCGGAGACTGGCGTGCCACCCTGGCCGAGTGCGCAGCCGCGGACACCGCAGCCCACCCGGGCGGGACACTGAAAGGCGACTACCAGCCGCCGATTTCCACCCACCAGGCAGGCTACATGGACGGCACCCTGACGACCGGATCCAAGTACACCGGCTACCGGGACGCCACGGAGATCTGCAAGGACATCCGGGCGGACCTGAAGGCCGCTGTCGCAGCAAACTACCTGCCGGCCGCGCTGAAGTATTCGGTCAAGAACGACAAGTACTCCGGCGGACAGTCCATCACCGTCACCGTCCAGGGCGTATCGGACGAAGACCGGCTCGATCCCACGGAGCTGGACCACAACGGCGACCACAAAAAGATGCCGGAAGCAGTGGAGCTGGAGAAGCGGGTGGACGCCATCACCAACGCCTACAACCGGACCGACCGCGGCAACAATTACGACTACGCCAACGTTGCCTACTGGGGCCGCGCCGAAATCGAAACCGACTGGGCACGTGACTTCCGCGAATCCGAAGCGGCCAAACGCAAGGCCGTCCGCGACGCCAGGGCTAACAGATAGGACCACAATGACCACCATCACCCGACAGCCCAAAGGCATCCCCGCGGGAGGGCAGTTCGCCGCCGCCGCCCACGCGGAGACCTCCGTCTCCCTGCGGCCCGCTGCGCCGGCCGCCCTGAACGAGGAGGACATTCTGGCGGCCGTGGCCGCCCACGAGGGGCCCGGCGCCGTCCCCGGAGTCCGCCGACGCATTGCAGAAACCACCACAGTGGGCGGGCGAGAGCTGTTCCTCCAGCGTTGCGACGCCATGTACAACCCTGCCTCCCCATACCGGATCGACCGCTCCATCTACGGTCCCACCCCTGAGCACTGTGACGCCCTCGCCGCCCTGGGCTACGAGTCGGTGAACCAGTTCGACAGGGAAGCTACGAAGAACTTCCCAAGCCTCGGGGCCGTCATCGACGGCGGCATAGGACCGGACCGGCTGGAGGTGCTCGGCAAGCTCAGCACCCACCAGCACCAGTGGTCCGCCTGGGAGAAGTCCTCCTACCTGAATGCGCCGCTGGAGGACCTCGACCGGGTCATCACCAGCCCGGGTCTGTCCCGCGCGGAGATATACCTCGCCACCGTCGATCTGATGGGGGATGAGGCGAATTCGGCACGGGCCCGGAAAGCCATCGGCATGGAGATCGGAGACCGCGGCCTCATCGAAGCAGACCAGTACCCGCTCGAAGACCTGGTCGACCTGCGCGACGCTCTTCCAGAGGGCAAGCGCACGGCCGCCCACATCGTCGCCCTCGCCCAGCGTGGCATTACCGGACCTCGGCTGCGGACCTACGGATCCAAAGCCTGCGAAACCTTCGCCGGCAAGGACCTCGACGAGGCCCTCGTGGCGCCGAAGACCATCCGGTCTTTCCTCAACAGCGGGTTCTACCCCTCCCTGGCTGAAATGAAGGTGCTGCACGATGCCGGCTACACGAACGGGGCCGACCTGAAGGCCGCCAGCCAGGCTCTGCGGACCACCGACACGAAGATGCTGGCCGTCGCCCGGAAGCATGCCACCGGATCCCAGATGGCTACCTTCGCCCCGGCGACCGGCAAGGTGCTCCGACCCGACGACCCGAAAGCCATCGGGCGGCTGGCCAGGCTCGGTATTGACCATCCCGAGCAACTCCGTCCCTGGGCCGCCGCGTGCCACGCGAGGGCGAACTCGTTCATCGACCGGGACCAGAGCATCCTGGCAATCCACGCCGACATCATCAAGGCCGGCATTACGCCCGAGCGCCTCGGCGCCATGACTCGGGCCGGCATCCCGGTCACTGAAGCAGCCAAGCACAAAAACACCCAGGACCTCTGGGCTGCCGGAGCGGAGTTCCGCGCCGCTTGGGACGCCGACCAGGCCAGCAAGGTAGCCCGCCGTTGGGAAAGCCAACCGACCACTTGGGCCTACACCGAGGACACCTATCTTGACGGAGCAAACTCATGAACCCGCTGAACGCCGTCCCGGCAGACGAACTGCTGCGACTGACCACACTGAACCTTAACCACTCCCCGGATGAAGTGGAGCGCCGTACCGGCCTCGTCTGTGATGAACTCGGCGCCCTGAAACCGGCCGTGCTGTGCCTGCAGGAAGTCCGTTTCGAAGAGGACGGCACATCAGTCCAGCTGGAGGCCATCGCCGCCGAGACCGGCATGGACGTGCTTGCCGCCACCGCCCAATGCACCCACAAACACGGTGGACTGACCGGCAACGCTGTCCTTTCCGCATTGCCCTCCCTGGAGTCCGGATCTATCTTTCTGCAGACCCCTCAGATCCCGCTCAACCTGGCCGAATATGCGGTTCTGCAGGCACCGACCGGCCGCGCCGTCATCGTCGTATCCGCCCACCTGGCTTGGGGCGGTGACATGGAAGGTACCCGGCTGGTCCAAACCACCGCCATCGACGCGAGGGTCAGGGATCTGATGCGCCGCTACAAGGACCGCTACCCCGTCGCTCTTCTCGCCGGCGACTTCAACACGGCCCCAGGCAGCGACACGAACCGCTACCTGAATGGTCAGGGCGCCGGTGCCGATGGCGGTTACACGTTCTGGACGGAAGCGTTCGCCCTCGTTGGGAACCCGGATGAGGCCGCCACGGTGGCCGCTGCCAACCCCTGGACACAGAAAACAGCCCGGGGTGTCGGAATCGAATTTTCCGAGATGCTTCCTGACCGGCGGATCGACTACGTCTGGACTTATGGGTGGGCCTACGGCCGCCCCGGCTGCCCGGTCGCCATGCAGCGGTCCTTCACCGACACCACCCGCTACGGCTACCCGGCGTCGGACCACTACGGACTCACCGTCGACGTCTGGAGCCCGCCGATCCTCGCCGAAGTCCCCGCTGAACTGCTGGCGGTGGATGATGACGTGCTGGCCGGCCAGCTCGTGCTCGACTTGGAGGAAACCGGCGCGCTCGTGTGAGGCAAGGGGCCACCTGCGGACGGGATGGTGCGGTGACGCATTTCTGTATAGCCGCACACATGCAGAACAACGGTCCCCCGGAGTGCCCACCCACCTCCGGGGGACTGCCCCCAATCTTCTTTCCCAGGAGCTTCACCAATGCCCTCGTCCGTGCTCACCAACGACCAGCTGCTTGAATCCCAGGACATCATTGTGCGGCTGCGCACATTCGCAGTCCGCGTCGCCGACCGACACGGGGCGGACACCCCGGTCCTGACAGCGGGCACGGTCCTGGCAGTCATGGACGAGCCGGGCAAGCTTGCTGACCTTGAAGCGGAGGCGGGCCTGTGATCTCCGGCCTGGACTTCGTAGCGATCGACTTCGAGCTCGCCAACCCCAAACATTCCTCCATCTGCCAAATCGGCCTCGTCAAGGTCCGTGACGGCGTCCTCGGCAAGACCCACACCCACTTCGTGATGCCCCCGCCCGGGCACCAGAACTTCGGGCAACGCCAGATCGACGTCCATGGCATCACCCGACGCATGATCGACGGCGCCGACGGCTGGGACCTCATGCTGCCCCGCCTGGAAGCCTTTGCCGGGGACCTGCCACTCGTTGCGCACAACGTCACCGCTGAGCGTTCCATGATCCGCCAGACCACCGAGGCCGCCGGCCTGGACGTGCCGGACTTCACGTACTACTGCACACAGCGGGCAGCCCAGCTGCACATCCCAGACCAGGGCCCGTTCCGGCTCAACGTCCTGGTCGAACGGCTCGGACTGCCGCCGCTGCAGCACCACGATGCAGGCGAGGATGCCGCCGCCGCAGCGCACCTGGCGGTCAAACTGGCACAAATCACAGGTATCTCCGACGTGCACGAGCTCTTCCCGGCGATGAAGCCGTCACCGGCCGCCAAGAACAGATCTTAGAACTACGAAAGCGACACGATGTTATCCATGCATCGAAAGGCCAGGGCACTAGGTAAGCTAAGTCGCCGCCTGGCACCGTAGCTGCTTACCAATGGGGAAAAATGAAGATCCTGCACCTGAAGTCTGTTGTCGCCGCCCTGCTTGTTTCAGTATTGGCCGTCCTTGGTCTGACAAGCTGCAGCTCCGGAAACGATGCCAAGGCGGCGGGAGAAGCCCTGCAGGGCTATCACGATGCTGTGCTCGATTTGGCAGCGCCTACGTTGCGGAACATCACCAGCCGATCGGCGCTCAAAAGGGATAAACCTAAGATCGCCTCCTTTGTAGACTTGGAGGCTTCCACCGACGCCGGTGTTGCCTACAGTATGAAGTACTTCTCAATCATGAAGGGCCTGGCTGAAGGGGCTTCCCTTCGCTACGAAATTGACCCTGAAGAGATCAAGGTCCAAGGCGATTCGGCTTCAGTGCCCGATAGGTCCGCCCAGCTGTTCATAGCTGGGAGGAAGGATCACCCCTCCACTACGCCTGACGAGGTGAAGTATAGGATGAACAAGGTCGACGGTCGTTGGCTACTCGTCCTCGACAAGGATTAGCGCGCTCCGCCCAGCTGCGTAGTGGTCGGTGCCGGACACCGACCTGTCCCCTCTGCACGATGCTCTCCGGATTAAAGGTCGATGAGGTGTGCAGCGGTTATGGTCCTGCCGCACACATGAGCGGCATGACTGTTTCTGCGCCCGCGACCACCACTGACATCAAGATCGCCACTCCGCTGAAATCCAGTGTTCTGCTGACCCTCGGGAACCTTATCGATGCCGCCTGGCCCGGGTCCCAGCTGGTCACTAACGAGGACCGGTTCACCCAGCAGGTCATCTTCCGGATCGATCACGCGGTGCAGGCGGAGGTTGACGAGTCCGCGGCCGCCGACATGCTGGTCGAACCTGACGAGCTCGACGTCGACATCGTGTCCCTGGGCCCCGAAGGCATCCAAACCCTGACTCCGGAAATCATTGGGGCCAACTTCCTCCCCGTCATCAAAGAGGCCTTCGCGAAGAACCCCGAAGCGCAGAACTACCTCGAGTTCACTCTCATCGACAAGGAAGACCACCACCGCTACCTGCTGACCTTCTGTCGGTCAGCCCAGCAGACACCGCACGAACTGCGAATGGCCGCTGAAAGGGAACTGGATGAAGCCCGCGGCAAGATTCACCGTGACTACGCCGCCTCGATCTACGCCCTCTTGGGGCACCCTCGCGGCGGACGGCCCGACACGTACGAAGCAGGGGTAAAGGCCGCCCTGGACGCCGTCCGGCAGAGTGGCTTTCCGTACACGGAGGCTGGTTCCTCGAACGGCGAGGACTGATACCGGTCTGGCCATGCTCGGCACGGGCAAGTGCCGGCCCCCATCCAGGGTCCGCGGAGAGCAACCCCGACCGCCGCACACATGAACGGGCATGAGCACACTACCGGAACCTTCATGTACCGCCGCCCGGTCCAGCACCGCGTCACCATCCTGGACACCGACAACGACGTCCACTACTTCACCCACACCACCGACAACTACCCGGACTCCAACGGCCTGTACCGCAGAGACCGAAAGGACTACACCCGCGACGACATCCCGCTGCGCGGCTCCTACTTCATCGAAGAGCTCGACGACGAAGGGGAACGCACCGGACGGTTCAAAGTACTAACCCCTGGGGAGTTCAAGGCCCAGCTCACCGAGCACGAGGAGCCGTACTTCGAGTACGGGGTCCAGTACCTCCCGCGGCCCCGCGACGTCGTATCCCACGGCAGCAACCTGGAGCACGCGAGGGAAGCGCTGAAAGCCATGCCCGTCCTGGCTGGCTCCGGCGAATACGGCATCGTCCGGCGCCTCGCCACAGAGCCCGGTCCGTGGGAGCGCGTCGAGTAACACCACGCCCGGCAACGGCCCCAATGCCGCTGCGGGGACCAGTTTGGGCGCTCTGCGCAGGGGCGCAGGTCCTGCCGCACACATGACTGCCATGAAGCGAAACCCTGTTTACGTCACTGTCCGAGAAGACCACACCACGGCCATCGAGGGCCGGGCGGAATTCCCCATCGACGGCGACGCACTGCACGACCGCACTGCACTTCGGAAACGCGCCGAGGACCGCATCGTCTCTGATCCTGCCCTGCTGGCCACGGCCCGCGCCTGGCTTGGAAAGCCCCTTGACCCGTCCGACCCGGCACTTACGCCGGCCCAGGTCGCCCAGAGCATCACCGCCTTGTTCACCGGCGGAGCGGGGCGCTTCGTCGCCGTCGCCCCGACCCTTCGGAAAGTCCAGTCAGCCGCATGATCACCAAATTCCGCACCGTGAACAGATCGCCGCCGACGGGGTCAAACCACTGACCTTCACCGAATGGATCCTGGGCCGCATCGCCGGCCGGCTTGAAGTCCGGGCAGCCACCTTGGCCAGCAAGTGCGGCGACCACCAATCCCTGAACCATGCACTCCTTGCGCTCTGGGCCGGAAACCAGCGCGGCCACGCCCATCTGGCCGCGTTCCTGCCGCCGGCGGAACTCAACCTGGCCATCAAGGAGGACCGCATCCGGCTCGTCGTCGAAGCCGGAGCCTGACCCGCCGGGGAGGGCAAGCACCTGTCCCGCACACATAACAGGCACCCCCGGCACCACCGACCCAAGGAGCGCACCATGCAGGCAGCCATTATCCCGGCCGACCCCACGAAGCCAATCCGCTTCGAAGACATCGACCCCGCCGAGGCGCTGCACGGGCTCGTCGGCGGAGACTTCCAGCTGGTTGGCTTGCGCCCATATTCGATGAACATGTACGTCAACGAAAACGGCAAGCTGGAGCGGCTGCCACTCAATATACGCGCCACCGTGCTCTGCAATTGGGCTGAGGCGATCCGCACCGACGACTACATCAACGGGGACGCTGTCGTGCTCGGCCCGATCAACGACGACGAAGGCGAAGACACCGGACTGGCTGACGTCCAGATCTCCTGGCTGGAACGCTTCGAGTCCGAGCACTCAGCCCGGAACCGCGCGGGGGACTAACAATGGCCTTCGCCGGCGCCCTGGCCGCGGTTCGAATGTCCATGGTCAACCAGCAGAAACGCACTTGTCCCATCTGCCGCCGCAACGTTTTGGCCCGGGAGGACCATCGCACCGACCCGTCGGGGCAGAAGACCCACACTGACTGCAAGGAAAACGCTCTGTGACTTCGATCCTGTACCGCAACCTCAGGCCGGAGCAGGAAGATCTGATCGCCGCCCTCACCGAACGCTATGCGACGCAGAAAATCCGCTTCGACACCGGGTTCGTCGGAAGCATCCCCGTCATCAATGACGTCACCGGCGACGAGTGGGCGGGCGAGCTCGAACCGGAGGACGCGGCCGGCCTCTTCGTCCAGCTCATGGACCAGCTGCGGCGGGTGCCCTACAGGAAGACCAGGGACCGGCCCTTCGCGGCCCTGCGGCGCGGCTCATTCACGCCGCCGGCTAACTGGAAACAGGGAATCATCCGCAAGCCGTCCAGGCGACGCCGGTAAGAGCATACCCGTCCGGTCATTGACGTCCGCTCAGGCGAAGACGGTCTTCTCGACCTTCCACTGCGTCAGGCGGGGGTAGACCCAGAAGCTGTAGATGCCCAAGGTCACGACGCACAGGAGGAACCACTTGACCCACAGCCCGAAGATGCCCCAGCCGGTTCCGATGAATTGCAGTTGGCGGCCCTGGAGGTAGGTGTTCTTGGCCCGCCAGCGTTCGACGAGGACCACAGCGAACGGGTAGCAGATGCCGAGGGTGCAAACTGTGACGATGAGGCCCAGGATCTGGGTACCGAACCATGAGCCGGCGCCACCGCGGAACTGGTAAAGCTGGACGCCCGGGACCGCCAGTGCGCTGGGAGCCTGGGACGGCATCATTGCCTGCCCGTACGCCTGCGGTTGCGCGTTGGCCGTGAACTGCTCGTTGTTGGTGCTCATTGGATTCCCCCAAAGTGTGATGTGACGCGTGAACAGATTGAACTGTAAAGCAATCCGGGCCCCGGCGCTTGAATCCGTCCAATAATGACTTCAAGCCGACGCCCCGTGTCCCCAACCGGTGAGCCCCGGGGCGGGCGCCGCACACATGAGGCCCATGACCTCACTGCGTGATGAAGCCCGGAATCCCAACACTTCACGGGAGCGCCTGCACGAACTGGCCCATCTGCCCGGCGACCGCGGCCAGCACGACTCGGACGCCGGCTGGTGCCGGGAGTACGTCGCCGCTAATCCGAACGTTGGTCTGGCGACCCTGCAGGAATTGGCCGCCGACAGGGACGACGTCATGGCCCGCCGCAACGCCGCCAACAACCCGGTCCTGGATAACCAGACCCTGTGGATGATGATCGAAGACAAGGACGACCTCACTGCCGACGCTGCACGGGAACGCCGCGGCCTGTGCCCGAAGCCCCGGCCCAACGCCATCGCCCGCGCCGTCCGCATCCCGGTCATCGACCCGAAGACCGGACGGGTGATCAAGCCGTGAGCGGGGGATCGTTCGGCTACGCCTATGAGGTCGGCACCCTGAAAGACCTGTGGGTCGAAAAGAGCGGGATCGAGGGCATCGCCGACGCGCTCCGGGAACGGGGCCACGACGAAGCCGCTGCCGAAACTGAAGCCCTCCTGTCCGAGCTGGCCGTCTTCGAGGACTACATCCTAGCCCGCGCCGAACGGCTTCGCGGCGTATGGAAGGCGACCGAATGGGTCGTCTCAGGGGATTGGAGCGAAGCCGACCTTACCGCCGACGTCGGCGTCCTCGAATCCGCCCCTCCTTTCGCAGACACCCTGCGCATCGACACTGCCAACGGAAGGATCATGAAGTAATGCCCCGCGCCTATGACCTGATCGTCAATGTCACCGCACCCGCCGAGATCCTCCCGCGCCTCGGCGCCCTGGATGCCATGGTGACGAACCTTCGGGACCGCGGACTGCACGACGCTGCCGACGAGACTGCCGAGCTTCTGGAGGAGGCCCGGGCCTTCGAACCCGCCATGCAGGCACGATCCTGCCGGCTGCGTCGGCTTTGGAAGGCCGTCGAGACCGCGTCGGAACCCGTCCAGGACCCTGCCGAGGCGACACGGAACGTCAACGCCGCGGCGCTGGACTACCGGGCAGTGAAGGAGCAAGAGGATCGCAAGGGTCCTACAATGTCAGAGTTCCGGCCATGAAAAGCGCCGATCTGGAGGCCCTGCGCACCAAAGCAACCGACAACGTCGACAGCACCGTCACTGTTGACGCGGCAGTCCTGCTGGAGCTGCTGTCCCACATCGACGAGCTCCGCACCGACCTGCGCAACATCGACGAATTTCATCGACCGCAGCGAACTCGAAGAAGAGGGTTACAGCCCAGCCGTATGGGCCTGGAACAGCATCGTCGCCGAGTTCCGCGAGATACCGAGGCTCAGTGGCGAGGACCTTGAGGTCATCCCGGCTCCGGTGATCGAACGCCTGGACATCGCCGAGCACAGGATCGCGGAGGTGAGGGGCCTGGCTCAGCGTGCCATCAACCGCTACAACCACCAGACGATGATCAAGGCCCGGACCGTGATCGAACTGCTCGACGGAACGACAACCCGTGCGCAGCTGCGCGGCTGATCAACCACTCCCCGAAGATCAGGCGGGGACCTTTCTACCCGGTGCCCCACACATGGTGGCCATGGAACCGTACCGCGTCATCACCGACTACAACGACTTCATCTGGCTGCCCATCAACTCGATCGTCTGCCCGGTTGGCCAGCCCAGTCGGGCGTACCGCAAAGCCTGGTCCAACATCTTCACCACTTTCGAATCCCCACTGGAGACCGATGAACACGAGACCTGGAAGATCCTGACCGTGCACTGCCCCACGGACGCACCTGAACTCTGGGTGCTGTGGGACGCCGGGGCGAAGAAGGACGCGCTGCCCAAGCAGGGTGCCTTCGTCACAGTGGTCCCGTCACGGTCACCGCGGCGAAAAGCCCACACCGGCCTTGGCTACGCCAAGTCGGCGATTACGGGGAGGCTCTACAGCGGCGTTGCCAAGGAGGACATGTCCATCCTGCAGTTGGACCCCGCCACCAGCCAGTACGTCACCCTCCACGACATCCCCAAGGGGACCCTCAAATCCCAGCTGCCCTGGTAGCGGAAGGAAAATCATGCAACCTGCCCGCACCGTCCACTCAGAAGCCGAGCTCGAGGCTGTCGCGACCGACTCGCTCGTATCCGCCGCCTACGGCCTTCGCTACATCTATGAGAAGTCCGGGCCCAACGAGTGGGTCGAGCCCGGCTCGGAGGAGACCTTCACCACCGCCGGAGTGTGGGAGTTCCTGACCGGGTCCTACGAAACCCTCGTCCTGGATGAGGACCGCGAAGTGTGGGTGCTGATTGATGCCGCGGCACCCGGGCCGGTCAGGCCGCCCCGGCCCGTCGACTCACCGGACTACGCCACCCGCATCCAGCTCCGCAGCAACGACATCGTGGTCCATCACACCCTCGAAGAGGCGCAGCAGGCGATTGAGGATGCCGTCGGTACCGGCGTCACGGTCGGGCACACGAACATTTGGCACCGGGCCAAGGACGCCTACGATTTCCGACCCTCCGTTTACATCGCCCCGGGTACACCCGTCCCGGATTTTCCCTGGAAGTCAGGCGCAGCCGCTACGCTGTGAGTTACAGCTACCGCTGTGGCACGAGACGGAGGACTGCCATGATGCACTACCCCGATGAAGCGATCCGCTACAGCCGCGACGACCTGCTTCAAGCCCTGGCCGAGTCCCTCGGAACCGGACCAGATGACGACCGGATCGTTGACGCCTACGACCAGATCATCAGCGAGTGGTCTCTGTCCGCCAACGATCCGGCCGCGGAGTATGACCGCTTCTTCCAGGACGGCCCGGTGGCGTCGCACATCGACCTCGTAGCAGTCCAATCATGGGCCAAGGGGCGGGTCCTGCTCTAACCCGGCCAACGGTCTAAAACTGTAGCGAAAATCACCCTCGGACATGCCCCGAATGTAACCTTTCGGACGCCTTATCAACGCATGTTTATAGGTATGACCCCTCGCTATGACCACCGCTTCTTCCTGCCCCGGCACGGGCTGGTTTTCGAGGCGTCCTGGCGGCGTCCGGCGCGTACTGCGCGCAGCTGGGTGAGGGCCCACCTGCATGCCCTGGCTTTCGGCGGACCGACCCCCGGAAGCCCGGAACATGACGTGGACCCTGAGGCGTTGACCGCGGCAGTTGAACTGTTGGAAGAGCAGGACATTGACGCTGCCGCCATGGCATTCACCGATCTGGGCTACGTTGTGCAGGTCCACGCGCCCCGGTGAGCGGGACGGCCGTTGCCGCACACATGGCGGCCATGCCTGAACTGAAACTGAGACCGGTGACCCCCGGCAAGCTGAACAAGCCCGCCTGGTACCGCGCCCACACCGCCGAACTCGGCCCGGACCACCGGGCGGGGGAGGGCGCCGCTTCCCTGGTGACCTCGGACGTTTACCTGAACGGGGAACGCATCGGCTCGGTTACTGGCTCGCTCAAGACCAACAGCACCGCCCGCGAATGGGTGCCAGACCGCCTCGGGGCCGGCCTCAAGCAGCACGGAACCGCGCGGTTCAACGCAGTCGACGCTCTGGTCCGGACCCACCTGACCGACCTGCAACAGCACCCGATCGCTCACCTGTCCACCGCGGCCTGATCCATCAGGTCCGGCGGGGAGCCGCAGCACGTCCTCCGCACACATGGAGTCCATAGACCCGATCCCTTCCGGAGGACCCCATGAGCACCACAATTTACGACGGCTTCCGCCTCGCCGAAGGCACCGACCTGGCCGCGTTCAAACAGGCTGTCCGCGACGCCATCGACCCGCTCCGCGACCAGGAAGACCTGAAGTTGGTCGCCATCGAGACGGCCAAGTACATCGACACCCGCTGGCTCTCCGGGGAAACCATTCCTGCCGGGGCCGCGACCACCGCCTACGCCCAGTGGGCCGAGGCGCAGGCCAAGATGAGCGTCTACGACTACGACCACGATCTGAACCGCTTCGAGCTCAGCATCGGCACCGACCCCGGGACGGGACGGATCATGGTCATCGTCCGTGCCGAAAACCACGTCCTGAAGGACGCCTTCGAAGACCTGGACGGCGTGGAGGAATATGGCTACTGGGACAACAGCGACTCGTATCCCGAAGGCGTCACCCGCGCGGACTGGAAAGTCCGTGAGGCCGCCTGGGACAGGATGCTGCCCGGCCTTGGCAAGATCTCCGCGACCATGGACACCTGGGTGCTGCGGGACAGCGTGGAAGTCCGTGATGAGCTGCGCGACGTCGAGGCCATCCTGCCCCACATGCCGGAGGCCAGCGACCGCGCCCGTGGTGCGGGAATGGACGCCTACGGCGATTACCTGTTCCGGGAGCAGGGCATCGAGGTCATGCGCGCCGTCAATCACGTCGTCTTCGGGCGTGGTGTGAGCATCCGGCCCGTCATTGACACCGTGGCCTCCTACCTCCCGCCCCTGACTGCAGAGCTGCTCACCGAAGGCTCCGGCGAGGCCGCCATTGACCCCGGTTACAAGGACGCCGTGACCGCCGCCTGCGCCGCCCTGTACGAGCAGGACAAGAGCGAACTGGCGAGGAAAGACTGATGAGCACCAAGATCCGCAACGGCTACCGGCTCACAGAAGGCACCGACCCTTTCACGTTCGTTGCCCGGCTCCGCACTGTGATGGACCCCGCCCGTGACGCAGCCGACGCGAAGCTGCTTGCCGGGCTTTATGTCCGCGCGATCGACAGCCCATGGTTCCGCGGCGACCCCATCGAAGATGGCGCCGGCATCACTGCCTGGCGGGAATGGCAGACAGAGCAGGATTCCATGAGCAAGATGGACCGACGTCATGATCCGAACGAGTTCGGCGTCGAGATCGGCCTCGACGAGGTTACCGGACGCCACCTGCTTCTGCTCATTTCCTACAACCGGGACCTGACCGACGCCTTCAAGGTGATTGACGGCGTCGAGGAGTACGGCTACTGGAACGACACCGACTCCCGGCCCGACGGCGTCACCAAATCCGACTGGGAGGAACGCAAGGCCGCCTGGAACCGCGTCATCCCGCGCAGCGGCTACACAAACCTGCTCCACTTCAACCTCCGCCCCGTCCACGACGGCGGCGTCTGCCGGTTTCTGGGTGTCGACGGCGAGGACACAACGGCAGTGTTCGCGTCCGTCCCCCCCAGATGCTGAGCGGGCACGCAACGCGGGCGGGAACGCCTACATGTCGTACCTCTTCCGCGAGCACGGAATCGACGCCATGGATGCCGTGAACTTCGTCGGCTTCGGCCGCTCAGCACGGCTTAGCCTCGTGACCCACGTCGCTGCCGCCTACCTGCCTGCGATCACTCCGGAGCTGGTCAAGGAAGGGTCGCACGGCGCTGTCATCGACCCTGCCTACGCGGAGGCGATGAAAGCCGCCTGCGAGGAGCTCTACGAACTCGACAAGGAACGACTGAACCGATGAGCACCAAAATCCACAACGGCTACCGGCTCGCCGCCGGAACGAACCTGTTCGACTTCACCCGGCGTGTCCGCACGGTCATCGACCCGATCCGCGACGACCTCGACGCAGCCCTGCTGGCCAAGCTCTTCGCCAGCGCAGTGGACACTTGCTGGCTCAAAGGAGAGGGGGTCCCGCCCACGCTGTCCTTGACCGCCTTTAGCCGGTGGGAGGACGGCCAGGCGAAGCTGAAGGACGAGAGCAGGGAGAAGGACCCCCACCGTTTTGAGATGTGCCTGGGCGAAGACCCCGGCACAGGCCGCATCCTCATCCGTCTGTACACGGACCAGCAGGTCATGGTGGACGCCTTCGAGGTCCTGGATGACGTTGAGTCCTACGCCTACTGGAACAACGACGACGAACCCAAGGGCGTCACCTCTGAGCAGTGGGATGAACGCCGGGCCGCCTGGGACCGGGTCATGCCCGATTACACCGCGCCGTCAGAGTCCATGCTGACCTTCACCCTGCGCAGCAGCAGCAACCCTCGCACCATGATGCTCTGCGCTGTTGACGGTGGCGAGAGCGACCCGGTCCTGACCAAGGTGCCTGGCCGGGCGGAACGGGCCATGAACATTGCACGGACCCGCTACCTGCACCTGTTGGTGAACATCCACGAAGTTGATGCGCTGGTTGCGTTCCGGCACAGCCTGACGGGACGGGTCACGGACGAGCTGGCGGCGATCGCGACCATGGTCGAACCGCATCTGTGGAAGATCGACCGCGAGCTGCTCGTGAACGGCGACCTGAAACGCATCTCCGATCCGGCGGTCGCGGCCGCCGTGGACACTGCCTGCGCGACCCTGTTTGAAGCCAAAAAGACAGGCCTCCCCGTACCCGGCAAGGCCTGACCGGCGCCGTCAACGCATGTTTATGGATATGAACCCCGGACATCACCACAGCTACTACCTGACCGATCGGGAACGCGTCATCGAACTGAACTGGCCACCACAGCCTCAGACACACCGGATGAGCCTGAAGGGACGGGTTGTCAGGCTGCTGCGCAGCGGGCCACACCCTGGCCCCCTGAAGTGAACGTGGACCCTGAAGAATTCGGAGCCGCCGTCAAGGTCTTGGAAAGACAGGACGTCGAACTGGCGATCAACGCATTCACTTCCCTGGGATACGAGGTCACCGTGAGGGCACCGCGGTGAGCCTCGGCGGCTACACGGCGCACCTGGCGTCCATGGCGGCCCCTCCGGTCCCAGCCGCGACCCCGCAGCCGGTCCCTGACCACCTGCGGCTGTTCGCCGCCGGCACCGACGTCGTACTCGCCCATCGGGACAAGGTCACAGCAGGGGTTCCCGGGTGCACCTGCGGGAAGACGTATCCGGAGAATTCGCACAGCTACTATCCGATCCTGCACGCCCGGCACGTCGCCGACGAAGTGGTCACCTGGACCCTGGCCGCTGCCGTCGCAGCCATCCGGGCCGACCGGGACGATGTCGCCCGTGACCCGGAACGCTGGAGCGCCGGCACGCACGACAGCAGTGCTGCGATCGACGCCATCATCACCATGGCCCGCAGCGAAAGCGAACAGGCCCGACCGAAAGAAACCACCGCATGAGCACCTCAGTAGAGCCGGCCCCGGACCTCCGCTCCGGCATCAGCGCCATCACCTTCTTCGCCTTCACCATGTTCTGCATCCGGCTCTGGTCCAGCATTGACCCGCAGCCTGAACCAATGACCCTGGCCGTCCAGCAGGCCAGCGAGGAACGGATGAGCGCCTACTTTGTCGCCGCCGGCGTCATGCTGTTCGGGCTCTTCGTCCTGCTGCGCTTCATTGTGGGGGCCGTGGTCAATGGGCTGGCAGCGCACACCGGGGAGCGGCCGCGTGGTTGTGCATCGGTACGGCGGTGTTGCTCGCTGCCGCGCTGCTCACGTCCTACACCGCCCCGATCCTTGGTGTGGCTGTTCTCACCGCGTTGGGCGCCAACTGGGCGGTGGAAGCAGCCCGGCTGCGGCGCGCAGCCTCATAGCCGACTCATGCCAGACCCAGCTCCGGCAGAGAGTCCACGATCCGGTTCGTCTCCAGGCTGAGCGCCACGATGCGGCCGATCAGGTCGATGATGTAGCGGGGCTGCTCATGCTCGCGGGACCAGTCGTTCGGGTCGTTGACGATCCCTGTCGCCTTGTCTGTCTTGACCTGGTAACGCTCCAGGATCCAGTCGATCGCCGAGCGGGAACCGAGCATGTAGCGGTGGGCTTCCTCCGGGATGCCTTCCAACGTGACCTGCTGGTTGTAGATGATGCGGGTCTTATCCCACGCGCCGGCTTTCCCGGCGTACTTCATCTTTGTCACCGCGTACTTGGCATACTCGTCCTGCACGACGGCTTGCCCGGTCGACACCTCGTTCAGCGCGTACGGCTCCAGCGACTCGTAACCGATGTGCAGTTCAGCGAGAGACTTGCCGGCGCCGGCGAAGGCACGGAACTTCTCAAGTCCCGGGACTTGTGGGATCCGCGGAAGCATCTTCTTGAGGTCGGCGGCAAAGCGGGCCCTGTACTCAGGGGAATGGAGGATAGAGTAGACGTAGTAGAAGATGTCGTCTTTGCTGACATCCGGGGCGTAGGCTGCACGGTACTCGCTCAGGGCTGAATCGGTGATGTTATCGGCTCTCCGGCTGCCGCCAGCATCGCTCAATTCGTCAAACAAGCTGGCCTTGTTGGCTTCGCTAAAAGTGAAGCGGGGAAAGAACTGGCCCTGGCCCGATCCCCAAAACGAGACGTCTGGGATGCGATCGACCGCGAGTATTGAGAACGGCTTATCGTTACCGTTGCCAACGATGTAGAAGCCGATGTTTTCCGTGTCAGCGTGGGGAAAGAATTTGGGCTGCTGCGATCGCTCGTGGTTCATGAGGGGTGCAAAATACACGGACTGTTTGCAGAACGGCCTGTAAACAGAGACCCGATGCGCACTCTCTAAATACTCAAGCTTGTCCTTCTTGCGTAGAGCGTTCCGTAGGCTTCGTGTCCAGCTGATGCTTTGCGGGTCGGGGGTGATGAACGATTCGACAGGCGTGGGTGATCCGGATTCCGCATAGCGCTCGACCTCCGAATTGTAATTTCTGATCATTCGCTGAACACTGTCACCTAGCCTTTCTCGGGAGCTGTTGTAAACCCATGCGTCCCGTCCCGACTCCAGCCCACGTGAAAACGAGGCGAATATGCTCTGTCCAGCGCCCTTTTCGCCAAGGGGTATGAATTTCTCAAAGTCGGCATTGCGGTGGTTGATCCAGTCCCCGTCCGGGCTTGGGGGCACCATCTCCCAGCCGATCTCGGCAATATTCGCGGCGTCGACGATGGCCAATTTCTGCTTCCGGTCGAGGTAGTCGCCGATGTCCCGGTAGCGCAAGGAACAGCTATCCACGGAGCCCGGCCGCTTCACCAGCAACAGGATGGCCACAGTGTTGCGGCTGCCAGAGTCAAAAATCTTCCCGCCCTCGCGCCGGCTTTGTTCGCCGGCGGTCCGCTGGTTTCCGCGGAGGTTGTAGACATAAATGTCATGGAACTCAGAGACGAGTGTCTTGCGCAGCCCATCGGCCGTGTTGCCGTCGATGTATCCGCCATTGGAGACGTAGCAGAGTACGCCGCCGTCGGGGGAGTTGAGGATCCGGTTGGAACCCCAGCGGATGGCTCGGATGTAGGAGTCGTAGAGGGAGTTCTTGTTGGTGGCCGTGGAGAGGTCCGCGTAGGTCCGGCGGATTGACTCGTCCAGGGTCGGGTATTTGAGGTTGGCGTTGTTGTCATTGCCGCTGGACTGGCCGACTGAGTAGGGTGGGTTGCCGATGATGACCCGGATGTCGAGGGCGTTCTGAGCCTTGACGCGGTCGTTGTTGGAGGTGAAGACGAAGTCATCGAGCGTGTCGCCGTCCTCGGTCATCTGGAAGGTGTCGGTAAGGACGATCCCGTCGAACGGGAGGTAAGGCACCTCGCCGGCGTCCTTGCCTTCAGCCGCAGCCTGTTCCTCTAGGAGACCGTGCACGGTGGCCTCGATGTTGATCGCGGCGATGTAGTAGGCCATGAGCAGCAGCTCGTTGGCGTGAAGCTCCTGCGTGTACTTGCGAAGCAGGTCTTCCGGCTTGATCCGGCCGGACTGCAGCAGCCGCACGATAAAGGTACCGGTGCCGGTGAAGGGGTCCAGGATGTGGACGCCTTCATCGCTGATGGAGGCGTCGAAGTCTTTGGCCAGGACGTCGTCGACGGCACGGATGATGAAGTCCACGACCTCCACCGGGGTGTAGACGATGCCCAGGGATTCGGCGGTGCGGGGAAGGCCAGTTTGAAGAACTTCTCGTACAGCTCAGTGACGATCTTCTGCTTGCCCTCGGCGTTGGTGATGCCCTCGGCGCGGACGCGGACGGACCGGTAGAAGGATTCGAGGCTGGCGACCTCGAGTCCAGGTTGTACTTCTCCAGGATGTCGACCATGGAGTCCATGACCTGGGAAACCGGGTTGCTGGCCGCGAATGAATAGCCCTCGAACAGAGCCTCGAACACCGGCTTGGTGATCAGATGCTGCGAAAGCATGTCGATCGCGTCCGACTCGGTGATGGAGTCGTTCAAGTTCCCGCGCAGGCCCTGCAGGAAGACGCTGAACTCCTCCCGGGGCCGCTGGTCTTCACCGTCCAGGATCGTCTTGATCCGGAGCACGTGCCGGTCGGCGATCTCCTTGACGTCCTTGGCCCAGGATTCCCAGTAGCGGCGGTCCCCGACCTTCTTGACCATCCTGGCGAAGATGGCGTTGCGCCACTGGTCGGCGCCGGCCATGTGGAACAAGGCCCGGTGCCGGTCCCGCTGGGCTTGTCGCTCCTGCCGCCACCCGGGCCGTCCCCGAAGGGGTCCGCCACGGTGATGACGTCGATCTTGTCGTTGGCGTTCCGGTTGAGCTCGAGCTTGTTGATCATGGCTTCGAACCGGTCATCGTGGGCCCGGAGGGCCTGCAGGACGTCCCAGACGACCTTGTACTTCTTGTTGTCGTTCAGTGCCGTCTCGGGGTCCTGGCTGGCCGGCACGGCGATGGGCAGGATGATGTAGCCGTACTCTTTGCCCTCGGCTTTACGCATGACGCGGCCGACGGACTGTACAACATCGACCTGGGAGTTGCGTGGGTTCAGGAACAGCACCGCGTCCAGAGAGGGGACGTCGACGCCTTCGGAGAGGCAGCGGGCGTTGGAGAGGATCCGGCAAACGTCTTCGCCGTCGGCGGTGGCGGTGTCCTCGGCCTTGAGCCAATCCAGCTTGGACGATCGCTCCAGCACGTTGAACGTGCCGTCCACGTGGTCCGCTTCCAGCTTCAGGGCCGGGGCCTCGGACTCGCCGCGGTTCACGAGCAACTGCCGGCCGACAAGTTCGAAGTCTGCCGCGAGCTTCTTCGATTCCTTAATGTTGCGGGCAAAGGCAACGGCGCGGCGCATGGGGGAGGCATCAGTAATGTCCAGCCGCTGGCCGTTCACGCCTCGCTTGGACAGGCCGTTCCAGCAGCCGACGATCCGGGCGGCGTCGTCCAGGTTGAGGTCGCCGTTGTCTTCGAAGAGGCTCTGGAAGGACTTGCTGACAGTCTCCTCGTCCACGGCGAGCACCAGGACCTTGTAGTCGGCGAGGTGGCCCATTTCCACGGCCTTGCCGAAGCCGAGGTGGTGGAACTCGGGGCCGTAGATGCCCTCGTCGTCCATGGAGTACATCTTGACGTCGTCCTGGCCGGCTTTGGCTTTGGCTTCCTGGACGTAGATCCGGGGTGTGGCGGTCATATACAGCCGCTTGCCGGATTCGATGTAGGTGTTGTCGTGGACCTTCACGAAGGCGGAGTCGTCATGGCTGGCCTCAGTGATGCCGGTGGTCCGGTGGGCCTCGTCGCAGACGATGAGGTCGAACTCCGGGAGGCCCTCCTTCTGGGCCTGGTGGATCACGTCAATGGACTGGTAGGTGGAGAACACCACCGTGATGGCTTCCTGGCCGTTACTGATCCGCGCCCGGTTCAGGAGCTTGGCCGGGTCGGTGGTGGCCGGGAATGCCAGGTCGTGAACGCTGACGTCCTCGTGCTCTTTCCGTCCGACCTTGGTGTCGGAGCACACGGCAAGGGGCCGCAGCGGCACGGAGGCCTGGGCGGTCCATTCGTTCAGGGTCTGCTGGAGCAGGGCGATGGACGGGACCAGGAACAAGACGGACCCGCCGATGGGGACGATCTCCTCGACCATCTTCAGGGACGTGTAGGTCTTCCCGGTGCCGCAGGCCATGATCAGGCGGCCGCGGTCGCTCTCCGTGAAGCCCTTCTTGACGTCATCGATCGCCTGGCGCTGGTACTTGCGGGGTTCCTTGCCACCCAGCTGCTTCATCTGCTCAGGGGCGTCGATGCTGAACTCGGACCAGTCGATGGTGGAGTCGGCCAGGTCCGCGAACCGCAGCCGGGTCATCGGCTTGGACTGGCCCTCCAAAGCGTCTTCGGCGTGCTTGGACCACTTGTCCGTGGTGGACACCACCATGCCGTAGGAGAAGTCGCTCTTGCCGACGGCGGTGAAGAACGAATCGATCTGCTTCTTGTCCAGAGTCCGGGCCGGGTCGTAGAACTTGCACTGGATGCCGGTCAGCTCGCCCGTGTACCGGTCCTTGGCAACGAGGTCGATGCCGGTGTCGACGTGTCCGTTCCGGCCCGGCCATTCACTCCACAGCCAGACGTCGGAGAACTGGTCGGCGTACTTGGGCTCAAGCTCCAGGTACCGCTTCATCAGGTGTTCGAATTTGGTGCCCTTGTCGTGCTGATCACTCGCCGAGAAATAGAGACGATCGAGGACGTCTTCGAAACTTGCTGAACCCATGGAAAGTATCTTGCCCTAGAAAGCAGCGTGACTTTGAATTTACGCAAGACTGGGAAGAACACGTGGCTGTGCGCACATATGAAATGCCATGACAGATTGAACTCGCGGCCATGAAGTCGCGCATTCGCTGCCGACCGGCCCCAAAAACAACCTCTGCCTCGGGTCAGATCTGGTGCGGACCTTCGTGCGGAACGTTGACCTGACCACGCTGACACGGCGTTGGGCTCATGGCGTTGTGACCCTCCGGGCCGGAATGCAGGTCCTGACCGGCCGGGCCGAAGTCCTCGACAGACGCTACGGCGAACTGGCCGTCGCAGTCCGTGACGCCGGACAATCCCTGTTCGACTTCGAGACCGACGCATGGGCGTGAGAGGTTACCCTGCGCGTCGCCGCCGGGGACGCCGGACTAGCGGGTCGGATGGCCGAGCGGACTGCTGTCTAGCTGGACACGCCCCGCGGTCTCCGGAGCCTGTAATGCACGCGGAGGCTACTGGAAACGCAGCGACATGAATAGTCTGGAAACTGCTGCATGGTCCGCTGACTGCAGCCAGGCTTGGGCCTGTTCCTTGGTATCGAAGTACCTTATGGATGCCAGTTGGACAGCGACCGTTTTTCCCCCAGGAATGCCGATTTCGTGGATTCCAGGCAGTAGCCGCATGTTGATGGTCGAGGGCGGGTTGGCATCTGTGGCGAGCCTCGTTACAGCCGCGATAGGTTTCTCCCATTGGAGCGGATAGCCCTGCAGCCCCGGTACCGTTGCGGCTTCACGGGAATCGACAATGAAGGACTGCAACTGCAGTGAGCATCCAGCGCAGTTCTTGTTTGAGGGCTGGATATTGACCTTCCCCGTCGCCGCCGTTGCCTCTGTATACGTTGGACCGATCATCGGGGCAACGGGACTCCAGTCCAAGGGGAAAGACAGTTCAGCCAACTGCTGACCTTGTTTGTTCTTAACTTCAACCTGGTAGCCGCTCGTGCTGGTGGTGACATTCCAATCGCTGCGGTAGTTGAAGGTGTAGGGAACTCTGCCAGAGGCGCCCTGGAAGTGGATGTCAGGGGTCTTGTTTTGGTAGGCCTTATCTAGGCCGAATCTTCCAACCGCCATGGAGTTGATGAAGTCAACGGCATAGCCCAAGGCGTCTTTACTGGTCGGCAGGGCCCCGTGGTTGCAGGGCGCGCCGATGAAGCTCAAGGAGGCCGCCCAGGAAGACATTGCAATTCCGGCGCGTCCTTTATTCATCTCGTCGAGGTAGGCGTCATCCCTGCCGAGATCGAAGATCCCGAGCTTTAGCGCGGTGGCGTTGATCAGTGAGCTCGTTCGTTCGCAGACAACCCGCTTCTCTCCCAGAAATGCCCCTTTGGGACTACTGGCGCCGACCAGTGAACCCGGGTACCCGAGTGCTGACGAAGTTGGCACGATGCTGTCACCGATGTCGATAACGGCGGCGCTGTTGAACAGATTCAGGTTAAAGAGCGTCATCGTGACCTTGGTCTGTCCGGCGATGACTCCGATCTTCTGCCCGGGTTGTACGTACGGGACCATGGCGCAGCCATCGGGATGGGGGAAAGCGAGGCATCTTGATGCCGGGGAGTCATTGGGTGGCGTGGCAACTTTGTCCCAGGTGGGAATGATGCTTCCGTTGAACTTTGGCGTCATACGGGCAACATATTCGTAGATCGTTGCCAGACCTCCGGAGAAAGGTGTTCCTTGGTGCGGCGTTCCTAGGGTGACTATGCCAGCAAGAGAATCAGAGCGACCTTCCTTTGCCAGATAACCGGTTGCCGCGCGGCTCACAATCCCGCCCATCGAGTGGGCAACTATTGCTACTTGCCCGGCTCCGCCCCCAGCCAGGCTGGCATCGGAAAGATGTTCGACGAAGCGAGCCAGGCAACCACTTATCTTCTCCTCGGCTCCCCAGGTTGTATTCGCCCACACGTAGTCAAAGGCGAAAGTTCTGTAACCCGGACCGAGTCTATCCCCCAAGGCTGGAAGTGTGTCCCGTTCCGCGCTGGCCCCATTGGCCGTCCATCCATGAACATAGACAACTGGAATTTGCGCAACTGACGTGACAGAATCTGCGGTTTGGGACGGACACGTGAGATTTGCCGCCTGGGCTGGCTGGGACGCAAGTCCCGCAGCCAGGACAGAGAGAAATGCCAGTAGGGCCGCCACAAAGTGTTTCATTGAGCCGGTTCCTCGTAGGCGATGATCAACTTTCCGTCCGGCTGTCGAAGGAAGCCCACGTTCCACAGCTTTCCGCTTGAGTCCTTGGCGTCGATTTCCCAGCCCGGCCCGTCAGCAATCTGGCGAATGTTGGAAGCATCGAATGTAATGTGCATCCTTTGAAGTTGGGTGAGTGTTTCAGCATTGACGGTGCGCGTTGTTGAGAGCCCCAGCGCATTGAGGACGATTGCAGAATCCCCGGAAACAACGGCTTCCTGAAGTACTTGGAGTTCCTCTTGTGTGGGAGGTTGGGCGGTCGGTGGTGACGAGGGTTCCTGCGATTGCGCCGAAGGTGCGACTGGCTGCTCCACTGCCCTCGTGAACCCTCCTAACACCGCGACAAGAATGACAGTCGTCACCAGGACACCAACCGCACCCACTACCAACGCAATCCGGCGTCGCATCTTCCATCCTTCAGCTTGAGTGGCGGGGCTTATGCCAGCCGCTTACTGATAAATCGTGCACTGAGCGATCCTGGGCGCGCCTATTTCTGACGTACCTCTGCGAGCAACCCGAGTGCAGTTATAGACGAGTAGAGCCTATTGCCGGGCCATAGTGAATAGTTTGTTACTGCCTGAATATAGGGTCGCCGAGTCGTTGCCGCTGAATTCGACCTGGAAGGTCGCTTGGTTGGGTGGCTGCGAAACGACAAGGGAGTATCGGCCTTTGCTGTCCTTTTTGTCGGACAGCGAGCAGGTCATGCCTCCACCTAGGTCCAGCGGTTTGCCACCGGAGTAGTACATGCCCTTGCAGCGACCGTCCGGCATGACGACCTTCATGGCAGTGCCGTCATCGGCCTTCCAATTCCCTGTGAGGCTTGGCGGTGATCCGGCGCAGCTGCACAGCAGGGCTGTCACAATGCCGGAAACGAGCAGACTCGTGATTCCCCGGCAGGGAGTGATTCGTGCCATCTTGCTCCAATATTTCGTCTTAATCAGGGTGATAAAGGCGATGCTATTGAACGCCTTCTCCGTAATGGGATAAGTATCAGTCCTCGTGAAGAAGTGTCATCAGAAATGTGGACAATCAACACGTGAAAGGTGAGAGCACACTCTTCTACTTGGGAGTAACGAATTGGAACGCTGACACTGGTTGAATCGGCGGGTCAGTGGGGCGTATAGGGGGCATCTTATGGTTACAGGCGCTGTTTTAGCAGGAATTATTGACGACCACGAGACGACTATGATCGGCCTGGTGGGCGCAATAAATCGCTACTCCGACCTGGGCGACCCGCCTGTGAAGTTGGTCAGGATGGCGCCGACAGTGGACGACTTCATTGATGCCGACCGTGGCGTTTGCCAAGTGGTTGCCTTGGACATGCAGCTGGCGGACGGCTCGGCACCGGCAGAGAACACGGCCAGACTCGTGTCCGCGGGGTACAAGGTGCTGGTCTTCAGCGCAGGCAACGACGTGCGGCACCTGCAGCAGGCACTGGCGAATGGGGCCAAAGGCATATCGCTCAAAGTTGAGCCTGTAACGGTCACGGTTGACAAGCTACGCAGGGTAGCGGCAGGGGAGACGATCCCCAGTCTCGACCTCGCCGCCGCAATTGACGCTGATACGGAATTCGTTGAAGCGAATCTCTCTGACAGGGAAGCGGAGTGCCTTGCCCTGTACGCGACGGGTTACGCCCTGACCCAGGTAGCGACTCAGATGAACGTCCAAGAGAGCACTGTCAAGAAGTACGTTGACCGAATCAGGGAGAAGTACGAACAGGTCGGCCGACCGGCGGGAACCAAAATCGACCTTCTG
The DNA here is from genome assembly GCF_049315185.1 of Paenarthrobacter sp. C1. Lineage (NCBI taxonomy): Bacteria > Bacillati > Actinomycetota > Actinomycetes > Micrococcales > Micrococcaceae > Paenarthrobacter > Paenarthrobacter sp. C1. Next base: position 180,447 of record NZ_CP186053.1, on the reverse strand, counting down.
AAGCGGGCGGTCGAGGACGGCCTGTTGCCACCCATAGTGCCCCTGAAGAAAGACAGGATGGGGCAGTGAAACTGATGGTCGCGGTGCCGTCCGGTGTTTCTGCGAAGGAAACGCACAGGCTCATGGGCCGAGGCATTTCAGCCTTTGCGCTGTTGCTGGTGTTGCAGGCTTCGGGATCCATCGTGACCCAGGCTGGTTTGGCCGCTCCGTGGTGGGACGCGGTTTTCCTTTGGCTGTTCCTGGGTGCACTCTTGTGCTTCATGGCTGCAGCAATGCAAGGACGCGGATTGCTCTGGACGAGTGCCTTTCTGGCCTTCCTGGTTCTTGCCGGACTGGTGCTGTGGCCCATGGCGGTTCCCCCCGATGTGCCCGCAGACATCGGAACCCCGTGGTTGTGGGCGATGATCAACGTGGGTGCGGCTTGGAGCGCGTTTGCCTTCGGTACCGTCACGGGCTGTCTCTACACCGTCGTCATTGGCGGGGTTTTCGCCACAATCCGGACCCTGCCCCAGGGCGGCTCTGCTTCCTTGTCAATCGCCATCCAAGACGCGTCGTTCGCTACTGTTCTGGGGGTGATCATTTGTCTCACCATCGGGATCATGCGACAAGCCGCCGAGCGGGTGGACACCGCAGCCGATGAGGCAATCGACCGTTACCGAGAAGCTGCGGCCGAAACTGCCCTCAGTAACGAACGGACCCGCGTCGACGGACTGCTCCACGATAGCGTCATGAGCGCCTTGCTGACTGCTGCCCGATCCGGCTCCAAGGCCGAACGTTTATCGAGCGCGAAACTGGCAGGCAGCGCCCTTGTAAGACTCGTGGAGCACGGCAGCGACCACGCGGAAGCGCCGACGGCCACGGTCACGGAACTGGCCGCCCGCGTACGCTTTACCATCCAAGGGAGCTCTTCTCCAGCGGTCAATGTGCACTGTGAGGCCCCGGCACACTTGGTAGTCCCGGGGCATGTTGTCAGGGCGTTCTTCGAGGCCAGCGCGGAAGCCGTATCCAATGCTGTGAGGCACTCCTGCGCGACGCGATGCGAGGTGCGTGTGACTGGACAAGAGCATAATGGTGCCGCCAAGGTGTCCGTGACCGTCAAAGACAACGGGCTTGGATTCCGACCGGAACTTGTTTCCGACCGTCGTCTCGGCATCAAAGTCTCCATTGTGGGACGCATGAGGACCATTGGCGGCACGGCAGACCTCAGGTCGCAACCGGGCAGAGGAACAGAAGTAGCGTTGAGTTGGTCAGGAGACGCCGGATGATCCGGGCCATCTCAATCCGGTTCATGATCATTCTGTGCTGTGCCTTCGCCGTGCTGCACGTCGTCCTGGGAATCGCCAACCTCGATATGGTGTCCTCGATCTGGCCGCCCATTGCCGCAATGGGTATCTATCTCGGCGTCACCGTCCTCGTGCTCTGGCCTGGACCCGGAAGGCTCAGCTCTCCCGTGGCGTTCCTGGCTCTGCTGGCCGTCGTCACCATGACGCTTCTCGTCAACAGTGTCCTTCCACGCACCACGTGGCCGGGTTACGCCTCCTGGCACATGGCCGCGACCTACACCCTGCTTGTTGTCGTCAATCTGCGCGGCAGGGTGGCCTTGTCCTGGTGCGGAGCCGCGCTGTCACTGGTGCTCACCACATGGTGGGCTTCGGGAACGTCGCTGGGCATCGTCGGTGGGCTGATGATGAACATCGCCACCGTGGGCTGGCTGACCATCGCAACCCTGATCGGCAGACTCCTCGGAACCAACGACCGGCAGGTAGATGACTACAGCGCCGACGCCGTCGCAGCGGCAGACTGGTACGCCGCAGAACGCGCATTGAACGTCTCCCGGACGCAATGGATCCATCACGTACAAGAACTTGCCGGCCAGGCCCTGACCCGGATTGCAGACCCGGACTATGAGCTCACTGACGCTGACCGCCAAGAATTCCTGTTGATCGAGGCGCGTTTCAGAGATGAAATCCGCGGACGTGTCCTGGCAACGGAGGAAGTGCTGGAAGCAGCCCGTCGAGCCCGTGAACGGGGTGTCACCGTCCGCTTGCTCGATGACCGGAGACAAGACCTCGCGCCTCGTGTGTTAGCCGCCGTCTCCGAGAAAGTCGTCAGTATACTCAACCAGGCCAGAGGCGGAACGGTGACGGCAAGGGCACGGCCAAGTGGGGGAAACGCGGCTGTCACGATCCTTGCTTCACGTGAAGGCGAGGCGGAGCCCACTCTCGTCGAATTCCCGGATTCGAGAGCCCAGTAGCTCTTTGGGACCCCAAAACCGTCGAAATTGTCCACCCTTCTGCGGACACTTTGCATCGAGCCCGGAAACAACGGCGGCCAAGCAACGAACGCCACCTAACATCCAAACATCAACAGCGCCGGACAACGCCGCTAGCGGTACATCAGCCGAACGGTCCGGCCGATGTTTTGGACAAGGGAGCCAGTTCGATGGGCATAACTTTCTATAACCCGCTCAGCATCATGGAGCCAGGAGAGCCCGTGTCGTTTGCCTACGCCAGCATCACCGAAGAGCTGACGATCGCGTGGGACGGGCTGGACGGGCACATCAATGGCCCTTTCCATGCCACCGGCGCCGACGTCCAAATCCTCGACCCCTCAACGAACAGATTCCGGCAGCTTGCGGCCATCAGCGATGTGCGCATCGAGTGCTACATGAGCGAATCTCGTCTGGCTATGATCTGCCGAAAATATGACAAGGGCGGCGGTTGGATTGGCGGTGCAGGAGCCCTGGTTCTCAACGCCGGCAGCAAAATAATCGCTGCGAACCGGAGCCGGGGTAAAGCGCTGGCAGGACACCTTCGCTATCCATGGCTCAGCAAAGTCCTCTTCCACCAGCGCCAGGGCTTCTTCGACTCTGAGGTCCTGCGGCTGCTCTATTCCTCCGAGGGAGCCACCATGTACTTGGAGTTGACCCTGGAGAACGCCTACAACAGTGGGGCCATTGCCTACGAAATTACGCAACGGACGCTTGCCTACCGCAGAGCCGATAGGATGCCGGTCTCCGCAGAGGACTCCCAGGCGCTGGACCTGCTGAAAACGCAAGGTCCCGTCATGCCCGCTGACAAGGAGTCAATGGCCAAGTACACCATCCCTGCCTGTTGCCCCGCCGGCACCGGCGCCCAGTATTCTCCGTCGGCACCTCCGTCCGCGCTCCACGGCCAACTGCATCCGCCTGCTGCCCATTAGTTCTGCCGAAAGGTTCCCATGAACGCGAAGAAGGTTGTTTCGGCCATAGGAATGATCCTGTTGGCAGCCGGAATTTTCAAGGCCTCCATCATCGGCTACTACCCGCGAGAAGCTCCAATCGTCATCTCGATCCTTGTGGCGGGTTTGGTGTGCTTCGTCGTGGGACGGAAATTGCCCACCAGCAGGCCCTGACCCTGACCAACGCACATCCATCAGGAGATCCCGTGAACGCTTTTCAACGCACAACTTCCCGTTCCGCGCTTTTCTTACTCCTGGCCCTGGGCGCGTCCGGGACATTGGCCGGGTGCTCGGATCCGGGGGCAATCACCTGCGACGAATACGCAGCCCAGCCCTACAGCGAGCGAAAGAAGACCGAAAAAGCCCTCCTGGAAGCCCACAACCTGGAAACCCTCAACCTCAACAACACCTTGGGCCTGCAAACGGCACTCAGCAACTTCTGCGGCGTCTACGGATTCCAAGGAATGGACAAGGCTCGTTCGAACGGCAGCAAGCCCATCGACAAGGCAGTCAACTGGGCATCCAACAAGTGGTGACACTTTCGTATCCATTACTCGACCCAACTAGAGAAAGAGTTTCCGATGTCAGATCAAGACCTCACAAAGGCGATCAATGAAGCTGTCCGTCCACCGAAGCCGCGCCCTCGGTACGCACTGGGCACCTTCTGGCTCATCATCGGCGTTGCTGTTCTAATAGCCGCCTTCGCATCCAGGTTCCCGGGCCACCAGAACGGATTCTGGGCAGGACCACTGATGATTGGCTACGCCATCTACCTCTACCGGGGAGGTCGCTACGGGTTCTTCATCTTCTAGAGGGGAAATCCGGGCATCAGATTCGCGGCTCCGCGGAATCTGGCATCGCGACGGGCCACAGGCCGAAGGCAAAGCTCCAACGCAGGTTTGTTCGACCAAATCAAGGAATGGAAGACATGAGCGCAATCGAGGAAAAGATCGAAGCAACGAAGTTCAACATCACGACCACCAGGTCGTTTGATGCGATTCGGAAGCTGGGTCAGGAAGCGGCGGTCGCAGCCTCCGGCAGCATCACGAAGGTACAAGAAACCGGCATCACTGAAAATGAGCTGATCCAGTACAACATCAAGAGGCTGGGGATGGTCGAAGTATTGAACTTCGGTCTGGTTTTTATGAATCTGAGTGATGGCCAGAACAACTTGCTGCTCGTACCAGGAAACTATCTAACGAGCCAGGCCACGTTTCTCTTCATCCCCATCGGACCCAAAGATGCCGCCGGCTACCCGCCGCTGAAGAAGTTCTCGGATCATATCCAAGCCGCCCTTTCCTGAAATGCATAAGCCCGTCGACGACGCCGAAGCTGCGGGTGGACGCCGACATTGGCGCCGGATTTGTGACCACGCGTGGGCAGCAAGCTGGCGGCGTCCACCGAGCACGGAGATGAATTTCGGACGTCCTTCGGCGCAAAAGGGTGGACAAGTCAGATGGACCCGCAATGCTGCCCGGAATCACGCGACTGACGGTAGGGTGAGCCGCATGCACAGACTTCTGGCTCGTGTCGGCAGTGTTGTCATCCTCGGTCTCTTCTCCGCTGTTGCGCTTCAGAGCGGTAACCCCGCAGCGGCGAGCCCGGAAGTGAGTGATACCTATAAGAGCTCCGGCACGCTCACTTCCGTTGCTCACGATCCCGCCACAGGACTCCTCTATGCTGCCGATCTAAACGGGGACACCCTCTCAGTCTTCCGGAACGGGGTATTGACGACGAAAGTCGTCGTCGGACAGTACCCAGCCGCCATGGCACTGGATCCACGCACGCATTCCGTGTACGTGATCAATTCCGTAAGCGACTCGGTCTCCGTCATCAATGGCACGACGGTGACGACCACTATTCCCGTGGAATACCAACCGATGGATGTAGCGGTGGACCCGGCCACCGGCAAGGTCTACGTGGCCAACGGGCTCACAGGGGTTACTGTCATTGAGGGCATCAGGGTAACGGCCACAATTCCCGTGACGGCGGCTATATATGGTCGGTCGCCGTGGACACCTCCACTCACACCGTCTCCGCGGCCAACGACTCCAACAGCAAAGTCTCTGTCATAAACAACGGAGTGGTCACTCAAACCATCACCACCAAGAGCGGCGGTCCACTATCGATCGCAGTGGATTCAACAACTCACGACGTCTATGTTCCAGGGGTGTTCGCCGGGACCATCTCGGTCATCAACGGAGACAAAGTAGTGCGGACCATCGAGTTCGAGCAGTACATGGACTTTCCTCGATACTTGGCTGTCGACTCGACCACGCACGCTCTGTACGTGACACACATCGGGGTCAATACGGTCTCGGTCATTCACGGCAGTGCCACGACGCAGACGCTCTATGTCACAGAGCCGGAAACGCCGGAGGTTGATTCAGCAACCCACGCGGTCTACGTGCCTTCACGGAAGGGATCCGTATCGGTCATCCGGGATCCATCCAACCGGGACTTCACGTCCGACGGTCGCACGGATGTGCTGGCCAGAGACGCCAGCGGGGCACTCTGGCTCTACCCAACATCCGGTGCCGGGGGCTGGCTCCCGCCTGGCCGAGTAGGCCAGGGATGGAACTCCATGACCTCCATCGTGGCTGGCGGTGACTTCAATTCCGATGGCCATGCCGACGTGTTGGCAAGCGACGACGGCGGCGGGGCATTGTGGCTCTACCCTGGAGACGGAGCAGGGGACTGGTATCCGCGGCTCCGGGTCGGGCAGGGCTGGCAATCGATGACTGCCATAGTCGCCCAGGGGACTTCAACGGTGACGGCTTCCCCGACGTTTTGGCCCGAGACCAAGGCGGGGCGCTTTGGCTCTACCCCGGGAACGGGGCCGGCGGCTGGCTTGCCAGGGTTCAGGTCGGGCAGGGCTGGAACGTCATGACGACAATTCTTGGCGGCGGGGACTTCACTGGGGACGGGAAACCCGATGTGCTGGCGCGGGACGCGTACGGTGTTGTGGATTTATCCAGGAGATGGGGCAGGTGGCTGGTACCCGCCGGCGCAGACCGGGCAGGGATGGAACGTCAGACTGCCATCATCGCCCCCGGAGACTTCAACGGAGACGGTAGAGCCGACCTGCTCGCACGGGACACTGCAGGAATCTTGTGGTTGTATCCGCGCGCCAGTACTAGTGGGTGGATGCCACGTGTCCAGGTGGGGCAGGGCTGGAATGTCATGAACGTCCTTATCTAGGTCGCATTCAGAGAGCCAGGAGATTGAAACCCCGGACCTGGAGGACCAGTCTGGAAGGCCATGACAAATTCGACGCCGTCGTCCGCCCAAAGATTGGTGGGGCGCACTGGTTCTGTGGGCATTTGGCCTCCTCGGCGGGGCGGCCCTTTGCCTCGGTCTTGTTCTCGCCTCAAACTACAAAGGGTCTGCGTCGGCGTTGGCTGAAGTAGTAAATTCACGACCGAAGATTCATGGCTGGGCACCCTATTGCGGATGTACTTCGGATTTTTTGGAGTGCTGCTATCGCTGGTGGGGACGGGCTTCGTGAATGTGTCTCTCGTGTAGCTGCTACGTCGATCGCTCACGCACTTTAAAGACCACCCGTCCAGCAAGAAGGCGCGGTAGGAGCATCGCCTGCCCCCGTTTCGTAGCCGAGTGAGTACGTGGTCAGTCCGTCCGTGGTACTCGATGAGGTCCTCGATGCCCGAGCGCGGCCATGCGTCGACGTCTTCGAATACCGCGGGCTTCCCAAGCCAGGGACAGCTGCCCTTGGGCGTTTTCTACGGATATTGCGACGTTTCTGGTCGGCTCGGTCCGGCGTGCATACTTGTCGGATGAGCGGACGCATGTGGTCAGGATTCAAGAAGAAGCGGGCACCTCGCCAAGTGTGGAGCGACTGGCAAGCCGCCAACGAGGCAAACGACGCTGTGAGCGCGGAGAGGTTCGCTTCGGAACTACTCGACGTCGCTCCGGAGGTCTTCTTTAGCTGGTTCGAAGCAGGTCTGCTGTCGAAGGCGCGCGGTAATTGGGCTCAGAGCGCCGAACGCAATCAGCGTGCACTGGCTTTGTTCACCGAAACGGAGGCCGCTGAGTTCGGGGGCGCCAACCCGGCAGCTTGGAATCTGGGCATCGCCGCCACAGCCTTGGGGGATTGGGCCACCGCCAGATCGGCGTGGGCAGCATACGGTCTGTCCGGCTTCGACAACGAGACCGGTCCCATCGACGACAACTATGGGATGACGCCGGTACGGATCAATCCGGACAGGCCAAGTCTGCCCCATCAGTTGCTGCCCGCTGTCGGCGAAACCGAGGTTCTTTGGTGCTGGCGGAGGAGCCCTGCCCACGCAGTGATTACGAGCGTGCCCATGCCAGGATCGGGCCACAGGTTCCGTGACGTTCTGCTACACGACGGCGAACCCCAAGGCACCCGCCTCTACGAGGGCCGTGAGGTGTCAGTGTTCAACGAGCTCGAGCGGCTCGAATCCTCCGAGATTCCCACTTGGCAGGCCCAGATCACCGGTGCCGGCAGCGATGACCTCCAGGTACTCGCGGATACGCTCGCGCGTCGGGGAATCGGCCTCGACGAGTGGTCCGGAATACGCATGATGTGTTCGGACTGCTCTCACGGCTCGCCGCGGGAAGGGCACAACCACGCCGCGCCCGCGTCAGACGCCTCCGTTCTGGGCTTGGCAGGTTTCGAATCGGATCTGGACCAAGTGATGGATGAATGGCGCAGGTCAAGGCCGGCCATTGACGTCGTCAGCCTCGAACTCCTGTGGTGAAGCGGACCAGGACCCAATCGGGGCCAGGCTTCCACCAGGACCCCTTCTCCAGGTCCTTGGCCTCGACTTCGGTGTGGCTAGCCTTCGGGATGACGACCCACACGGTGCTTTAGCACGGAGGCGGGCTGCTACATTGTTCCCGATGGGGGCACATTGGGTACTCCCTGCACTCTTCAAGGGAACCCTATGAGCCTTCAACTGCCGCACCCAAGTGACTTACCTAAAGCTGATGCGCCGACGGCGGACACGAAACGACTTCGCAGGGGACGAACCGGCACCGGAATCGCCCTTCTCATTGTCGGCGGATTCAATATCAACAGCATGATCTGGGGTACTCAGCCTACGGGTACCTTCTTGAAACCCTTAGAGCGGACCAAAGAAGCGAAGCCGCCATAGCCGATGCCCTCGTCGTGCTTCTCATTCTGGCCCTGGTCGGGGTCGGAGTCTGGAACGTCATCTCCCGCAGAGGCACCTCCCCGGTGCCTCTTATCGCTGCCCTGGTCGTCGCCGTGATCAGCCTGGGGTCAGATCTGTTGAGCATTGCAGACACCCTCGCCGTCAATGGCAGATTCCCGTACTTCATACTGTTCCTGCAGTTCGGCCTCATCGTGCAGACCATCAGACTCCTGAGGCTCAAACCAGGCGCCACTGAGACCCATGGGCAGGCCGGCCAGACTGTTGGATAAGGAACTGCGGGACTTCCTGCATAAGGCACTTGGCGTCTGGGAAGGCCCCGCCACAGCATCCGACACTTTCGCGCGCCGGCAGGGCTTTGGGGACGCTGCTGCCTTCAGCACGTGGCGGCGGGCGCTCATGGTGCAACTGGAAGCCGGTGCCGACTTATCCCCGGCCGAGATGGGACGGATACTCCCCATCGCGCGTATCGCCGTCTTCGACGATTACTACGGGGCGGGATGGGAGTGGACCCTGGTCACGCCCTACAGCCAGGACGAAGCTGAGAAACTGCGGCAGCAGGCGGAAGTGGAGGTGTAGGCGTTCGGAACCAAAGACACAAGAAAGCCCACCGATGGGGGACCGGCGGGCTTTCAGTTCCACGCTATGTCCCGGTGGTTCCGCTATCAACTGGATTCGCTGTCAGTAGCCAGGGCAGATCAACCGGCTACCTCTGGACCCGGCTGGGAGTCGCCGCTTCGATCCCGCAAATCCGGTCGCCGTACCCGGTAGGATCGGCCCATGGTGTCCCAGCGCGCAATCTTCGTCGATGCAGGTTTCCTTCTGGCTATCGGGGGCACCCAAGTGGTGGGAACCTCGCTTCGATCGGCGTTCCGTGTCGACTACCAGAAGCTCATTGAAGGCATCCTCAATTGCACTGAAGCCCATTCCGGCATCGACGTGCTCCGCACCTACTGGTATGACGCCTCCAAGGACGCCCTTTTCACCGACCAGCACAAACAGATCGGCCTGTTGCCGGGAGTAAAAGTCCGCCTCGGCCGGATCTCGTTCAACGGTGAGCAGAAAGGCGTGGACCTGAAACTGGGCCTGGACCTGGTCGGGGTGGCCCGCAACCGGGCGGCCTCTGTCGCCTATCTGGTCTCCGGCGACGATGACCTGGCCGAAGCAGTCGAGGAAGCCCAGGACCTGGGCATGAAAGTTGTCCTGGTTGGTGTCGCCGACTCCGGACACAGGCTCGGGGTGATGTCAGTCGCCGAACACCTGGCCCTGCGCGTGGACAGCATCATCACTTTGCCGGCGGAACTGATTGCGTCGTGCTTCACCCGCATCGTCCAGGAAGCACCCCGCCCGGCTGCGGCTCTGCCCGCCGCGACTCCGGGGCACCTTCCCCGGCCGGTACCAAAACCGGGGATTCCCATGGGGAAGCCTTCCTCACCGTCCCGGCCCGCGCCCCACCTCGGAGTCCGCTACCAGAGTTCAGAGCCGTCCCTGGTGTACAGCTCCGGCGGCAGCGGGACATCAATCATTACCGAAGAAAGCCCCCTGGACGTCGCCCAGGAAGTCGGGGAAAGCGTCGCCTCCAGCTGGTACGGGTCCATAACCCAGGGCGAACTGAACGAGCTGCTGGCGGACCGACCCATATTGCCGGTGGAAATAGACCGCGTGCTGCTGAAGGACTGCGCTCAAAGGATCGGCGAATACAAGACGGATCTCCAAGGCGTACGTAAAGCTTTGCGCTTGGCATTCTGGCAGAAACTCGACACTCTCATCTGAGGGGCTGACGCGCCCCGCATCGTTCTTGTTCCAAGTCAGGATGGCCACCCTTCGACGACCGTGACGACGGGTGCCATCCACGCCGCACACATTAGTGCCAGGGAAGCGGACAGCTTCACCGACAAATCGAAGGAGCTCGCTTATGCCGCCACAACAGAGTCCCGCCCAGAAACTGGCCTCCAGGCTACTGCTTGGCGGGGAATGGGCGCCGGTGACCAACAAGATCGGTTTCATGCAACGGCCTCTTGATGAAGCGGTTGACGAGTGGAGGACGTGGGCTCAAGAGAGCTACCATCAGCCGTTGGCCGGCTTCGGAGTTACTGAGCACCGGGGAACCCTGAGGGAGTTGCTTAGTGAGTTGTTGCCGCTGGGTTACGGTCACCGCTGGCTTCTCTTGGAGACCGCAAATCCCGGGTGGACAGCCGTCATGGAAAACACTCGCGACACCGCGGTTCTCGGCCCCCTCGGAGAACACTTTGCCTCAGCCCGCGGAATTTCCACTGTTCAAGTAGAGGACGTCCCGAAAAACCTCAGGCGCATGCCGGATGAGCCGGCGCGAGGACGATGGGGTGGTCGCACCCTGATCACCTTTGAAGAGGCCGGCCTTCGCAGGTTTCTCAGTTTGTACAACTCCGAGCCTTGGAAATTCGCCGAAAACGGACAACCGTACGACTTCGAGGACACGGAGCAATACCTGCTTCCACGGGCCTCGGACTGTTTCCCCCACAAGACACTGGTCGACATCTGCAGGAACCTGGGCCTCGATCCCTTCGAAGAAGACTTCTACGTACCGAACGGGCGGGCATTCATCATCGAAGCCCTTCACCAGCCAACGGAGGACGAGCCCGGGGCAAAAAGGTACACCCTTGCTGAGGCCAGGGCAGGGTACGAGGACCTCGACCACCCCAGGGTTGATGATCCCGTTGTTGGTAATACGCTCTACCCACTGGGCCCTGTAAACCCGCACCCCGACACTGTTTACCCTGCTCTGGGCCATAAACCGTTCCGTAAGCCCACACCGTGGGACGGAGCCCTGAAGGAGTTTGAAGAGAGCGTTCAACGCTACAGCAGCTACCCTGCCTCGGCATGGCTGAGCGAAGGGCTGGAGGAGTACGGCGTCCTCGCCTCTCCCACCTATTCCACGGGTGGGACAGGTAGCGAAAGTATCAGCGTCAGTGCCGCGCCACCACTGCTCGAGGCGCCGCCGGAGATCCGGGAATACGTTGCTGCGTTCGCTGTGCTTCAGTGGACTCAGGCCAATGGCAGGTCCATTTCCGAGTTCTACCCAAACCGGAAGCAGATGGGCATCATCCGTAGCCTGTACAAAGAACATGGCCTGTACCCGTTCGACGTGACCTCGGACCAGGTCTACAGAACGCTGGCCATCGACAAAATGGTCCGCGATGTCACCGACCTGCGAATCACTCAACAACTTGTGGACTGGGAAAAACAATCAAGCGCGGATTCCCCGAAAGAGAGAACCCACAAGTACGACCGACGCAATCACAGCTGTGCCTGGGAGATCCGCAAAATCATCCAGGATCAAGAACACCTCATCTGGAACACCCAAGTCGACGACCGGCGAGAGCACTAAAGGGACATCCATGTCGCCAGAACTCGGCGCCAGGTGGATGATCCTGCTGGTTTCGGGCTGGCTGGCATAGGCTATGCCAAGCTCACTGCTTATTTCATTCTTTGGGGGACCAGCTGAACAAGCTTCGTTTGATTGTCACCGCCGCCGGCTTCATCACTGCCGCTGTCGGCTTGGCTGCTGGCTATCTTGTGCCGGTTGGCATTTACTGTGCTGGTGCCTTTGGACTTCAGAAGGCGTCCAAGGATGCCCCCGACGGCATGACGGCAATGGCAGCTTTGACGACCTGTCACGTCAACGCGGATAAATTGGCGCCCGTCTGGTGGACTGTAGTCATCTGCGGGAGTGTTGTCTTTGCCGTTGGTCTCGCCTGGATTGTGCTTGGTGTGAAAAGTCGCCGAAAGCTTGGTCGGATTTCTGTGTCGAGTCCTTCCGGAGCGGGCTCCCCACTAGCTCAGGACACCCACGGGAAGAAGCTTGTCTGGCCGTATGTTCTGGGTTTGGCCGTAATGGCCTTGGGAGTCGTGCTTGGCTACTCGGTCCCTGTCGGCCCGAACTGCTCGGGGGCATTTACCTCCCAAATTTCCGCTGCAGGCTATGACATCGCAAAGGCCACTGCGACTGGAATCAAATCCAACTACATGGAGCAGTGCCAGTTCGCGGCCGCGCAGCAGTCAGGCATCTACTGGGGCATCATGGCCTTCGGGGCCGCGATTGTCATTCTTGGGCTCGTCTTGAGGTCCGTCCTTGGACGACGGCCGGCTACCCCGTCGGCGGGAGCGGGCGTCGCAGACGAGCTTGAGCGACTCGCGGCGTTGATGGACCGGGGCCTTCTGACCCACGAGGAGTTTGCCACGCAGAAGGCCAAGCTGCTCGAACACAGAGCCTAGACAGTCTCATGCCGAGCTCAGGAACGCTTCTGGGCTCCGCTACGGGTCGACTCGGCCACTTGACAGCTTTCGCTCCTCCCGGCGGCTTACGCGCTGCTGGGTACGATGTTGCTTGAATGGGGGAGGCCATGGAAACAAAGAGTGACACGTCGACGCTGGCTGATGGCGGGGCGATGGAGCTGGTTCGGGTGCCTGCTTGGGAGGCCAAGTTCAAGCTGAACGAAAATCCTGATGAACTGGCACACCTGATTTGCTGCAGGGATCTGGAATGGCGGAAAGCTGCTTGCGGGTACGAAGAGCCTGACCCGACCATCATGATGGAAGCCCACGTGATCTGCACGATGTGCATCGAAGCTATCGGTGGTCCTGCGTCCCTGGCCGAGGGGCGGTGTCCGTTCGATGACCAGCCTTGCCCCGATGACGAGACCCTGAAACAGATCATCAAGGACAGAACTTCATGACCGGCGCCCCCAGTCCGGGTTTCAAGAACCGGGCGACGAAATGAATTCCGCTGCCTGGTACTGGGATCGGTCTCGGCCGGACGTCGCGAGCTACTGGGACGGCGGCCAGTGGTTGCAGACCTTGCCCCTCACACAGCTGGTAGGCGTCCGGGTCATCGACCGGGCAACTGGCCAGCCGATCCCACCGAGGCAACCACAACTGGGGACACCGGCACAGGATCCCCTCCGGCAGGTGCCAATGAGCGAAGTGACATGGTTTGGTCCGAAGGACCAACGTCGAAAGCGGCTGGATGCCCCGATGAAGGCATGATCGGAACTCTGGTTGCCTTGGGTGTCTCAGCCGGATGGGTGTGGGTCATCGCCTCTAACCCCTCGCCGTCTTCCACTTCTCCGATGGCAGAGAAGACAAAGGCAAACGGGCTGAAGACGTGCAAGGAGCTAATCATTCAGCAGCCCCACGGCGCCGGCAAGGAGACCATCCAGTCGGACGTTCTTGTCGGTGACTTCTACAAGACAAACATCGTCTATGAGGGCCTCAGCGAAGTGCATCGATGGACATGCCGGCTGGAGTGGGTCGGTAGTCGCTGGAGAGTCGACATCCTGGAGAGCAAGCGGCTCCAGTAAGGGATGCCCTGGGAGCACAGGGTCGTGCGTTCTATGTAGATTGCCGGTGACGAAGGTGTGAGGCGCCGCACACATCAGGGTCATGAGAACCCGCAAAGCACTCCAGATCCTGATCCTCGCAGCCTGCCTTACCATCGGCATCAGCCAACCAGTCTTCAACGGCGCTTCACTGCTGGCCCTCATGGCCCTGCCATCTGTCTTCCTCCTCCAGCCCGGGGTCATGCTCCGGCTGCGCAGCCCGAAGCTGCGGATCGTCAAGTAGCTCGGAACCCCAAAAGGCGGCACCAGATTGGTGCCGCCTTTCCTGTGCCCGGGTTCAGAAAAAGCCCCGTAGTCGTGGGCTGAGGGGCTTTACTTCTGGCTGGGTCTTACAGGAACGGCTGCCACATGGCGCGCATGGTTTCGGCGCGGCCGGCCAGCCACTCCCGGATCGCGGGTTCATCCTCGGGGGTCACCTTAATCCGCACGGACTGGTTGTACGGCTTGCCCTGCATCATGAAGAACAGGTCGAGGTAATGCTGCTCGGCCCCGTCGGGGTAGTCCTCCGGGTACTCCAGGTGAATCGCCCGCCAGTCCCAGCGGAACAGGCAGTTCAGGTCCGGGTCCCCGCTGTGCAGCAGCGTGCCTGTCTGCGTGAGCTTTGGCCCTGACCGGTCGTACTCCACCGGCTGGGTGAACTCGGCCCAGGATTCGTACCCGGTGGCCAGGCCGCGGGAGTAGAAGTTGCCATGCTCGCAATGGTACGGGTGCTCATATTCCCAGAGATGCTTCGTCATGGGCCAAATGTGTGCGGAAACAGCAGAGTCCCTGCCCGCTGGTACGGGCCGGGACTCTACTGGCGTGTTCGGCTTACTCGGCGGTCAGTGCGATGCGGACGCGGCGACCGAGCCTTGCTTCGTTCTGGTCGATGTCCGGGTCCATCAACGCTGTCTCCCAGTCGCCGTCATGTACCCATGTCATGTGGGTCTGGTGCCGGCTCGCCATGACGCAGAGGCGGCCGGGGGAGAGCTGGTGGGAGCCTGCCGAGGTGTAACCGATGAACGGGTCCATGGCGACCACCGCATGCCACTGGCCGCCCTGCATCTTGTCGGCAGTGCCTACGTGGATGCCCTCGGCTTTCAGAGTCCGCAGGATCGCGGTGATGCCGGAGGCCTGGGCGTTGTGAGCGACGACGATGGCGATGTCGGAGGCCACCAGCGGGCGGGTGAACGGCTGGTCGTCCTCGTCGAACTCGACAAGCTCCACACCGATCAGACCGGCAGCGTATTCGGCGACCTTGACCAGGGTCGGCAGGTGATCGAACGTCGGGGACGGGTCCAGCAGCAGCGGCACGATTTCGGAGACCCGGTTGCCGTCCTCGTCGGTCAGGTACCGGTCCGGTCGGGAGGACGAGAACGGGAAGCCATAAAGGGGAGCAATGGCGTCCACGGTTTCCTGGCCGAGCCGGTAGGTGGTGTCCAGGGAGTGGATTTCGGCGTTCTTCATCTTCGCGAAGACTTCCGGCGCCCGCATGTGGGGAGCCGTTTCACGACCGCGGAACGCGGACACGTCGGCGGTCACGACGGGACCGATCTGGCCGGGGTCGCCGACCATGAGGAGCTGCTGGGCTTCGTCGGAGGCGTTGGACACGTCAGCGAACGTCGCCTGGTAGGCCTCGTCGATAATCATCAGGTCGCACATGGGGCGGTTGGACGTCTTGCAGGAGGCGATGGTGCGCACAACCGGGATGTTCTTGCCACCGGCGGCGGCACCGCCACGGGAAACACCGATAGGCGGCTCCATGCCGGAAACCGCCAGGGCAACCTGCGGGTGGCCGTCCTTGTCCGGCCCCAGTTCGGCGGCGATCCGCTCGGCAATGTCATAGGCGGCGCGGCGGGTGGCGCACGCGACGATGATCTTCAGGCTGGACCGCTCCCGCAGGTACGCAACAGCCTGGGCCACTAGGGTGGTCTTGCCGGCACCGGGAGGGGAGTCAACAATCGTGATCGGGGCACCGGACCACACGCTGTAGAGCGCCTTGGCGAGGGTCGAGCCGACAACCAGGGTGCGCCCGTCGTTGACGGGTTCGGCCGGTGTTTGCTCCGGCACGTCGTTGATTGGCGCGATGCCGAGGTCTGCGAGATCAATTCCGAGGGAAGTCATGCCCCTCATGTGTGCGGAGAATTTGAAAGCCCTCACCAGGCCACGGGTCCTGGTCAGGACCTCACGTGATAACCATCGTCTCTAAGAGGCCGGTGTCGTTCCTCAGGTTATCACGTGGATTAAAACAGCCCGTCTCTCACCGCTTTATGCCAAAGGGCAGCCCCGCCGGATCTACACTCAAATTCCAGGACGAACCTACCGGTGGTAGAGCGGGAAAACGGCCCCGGATCCCAGCACTGGCGCGGTTTTTGTTGTCCGTCGGGACCTCACTCGACCTACAACGCCGCGGGAGGTACGGACTTATATGGAAGAAAAGTGCTCTCTTACTAGAAAGCAGGAGCCTCTTAGGGAGAGAACTAGCGGCCCCTTATATATATCTATCTTTTAAGTCGTTTAAGTAGAGTAGTAGTAGTAAGGGGCCCTATATTCCCCGCCATTCCGGGGATTTTCCCGCCCGGCCAGTCGGCGGGTTTTCGGCGGGTTTGTTTGAACAGCCCGGTGGGGTGGCCCAAGCCGTGTTCAGGCCCGGATCCTGGCCGCGGCACCGGTGAGCGGGCCGGACGCCGCCGCACACATAAGAGTCATGACAGCCATTGCTACAGCCCCCACTTCCCCTAAAGACATTCTCGTCGCCTACCGTGCAGACGCCCGCGCCAAGGCAACCGTCGACGGACGTCCCGGTGACCGTTCCGACTTCCCCGGCCTGGGCCTTCCGGCCACCGGCATGATCTACTCCCGCGGTAAAGGCCTGCAATACCAAGCCCTGAAAGCGCCCGCCGTGCCGCTGACCCCGGACCTGCTCGAGAAGGCCCTTATCGATCCGATGGCCAGCACTGTCGTCTCCGACGCCAAGACCTGGGCGAAAGTCCTGGTCATGGCGGACAACCTGCCGTCCAACGATTTCAAGGCACTCGGGCGGCGGCTGCGCATCAGCCGGGGACTGCCGGTGTCCCTGAAACTGCCGGTACTGACCGAGTTTCTCGGTTACCGCTACTGGCTTCCGGACACCCTGAACGAAACCAGCCTCGATGACTGGGCCGATGCCTTCGGCGTCAAGGGCCCCTCCATCACCTTCACGATGCGCTCCCTCATTGCCCTCGCGGAGGCCGGCGCAAAGCCTGCAGCCCTCAAATACGAGCTCGCGGTCAAGTCCATGGAGGAAATGGAGCGCAAGATCATGGAGCAGGCAGCCTGGGGCGGCATCTCCAACGACTGCTACGTGTACTCGATGCTGGAAGGCTACTCCGCCAAAGCCAACGGTCTGCGGACCATCGACCCCGGCCTGCTCGAAATGCACGTTATCGACGGCCAGGCGTGCCGTATCGTGCCGATGAACTCGGACTCCCGCGAGTTCTCCGCGTCGGTGTCCTCCCCGTTCAAGCTCAAGGAAGGCAAGAAGGTGCGCCTTACCGACGGCAAGGAAATGGTCGAAGTTGACCTCCGCGCTCTCCGCTTCGGCGACGGTGCCCTGCACGCGGTGTTCTCCCAACCCTCAGCACGCGGGGCAGGGCTGCTGATGGTATCCAAGGCCCGGAAGCTCGAAGCAAGGCTGTACGCCGTGGACGGCGTCTTTGAATCCTTCGGCGCCGGACCCAAGAACAAGCGCTGGCTCGGCGACGACGTGCAGAAGGTCACCGGCCGCGACGTGCCCCTGGACGTCATGCTCGCCGGAGCCCCGACGACCGACTAATCCCCACTGACCACCCCGCCCCTGCCACCGGCTGTCATAACCCACCAGCAGGGGCGGGGTTCTTTACGGAAGCAACACCATGAAAAAGAAGACCGTCCCTTCGGTCCTGGCAATCCCGGAGATTGTCCTGAAACACGACGACCCCACCGGCGGGCTCCCCGTCAGAAGGCCAGTTGTGCGCTGGCAGGAGTAGCCGGACTCCGCAGCACGGGTGGAGAGGCGCTTACCCGATGCCGCACACATTATGGCCATGAGAAACCTCGCCGCTCCCACAGACGAACAGATGCTGCATTTTCAGGCCTGGCGTGCCACGGCACTGCAGATCATGCCCTACATGGGCTCACTGATGTTTTCCCTCCGCCCGGTCAACTCACAGGCCGTGGATACCTTCGGTGTGGACCCTGGTCACCGTTGCTACATCAACTTCGACAAGGTCATTCCGATGGGTGCCCAGTTCGGTGCCGAGGCTCTGCTGCACGAGTGTTCCCATCTGCTGGCCGAGCATGCAGCTCTCGCCGAGCTGGCCGGTGTCTCGGACGACGAGCACGAAATGTGGAACGTAGCCGGAGATCTCGCGATTAACGATGACCTGCGCGACGCCGGGTGCGACGCCCTCGCCAAGCACGGCGTGTTCGCCTCGATGATCGGTGAGCCGGACTACCAGACCCCACTGCACTACATGGAAGTTCTGCGGAAGAAGCAGGGCAACAAGCCCAAGCCCCAGCAGGGCCAGCAGGGCGGCCAGGGCCAGCCCGGTTCCGGTCAGTCCGGCCAGGGTCAGCAGACCCCGGTGAAGGGCTGTGGCTCCGGGGCGGGTGGCCGCAAGGGCGGTCACGAACTCGGTGACGACGAAACCATGGGCGGCAAGGCCGAAGCGGCTTCCGCAATCGAGAAGAACCTGGTCCGCATCGCCACGGCCTCCGCTGTCCGCCAGCACCAGGAACAGCACGGCATCGGTTCTGTCCCCGGTGGTATCGCGCAGATCATCGACGAGATTCTCACCCCGTCCAAGACGCCATGGGAGCGCGTCCTGGCCTCCCACGTCCGCCGTGCCGTTGCCCACAAGTCCGGCTACCACGACGCGACCTACAAGCGCCGGAACCGCCGCCGGATGAACGAAACCATGTCCGACAGCAAGGGCCGCATCATCGGCAAGGTGATCGCCCCCGGCTACATCAAGCCGATCCCGTCGATCCACTTCTACCGGGACACGTCCGGATCGGTCAGCGACCACGACCTCGCCGTTGCGACCAATGAAGTCATCGCCATTGCCCGCAAGCTCAGCATCAAGGGCGACGACCTGATCGTCTCGGACATTGACACGATGGTCCACCAGTCGAAGAAGTTCACCGGCAAGGACTCCATCACGGAGATCGCCGGACGCGGCGGCACCGACATGGGCGAGGCCATCGAGCACGCACTGTCCCTGCCGAAGAAGCCCTCGGCCATCATCATCGCCACCGACGGTGAAACCTGGTGGCCGACAGAACGCCCCGCCGTCCCGGTGATCATCCTGCTCGTCAACGTCACGTCCCAGCACTGGATCGACAACGTTCCCGAATGGGCGCATCTGGTGGAGGTCAAGGACAATGACTGATTTCGAGTTGAATGTCCCGCACGGCTACCGCCTGCACCCGGGCACTGACCTGCTGGCCCTGGCCGAGCGCCTCCGCACCGCGCTGGCGCCGGTCCGGGACCGCATCGAAATCGAGCAGGTGGCCGAGTTTATCGCCAAGACCGTGGATGCAGCCGACCTGGCAGGGACTCCCCGGCCGGAGTCGGTTATCTTCGACGCGGTCCAGGCCCAGGCCGTCCACGTCGGCCAGATCCTCGCCGGCGAACACTCCTGCCACCTGAACACCGTCACCGTGGCGGTCTCCGACGACCCCGAAACCGGCGGGCTGTACGCGCTGATGTTCCCCAGGCACCCGGCGTTGGCCACCGAGATTGATGAACTGGAACTGGGCGACTACTACCCGTACTGGAACGAGGAAGACACCGAACGGCAGCGCCCGACCGGAGTCTCGACGGCCGAATGGGCCCGCCGGGCCGAAATCTGGACCCGCGTGCTGCGAGGAGCCAGCCCGTTCGAGCCCATTGGCATGTTCAAGATCGACGTCGGCAACGCCTACCCGGATGCAGACCTGATCAATCGGGCCGCCGATGTCTTCGCCGTCATGCCCTCCCTTGAGCAGCGCGTCCACCACGCAATGCACGAACTGCAGAACCAGGACTTCGAATCGCCGGCCGAGCTGGTGGCGTTCGTGACCTCCATGCCGGAGCACCAGGAACGCATCGAATCCAGCCTGAAGCCGATCACCCTCAAAGACATCGCCGGAGGTGCCAAGTGACCGCCGTTCCCATGCCGGCACCGCCGATGTCCCGGTTCGTCCCGGCCCTCGTGGCCGTGAATGAACGCCATGGTGTGACTGTCCTGGTGGACCGCCAGCCAAACCTGTGCCGCTGGGCCGTGCACACCATCATCGACGGCAAAGACTTCATCGTCTCCGGCCCTGGCGATGGACAGGCGACCAACCCCTCCAACCGGGAGCTTGCCGCCCAGATCAGCCAGGCTGTCGCACGGATCGCCAAGCGCACCGGGGAAACGCCATCCCAGGTCTTCACCAGCGACTGGGCCACGGCGGAGCTGCTGCGCGCAAAGTCCGATCTGCCCGTCACCGACCTGACGGCGCCGCCGGCCGCGCTGGCCGCAGCCCGCGAAGCCGTTGCCGAAGTCGAACGCGGACTGGTCTCCGGTCTCGTCCTTGCCTGCGATTCCTCCCGCGGCCGCGGCAAGTCCGTGAACGGGTGCGGTTACGTCCTGGCCTACTCGAACGGCGCGGACCCGATCCTGGGCGCCTACACGTCCGTGTCCACCCACGGCGGCATCCGGGCCGGCGAACTCGCGGCCATCCGCCGTGGGCTGCAGTCCACTCTGGGTCACCACCCGGTCCTGCGCGAAGGCGTGGGTGACTTGAAGGTCCTCACCGACTCCAAGGCGGCACTGGACGTCCTGGAGCGCGTTGCCACCGGCCACCTGCAACCGTTCGACGACACCGACTCGGTCGCAGAGTGCAAGCGCATCCTAGGTTCGGCACGCGGCGTGAACATTTCCTACGAGTGGGTCCGTGGCCACAACGGCCACCCGCTCAACGAGCTGGCTGACCGGCTGGCCGTGCTGGCCCGCAGGAACCGGGAGATGGGCGTCGACGACGTGACGAACGCTCGGATGATCGCCTCGATCCGCCAGGACGCCAAGGGCGCCCAGATAGGCGAATGGCTCGCCGGCCAGCGCACCCATATGAAGGCAGCGTCCTAAAGGCAAGGGCCCGTTTCCAAAGATCAGGGCACCGCACTGACACCGCAAGGCTCGGAAACTACGCATGTTCCCCGGTAGAAGACCACCGCCCCCTGTCTCGTGAAGGAAACGTAGGATGCTGCTAGCAACTGCACACGCCGCGTTGTCGGCCCGGCCATGTCGGTTGCACTTGAGAGGGGGGGGGCAGGGGCGGCAGAAAGTGCTGAAGCGCCCTGAATGCCCCCGTGGACGTGTGAGATTCTGATGTCGGGCCTTGGTATCGGACAGCAGCTGGTGTGGCTGACCAGGCGCAGGACGTGCCGCCACAGGAGCGGTCGAGCGGCACCGCTAAAGTATGGGGGTGGAAATTACTGGAACCATCGAAGGGCCTGACGGGGCAACAGACCGCATCACCGCGGCGGGGAATACGTACGAGGAAGCGAAAGCTGAGCTGGAAGGCAAGGTCCCCGAAGGGTTCAAACTAATCGTGATCCGTACCTTGTAGAACGGAGCGGCGTAAACATTGAGGGTGGGTCGATGAATCTTTTGAAACCGGTGATCCTGCTCGACATCGACGGGGTCCTCAACCCGGCTCTGGTTCCTCAGCGGGGGAGCGAGAGGCCGCTGCCTCGATTGTCGGACACGAAGCGATCCCTGGTCCGCCGCCTTGCAGGCAGCGGCCGAATCGCCTGGGTCTCGACCTGGCCTGCGGACATGGTGGCCAGCCTGGAGTCACAGTTGGAATTGGGCGCCATGCCCCTGCGGGCGCCCATAGTTTTCCGGCAGGCTGAGGGTGACGTACCCACCCCGAAGCTGCGCAGCGTCCAACGCTGGCTGGTCAGGATGGATGCTGCGGGGGAAGCGGACTGGGACTCGGTCGTCTGGATCGATGACGTCTTGGGTTCCGACTCCGTGGCTTGGGCAGAGGACCATGACCAACCGGTGTGTCTCGTGCGACCCGACCCAGCAGTGGGTCTGACCGAGGAACACGTGGAGCAGATCGAGGCTTTCAGGAGCCGCGGCGCCTAGGACGACCAAGGAGCCCCAGGGGCGACAGAATGGTTTCCGATGAGTCCGGCGCGAGAGCGCTCACAGATAGAGTGTCAGACAATGAGCCTTACATCGCTTCTCCAGGACCCGCAGTCGCCGGAGCGTGCCTACCTGGACCGCATATCACCGCTTCTTGAAGCCTCCGCCGGTCACAGCGCCGGCGCCAGAGCTGCCGCGGAGGCTTTGGGGCTGTCGGAGGTCGCCAGCAGCAGGGCGGTGGTGTCTCCGTTTCCAGGTGCGGACCCTCGACTGGCTGGAACCGCTTTCGATTTTCGGGCTCGTATCGAGCTTGGCGGGCTTGATCCCCGTCATTCTGTGGCAGCCGCTGGCGTTGCCCTGCTGCCTTCCATTGCTGCCTCGGTTGAGAACGGCGGACACCGCACACGGGTCCTTGCTGAAGCCTTCGACGTGGCAAGCATGCTGCTGCAGGAACCCCGAAACGACTCGAACTCAGACCGTGCGGCAATCATGCTGGCGTACTGCGAGCAGGTGGCGCGGACGGGCGCCACGGCAATGAACGGCTCATTGGGAATGCTCTGTGACCAGGTCATGGACGGACAATCATTCGCCGACAAGGTAGATCCGCGGGCGCTGGCCAACCTCAGGTCGCTGGTGGCGTCGAACGGTGACCAGTTGGAAGCCTGGCAGGATCAGATCGCCGCGGGTGTCCGCTACGAACCCAACCCGCAGTTCAGCGGGTCCCCGCTCGTCGGGGGCGCCGACGCTGACTGGATGATCGGCGACACCCTCATCGATTGCAAGGTTTACAGCGCCCTGACGATTGGTAAACTCAGGGACTTCCTGCGCCAGCTGCTCGGCTACGTCATGCTCGACACCGACGACAGCCTCGGGATCCGGCGCGTCGGAATCTGGCTCCCGCGCCAGCGGCTTATGCCCACATGGAACCTTACCCATCTCCTGGGTGGGAACTCAGAGGAGCTGCTGCCATCCCTGCGGGACGGGTTCATCAAAGCGACCGCGAGGACACAGCTTGCCCGGCCTGAGCCGGTGCCGGAGAGGCGACTGCACCAGCTTCTCGCCGACAACCGGCACACGCCGTTCGACATGCTGGACAAACTCGCGTCCAACGAGGACCCGGACATCCGTGGACGCGTGGGCCGGAACGAGTCAACACCAGAACCAACCGTACGGACGTTGGCCGGTGATACCCGCTGGCTGGTGCGCCGAGGGGTGGCCTCCAACCGGAATGCACCCGAGGACGTGCTGGAGGCCCTGGCCGGTGACCGCAGCGTGGCCGTCAGGCGAGCAGCTAAGGAGAACCCCCGCGCTCCCCGGCCGTTGTTGAAAGCCGTGACGACCGACGGCCGCCACGACGGCGCTCAGATTACCCAACTGTCCGATGCCGAAAATGTGGGTGCCCGGACGACGTCCGGTACTCGGGGTGGTGCAGCGGTCGAAGTGGGCAGCATCCGAATCAACCAGCACCGGGATGAATCCTCTCTGGACACGAGGTGGTTCTGGGACTTCCTGCACTTGGCTGAAGGCGGAGGCCGGCTGCCGATACCCTTGGCGAGCTCTATCTGGGGTTGGAAGACCGGCCGATCACTTACCGCCGGGGAGTGGATGAGGGATGGTCTCCCGGACTACGTTGTGGCCGATCTGATCCGTGCCGACCGCCCGGCCTGGGTGCGGAGGGCTGCCGCCAGAGAGCTCTCCCTCTCAGACCCTGACGTGCGTACCAGCCTGCTGAGTGACGCGGATCCCGAGGTCCGTTGGTTGACGCTGGAACGTACTGTCTGGCAGCGAGGCGAGGACCTTACCGCCTTGCTCGCCGAGCTCGGTACATCCAGGGACGCGAGGCTGCAGTTCCGCACTGCCGGTCTGGGCGCCCGGCGGGACTGGCCTTACACGGCCAACGAATATGACCAGCAGACGCTCCGCGTTCTTGCCGCGCACCCGGCGGCACCATACGGCACCCTGATGGCCCTCATCGAGGGGTCCACACCGGAAGTACTGGCCAACCTGGCCGAAAACCCGGCCCTGACGGCAAACGATCGTGCAGGGATCATCCGGTCCCTGCAGACCAGCAAGTCCGCCGCGGCGCGGGCCAGGCTTGCGTCCCTGGTTTCCGCGCCGGAAGCTTCCCTGATCGAGTTGGCCTCGGACAGAGACGCCGGCGTGCGGGCAGCGGTCGCAGCGCATCATGCGACACCACCATCTGCCCTCACCCGCCTGTCAGGGGACCGTCAGAGAGACGTGAGACTCGCCGTACTGTCCAACCCGGCGTGCCCTCTCGAACTGGCACGCTCCATCGCAGAATCCCTGCTGATAACCGACGTCGACGAGGACCTGCTCGAAGTGCTTGGGCTGATCGGGGACCGGGTGGACGTCGGCCTGCCGGCAGGCGTGGTCGAAGAGGCCCTTGACCGGCTGTCGAAGAGCCGGAAGCGGGATCCTGACATGCGACTGATGGTTGCCCGTGACGAACGTTCAGCAGAGAAGACCTTGGCGCGGCTCGCCCGAAGCACCGACGAGCATGTCCGCTCCGAGGTCGCATCGAACCGCAGGACTCCATACACCGTGATGGAGCAGCTCGCCGGGGACCCCGAGCCAGGCGTACGGGCAGCGGTCGCAGCCCACGAGGGCATGCCAGCGCCCCTTCTTCACCGGCTTGCTGAGGATGAGGACCCTCGGGTCCGCGCCACTGCGGCCGGGAACCGACGCCTTCCGCAGTCCACCTTGGCAGTCCTGCTGGATGACCCGGCCGAAAGCGTGAGGGCTGCAGCGCGAAAGAACCCTTCAGCGCCGGAGGAACTCGTTCGCGAAGCCGAAGCCGAGCTGGAATTCTCCGCTGAGCAGACAGGACCCGACCGGGCAGCCCTGGAGCGGATGGTGGCGGATAGGAGCGCGAAGGTGCGCGAAAGCGTGGCCTTCAGTTGGGCTGCCGGTGCCGACTTGCTGACAATGCTTGGGGGCGAACGAAGGAGCGCCCAGGTGCGCCGTGCTGTCGCGGCCAACCCGAACACCCCGGTCGCCGTCCTGACGTCGCTAGCCGGCGACACCGACGCTCAGGTCCGCCAGGCAGTCGCGTTCAACGGTGCAACGCCTCGGGAATTGCTGGTAGAACTCGCAGGCCGGAGCGTCGACCTGGCAATTCACGTTGCCATGAACCCTGGCGTTCCACGGGACGTCCTTGACGCCTTGGCACAGGACAGCAGTCCCCTTGTCCGCTTCGTGGCCTCCGGATATTCGCAGTCCCGCGGTGCCCTTGGCAGCGGGACGGCTGGTCTGGCTTTGGGCGGCGGAGCAGGCCTTCCGCACACGTAGGATTGCCACCGAGGCCGCCTTTCGGAGCGTTGCGCTGACGGCCAAAATGCTGGAAGAAGCCGGCCCTCGCTCGCCGCCGGAGGCGCGGGCATGAACGGGACTATCGACTGGAGGATCATGCTGACGTTTGAACAGGCCCGTGCGGCCGCGTATGAGGCGTTGGCCCCGACCTGGGAAGTGGGGGAGTGCGGTGAGTACACCGTCGCCGACTACGGTTACGAGGACGACGCGGCGTGGCTCCTCATCGATGGAGGGAGCCGGCTCGTCATCGACGGCGACTACTCCTGCGAACTGATCGGCCGGGGCAGCACGTTCGTCGATAAACGGACCGGGGAAATCTTCTTTCTGACGTACTTGGAGGCCCCGGACCGCTTCGACGCCATGACGCCGGTCGGCCAGCACCCTGACGAAGATCAGTAGGCCGCCTTTCGGTCGCCGAAATTTATTCGACGGGGAAGTGCCGCCCCAGCTTCGGGTTCGGTCTGTTCTGGCACCAGTCGCACCACTCCTTCGGCGCGCCGTGGAGGCGACACCGCCTGGGGACGGCTGGGCCCGCCATGATGACCGCCGGGGTGGGTCGAGGCGGATCCGGAACGGGGAAAGTGGCTCGAACCGGTCTCGAGGCTGGCATCGCCGCGGGGCCTGCAGCCGTTGACTTTTCGCCGGGGCTGCTGAGGATGGACCACTTCTCGGGGCGGATTTGGGAGATGAAGATCTGCCCTATCGTGCTGTCGCAGGTGGGGCACACGAAAGCGCTGTAGAGCCGGCCGCTGGCTTTGGTGCTGCGCGGTTTGATCGCTGCCTTGGGAACGTCGGGCCTGGCGGCCTTGATCCAGTTGTCGACGGCGCGGTGCACTTCGGGGTGGTTCTCGAACCGCTTCGCGCCGACTTCGGGCTTTACCTGCAGCCGGGGCGTCGCGCCTCCCCATGCCCAGACGCGCGCGTCCCAGACCAGCATGGGCTCCTCGCAGTTCCAACAGCACGTGAGGCTTCCCCAGACGTAAGTGTCTGTCTGGGTGCGGACGACGTGGGGGCCGAACGCCGCATCGGGGGAGGCCGAGCGGTCATTCATGACCTCGATCGCCTGCTCGAAGGCTTCCTGCTTCCTGCGCTCGGCTTCGGCCGCGGCGGCCGCGGCCTCTGCTGCGGCCTTGCGTGCGTCTGCCTGGGCCTGCGGACTTCCGTGTATCCACGACGGACCCCTTCGGAGCAGGGCCTCAACGAAGGCCCCAAGATTGTCGTCCGCGTAGACCAGGTTCTGGCGCGCGGGCAGGGCAAGCAAATCTGACGCATCATCCGGGACTGTGGACGCTTTGCCAAAGCCCGTCACAACTACGGGGACAACGGTCTGGTTGTGCTCCAGTTCCCGGGGGACGAGCCAGACCGGGAACGCCCCACTATCGAAATAGCGCTGGGACCGGGCGAAGTAGTTCTCCGGTGACTGGGATGACAGCTGCACCTCGAAGGCGATCCGCCTGGTTCTGTCATCTGACTCGGCCAGGACGTCGATGATCCATTCCCGTGATGGATGCGGGTGCTCGACGATCGCGTGCCAGCCAGAAACCCTATCGATGCAGACCTTCATGGCCTCCTTCATCGCCAGGTGCTGCGGCGACTCCCCACCGTGCTCGACCTTGCATTCAGTCTTCCGGTAGTGGGCGAAGTACTTTGTGGACGTACCCCGGGTTTTGGCGATCGCCCGGATCCCGCACACTGGCATGACCATCCGCCTGCGGTCGTCGGAGTTCTGCAGCTCCCTCCAGGACTCAGCGCTATACGTCGTCGCATCCATCCGGACGCCGTCAAGTAACGCGGTCAACAGCATCGTTCCCCCTAGTCATGGAGGTCACACCCCTCGCCCCTGGGAGCGATTCGACCACACGTGTGGAGCTCGGCGCTAGATGCTGGTGCTTTGCGGAGCTGTTTGGCACATAGCTGTCCGGGCTGGGGTAGGCGTGCGTGTTTCTGAGTTTCTGGAGCCGCGGTTGCTCTAACAGACGGCCTTGCCAATATGACACGCGGGGGCGCGTCCACAAACGTGTCGCACCCTGGGAGGAGCATGGATCCATGACAGCTCCAACCGTTGAAGCGGCCATCCACGAGTTGCTGGAACTCGCCTGGAATCTTGTCTACGGCCTGCTCGTGGACCGAAGCCTGCTCGGTGACGGGTTCTTCGTCGAGGATTTCACGGGAATCCATTCCTGGGTGGCGGGAGGCGCCCGCTACACCGTGATCCATTCCCGCCAGGTGGCAGTTCTGTTCCTGGACACCCGTCCGGTGGACGCCATCCCGTTCCATCATGACCTACTCGGCGCGGACGATCCGGCCACATTCTTCAACCTGCCAGATTGACCGGCCGCGGCCAAGTAGTCCGGTGCTCCTTACTGCGGGCAGGAAAAAGGCGCGCCCCGTTCGCAGAGCGCGCCCTTCCCGTGTGTTCTATCAGTCCTTGAAGGCGTCCTTGACCTTTTCGCCGGCCTGCTTCAGATCGCCTTTTGCCTGGTCAGCCTGCCCCTCGGTCCGCAGGCTCTCATCGCCTGTTGCGGCGCCCGTAGCCTCCTTGGCCTTGCCGCCTGCCTTGTCGGCAGCGTTGTCAATCTTGTCGCCCAGTCCCATGGTGTTTCCTCCTCTGGTTCGGCAGCCGTTCGCATTCGGCTGTAATCATACTAAGCAGGCTTAGTATTTGATTGGCAAGTCGGAAGGGCAGCAGCTTCTGGACATATGAGGGTTTGCCGCGCAGCCCCAGCACACCCCATGCCAGCGAGATGCGGTGGGCCTGAGCCGGGCGGATGTCTGATACTGGGGTCGTGTCATTTGCTTACGAGCTCATCAACCCGCCATCGACAGGTATGAAGGCGGTATCCGGGTGGACGCACATTTATGTGCTCATGTTCAACATCCCCGGGTACCCGTCCAAGCCGTTCTACGTCGGGCAGACACGGGGCCTGACCCAGCGGTTCAACAACCACCAGATGGTCACCTGGCACGCTGCCCGGTTCGGGACACCCGCGCGGGTCTACATCGCCGGCCTGGTCCGGACCGAGACCGCAGGCGACGCCGAACAAAACCTGATCTCCCGGCTCCGGCGCGCCGGGTACCGTCTGACGAACACGATGATCGTTCGGGGCGGGAGGATCGTGCGCCAGGACACTGGACGCCTTTCCGAGCCCCGCGAGACCACACTGCGCCATCTCAGCCTCCCGTCACCAAAGGATTCCGTTCTGCTCGCGTGGCAGGCCCAGTTCCTGCCGGCTGACGGCCAACGGACGACCGTGTCTGGCAGTGACCTCCACCCGGATGAAGTGCTCGCCTACGTCGAGACACTGGAGTATGCAACGCCGGCCGCGAGGGAAGTCTCCTTGGCGATCGCCAAGGCCTTCGACCCGGGATTCCAAAGCGCCGTCATCGACATCGTCCCTCAGTTCAAGGGCCAGCACAGCGCCAAGAGCCTCTACCACACGCTGATGCGGATGAGGGATGTCTGGGTCTTCAGCAAGGGGATGCCACCAGGGAAGGTCAAGAACTACCGGCTGACCAAGAACCACACAGCGGCTATCCACAAGCTGCGCAAACAAGCGGCCAAGGCTTCCTGAGCACAACCCGGCACCTCATCGGGCAAAGAAGCGTCCCTGCCCATGGCGGGTCTTGGGGTCGAGGGGGTAGCCGAGTTCTTTCAAACGGTCCAGCACCGGATCCGGGTCGTGGGTCAGAAAGGTCCACCAAACTCCGTTACTGACCTGGATGCCGATGCCGTGATAGGCGTCCACGCCACGCACGGTCCGCCAGACCAGCGCGACGTGCTCCCTGTCCAGGACCACGGGCCGAAGAACCGGCCCAGCCCGTGGCGGAGGCGGAACTCGAGCCGGTCCTCGGTGGGTACAAGAAGGACCCAAGGCGTGCCAAGCCTGAACCTGTTCGCGACGACGAGCCCGCTTTTGAAGCCCCCAGGCATTGCCCGCCTTCCTTCAGCCACCAAACCTCTCTGGGAGTCTCACAGACTCTAGCTTGATAAGTAACCTCCCCACAGGCCTGCTTTGAGCGTTTCTACGGCCAGATGTGTCTCACCAAGTCTGTCTCACTGGGGGAGTCTCACAAGGTCTCAAGGCACAATGACACACCCCGCGTCTAGCATGTGCGCATGGGAGGACTACTACTGGGATACGTCAGGGTTTCAACAACCGACCAGCACGGCCAGATGCAGTTTGATGCGCTCATCGAGGCCGGAGTGCCGGAGGAGCACATCTACTTCGACCAGCTCTCAGGTGCGAAAGCCGCGAAGGAACGCCCCGGGCTGACGGCCCTCATGTCGTATGCCCGGCGTGACGACACCGTCCTGGTCTATCGCATCGACCGGCTCGGCAGGTCCCTGATCGACGTCCTGAACACGGTCGCCGAGATGCAGCAGCGGGGCATCGGGCTCCGGTCCCTGGTCGACGGCATCGATCCATCGACAGCCAGCGGGCGCCTCCAGCTGGGTCTATTTGCCACCTTGGCCGAGTACGAACGGGAACTCATCAATGAGCGTGTCCGGGCAGGGGTCATGGCCGCCAAGGCCCGTGGAGTGAAGTTTGGCCAAAAGCCGGTGAAGCAGGAAACGGTGGAAGCCAAGCTGGAGGTCGCCCGCCGGCTGCTGTCCGAAGGCAAGACCGCTACCCGGGCGGCGGAGACCGTTGGCTGGTCGAGGGCCACCTTGTACAGGTATCTGAAGCAGCGCGGAGCGGAACCGCCGGCACAGGATCCAGAACAGCCGGTTGCCCTGGGGCGGGGGAGATCGCAGTACGCGCGCACCACACCGCTCCCCGCCCGCGATTGAGCATGCCTGCGATCCTGTCTGATCGATGCTCCGAGACGGGGCGCCCACTGTTGGTTAGCCTGCCGGAGTGCCTCCACTCCTGAGCTCTGGCTGACCGCTACCTTAGTCACGAGATTCAGAACCAACGGACATGTAAGCAAAAGCCAGGAACAGTTGAAGGAGCAGCTATGGGTGCATGGGGATTTCAGGCATTCGAGAATGACGACGCCCTGGACTGGTTGGAAGACCTCGAAGCCGGCGGGTCAGACATCGTCCGCCAAAGCCTCAACGCGGTGGCCGACGGCTACATAGAGGCACCGGACGGAAGCGTCGCCGTCGCGGCTGCCGAAATCACCGCCGCCGCCCAGGGCAATCCGCACGGTGATTTCCCGGAGGACGTAGCAACCTGGGTGACCGCCCATGGTGCCGAACTAACTGCCGACGACGTTCAACTGGCCCTGACCGCGGTTGAGCGCGTGGGAGGCGAAGAGTCGGAGCTGGCCGAGCTTTGGGACGAGGCCGATGAACCCGAGTGGAAGGACTCCCTCGACGAACTGGCCGAGAGGCTCCGGGCGGCTCTGGGGTAGCTCCCCACGGCCGGGTCGACACCCGCGAGATCCCACACTTGGTTTCTTGCTCCTGCCAACAATGGCAACGAAGCCTCCCGCCCGGGATGGCCCTTAGATAAGGAGTAAGACCATGACGACCGTGTACTTTCTGGACCTGGGCTTCTCGCCGGACGGCGACGCCGTGCACCCGGTAGATCGGTTGGGGACGATGCCGAGTCTTGATGCCGCAAAAGCTGGCGCGGAGCAGGAAGCAGGGAAGCCGTTGCAGTGGCGATGGATGGAAGGGCGGAAGGTTTGGCGTGCGGAGGTCAGCTATCAGCGGGCCGCGGAGATTAGCGAGGGCACTCCCGTGGAGCGCATGACTGTGGCGGCCGGACTGATGGACTGAGCATTGCCGACGGACGGCCCTCCCTGTTTCAGGCGGGGAGGGCCGTCAACATGCAACTCCCTGGAGATTAGCCGCCCACAGGGTGGTTGATTACACGCCAGGCTATGCGGTCCGCGAGCCACGAATCGAAGGCCACGGCGAAGGTCTGGTCTCGAACGAGCTCTTGATAGGTCACCCACAGCTTGGCTTCGGCGTCGAAGTCGATACGGCCACTAAAGAAGTACTGCTTGGCGGGCCACAGCTCACGGGGGCGATATGACCCGTAGCCCTGCGGGTCCGCTTCAATCATGTTGCTGGGACCGTCGACACCTTCACCCCAGGTCGACAGGGTCACCACCTTTCCGGAGGGTGGTGTGATGTTATCCGGGTTGCGGATCTGCACGACTTCCTTGGTTGGTCCCCGGGAGCCACTGACCATCATCAGTGCTGTTGTTGGCGAGGTGAAGTCGCCAACCGGTGACCAGTTGCCGGCGCGTGTGTGGACATTACCGAAGTGAAGGTCGCCGTGATCTGAGATAAACGCACGGACGCCATCGTGCTCGTCTAGGTACCAGCCCGTGCCGCCACTCAGGGTCAGGTCGAACTATGAGTGTTTGGCGAGGTAGTCCCGGGCGCTGCGGACCGTGTCCTTGAAGGCAGCCTGGGCTTGTGGCTTGGCGGCGTCGTACTGGCGGCGGAGTGCTGCTTCTCGGTCCTCGCGACTCGATGCGGCAGCCTGGGCATCGGCAACGCGCCGACCTACCAGATCTTCAAATGACATTTCCGGTTCCGCCCTCATGTTTCGTTGCAGTCACTATAACTGAGCAATCTGGTCCGACAGCGCCCGTCATTCAGACACAGTGCTCAGCAATGAGGTCTCCGACTGCGTCTGCGAGCCAGCTGTCCAGGGGAGTGAAGGAGACGGTATCCCAGTCGGTGGTGTGCACGAGTACCTGCCCATCCCTGGTGAAATCGAGACCGATGGACGAGTAGCTTGACCGCGGCCAGAGCACCTTGCCTTCGCCATGAACAATTTCGACAAGCCTGTCCAGGGCAAGCCATTGAAGTGTCCGTGAGCGGAGGTCTATCACCTGGCCGGAGGCTGGAACCAACTCTCCCGGATTGACCAGCGGTTTGATTTCCGTGGCCTTTTCGAATCGGGCCTGGACCTGAGTGGGGGACAAAAAGTCGTTTTTGAACTGCATGCGTCCGTGATCCATCCATATATGTCCGTCGACGCTGAGAAACGCATCGACGCCGAAACGCTTCAGGCCCCAGCCGAGTGCTTCGGCAACAAAGTGCCAGCGGGCACCGTCAGGACCGGCGATGGTGGCCGCCAGGCTGGTGGGAACACCACGGCGCTGCAGCACTCCACAGGCTTCTCTTAGCACCGCTTTGAGGGATTGGGCTGCCACTAAGCTCGCCGATGCATGGGCATCGCGCAGCTCTTCGTCCCGGCTTCGCTGCTCTTTGGCAGCTCCGGACAGTTCTGCAGCCCGCTCATTCACCATGTCCTCAAACGCGCTCATCCTGGCCTCCTTGGTTCGCCGTGTTGGCACAACTGTAGTTGGCCGCTGTGTGGTGAGAGGATTCGGCGACTCCGCACACATGAGTGGTAGCAAACGGGCAACCGCCCCCTTACCTCTCAGGAGAACATCATGGCAACGATCAATACCCTCCCCGGCTCCCCGTTCCAGCGCGCACTTGCCGCCGGCGTCCAGGCCAACGTTCCCGTCGGCGTCATTGGCGAGCCCGGTCAGGGCAAGACCGCGACCATGGAGTCCTCGACCTCCGGCTGGGGCCGCCACGTGGAAACGGTCATCGGTTCCAACCGTGAAGCCACCGACTTCCTCGGCGTGATGATCGAAGATGAGGGTGCGATCAAGTACTCGTCCTTCCAGTGGGTCCAGAACCTGAACAAGGCCAAGGCAGGTCTGCTCCTGCTCGACGAGTTCAACACGTCCGCACCGTCCACGATGAAGGGCATGCTCCGCGTCGTGCAGGAACGCTACGTCGGCGACACAAAGCTCAACGACTCCGTTTCCATCATCGCCCTGATGAACCCCATCGAAACCGCAGTTGACGCCTACGACCTCCCGGCTCCGATGGCGAACCGCATGATGCACCTCAAGTGGGTTTTCGACACCAAGAACTGGCTCGAAAACGTCGGCACCGGCTTCCAGAACACGAACCCGATTCCGCTCTCTGACATGCTGGCCGCCGACCCGGTCTCCCGTAAGGCCGCTGTGTCCGCCGCTGTGACCACGTTCCTCAAGGTCAATTCCAAATTTATGACCCCTCCAGTGCCGACAGACCCGATCAAGGCCGGTGGCGCATGGCCTTCCCCGCGCTCCTGGACTAACGTCATCAGCGTCCTGTCCCAGCTTGACCGTTACGACGAGGAAGCCGCGTTCCTGGTCGTCGAGGGTCTCGTCGGTGAAGCCGCCGCGACCGAATACTTCAAGTGGCTCGCCGCCGCTGACCTGTACGACCCGGCCGAAGTGATCGACGGGACCGTGAACGTGGACTGGAAGAACGAACGCGCCGACCGCCTGTTCGCCCTCGTGCAGGGTGTGACGGCGCTGGGCCTCTCCGGTGACGCGGAGCTGTGGCGCAAGGCCTCCACCGTCCTCGCCAGGTGCGCTGAGGGTGGCAAGCCTGACGTGGCATTCCCCTCCGCTCAGAAGCTCGCGAACAACCTGCCCAAGGGCGTCACTGGCCTGCCCAAGCGCTTCGCTGAGGCGTTCATGGAGCTGTTCGGCAACACGAAGTACAAGGTGGCTGTCGCCGCCAGGTAGGCTCCACCGCCCGGGCCGGGGCCCTCCACTACGGAGGGTCCCGGCCTTTCGCGTTTCTGCTGCGGCCCGTCTACGCATGTGTATTTGCAGACGATGACCGAGCACGTCAGGAGAGCCAGTTGTTGCGTAAGAACGTCCGGCACGCCTTGGGCGCCGAAAACGACGCCTTTGACCTGCCTTCCATCATGGTCGGTGTCGTCGTCGTCGGGATTCTCGTCGCAGGCGTCCTGGCTTCTATCTTCGGCGTCATCCCTCATTGAATGGGTGGTGGGGGACCGGAGGTCGTGTCCGGTGTGTCCGTCTTACGCGAGGACTGACACTCCCGGGCTGAGCCGCACACAAGCCGGGTATGAGCAACGATCCCACGCCCCGCCAGCCCAAAGGCATCCCCGTCGGCGGTCAGTACGCCGCATACGCCCACGCCGAGCCCGGCGCAGTCCTGGCCGTCGCCCGTCATCGCCAGGCCATGGCCGTCCGACGCGAACTGCTCCGCGCCCAGGGCTTCGTCCCGGCAGCCACCATGCAGGCGATGAACGCCCCCACCACGACCGAGCACCGCGAGGAATGGTGGAACCGCAACTTTGTGGCCGCCGAGTACCGCACCGAAGGCAAGTCCTACCCGCAAATGCCGGACGACAACACCCCGCACATGCACTCCGGCCAGGCCATGTCCGGCAAGCGGCGCACCCACCGGATGAACTACGGCAACAAGGACATCCAGCTGCGCATGCCGTCCGCAACGGCCATCCGGCGCTTCTCCGGCGACAACGGCAACCCGACCTTCGACGTGCCGGTGTCCGTCTGCCTCAAGGGCGGCGCACCGGTTCAGGGCTGGGTGCGGGTCACCAAGACCGGCCCGCACACCTGGGAGACCACGACCCTGGGCGGCAACGGCGGCCCCGCCGGCGAGCAGGTTGCCGAGGCGGTCGCAGCCGTCCTGGAGTCCCGCCGTGTCACCACTGCGCTGGCCAGGGTCCCGGACCTGCTGAAGGCCCGCAAGGAACGGGAGGCCGCCAAGGGCGCCGCGCTCTCGCCGGTGTCCTCGTCCTGGATCGATGAGGTCGGCTTCGACGAGAACACCAACACGATGGCGACCCGGATCGGCGACAAGCTCTACGGACACAAGGTCTCCAAGCAGTTCTTCGACGCCGTGAAGTCTTCGGAGCGTCCCGGCCAGGTCTTCAACAAGCTCGTCCGCGCCCACCAGCGCACCAGCGTGGAGCAGTGCGGCAAGTGCCGCAACTTCTTCTCATCCTTGGTCTCGCACACCTGTCCGAGCGGCCACAAGCCCGAATCCGGCATTGGTCTGGCTCACGTTGAACGCGCCCGCAAGCGCGCCGAGGCGGTCGCCACGAGCCGGTCCCACGGGGTCAACCCGGTGAGCAACGTTGTGCCGGCCCCGGCACCGGTCAACACTGCCCCGTCCCGGAGTGCCCAGCCGGTACCGGTGAAGAAGACCGGCTTCCCGGCACCGCGCAGGCAGCAGCCGGCCACGGGCCCGGCCGCCCTGGCTGCACACCTGAAAAGCGCCGACGCCGAAGGCTTCTGAGGGACCCGCCGAAAGCCCCTTCATCTGACAACCGGATGGAGGGGCTTTCGCATGGCACGGATCAGAGAGACGACACCCGCACCCCGGACCGCCGCATAGGAACGGTGACCGAACAGCAGCTTTGGAAGGAACCATGAACATCACAGACATCCGCAGTACCGGCCGAGGAAACACCCAGGCGAAGCGGACCGGGCTCTTCGTAGCCTTCGAAGGAGGCGACGGCGCCGGCAAGTCCACCCAAGTGGGACGGCTGACCGATGCCCTGGAAGCACGCGGTTTCACCGTGGTACGCACCCGCGAGGCCGGCGGCACCCCACTGGGTGAGAAGGTCAGGTCGCTCCTCCTGGATGACCAGTACGGGCACATGTCGGCGCACACCGAAGCCCTCCTCTTTTCCGCGTCCCGCGCAGATCACGTGGACCAGAAGATCCGCCCGGCCCTGGACCGTGGTGAGATCGTCATCTCCGACAGGTTCATCGACTCCTCCGTCGCCTACCAGGGCGTGGGGCGGGGCCTCGGTACGGGAGCGGTGCGGGACCTCAACAGCTGGGCCACCGGGGGTCTGCTGCCGGACCTGACCGTCCTAATCGACGTCAACCCGGCGATGGCCCGCCTCCGCCGCACTGCAGGCAACGCCACGGAGGACCGGATCGAATCCGAGGGTGACGACTTCCATGCCCGGATCCGCGCCGCGTTCCTGGAACAGGCCGCGCTGCACCCGGAGAAGTACCTCGTGCTTCCGGCAGAGGCCAGCATCGACGAACTCGCCGGGCAGGTTCTGGACCGGGTGCTGTCCCTCCTGCAGGCCCCGGCAGGGACGAACACCAACTTTGGTGCGGCGTTCGTCGGCGTCACCGGTGTTGCACACGTGGGCAAGGACACCGCCGGTGCTCACCTCATCGGCGGCCACGGCTACACCCGGTACTCCTTCGGTGAGCCGATGAAGGAACACGTCTACCTTTTGGACGTCCGCCTCAACGGCACCGTCACCCCGTCAATTCTCATGAACGACTACGACTATTCCTGGGAAGACATCGAAAACCACCGCGTCTACGGCCCGGAGTTCAAGCGGACCCTGGCCGTTTACCGGGACGAGCTGGTCCGCGGCGTCTTCGGCGACGTCGACCGCAGCATCGAGGACCTCCGCGACGACCTGCTGACCCTGGATCCGTTCCTGGACGGTGACGTCTCCATGCGCACCCTGCTGGATTCGCTCGGCGGAGACTGGGAGCTGGCCAAATACCACCGCTTCCACGGCCCCGAGGTCCGCCGGCTCCTCCAGGTGTACGCCACCGAGGTCTGCCGGGAGAACTTCGGCCAGGACATCTGGGTCCAGCTGCTGGCCCGCCGGGTCGCCGAGGAACGCCCAGCAGCCGTGGTCGTCACCGACGTCCGGTTCAACGACGAGGCCGCCTGGATCACCGACAACGGCGGCACCATCATCGAAATCACCCGCCCCGGGATCTCCGCCGTGAACGGCCACGTCTCCGAGGCCGGCATCGACCGGAAGTACATCGGACACACGGTCAGCAACGGCGGCACTATCGACGAGCTGGCCGACGCCCTCGACGATGTGCTGAAACTGACACCCGCCGTCCTGGCTGCCGCATAGAGCCTCCCAGAAGCTCGGCCCCGTAAACGTTCATCAAGGAGAATCAACACCATGGCATCCATCACCCTCGAAGGCGCACTGCCCGAAACGCTGCCTGTCCGAGAAGACGGCACACCCTTCCCATTCGTCTTGGCATGGGAGGACAAGGCCGTCCTGGCCGAGACCCGCACGGAACTGACGGCTGAGCTGATCGAAGGCTACGCCGACCTGCCCGAGACCGAGGAAGGCGACACTGAGGCGCTGTACGCCCGTTACCGCACCTCAGTGCAGATCGCCAACGCTCTCCAGCAGGTTCTGGCGGCCCACGCCGCGGAGCAAGGCACCTTCGACCCGTCCACACAGTCCGAAGACGTCCTGACGGCAATCTTCACCGACCGGTCCGAGAAGATTGACGAGATCGCCGAATGGACCAACAAGGACGTTCCGCTGGTGCTGGTCGCCACCGAATACGCCCCCTACGCCACCGCCACGAAGCCGTCCGGCAACGTCCTGTGGGTCGACCCGTTCACCGAGACGACGTTCCTGCAGACACTCTCGGACATCGGCATCGTGGAGCTCTTCGTCAACGAGAGCTAGACCCCGAAGCACCAAGAAGCCCCCGGCCGCGTCCAGCTGCCGGGGGCTTTGCCGTCTGTCCACCCCCAACTGGTCTGGGCGGACGAGTGTCAGGGCAGCGCCGTGAGGTCCCCTTCAGGAACGAAGTGCGAGGGTGCGTCCGCTGCTTCCTGGACGACACTGAGATTGTCTGCTGTCTGGGCGAACCGGTAGGAGGCCTTCCGGTCGGTGGAGCTGGCCACTGCAGTGTTCAGGGCGACCGCAGACAGCTTCGGTGATGCCCAGGCCTTGGCCGGGACTCCGGCCGGTGCAGCTGCCGGACCATCCAGGGTCCCTGTCCCCGCTGTAAAGCTCAGGCCGCGGCCGCCGGCGTTGGCGTAGGCGAACGTACTGTCCGGACTGGCGTCGGCGATCATGGTCTGTGTCGACGGTGCAGATCCCTCACCGGAGCACCGGACCGGGTTCACTGTGGCGTCCACGGAGGGGTAGTTGACGACGGTGACATCAACAGTGGTCTTGCCTTCGGCGCTGGCGCTGATCGTCCAGGTCGCGTCCCGGCAGGTGCCGTTCTGGCCTGGCACCGTGAGTTGGACCTTCTTGCTGTCGGTGGCCGTGATGGAGGAGGCCCACAGGATGTCCGAGCGCAGTGTGGAATCCGCCATGGCCGCTTCTTTGGTCACATCCGACTTCTTGGTAATCGCCTCATGGAACAGGGCGATGCCCAGGACGCCGGCGGCGATGGCCCCGATCACGACCATCATCACGAGGGACCCGATGAGGGTGGAGACCATGAAGTTGCCGGACTCATTCAGGAGATGTTGACGAGTGCGGCGCAGCATCATTTCCCGCCTTTCAGGAATCCGGTGAATTTCGAGGGTGCGTAGTCTTTCCGCGCCGCCGGCAGGGGTTCGCTCACTGGGGTTGCGGTCCCGCTGCCGGTCTGGCCGGCGTCGTTGTGGCCCCAGCACGATGCTTCGTTCCGCGTGTCGGTGACGCAGGAGAAGGCAGCGCCCGTGGAGAGGCTCCTGAGCCCCTTGAAGGCGCCCATGGGAGTCGGGGAGGTGACGGGCGCTGTGGAGCCTTCCTTGGCCTGCCTGAAGCTGTTCTCACCCCAGCATTTTGCGGTGCCGTCGGTGATCAGGGCGCAGAAAGTCTTCCCGTTGGCCGTCGCGGCGGTAATGGCCGTATAGGTTGTTCCGGGATCGACCGCGGCAGGGTCCTTCGCGGCTTCGGTGGATCCGTTGCCGAGCTGCCCTGAAGAGTTGTCGCCCCAGCACCAGACATGGCTGGACGTGTCGACGCCGCAGACCGCGGACGGGGAAACGGTCAGGGCTTTGAAGTTGTGGCCGCCTGTGACGGCGGCCGGAACCAGGGATTCGCTGGTGGTGCCGTTGCCGAGCTGGCCGGATCCGTTCGTACCCCAGCACCAGGCTTTGGCTGCGGAGTCGATTGCGCAGACCAGGGAGGGCGTTCCGGTGCGGTCTTCGTTGGCGGCGGCGACCGAGGTGTAGGTGCGCCCGCCGGCCACCTCAACGGGTGTTCCCGTGGCCGGTGCAGGGTCAACTCCGGTGCGGCCGGAGTCGGCTGCTGTCCAGCAGAAGATTCTGCCGCCGGAATCGAGGCCGCACGCGGTGCTGGCATCCAATGTCATGGACGTGAAGTCGTGGGCTCCAGCGACGGCGACTGGCTCCGGGGCGGCGTCAGGTGTCCCGTTGCCGGGGTTCGCGCCCCAGCACCAGGTCTTCTTGTCAGCGTCGGTGCCGCAGGTCGTGGTGGGTCCGGTGAAGAGGGCTGTGAACGTGTGGTCCCCTGCCGGGTTGACCGGGACGGGGGAGTCGGTGCCGACGGCGGCGCTGCCGGTCCCGAGCTGGCCGGCGGCGTTGTCGCCCCAGCACCAAGCCTTGCCGTCGTCAGCGAGGCCGCAGAACGTGTTTCCGGCAGCGCTGGCCAGTGCGGTGAACTTGGCGGTGCCCTGGACTTTGACCGGTGCCGGGCGGTTGGTGGTGGTCCCGTCGCCGAGCTGACCCTGGTCGTTCGCTCCCCAGCACCAGGCAGCTCTGTCGGTGTCGAGGGCGCAGCTGGAGTTGCCGCGGGAGGTGAGACTGGTGAACCTGTACGGGGTGGTGTCGGACTGGCTGGCCCAGACCGGGTTGCCCAGGGAGTCGTAGCCGGTGATCATTGTCGGCGTGATCTGGCGCAGGGTGCGGATCCGCGTCGTGGCCTGCTTGTCTCCGGCCTGTCCTTCGATGCTGAGGCTGAGGATGCCGCCGCTGTCGCTGGTGCCGGTGATCTCCGAGCAGATGACCCCGGTGCAGGTCCGGCCCGTGGGGGCAGCGGTTCCGCGGATGACGGCGTTCAGATAGGAGTCCTGCAGCTGGGCGGAGCCGAGGTTGACCGCGCTCGAGTTGTTCATTGTGGTGGCAGTGCCCAGGGAGGCAACCACGGAAGCGACGACGGCGATGAGCATCATTGCGGTGAACACCGTGAAGGCTACCGAGCCGGCGACAGAACCGTGTTCGTTCGCCAGACGGGTCTGGGTTGTCCGGCGTAGCCGGCGGAGGAAGGTCATGGCTTCGGTGCCTCATAGATCGTGATGCTGGCGGGATCGACGGCGGCCGGCCCGGATGACTGCAGATAGAGCTTGCTGCCGGCGTTGACCAGGATGCGGCCGTAGAAGTAGCCCGTTTCGCCGGCGGGGATCTTCATGGCGTGCTTTACCTCGGGGTGGTCCCGGTTGCCGAACGTGACGGTGGAATCCGCTGAAGCGTCGGTGACCTTGAAGAGGTAGCGCAGCTCGGTCGCCCCAGCCGGCGCCGTGAAATCCTTCAGCGCGCCGGCGGTGCCCTCGGTCATGGTCACCTGCTGGATGCTCACTCCGGCGTTGCTGGTGGTGACGACGGTGCGGGAGGCCAGGCACTTGGAGGTGTCCAGGCGCTCGGCTCCTGCGCAGTCGGCGGACCCGGCGGCTATGGACGGCTTCTTCGTGGCGGCGTTCAGAACAGAGATTCCCGGGGATGGGTCTTCGCGCCACATGGCGATGGAGACGGTGTCCCCGTTGGCGGTACGGGAGATGCTCCGCGGTGACGCCGAGTAGTTGGCCAGGTTCGGTTTTTCGTCGCTGAGTACCGTGTTGAGCAGGATGCTGCGGGTGGTCGTGGCGTCGTTGCCGGTTGCCGCGGTCGTTGCCGCCATCAGCACCGACCCGGCAGCTGCCATGATGACTGCGATGATGACCGCCCCGAACATCGAGTCGATGAACAGGTCGCCGCGCTGTGAACCCAGAAGCTTCATCAGTTTCTTCACGCAGTTCCTTTCGGCAGGGTCGGCATCCCGGCTATGTGTGCGGCAGCGGCGGTTAGTCTCACCGCTGCGAGGTGAAACAACGATGGGCCGCCCGGATTGTCCGGACGGCCCACCAGAGGTGAAGGCTTACTTCAGTGCAGCGGAGGCTGTGTTGGCCTTGCTGGTGTCGAACTTGGAAGCCAAGGCAGCGGTGAGCTTGGCTGTGTCGTCTGCACCCACGGCAGCAGAGGTAACCTCGACCGGTGTCGTGTTCTTTGAGGTCACAGCGAAGAACTTGCCGGAGTTGGACTTGGACACGGCAGCCCACTCGTCGTTATCACCGGCAGCAGCGATGTTGCTGACGTCCTGGCCGACCAAGTTGGCCGTCTTGATGGCGGCAAGGTCAGCGGCGTAGCTGCGGCCTTCGGTCGTCTGCGCCTTGTACACACCCTGCGCTGTCGTGATGGCGCCGAGGTCCTGCTGCGCGCCCTTGTCCTGGGCGAACGGGATGACGCCAAAGATGGAGGCGAGCACGCCTGCCGTCAGGACGCCGACGACGACAACGCCGACGAGGATCGAGGGCAGATCGAAGGCACCGGCTTCATTCTTGAACGCGTCAGCTACGCGGACGGATGCGGCGGACTTCGATGCTTCGATGCGGGAGAAAGCCTGGGTCAAGGTATTTCCGTTTCTGTGAAGGAAAAAGTTGGGGTGAGGCCGGCCTCCCGGGATGTCCCGTTTAGCCTTTCTTCGGGCTCACATACAGAAGTGGTTCACCGCGCAGAAATTGGATGTTTTCCTGAAATAATCTCCGGGCACGAAAGAGGCCGCCCGGACAGTCCGGGCGGCCTTTTCCGCGGTGAAGGCTTACTTCAGTGCAGCGGTACCGGTGTTCAGCTTGGCGCTGTCGATCACGGAGCCCAGTGCGGCGGTGAGCTTCGCAGCGTCATCGGCGCCGGTGGCAGCAGAGGTAACCTCGACCGGGGTCGTGTTCTTGGAGCTCACGGCGAAGAACTTGCCGGAGTTGGACTTGGACACGGCAGCCCACTCGTCGTTGTCACCGGCAGCGGCAACGTTGGTGATGCCGGTGCCCACCAGGTTGGCGCCCTGGAGGCCTGCGAGGTCAGCAGCGTAGCTGCGGCCTTCGGTCGTCTGTGCCTTGTAGACGCCTTCGGCGGTCGTGATGGCGCCGAGGTCCTGCTGCGCGCCCTTGTCCTGGGCGAACGGGATGACTCCGAAGATGGACGCGAGCACGCCTGCGGTCAGGACGCCGACGACGACAACGCCGACGAGGATCGAGGGCAGATCGAAGGCACCTGCTTCATTCTTGAACGCGTCAGCTACGCGGACGGAGGCGGCGGACTTCGAAGCTTCGATGCGGGAGAAAGCAGTCATGGTGTTTCCGTTCTGTGAAGAATTTGTGGCTGCCGGCCTTCCCCCAAGGAGGCCAGCGGTGAATCCAAATTTCGGGCTCACATACAGAAGTGGGCTTCCGCGCAAAAACCGGAGAATTTCTTCAAAATATTCGGGCGCTCTTTCTGCTGTCGGTGACCTGAGTCCGGTGTGCCGGGAGACCCGTCTTATCTGGTCTCCCGGCACCGGCAGCTACGGGGCGATTGCGATGTCGTCGAGGATGGCGGAGCTGGGTCCGCTTCCGTCGGTGCTGACGTTGAACCAGAGGGTGATCCACTGTCCCTTGTACGCAGTCAGAGGCAGAGAGACGCTGTTCCAGGCCGTGCCGAGGCTTGTGCAGAGGCCGGTCGTTTTGATGTTCGTACCTGGTGTTCCCGGGGCTGTCCTCGCCTCGACCTTCAAGAAGTCGTAACTGCATCCGCTCTCGCCCGATGACGCCTTGAACCAGTACGTCAGGGTCGGCGCTGTAGTGTTCGGAACGAAGACGGTCTGGGCGATGCTGCTTGTAGCCGAGTTCGCGTTGCCGAGCAATACGGCGTTCGCTCCGCTGTGGGCGGTTGTCGAAACGGTCGGAACGGGGGCGCCGCCGGTTGTCCATTGTGCGAGCCCGGATTCGAAGCCGCCGTTTGACAGGGTCTGGTTGCCTGTCGTTACTGGCGCGGAGGAAGCAGAGTCCGGAGAGCTGCCAACACCGTTCGTGGCGGAAACCGTGAACGTGTAGGTCGAGCCGTTGGTGAGCCCCGAAACGACTGCACTCGTAGCAGCAGGGTTGCCGGTGACCTTGACAGGGGCCAGTGCGGTCCCACCGCTGTAGGGAGTCACGGTGTAGCTGGTGATGGTTGATCCCGGTGAGGCGGGGGCTGTCCAGCTGACGTAGGCGGATGTGGAGCCCGGTGCCCCGGTCACGCTCGTCGGCGCCGCAGGTGCGGCCGCGGGGGTGATGGTCATGGCAATGTCGTCGATCGTCGACGTTCCAGGGTAGGAAGCGTAGCCGTTGTTGTGCTGGTTGAATTTCAGCACCACGGTCTGGCCCTGGTACCCGGTCAGGTCCACAGATGCCTTGGTCCAGGCGTTGGTGTCCCCTGAAACGCTGAACGGTGTTGCCAGCAGGGTCCCCGTTGTGGAGAGGATCTGCAGTTCGGTGCGGTTGTAGGCGGAGCTGTTGTTCGTGGCGATGTAGTAGAAGTCGACGGTGGAAGTCATGTTGGCCGGGACGTTGACGGACTGTGAGATCGAGCTGTCACGGACGGCGTTAGTGCCGGTCAGGTTCGCGGATCCGAAGCCGGTGCGGGCGGTCGCCGAGGCGCTGGTGGTGCCGGTGCTGGTCCAGGACTTCAGGCCTGCTTCGAAGCCTGCGTTGGCGATCTTGACGGGTCCTGGAACGACGGCTGCGGACGGGACCGAAGCGGGGGAGGTACCGGCGATGTTTCCTGCTGCAACGGTGAAGGTGTAGCTGGCGCCGTTGGTCAGTCCGGTCAGGGTTGCCGTGGCCGGGGCAGGGTTGCCGGTGATGGTGACGGGCGCCTGCGCGACGCCGTTCAGGTAGGGGGTGACGGTGTACGAGGTGATGTTCGTGGCTCGGGAGGACGGGGCGGCCCAGGCCAGGGACGCCGTGGTGTCGTCCGCGGTGGCACCGACACGGGTTGGGGCTGCGGTGATGACCGGCGGAGTGGAGTTGAAGACCAGGTCATCCAGGATGAGGGTGCCCACCTGGCTGAAGTTGTTGTTGTGCTCACCGAATTTCAGGACCACGGTCTGGCCCTTGTAGTCGGTCAGGTCAACGGTCACCTTCGCCCAGTCGGTGGTGTTGGCAGAGGCGGTGAACGGCGTGGCCAGTACG
Source organism: Paenarthrobacter sp. C1 (assembly GCF_049315185.1). Taxonomy (NCBI): domain Bacteria; kingdom Bacillati; phylum Actinomycetota; class Actinomycetes; order Micrococcales; family Micrococcaceae; genus Paenarthrobacter; species Paenarthrobacter sp. C1. The sequence continues at coordinate 136,488 of NZ_CP186053.1, read as the reverse complement.
GCACCGGCAGGGGTGAGGATCTTCAGGTCCGTGTAGTTGGCGCCGCTGTTGCCGCCGTTGTTGTGCTGGTACCAGAAGTCCAAGCTGGAGAACATGTCAGCCGGGACGTTCACGGACTGGGCGATGGTGCTGTCGCGGATGGCGTTCGTCGCGGTCATGGTGGCCGAGCCAAAGCCGGTGCGGGCGGTGGCTGAAGCGCTGGTGGTGCCGGCACTGGTCCAGGATTTCAGGCCTGCCTCGAACCCGGCGTTGGCGATCTTGACCGGTCCGGGCACGACGGCTGCGGACGGGGTGGATTCCGCCGAGGTTCCGGCGCTGTTCGTGGCCTTGACAGTGAAGGTGTAGCTGGCGCCATTGGTCAGGCCCGTGATAGTGGCCGTAGTCGGTGCCGGGTTGCCGGTGACGGTCACCGGTGCCTGGGCGGCGCCGTTCAGGTACGGGGTGACGGTGTACGAGGTGATATTTGTGGCTCGGGAGGACGGGGCGGCCCAGGCGAGAGACGCCGTGGTGTCGTCGGCGGTAGCCCCGACACGGGTCGGGGCGGCAGTGATGACCGGCGGGGTGACGGTGAGGACCAGGTCGTCGACGGTGAGGGTGCCGGTCTGGAGGTAGGCGTTGTTGTGCTCGACGAATTTCAGGACCACGGTCTGGCCCTTGTAATCAGTCAGGTCAACGGTGGCCTTCGCCCATGCGGTGTTGGTCGCACTGGCGGTGAATGGCGTGGCCAGCAGCGACCCGGAAGGGGTGAGGATCTGCAGCTCCGTCTTGTTGGCATTGGCATTGCCGCCGTTGTTGTGCAGGTACCAGAAGTCCAGACTGGAGAACATGTCAGCAGGGACGCTCAAGGACTGCTCGATGGAGCTTTCACGGACGGTGTTGGTGGAAGTCAGGGTGGCTGACCCAACGCCCGTGCGGGAGCTGGTGGACGGCGCGGTCGTGCCCGCTGATGTCCAGAACTGAAGATCAGCCTCGAAGCCTGCATTCTTGATGAGGGTCGCTACAGGGGTTACGGCTGCTGACGGGGCGGACTCCGGAGAGGTTCCCGCGCTGTTGGTCGCGGTGACCGTGAAGGTGTAGGAGCTGCCCTGTACGAGGCCACCGACTGTTGCTTTTGTGGACGTTCCGGGGACCTTCACCACCGTCTGCGCCTTGCCATCACGATAGGGGGTGACAGTGTATTCCGTGATGGCTGTGGCCCGCGATGCCGGCGCCGTCCAGGAGACGGACGCGGACGTCTCGTCCGCACCAGCGACGACGCGGGTCGGGGCCTCGGTGATGACCGGCGCGGCGCTGGTCAGAGTCAGGTCGTCGTAGAGCGCCGTTCCGGTGTAGCCGTTGACATTGGAGGCCTGCACGAACCGCACGGTCACGGCCTGACCCTTGTAGTCGGTCATATCCAAGGTCCGCTGGACCCAGTCGGCGTCGGTACCGGTGCCGCTCAACGGTGTTGCCAGTACGGCCCCGGCCGGGGAGACGATCTCGAGCCGCGTGCTGGTGCCGTAGGCATTGGTAGCCCGTGCCCAGAAGGTCAGGGTGGAGAAGGAATTGTCCGGCACGTTTACCGTCTGAGCCATAGTGCTGGTGCTGCCGTTGGCGATCAGGCTTGCAGCTCGGATCCCATTGCGGGCGGTGGTGGAAGGCTGGACGGTGCCGGTCGTGGTCCACGACTTCAGACCGGCTTCGAAGCCGGCGTTGGCGATCGTAACCGGGCCGGGTACCACTGCCGCGGATGGGGCGGACTCAGGGGAGGTGCCTGCACTGTTGGTCGCAGAGACGGTGAAGGTATAGCTGGACCCGTCGGTGAGTCCCGTAATGTCAGCTGAAGCCGGCGCGGGGTTGCCGGTGACCTTTACCGGGGCCTGAGCTGCACCATTCAGGTACGGAATGACGGTGTATTCGGTGATTGCTGCGGCGCGGGAGGACGGAGCATCCCACACGATGGAGGCTCCCTGGTCGACGGCGCTGGCTCCGACGCGGGTGGGGGCATCTGTGATGACCGGCGGGGTGCTGGTCAGGACCACATCGTCCAAGAGCGCCGTGCCGGTGTAACCGTTGTAGTTGGAAGACTGCACAAACCGCAAGGTCACGCTCTGGCCTTTGTAGTCGGTCATGTCAACGGTCCGCTGGACCCAGCCGGCGTCGGTACCGGTGCTGCTGAACGGCGTTGCCAGCACGGCCCCGGCCGGGGAGAGGATCTCGAACCGGGTGTTGGTGCTGTAGACGTTAGTAACCCGGGCCCAGAAGGTCACGGTGGAGAAGGAATTGTCCGGCACGTTGACCGACTGGGAAAGGGTGCTGGTGGAGCCGTTGGCGGTCAGGCTGGCGGCACCGAAGCCGGTGTGGGTGGTTGCAGAGGCTGCAGCTGTTCCGGACGCCGCCCAGGAGGTCAGGCCGTTTTCGAAGCCGCCGTTGGCGATGAGCGCATCGGGCAGCTTGACAGTAGCGGTTCCGTAGCCGGAGTCACCTCCGGTGTTGCGGGCTGTGACACGGATGTCGATGACGTCGCTCGGGTTCGCGGTGACAGTCGAGGTGGTCGCGGTCTGGTTCTCGTCGATGACAGTCCATGCGCGTCCGTTGATACGGGATTCGACTCTGTACCCGGTGGCAGTGTCGACGGCGTCCCAAGTGAATGTCGCGCGGGTTTCGTCGGTGCTGGTGCCGGTTACGGCGGGGTCGCGGGGTGCGAACTTGCCCTCGAAGCCGCCCAGGGAGGCAACGAGTGCTTTGAGCTGGTCTGCGGTGATGCAGCCCGGGTTGTCAGTCGGGGTCAGGACCTGCGGGTCCGAAGCCTTGTCGGAGCCCCAGAAGATTTTTCCGGAGCCGGATTTGCCGAGCGCGATGTAGCAGTCACCCTTGGTGTTGACGCCGGCGACGGTTTTCAGCTTCTCAGTGGAGTCAACACGGAGGTAGTAGTCCCCGACTGACGGGTCCTGCTGCGCCGACGCCGACTTTCCGGAGAGATAGCCAGCGGCGACCAGCCCGGGGACGTCGGTGAACTTGCCGTCCTTGGCGAAAGCGACGCCTTCGGCGGTGCGGACAGCGGAGATGTCCTGCCGGGTCCCGTTGTCTTGGGCGAAGGGGATGATCCCGAAGATGGTTGCGAGCACTCCTGCAGTAAGCAGGGCGACGACGACCACGCCTGTAATGATTGAGGGCAGGTCAAAGGCGCCTGATCGTCCTTTGAGGGCAGTCTTCATCGGCGTGCGGGTCAAGGTCTCCAAGCTTTCTCTGGGTGGCTATAGCAACAGAAGCGGCGGCCCGCGCAAAACCGGACCACCCCCTCCCTATGCTGTGTGCGGCCTGACGGCGGATTCGTCAGATCCCGAGAACCTGGCTGAGCATTCCGTAGGCGCCCAGGGCCAGGACTGCGCCGACGGCCATGAAGGGCCCCATGGCGACTTCCATCCGCTTGCTGCCGCTCAGTTTCGCGGCGGTCATCGCGACCAGGCAGAGGAGGAAGGTGAACAGCAGCCACATCATCGCTGCGATGGGGGAGACGGCGGCGAGCAAAGCAGCGGGAACGGGGGAGAGCTTGATGTCCCCGCCGCCGGCGAAGCCGGTCACTACAGTCAGGCCCAGCATGAAGATGAACGTCACCGCGGCCGCGACGAGTGCCGGGATGAGGATCGCGGCAGCGGGGCTGAGGATCTGGGTGGCGGTCAGCAGCAGGGCGGCCGCGGCGGCGAACACCAGGGTGTGCTTGTTCCGGATCAGATGGGTGCACTGGTCCAGGTATCCGAGCATTCCAAGGCCCGCGCCCAGGACGAAGGTCAGGGCCATCAGATGCACCGGCAGGAACAGGACAGACATGACGGTTGTGGCCAAGGCCCCGGCGATGCTCCAGACGGTGGCTACCAGGTAGTCGTGGCCCGTGAGTTCGCGCAGGCCCGCCTCATGGGGGTCGGTGTCTTCGGGTTCCGGGGTCTCGGCAATGTCGTTGACAGGGGTGGCCGGGGCCGGGGTGACCTGCTGGGGAGCAGTCTCGGGGGCGGCGTCGGGGTCGGCGGTGACAGTGGTTGCGTCAAGAACTGTAGTCAAAGCGGGGTCCAATCTGTGGTTGCCGGTGCGCCCGGCTCAATGAGGTCTATGCGGGTGGACGGCTGGCGGGACTCTTTAGCCGCCTCCCATCTTCATCAGGGCCGGGTAGATGGCGTACATGGGCAGGACGATGGCGATGATGAGCAGGCCGGCGACGCCGTAGACCATGTAGTTGATGATCGGATCCAGGGTCTTGGACAGGGTCTCGAGCTGCACGTTGGCTTCGTTCCGGTATTCCGGGGCGAGCTCGTTCATGATCTCGATTTCCTGCCGGATCGACGGCGCCGAACTGAGCAGGTTCCGGGCGTCGCTGGGGACGAGTTTGGTCTTGATGAAATCCTTCAGTGGAACCCCGTCGCTGAGCATCTTGTCGGAGTGGGTGATGCAGTGGTGTTTCAGGGCCTCGTTGCCGCAGCCGTTGGCCGCACTTTTGAGCGACTCGGGCTCGCCGATGCCGGTGTCCAGGTTCGCGGACAGCAGCTGGAAGAGCCGGCTGGTGGCGGCCAGCTGGACGATGGGTCCGATCGCGAAGACGCGGATGGAGATGGTGTCCATCATGATCTTGAACTTCTCGGACCTGCGACCGAGCGTGACCCAGTAGCCCATGAACATCAGGACGAGGGCAATGAGGCTGCCAAGGACCCACTTGGTGATCTCCGCGACCTGCAGGATGACCAGGGTCATCGGCGGGGTCTCAGCGCCCAGGGAAGCGAAGGTGGCCACGAAACCTGGGATGATCAGGGTCACCGCCACGAAAAGCAGACCGATGCACATCGCCAGCATGAAGCCTGGCTGGATGAGGTTCATCAGCAGCTTCTTCTTCACGTTCTGCGACTCTCCGACCAGGGTGGCAGCGACCTGGAGGTTTTTCTGCAGCGCCGTCGAGGTGTGGGATGCCTCGATGAGTTCGCGGACGGTGCGGGGCAGCACTTCCTCGGCCATGAGCGCCTGCTTGAACCCGGCGCCATCTTCGCGCATGGTCTTGGCAGCGTTCTCGTACGCCCGGCCGATCTCGAACTTGTGGTACTGCTCGCCGACGATCTCCAGGGCGCGCGCCTCGGATTCGCCAACGCGCAGCACCATGGTCAGGGCACGCAGGGACCGGGCAATTGTCGCCGGCTTGGATTTCTTGCCCTTGTACCAGACAAAAGTGGCGGGCTTCTTGAGCGGTACGCCGTTCTCGTCGAAGCCCAGGTCGCCCTTCTTGGCCTTCTTACCGGCCTTCTTCTTCGCCGCCTTGGCTTCCTTGGAGTCTTTTGCCGGCTTCTCCTTCCTGGCCTTGGCCTGTTTCGGCTCCTTGGGCGCCTTCGGTTCTGCCGGGCCTGCTTTCCTGAAGCCCCAGCCTCGGCGCGCCGGGGCGGCGTCAGCGGATGCCTCGGTGAAGCTTTCGAAGGACGTGTCGGCCGGGACCGGTGCCTGCTCGTCGAGGTTTATGCTCATGCTGCCAGCCCCAGTTCCTTGTAGAGTCCTGCGCGCTTCAGGTCTTTTTCGAGCTCCTGAGGTGCCTTGGCCGCTGCCATGGCGACGTCGCAGGTGATTTTTCCTTCTGCCACGAGGGTGAGCAGGCTGCTTTCGAGGGTGAAGCTGCGTTGCTTGCCGGCGACCTTGTCCCCGTCGATCTGGCCGCGGATCATGTGGGCCTTTTCGTCGCGGATCAGCTCGGTGAAGTTCAGGTTGTTGACCAGGACCTCCCGGGCGGCCTGCAGCCGGCCGTCCACTGCGGGGACCAGCTTCTGGACCATGATGGCCAGCAGTGACTGGGACAGCCTGGACCGGACCTGGGGCTGCTCGTCCGCGGTGAACTGGCCGATGAAGGAGTCCAGGGCCTCGGTGATGGATCCGGCGTGGGCTGTGGTGATGACGAGGTGCCCGGTGGTGGCTGCGTGCAGGGCGGCCTTCGCGGTCGCCGCGTTCAGCAGCTCGCCGATCACGATGACGTTCGGCTTGGACCGGAGGGCGTCCTCGATCGCCGTCGGGTAGTCGGAGGCGTGCGAGCCGATCTGGCGCTGGACGATGGAGGTCGCCCCGATCTCCTCATGCACGAATTCGGTCGGGTCCTCGACCATGTAGATGTGCTTGTCGTATTCGGTGTTGACCTTCTTGATGAGCCCGGCGATGGCGGTGGTCTTCCCGGAACCGGTCGGGCCTTCCATGATGATCAGGCCCGAGTCCCGGTGGACCAGCTCCTGGATGATCTGGGGCACCCCGACGTCGTTGGCGTCCGGGATGACGGTGGGAATCAGGCGGAAGGTGACGGTGGTGCCGGCCAGCGACTTACGGAAGGTGCCGCGGACCCGGTACCTGCCGGTTGCCATCGCCACGGAGGTGTGCCCGCGGGGTTCCAGCGGGTTGGGGCGGCCTTCGGTTGCATCCACCAGCCAGGCGGCGATGTCCTCGTCGGTGAAGACTCCCTCGGGACCCTCGTCCTTGACGAGCTTGCCGCTGCGCAGGCGGCGGACCGGCTTGTTCGGGTGGATGTGCATGTCGGAGACGCGCTCGTCTCCGCAGCTGTCGATCAGGGCGTGCAGGCGGGCGATCGACACCGAAGAGCTGACCAGCAAAGGTCCGGAGGAGGGCACCTCGACCGCTGCAGGCGGAGGCACGAACACTGGCGCGGCGGAATCGAGGGCGCGCTGTCCGCGCCGGGTCATAAGATCATTCACCAATGACCCTCCTTGCTTCTTCTTCGTCCGTGATTCCTGCGTTGACCAGGCGTTCGACGTCGGCCGCGAAGGTGCTCATGGAGTTGTCTTCGGCCAGCGCCCGCAGCTGGCTGAGCGGCTGGTTGGTCATGATCGCCTCGGTCAGTTCGTCCGTGATGGTCAGGACTTCGTGGATGGGGACGCGGCCCCGGTACTTGGTCAGGGGGTTCCTGCCGTCCCAATCCGGGTTGAGCTTGCCGATCAGGCGCTGCGAGACGACGCCCTTGACGGAGTCCATGACGGACAGAGGCGAGTCGACGGCCAGGTCAATGAGGCGCAGCAGGGCGGTGACGTTGTTGTTGGCGTGGATGGTCGTAATGACCTGGCGGCCGGCCTTGGCTTGTCGGACGCCGGCCGCGGCGGTGGCCTGGTCACGGATCTCGCCCAGGAACAGCGTGTCGTAGTCAGATCGGACCAGCGCCGGGAGCAGGGCGTCGAAGCCGGCGCCGTTGTCCTCGTCGACTTCAAGCTGGATGAGGCCGGGCAGGGAGCGTTCCACCGGATCCTCAACGGTCCAGACTGTCCGGGTCGGGATGGCGACATGCATGAGGGCACCTTGGGCAGTGGTGGTCTTGCCTGAGCCCATGGGCCCGGCGATGATGATCATCCGGTTTGCGGCGCCAAGCAGGTCATAGAACAGCTGCAGATTCAGCGGCGAGAAGGACAGGTCTTCGAGCCGGCGCAGCGCACCGGACGGGGGCAGGCGCAGCACGATGGCGTCACCGCCGTCGGCTGTGCGGAAGGCAGCGACGCGGGCCTTGCGGCGCTCATCGTTGACCTTGACCATGTAGACGGTCTCCTCGGGCGCGAACCGGCCGCTCGTGGCGAGTTTCGCTTCGGCCTTGAACTTGCCGATGATGACGCGCCCGTCGATGCCTTTCACCTGGCGCACGGGCCGCATCCGGCCGTCCACACGGGCCGAGGCCTCCAGAATCAGGCTGGCGTTGTCGAAGTTGAGCAGAAGGTCGGAGGCGCCCATCTGCATGCAGTGCTGGATGGTCTCCTCAAGCCATGTGGAGGTGTCGGGTTCTTCCTGGAAGTAGTCCTCTGGGAGGTCTTCGCGGGAGATCTCTGCGGCCGGGGTGGCTTGGAGGGTAGGACCGGAGGCTTGGGGTGCCGTGCCGGCGGCGTCCAGTTCGCCGGCTGCCAAGGCCACGACCGGCAGGGAACGGTCGGCGAATTTGGAGTCGGCCCGGTGCCGTGGAAACTCCGAGGTGCGGCGGGCTTCAAGGGCTCGTCTAGCCAACGAGTGCCTCCTGTTTGGTTGCGGCACCTGCGATGCGGGACTGGAACTTGGTCAGCGCCCGGCGGTGCAGGATGGATGTGCGGGGGTCAAAGGCCGGGTCGTGCAGGAACGCTGCAATGGGAGTTCTGACCACCGGCGGACCGGCTGCCCAGGACGGCATTGGCGATGGCAAGGATCTCTTCGCGGACCAGGCCGAGGCTGGTCAGTTCACCGTCGGTGGTGGCGTGGGTGTAGAGGTGGCTCATCCTCACGCCACCAGGCTCGGCGAAGTACCGGATCGCATGCTTGAGGCTGTCCCGAAGATCTGCCGGCATCAGAGGGGCCAGCGCGTCGTAGGTGAGACTGGCGGCTTCCTGGACCGTGACGAGCGGCTGGCTGGGTGTCGGGACGTCGGAGGCGAACAGTGCGTCGTCGGTGAGTTCAACACGGAAGTGGGCGCCGGCGGCGGAGAGCATTTCCCGCTTGAGCATCTGGGACAGGTAGGCCCAGGGATCTTCGGCGCGAAGGATGTAGGCGTGGACGAAGTCCTGGCGGAGGACGGTGAACGCAGTGTTGGCGACATCGGCTACTTCGTAGGTGACGCCGTACTTATTGCGAAGCGACGCAGCCAGCGGCCCCCCGATCCGGTCGCTGATCTCGGCGTACAGCCAACGGCCGTCTTCGGAGTCCCACCAGGCGCCGTACTCGGGGTCGGACATCGGCATGGATGTCAGGACCGTCAGCAACTCCGGGGATTCGCCGCCGGCGACGGACGTCCGTGCGTCCGGTGTTGTCAGGACAGGCAATGCATTCCCTTCGATGTGGCGAACTTTCACGGCCACCCCCCGGCCCATCAAGGAACATGCGTAGATTCCCGGACATGAGGTGTCAGGTGGCAGGAAAGTTGCGCGGCCGGGGCCTTCTAATTGCGGAAGCTCCTGCCCGAAGGCGATACCTGATGGGTGGTTTACAACTGTCCCTATGCACCGCGTGGGCTGACGGGCCTTTCGCCCACCGGCAAGGGGGCACGCTCTTCTGGGCACAAAAAATCCCGGCCGGTGCCAGTGCGGCTCCGACCGGGATTCCGGCGGTCTATTCTGCGGTGTTCGGCTGAGGGGCCTTGGAGTGCGGCGTCCGGGGTTGGCCAGCCATGAAGCCGCCCCGTACGAGGCGTTTGCGGACTGTCTCCCAGTTTTGGCCGGTGGCGCGCTGAAGCTCGTCGCGGTTGGCGCCCAGCAGATACCAGGCACCCAGCAGCGCCAGGTAGCGGCTGGTCTCGGCAGCGTGGCCGACCGGGTCGACAAAGGCATGCTTCTCGAGGCGCTGCAGTTCGAGGGCATCCGCTTCCGGCACCTGGACCAGGGGAAGGGACGGCCGGCTCGCCCTCCAGAGCGTCGGCTCCTCCCGGTGCGGGGCGCCAGGCAGGTCGGGCGCACGCCCTTCCCCGTACCGGTCCTGCTGGGCGATGAACTTGAAGATCGCCTTCGGGTGCGACCCGAGGGCGTGGGCGACAGAGTAGGGGTCCCACCCGGCACTGTGGGCCCGGTGCAGCGCCGCAAAGTAGTCGGCGACCGCCGGCTTGACCCCCGACGGGGTTTTCTCGGAAGAGTCAGCTTCCACGGCTTCCGTGAGCCGGCTCTTCAGTGTCTTCGTGACCTCCGGGTCCAGGTCGCGCAACGGAATGACGTCCAGGCGCTTCGGCCGGACCGGGACCTCGATACCGGCGGACGACGGCGCGTCGTCGGGAAGGTCCAGGATCGCTAGCCGGATGTACTCATGGGAGACGTCGTTGGCCTTCCCTAACTGGCGGTAGGTCCAGCCGGCCTTATGGAAGTCGCGCAGGGCTGTAGCGAAGAGGACCCTGTCGGCGTCGCTGTTGTGGGCCTTGATCCGTAGTTCCGCCAGCTGCGCCCAGGGATCGGCCGCCGTGTGCGGGGTAACCATGGCTGACACCTTTCACTGGACGGCATGGTGAAGGACACGTTACACGCTGGCGGAATCTGTCAACTGAGAGACAGGGATCAGTGCGGGCCAGCCCGGCACCGGTGTCGGCGTGTACGGGGCCATGCTTGGGGGAGTCCGGGCGTACCCGTGACGCAGTGCCCGGGCGCGGGCGCTTCCAGGCCGGTAGCCGCAGGCCGAATCCAGGTCCAGCCACGAGACGTTGTCTTCTTTGAGGCTGATGAGCAGTGCGCTGAGCTCCTCGGAGGCGAGCCGGTCCTCCAGGGAGGACTCCAGCTCCCTGAGCTGCTCCGGTTCAGGGTGGGGCCCCAGCCGTTTGCCGACATGCTTGGTGGCTTTCCGGGCCTTCGCCGCGAGCCGGGCCAGCCGCTCCGCTTCACCGTCGGTCAGTGGCCGGGTCGCCCGGGGCGTCTGCTCCTTGCGTTCCTTGAGCACGCGGGTGAACGGTGCAAACGCGATGGCGGGCTCGGAGCTGACATCCAGGTCGATCTCTGCGATCTGGCGGAGGCGTTCTGCACTGGCGCCAACCAGGGGTGCCAGTGCCGTGTACGGCCAGCCGGCGACGTGGTGGGCGGACCGGATGGTGGCAATGAGGGCCCGCTCGGTGCGGATCCGGCGCATGCTCACCTCGTCCTCGAACCTGCGGAAGGCGGTGACCGCGGATGCGGGGAAGACGGCGCCCAGCTCAAACTTGGGCATCCGGTATGAGGCGGCGGCCGGAAAAGCACCAATTTTGTCCGCGCGGGCCCGGGACAACCCCAGGGCGGCTGCGGTGGTGCGACGTGACCAGCCGCTGGCGTCGGCGGCGCGGACGACCGTGGCCAGGCGGCCGTTGGCCCACGGGTCCTGCGGGTCCAGGGCCTGTCGGAATGCGGTGTAGGCGGCCTTCAGGGCCTTCGCCTGCGCCGCCGGCATCGGGATGTGGTCCTTCGGTTTTGCCACGATGGCCCCTGCCCGTATCTGCTGAAAGTACCCACTTACTGTATGCCACGGGGTTTTTAGCGCCAAGCCGAGGTGGCCGGGCAGTGCACTCAGGCGGCGCGCAGCTGCGGCTGGTTCTCCAGGGCGCTGATGCCGGTGAGGACACCGAGGGCGCTCAGCGAGGCAAGGATGCCGCGGGAAATCTCGCGTCGGCGGGCACCGTTCAGCTTGGCCAGGGAGGGGGTACGCATCAGCTCCAGCTCGACGGACAGCAGAGCCTGCTCGAAGACAGGGTCGTGGGCGGGGGTGCCTTCTGAAGTGGTGGATGCCATGGGATCAACGCTACGTGAGAGACTCCGGAGGGACTGAAACCGGCCGCCGGCGTCCGGGCCGCATAGAGCCAGACATGAAGCAGGAATTCTTCGGGGGACCGGCATGATCCCGGCACCCGTCCCGGTCTTTCCGATCGTGGCCATCCTGGTGGCCGCGGCTGGTGTCTTTTTCTATGCCGCCTTCCTGGCCGGTCGGGGAACCGCCCGTGCCGACCGGGGGACAAAGGCGTGGCGCCGGACCCTGGTGACCGCCACCGCGGCGGCGCTGCTGGGGATCGTTACATCGGCGCTGCTGGTGAACATCCTCGCCACCCATGACCGGAACTACAGCATGGCCGTCTGGGTGACTCTGTCCAAGGAATACGGCGTCCAGTCGGCGATCGCTGAGCAGGGCATCAAGGACGGCGTGCCGTTTGCCGCCATCGTGAACGGCAAAAGCGTCGAGTGCACGGTGACCCTTCCACGGACCGTGGTCTGCGACGGGGAAATGCTGCAGCCGAACGGCGGCACCTGACCCGCGGATGTCTACGCATGTTTCCGGTTAGAGGCATGTACCGGATCGGTTCCTGCCGACTGCAGTTCCCGCTTTGCACACCGAATATCAGGCCCGGTAAACCGCCGGACCTCCGAACAAATGGAGAAACCATGGATCGCCTTCGCAGTGAATGGGCCAACACATCCACCAAGAGCCGCATCGTCCTCGGCGTCATCCTGGGCGTCGTGATCGTTTTCGCGGCACTGTCCCTGACCGGTGTCGTTGATTTCGCTCCCGTGCAGACCGGTGTCACGCCTGTCCACAAGGGCTAGCCCCCTCTTCACCTGAAAAGGCCCCGCCGGGACGATATTCCTGGCGGGGCCTTTTCAGATTCCCGGAACAGGTCAGTGGAACAGGGAGCCGCGGCTGATGGGGACGAGTACGTCCGGCAGCAACAGGATCAGCAGGGCGCCGATCACCATGTACGGACCAAAGGCGAACTCGTGTTTGCGCCATCCCGCGAACAGCAGGGGCAGGGCGACCAGGCCGCCCAGGATCATCGGGAGGATCAGGGCGCCCAACGCGGCCGCGTAGCCTGATTCCAGCCCACAGACCAGGGCCAGCACGCCGCCCAGTTTGACGTCGCCCCAGCCCAGTCCGCCAGTAAAGAAGGCGACCAGCCACAGAATGACGTACGCGGCGGCCATCGAGATGGCTGCTGTCAGTGCTGCCGTGCCGCTGATAGCCCCCGTGGCGACTCCTGCGGCGATCGCCGCGCCAAAGACGGGGTACATGGGCAGCACGATGCTGTTGGGCAGCCGGTGGGTTTTCCAGTCGATGACCGCCAGGAAGATGAGGGCAACCGAAAGGAGGCCGATCATCCCGGCCACCAGCGGACCCCGGCCTGAATTGACCCAGATCCCCAGGGCGCCGGTACCGAGGGCAATGGCTGCGGTGGGCAGTCCTGTTTCGACGGTCATGATCGAGGGCAGCCAGGGTTCGTCGACGTCGGCGATGATCTCGACGTCAGCACTTCCGGCCCCCGCGGCCTCGGGAATTGGGGTGCCGGCGGGTGTGGTCTGAGCGGTCAATGGAGCTCCTCGGAACGGGTCGTGCCGGAGGGCTCCGGAACGGCATTGGGTGGCAACGTTGCGTTGGTGGTAAATCTCTCAACTGTTACACTAAATGGGTCGGTGTCTGGGCCGGCCGGATGATCGCCGGAGCACAATCCGGCAGGAAATGAGCTGCAGCAACTATGGGCAATGCCACCGCGGAGACCCTGTACAGAATTGCCTGCCAAAAGGCTGCCGACGGCCTCGGGTGGGATGCCCTGAACGCCCAGCTTGCCGCTGACGCGCTGGTCATCACCGCCGAAATGGAGAAGACCCCGAGGGCTTTGCTGGACATCAGCCCCCTCCGGTCCTTGGACCTTCCCGAAAACAGCCTGCCGGCTGTCGCTGCGGCATTCCGGGGCCAGCTCCTCAAAGGCCTGGACAGCTGGGGCATCTCCGGCGCCGTAGGTGCGGCGCTGCCAGCCATCAACCTGGCCGACGCGGCCCTGGATCCGGCCGGGGCGGGAGTCTTCGCCCAATCCTGGCTTGCCGGCCGGGATCTTGAGGCCTTCACCGCCGCCGAAGCCTCGCGGGCGGAACGGCTCGCGGCCCTGGCTGACCGGCTGTACACCGCGGGGGAGCAGCAGGCGGCGGCCCGCAGCGCCGCGGCCGCCGACAAGGCGACCCTGGCCGCGCACTACGGGGCTGAAGCCGCAGCCGTCGGCGACACCGGGCTGGCGGCCCTGCGGACCGGCATGCTCCTCGCCGAAGACGCCATCGCTCGCCACGTCCCGGGGCAGGACATCGCTGTGGCCCGGCGGCAGGCACGGCAGGCTTACGACGAGGCCAACCTCACTGATAAGCCCATCCACTGGGAATCGATCTCCTTCCTGTCCTAGGACCTGGTGGAAGCCCCGTCCCGGTGAAAGGGACGGGGCTTTCCTGTCAGCTGCGGCGGCCGGCGGCCTTCTGGCGGAAGTACGAACCGTCCGTCAGCTCGGCATCAATCGCGGTGCTCTCGTTGATGATGCCGTCCAGGACCAGGTTCACCAGGGAGACCTCGAAAGGGATGGAGCCGGAGTCCTTGGCCAGCAACTGCCCGGCGATGCCTTCGGTGTTGTTGTTCTTGATCATGTTCGAGATGGCAGTGTTCATCATCAGCACCTCGGTGGCGACGACGCGGCCCTCGCCGCCTTTGCGGGGGAGCAGCTTCTGGTAGACGACGCCTTTCAGCGACCGGGCCAGCTGCGCACGGGTGTCAGCGATCCGGTCAGGCGGCATGGCCTCCAGGATGCGGGCCGGGGCGTCAGCGGTGGAGCCGGCGTGCAGGGTGGAGAAGACCAGGTGTCCGGAGCTTGTTGCGGACAGCGCCGCCGTCATGGTCTCCGGGTCACGCATTTCGCCGACCAGGATGATGTCCGGGTTTTCACGCAGCGCGTCTTCGACGCCGAGGGCGAAGGAGTCCACGTCCCTGCCGACCTCGCGCTGGACGACCAGGGACCTGCCGTTCGAGTGACGGAATTCGATGGGGGCTTCGATCGTGGTGATCTTCTTGGCGTACTTCTCCTTGGCCAGTTTGATCAGGGCTGCAAGCGAACTGGACTTTCCGGACCCGGTCACACCGATGAACAGGTAGAGCCCGGCTTCGGCGTCGATGAAGGACCGGATGATTTCGGGCAGGCCGAGGCTGTCGAAGTCGGGGACAACCGAAGGAATGGTCCGGAAGACCGCCATCGGCTCCCCGCCGGCGACGGCGAAGTGGCCACGAAAGTTGGCGCGCTCGGTGGAGTACGAGAAGTCGAGGCGCTTCTTGGCCCAGAACTGTGCCCATTCCTCCTCGCTGACCATCTGGCGCAGAATCGTGCGCAGTGACGCTGCGTCGAGTTCGCGCGCGATTCCCTGCAGGGGGACGGTTTTCCCGTACACGGAAGCCCAGGGGGTGCTGCCGACAACAAGGTGGAGGTCGGATCCTTTCATGTCCAGGGTCCGGTACAGCAGGTAGTCCACGGCATTCGCGGGCTTCGCCTCTGGGGTGGGGGTTGGCTGGGTGGGGGCGACGGCGGTAGCTGTCATGGCTTTCCTTCCTAATCGATCAGGATGTGGCTGCGGACTTCGTCGAGACTGGTCAGGCCTGCGCGGACCTTGAGCAGGCCGTCATCCTGGAGGGTGAGCATGCCGTTCTCCCGCGCGGCGTCAGCGAGGACCCGGTTGGGGACGTCTTCGGTGATGAGGTCCCGGATGTGGCGCGGGAAGGTCATCAGCTCATGGATGGGGAGGCGGCCTTTGTACCCGGTGCCTCCGCATTCCGCGCAGCCGCCGGGCCCGTACCAGATGGAGGCGCCGGTTTCCGGATCCACGGCGCGCAGATCCTCGTCGGTGAGCTTGAAGTCCAGGATCATGTCGCGGCTGGGCGGGGTGACCACTTTGCATTTGCAGAGCCGCCGCGGCAGCCGCTGGGCGCAGACGGCACGCATTGTGTCGGCCAGCACGGAGGGACGCAGACCCATCTCCCGCAGACGCAGCACAGCACCGGGGGCGTCGTTGGTGTGCAGAGTGGAAAGGACCATGTGCCCGGTATTGGCGGCCGTCACTGCGGTGTGGGCGATGGCGTCTTTGTTGATTTCACCCACGAACAGCACCGAAGCAGCGGACCGGAGCACGGTCTCCATGCCGCCGTCCCAGGTCAGACCTTGGCCTTCGTTGATGGGGACCTGCGTCATGCCCGACGGGAGCTTCATTTCGACGGGGTTTTCCAGAGAGACGATTTTCCGTCCTTGGCCCATGAGCGCGTCCAGGGAGGCGTAGTGCAGCGAGGTCTTGCCCGAGCCCATTGGGCCCACGGCCAGGCAGATGCCGTTGGGCTGATTGATGGAGCGCCGCCATCGGGCGCCTGTGTCGTCGGAGAACCCGATCCGGTCCAGCGTCCAGGCCTCCGAGGCGCCCATGCGCAGCGTGATCGATTCGCCCCACACCGCAGGCAGGACCGCAACGCGGATGTCATAGGACTTGCCGTTGTATTCGTGGCTGATCGCCCCGTCCTGGTTGACGAGTTCGCTGGAACTGAGCCGGGCCCGGGTTTTGATCAGACCGGCAAGCCGGGGCGCGAGCTCTTTGGGCTGGTCGGGCTCGTTGCGGAGCTTTCCGTCGACGCTGTAGCGGACGGTCAGGTGAGTGGACGCCGGCTCCAGATGGATGTCGGAGGCGCCGGCTTCGAGGGCACCCTCGATGATGGCGTCCAGTGTGTTGACGATGTTGCCTTCGTCCCCGGCGACGACGAGCAGTGGCCGGGTAGATTTGGCGGCCTCGGTGCTGACGTCCTTGGCGGCGAGCTTGCCGATCTGCTGCGCCTCGATGGACGTCGAGTAGAACCGCCCCACAGCACGGGTGAGTTCGTTGGTGGAGGAGTACACGGCAGTGATGTTCTTGCCGGTCTTGGACTGCAGCTGCTTGGTGACATTGACATCGAACGGGTTGACGCAGGCCACGGTCAGGTCGTCGCCATCCAACGCGACCGGGACAACGTTGAGCCGGCGGGCCAGCTGGAACTCGATCAGGCCAATGATGTCCTCAGGGATCATGGTGTCGTCCCCGAGCGGCATGTACGTCCAGCCCTTCAGGAACGCGAAGGCCTCGCAGGTCTGCCGGTGACTGATCCTGCCCTGGGCCTTGAGGAAGGCCAGCACATTCTGGCCTTGTGCGACAGCCTGTTTTTCGGCGGCGGCAAACTCCTCGGCAGTCAGGATCTCCTGCTGCAAAAAGTGCATTTCAAGCCTGCTGGTGGCAAGGGTGCTCATGATCGGGTGGCGTTCCTGACTGGTTGAGGTGTCACTGCAAAACATGCGTAGACCGGGGCGCAATGGCCGTCCTGACTGTGTCTACGCATGTTCCCGGGTGAAGAGTCCTGAACGATTTCGACAAGGAAGCAGGAGATCTGCGTTGACCGAAAAAGTCATTGGCATCGACTTCGGGTCCACCGGCCTGAAATTCGCCGAAGTGAGCATCGAGAAGGGTGCCGTCACGGTGGTCAAGCAGGCGTACATGCCGCTGGATCCCGGCGTCATCAGCGCCGGCGGCGTCAAGCCCGAGAACGTGGAGCTGGTCGCCTCCGAGCTGAAGGAGTTCCTGGCAGCCAACAAGTTCACGTCCAAGGATGCCGTCATGGGCATCAACTCGGCGGCGGACGTCTACGTGAACAGGGCCGTCACCCCGTGGCACGAGCCCAAGAACTATCAGACCGCTGTCGGTTTCGACATCATCGCCGACGAGTCGCTGCTCACCGGAGCTCCCGCCGAGGTCATCATCGACGCTGTCGTCTTTGACGAGTTCACAGACGCGAACGAGGCCCGCAAAATCGACGCCCTCCTCATCGGCGTTGGCCAGAAGCTGGTCGAAACGCAGCTTGAGATCCTGCAAAAAGCCGGACTCAACGCAGCCGGCGCCGACCTGGCCGGGATGGCGTCACTGCGGGCAAGTTGGGTGGCCAGCCGCGCTCCTGGCATGCTCGATGTTCTCGTCGACATCGGCCACGACGTAACGTCGGTGATGATCCATGAAGGCGGCAAGCCGTATGCGCTGACCCTGCACCGCGGAGCTGCCGGTGGCGACCTGGACAAGCTCATCGCTGCCGCATTGCAGGACGACGCGCACGACCGGATCGTGAAGGAGAAGGTCTCCTTCAACCGCGACTACCGGGTCCAGCAGGCCATGGACCAGTATGCGTTCAAGCTCACCTCCACCATTCAGGGTGCGGTCGACACCTACCAGCGAAGCCGTCCGGAGCTGGCCATCCCACCGGCCGGGCTGACCCTGATCGGCGGGGGCTCGCTGGTGCACAACCTGCCTGCGACCCTGCAGGAAGCAACCGGATGGCGGACCATGACCGGGCGCTATGCGATCGACATTGCCGGCGAACCGGAACGGCACCACCTCGGTCCGATCCTCAGCACTGACTACATGGCCGCTGTCGGCCTGGCGATGGGAGCAACAGCCTGATGGCCACAATCACCACCGAACCGAAGCCGGGCAAAGCACGGAAGCCAAAGCCGGAACCCCGGCCCAAGGCCCCGCGCGAACCGAAACCACCCAAGACTCCGAAGGCTGCGGTCGTCAAGACGCCGCCGGCGCCGGTATGGTCCTCCGCCGTCAAACCGTCCCTGGTCCTGCTGCCGGTCAAGGCAAGGGGGCTGAAGGCGCGCCGGAAAGCGGTCCGCCAGTCTTTGTTCATGGGCCTTGGAATGTTGGGTCTCACCGCCGCCGGCTACCTTGTCGTCCTCGCCGGGGTCGCCGGGGCGCAGAACGAGGTGAACAAGGAATCTGCGATCACGACAGCGGCCAGCGACTACCTCGCCCAGCACCGTGACGTCCAGGACTACGCGAACGGCTTCGTTGAACGGAAGGCAGCTGCTTCGGACGTACTCCGGGATGACGTGTCCTACTCCAAGGTCGTTCAGGCCATCCAGCGGGCCAACACCGTTGGAGCCGTCTTCACTTCAGTCAAGACTGTCGCACCGGGAACTCAGTGCATGTCGTCCAGCCCGTTTGCCACGTCCTCGTCCCTGGGCTGCCTGGATGTAGCCGGTAAAGCGCCAAGCGTCGCGGCGGTGTCCCAGCTGGTGGCTGCCCTGAACCAGGACAAGACGATGCTCACGGAGCCGTACCTGACCGAGTCGACGTCCGAGGGCGCCGGTGTTGAGTTCAAGCTCACCGTCGGCCACACCGGGCAGGCGCTGTCCGGGAAGGGCGACAAGTTCAAGCCGTCGCCGGAGGAGATGTCCTCCCTCGATTCGGCAACCGACACAACGACACCGGCCGTGGCCGTGCAGGGAGAATCCAAGTGAACGGCGCCACCTCCAAAAACATCGGTCCTTACATCGTGGCGGGAGTCGTATCGGCTTTCCTGATCGTGATCGCCTACATGATGTTCTTCGTCCCCAAGATGGCGGAGTCCACGAAGCTGGTCTCCCAGGCCGCTACCGCGCACGCCAACAATGTTGCCCTGACCGCGAAGGTGGACAAGCTCAAGGGGGTCGCCGAGAACCTTGACCCGCTCAAGGCGCAGATCAGTGAGTTCTCCAAGTCGTTTCCCTCGGCCGCCCGGCAGCAGGAGATGATCGATGCGATCAACGACGCCGCAGGTTCCACCGGTGTCACTCTGAAGACGCTGAGCCCGAGCGTTCCGGCGCCGAAGGCCGCTGAAACCAAGGCAGCCCCTGCCACCCCGGCCACGCCGGCGGCCAACCAGGCGAAGCAGGCGGAAACGGATCTGCCCGGCCCCGCGCCGGTGCCGACGGCGACCGAGGCCGTGGTGGATTCCGCGACCGCCCAGCTGGGCAGCGTGTCGCTGAAGATTGACGGGGAAGGCTCCCTCGAAGCGGTCCAGGCGTTCATCGTCAAGGTTGAAAACCTGAAGCGGCCGCTGCTGGTGCACGAGCTGCAGATCGAAAAGCTCGAAAACAGCTACCACGTCACCCTCAACGGGGAAACGTTCCTGGCGGCCCCGCTGGTCGAACCGCAGGCCGCTGGCTCGAGTGACGGATCCCAGCCGGAAACCTCCTCCGTGGCCAAATAAACGAAGCCGGGTCCCGAATAATGTTCGGGCCCGGCTTCAAAACTGGTTACACGTCAACTTGCGTTCCGTCAAATCTCTCACGTAGCTTGTCGATTAAGAGTTATTCGCTATTGACGATGAAGGATTTGACCATGAACAGCATCACCAAGGGTTTCGGGGTACTGACACTGACCGCTGCCATCGCGTTCGGCGCATCGGCCTGCTCCACGAACACCCCGGCCGCGGCACCGAGCCCGAGCGTTGATTCGACCCAGCTCACCGGCGCAAAGGCAGCCGAGGCCATCAAGGGCTTCGTCGCCGCCGGCACCTCCGATGAGGTCGCCAAGGCTGTTGCCGACAAGGCCACCGCGGAGACGTTTGCCCCTGCCGTGAAGTTCCTGGACAAGGACACCCCTACCGAGACGGTGCAGAACACTGTGTCCGATTTCGTGCTGGTGAAGATGGCCGACCCGAAGGCTGCCGTCTCCGTGGACGTTGATGAGTCGAAGGTTGTCGTTGACGGTCAGAAGGCTACGGTTCCGGTGGATGCTGTGACGGTCAAGGCCGGCGGCGCCAAGGTTGCCAACAGCGATGCTTTGGCTGACTCGGTGAACGATCTGGTGTTCCGTGACGGCGCCTGGGTAATCACGTTCCCGGCTTCCGCTTCGGCCTCTCCGAGCCCTGCTCCGAGCGAGTCTGCCAAGTAGTCCACAGCGTCTCCTTTTCCGGTCTCCGTCACACTTCTAATGTGTGCGGCATCGGCTTTTCCACTACCCGATCCGGGGTGTATCTGCTGATTTTCCATGCCGTTTCTCACCTCCATAATGTGTGCGGAATCCGCCGTCTCTTTCACCGCTGACACCGGTCCTGAGGCGGCGGTTTTCGTGGTGGTTTCGTGCTCTTTATGTGTGCGGCAGGCCCGCCCGGCCTCCACGCCCGTCGGCCCAAAATCAACGCATGTTCCCTGATATGAAGAGGACTTCTCCCATGATCGTTTCCGTCCGACGTGCCCTGCGCAAAGCCGGCCGTGCAGCGCGCCGAAACGCCCCGGCAGCCGTTGCCGTCTGTGTCCTGGCAGCCCTTCTGGGCGGCACCCTGGCCGGCGCCCTCGCTCCGTAGGTGCGGCTGCCCCCGGTGCCCGGCAGGCCTCTGCCCGCGGCGTCTACGCATGTTTGCAGGTAGATGACCGCCCGTGGCCCGAGGCCGCGGGGAACGACCACCTCAGGAGCCACCTTGACGACCACCGCGGTAGCACCAGCCAAGAAGAACCAGACGTTCGCGTTCCGGGCCGAGGGCGCCGACGGCAAGCCAAAGTCCGGCACCGCCGTCGCCACCACGCGCGAAGCGGCAATCGCCAAGCTCGCGGCGAACCCCGACTACACGTCCATTCTTTCGGTCCGACAGACTGGAACAGCAGTGGTCGGGAAGAAATCACGGCCCAAGGCGCGCGCCATGGTCGCCGCCAGCCGGCAGCTGGCGATGTACCTCGAGGTCGGTTACGACGAACGGGCCGCCATCACCGAAATCCTCGATGACGGGGAGATCGGCGACGTCGTTCTGGCCCACGGCTTGACCCAGGTGCTCAAGGACATGAGCTCCGAGGGCGTCAAGATGCATGAGGCGATGGCCAAGCACCCATACATTTTCCCGGAACTGATGACCAAGACCTTAGCTGCCGGCGACAAGGGTGGCTTCGTGGCCCAAGCTGCCAACCAGGTCGCCAATGACCTGGAGAGCGAAGACGAACAGCGCGCCAAGGTCAAAAAAGCACTGACCTATCCGATGGTCGTCCTGGCCCTCAGCTCGGCGATCTTCGTGTTCCTGATGATGTACGTCGTGCCCAAGTTTGGCGCCATGTACAAGGACCTGAGCCACGGCAAGGCTTCACTGCCGTTTCTGACCCAGGCGGTCATGGCTGTCTCTGCCCAAATGGCATGGGCGGTTCCGCTGCTGGCGGTCCTGGGCGTCATCGGCACCATCTGGTACCGACGCAACTCCAAGGACGCCAAGGTGCGCGGGTTCGTGGATCCGTTCAAGCTCAAGCTGCCTGTCTTCGGCAAGCTGTTCCGGGACATTGCACTGACCAAGTTCTGCCGCATCATGGCATCCCTGGCCGAGAACAACGTCCACATCACCGATGCCCTGGCCATCACCGCCGGCTCGGTCGGCAACATCGTCATGGAGCAGGCCGTGCTGAAGGCACGCGACGGCAAGCTCAAGGGCCAGTCCATCATGGAGCCACTTCGCCAGGAGCCGCTGTTCCCGAAGATGCTGCTCAAGTTCCTGGCCTTGGGCGAGGACACCGGCGAGACCGCCAAGTCCCTGCGGGCCGTCGGCAAGCTGTACGAACGCGACGTCGACCACACGACCAACAACATGGAAGCCTACGTCCAACCGATCTTCCTTATCGGGATCGCCGGCATGGTGCTGATCATCGCCCTTGCCATCTACCTCCCGTACTTCAGCCTCGGAGACGTCATCGCTCCCTACTAGAAGGCAGGGCCCGAACGGCGCGGACCTCCGGTGACCCGTCGCGCGGTATCTACGCATGTTTCCTGGTGACGGGTATTTCAGCCCGAGAAGACATCCGGGCGCCCGTGACGAAGCCCGGTTTCGAGAAAGGCACTACTTTGGGGAATTTCGCCCGACTCCTGGACCCTCATGAGGCACGCACCCGGAACACACCGGCAGACCGCACCAGCGGACGGAAGCGCCGCGACGCGGGCTTCTCCCTGATCGAAATCATGGCCGGCATGGCCATCATCGCCATCCTGGCGCTGGCGATTCTGCCGCAGTTCGCCAAGTACTTCGAACGCGCGGCGGTGCAGAACCTCTCCGCCGAAGTTTCAAACGCAGCCCTCACGGTCGAATCCGATTACTCCCTGACCGGCAAAGCCAAGTACGTTGCGGCCAACGTGACTGCCTCGGTCGCTTCCGTCAACAAGAGCCCGGAGTCTGCCCTCACTGGCACCGTCGATGCCACCGGCTTCGGCTACACCATCAAGGGCACCAACACCGCGGTGACGAACTACTGCGTCAAGTACGTGAGCCAGGGCGCGACCGCCGGTTTGAAAGTCGACTCAAAAGCGGCCAACCCTACCTGCTCCTAGCGGGTCCGGGCAGCTCCTGCGGGGACGCCTCAAATATCTACGCATGTTCCTGTGTGTAGGCACTATGCAGACACCCCTCGCCACCCGGGCAAGCCCTCCGGCCCCCGACTTGAGAAAGGCTCCACCTTGAGCAACATCGCACTCGTCCTGGATCCGCAGGAGGCCCGCGCCCGGATCGCCAGCAAGGAACCGCCCAAGCGCAAGCGCCGTGATGCCGGTTTCTCGCTGATCGAAATAATGGCCGGCATGGCCATCATCGCCATCCTGGCACTGGCGATCCTTCCGCAGTTCTCCAAGTACTTCGAACGCGCGGCGGTGCAGAACCTCTCCGCAGAGGTTTCCAACGCTGCCCTGACCGTTGACTCAGACTACTCCCTGACCGGCAAGGCAAAGTACGTTGCCGCGAACGTGACCGCCTCGGTCGCTTCCGCCAACAAGAGCCCGGAGACGACCCTCACCGGCGCTGTCGATGCCACCGGCTTTGGCTACACCATCTCCGGGACCAACACCGCGGTAACCAACTACTGCGTGAAGTACACCAGCCAGGGTGCAGCTGCCGGCCTGCAGGTAACCCCGAAGGGTGCGACGGCCTGCCCGTAGCGGCACCTAAACGGAAGCGGCCGGGGCCTTCCTTGGCTTCGGACGCTTCCGGCAGGCGAAGTCCTGCCTCACCCCAACACAGCTCCAGTTCCAGCGGAAAGGTCCCCATGTCGGCGTACGAACCCTCCACGGACAGCGCATTGCCCGAGGCCGTCGCCGGCATGGGGTCAGCCCTGCTGAAGACACTTCCCTCACGCCGGTGGGTGCACGACCGTGCAGCCACCACATGGGGCGACATTGAGGCTTTCGAATCCACCGACGCAAACCTTCCCGCTCCCCGTCCCGTTGACTTCGCGGAGATGACAGTTTGAGCGCCCACGCCCCGGCACGGCGCCTCCTGGAACGGTTCCTGAAGCAGGACAAGGGCTCCATCATCCTTGAAGGCGTCGTCAGCCTCGGAATCATTTCCGTGCTCACCCTCGGCTACACCAGCGTCACCAGCCAGGCCACGGTCACCCAGCGCACCGCTGTGAACGAGACAATCGCTGTGCAGGCAGCCCAGGACGCGTTGGAAAAGGCCAAGGCCACCACCTGGGACAAGCTCGGCACCAACGCCGCCCCCGCCGTGACACTTCCCTCCGGCGTCCCTGCCGTCACCGGCGGAGTCCTGGCCTCCACCGCTGACCCCGTCGTGGTCCGCGGACTGCCCGTCACCGTCAAGACCGCCGTCGGCTGGCAAAAGAAGCCCACCGGCGTTTCCGATTACGGGACCAAACTGGTCATGGTCGAAGTTTCCTGGCAGGACGTGGCAGGGGACCCCTCCACAACCCATAAGAAGCCGCAGCAGATCCTTATCACCCCCGGCATCGGCGAGTCCGTCCCGGACGGCATCCGCGGCTCAGTCGAGGTCGCCCCCACAGCGCCGCCAACACCGACTCCCACGCCGACACCCACCCCTACACCGACGCCCACACCGGTGCCTGTGCCGACGTCCTTCTACGCCGACGTGCCCCTCACAGACCCCTTCTACGACGAGATGTACTGGATGCACACGGCGGGAATCCACAGCGGCTGGGTCGAGGTCAACGGGGACTATACCTACCGGCCGACGAACACCACCGGGCGGGACGCCATGTCCGCCTACGTGTACCGGCTGATCGGGTCCCCGGCCTGGTCCGACCCGTCTAAATCGCCGTTCACTGACGTGGCTACGTCGAACACCTACTTCACCGAGATCACCTACCTTGACGCCAAGGGCATCCTGCCCTGGGACGGCGCTACGCTCAGCCCCGGCACGCAGGTCACCCGCAAGGACCTTGCCATCATGCTCTACCGGCTGGCTGGCCGCCCGGCCTACACGGCGCCTGCGACGTCACCGTTCTCCGATGTCGCCACCACGGACTCGGACTATCTCGAACTGGCGTGGGCAGCATCCAACAACGTCATCCGGAGCTACCCGGGTGGCCAATTCCAGCCCGGCACAGCGCTGAGCCGGGGCTCGATGGCTGTCTACTTCAGTGACTACTCGAAGAAGTTCGGCCAGAAGCCTCCGGCGGCTGTGACCGACATCGACAAGAAGTACGACGCGGTCAACGGCCCGAAAATCCTGGGGACCCCGACCACTGCAGAGGTCAGCGGCCTGATCAACGGCGGAAAGTACCGCTGCTACGCACTGGGCTGCATCCTTTGGTCTCCGAACACAGGAGCCACTCTGTCCATGACGGGGCCAATCCGGGACGAATGGGCCTCTCTGGGTTACGAAACCGGGTTCCTGGGTTACCCGACCAACGATGGTGTAGCTGGTCTAACCAACGGCGGTGCCTCACAGGACTTCGAAAACGGTGCCATTCTTTGGTCCGCCGCGACAGGTGCACATGCCTCCAACGGCTCGATTCGCGCCAGCTGGCTGGCCTATGGAGCCGAGAAGGGCTGGCTGGGCTACCCGACCACGGACGAAATCCCCATCAAAAACGGCGGCAGGAAGCAGAACTACCAAGGCGGCTACATCTACTGGGTGTACAACCTCGGTTCCCACATTGTGATGGGTGCCATCGGCCAGGCATGGATAGCCCAAGGCGCCGAGAACGGCAGATACGGCTACCCAATTTCCAGCGAGTACGTCTGGAACGGGATGCAACGACAGGACTTTGAGAGCGGGTACATCACATGGACCTCCAGCGGCGGGGCGGTGCTGCACTGATGCGCGGCTGGATATTTGACCGTTTCGAAGACGCACGCCGGCGGGGCGTCCGCGATAAGGGATTCATCCTGGTCTCCACCATCATGCTGTTCGTGCTGGTGGCCGGCACCGTGTACTGGCTGATCTCCGCCACCGACCGGACGATCAAGAGCTCCGTGCAGACCTCCGACTTCGTCCAGTCCGGACAGCTGGCAGACCTGGCCATCCAGGATGCCCTGTACCAGCTCAACGAGGTCCAGCCGGCCCTCCTGCCCACCTCGGCCGCACCGCGGACCGGGGGTACCTCCAACGACGGCAGCTGGTCCTGGTACGCGGAACCAGTGACTATGGGATCGGGTGGCAAGTCCGCGGTTCTGCACGCCACCGGCACATTCCGTGGCGCGACCCGCAAGGTCCAGGCCACTGCCCAGGGCGCCAGGGTCGGCGGCTTCAAGGTGGAGGCGGACAAGTCCATCACGTACCAGGTGGCACCGTCCACAGCGTTCACCCACACCCTGATGGGCAAATCCGTCACGGCGACGAACGGCATCGGGTCAGCCAATCCGTTCATCACCGGCTCGATCGGGCTGCTGGGCAGCACCCTGGACGTCAAGGCGGCGACGGGAACGACCTCGAAGGTAGCGGCGAGCTTCTACCAGTACGGACCCGCAGCAACGTCCCTCTCCGTCCGGGAGCCGTCCGGGCCCCGGCCGGACTGGCCCTTGACCCCAACTTCATCACGGACAACATGGCCACCTGCGGCGGCGCCACGCCGGAAGACTGGAAGGCATCCCATAACGGCGGGGTACTGACCGCCGGCGGCAACGTCGGCTGCTACGCATCCATGGACTTCGATGTGCCGACCGTCATCCAGGGCAACGGATCGTTCAACGCCTACGTCTCCGGCGGTGTCACGATCCGGCAGAACATCAGCGCCACTACCGGCACCGGCCTGAACATCTATACCAACGGCAACGTCACCTTCCCGACCGAGGAGGCCTCCAGCAGCTCCCTCGTGGTCCGCAACGTCTACGCCTACGCGCCCAAGGGCCTGTGCACCACAACCACCGCGGCACCGGGCGGCTTCAGGTCGCTGACCAAGAGCCTGAACTTCTCCGGCTCCCTGGCATGCATGACCGTCCGGGTCGCCGGGCAATTCCGCCAGGGCGACAACACCGACGCCAGCTATCCGGACCGCAAAGGCCCGATCGGACCGACCGGGGACAGCATCTTCGACAACACCGTCTGGTACCTCGCCAACTACCAGCAGCCCGCCGGAACCCGGTCGCCCTAGACGGACGGCATGACTCGTGCGACGGAAAACAATTTGGCCGCACACAGGAAAGGTATGGCCTTGAAAACTCTGATTGACCGGTACAAGAAGCGCCGCCGTGATGCGGGAGCCGGGCTCGTCGACGCCGTCGTCGGCGTCGGGCTTGCCGCCATCATCGTTGGCGGACCGATCCTGTACTTCACCACCATGAACAACGCCGCGGCCGGCAACGCCTCCACCCAGGAGCAGAACACGGCCATCTCCGAGGCACTGGACCGCGCCGTGGCGAACATCCAGGCATCGGACACCATCAAGTACGCCGCACCGAACGAGCTCGTGACCGCTTCCACCGAGGTGGAGGCGGGCAAAGCCGACAACCCCGTCATCACCCGCTGGGTCGTCAACAGCGGCAAGCTGTACCAGCAGGTCTGGTCAGGCGACGCCGGAGTGGCAGCCTACGACCGCAGCAGCCTGCCCACGGCCGCAGCCGGCACAGCCAACCTGGACACCCGCGTATCCGTGGAGAACCTGCAGCTGGATGGCGACCTGTTCACCTACACCGACAGGGACGGGGCCATTCTCGACGTCAAGGCCCCCAAGGCGGCCCTGACCGAGAACGCCCGCACCAACCCCGCTGACGGCAAGAAGACGTACGACATCGCGCTCGTCAACATCGACCTCAAGGCCGGCACTACCTCCAACGGGGGCAAGACCGGTGTCGTGGAGAACAAGACCTCCGCCGCGCCGCGCAGCGTCTCCGGCAAGGCCGACACCGCAGCCCCCTCGGCTGCCTGCGCCGCCGTGCGGGTGGACACCAACGCCGCCGGAAAGCCGGTCATCACCTGGTCCACACTGCCCGGCTACACGTCCTACGCCGTGTTCCGCAACGCCACCCAGGTAGGCACAGTGACTGCTGCTGCCTCGGACGCGCAGAAGTCCTTCACCGACGCAACCGTCACCCCGGGCCCGGTCGAGGTCATCAACTACCGGGTCCAGCCCCGCAACGCCGACGGCACCCTGGGCGCCAACGCCTGCACCCCGAAGCCCTGGTCTCCTCAGATCGCCGCACCAGCCTTCAAGAACTCCACCGTCCTGCCCTCCGCCGATGAGGCACACGAATGGACCGACGGAACCGACGGCGCTCTTGGGCTCAAGAAGCCGCGGATCACCCTCAAGTGGGATGCCGTTCCAGGCGCTTCCAGCTACGACCTGAAATACCGCGAGCTTGATCCGGTCTCCGGCAACCCGCTCACGACCGCGTTCAACTCGGCTGCCGCCGGTCTGCCCGCTGCAACCACGACCTTCACCTGGGACGAAGGCGGCTGGGGAGCTAGGTATGAATGGTTCATCAAAGCCAACGCCGGAGCAGGCCAGGGGCAGTCGGCCGACTCCGCCCACATCACGACGCTCACGCACCCTGCGGCACCGCAGAACGTAAACGTCACCCCGCAGTACGGCACGGGTTCTGACCGGTTGACCAAGGGCATCAACGTCATCACCTGGAGCGCATCACCGACGGCTATCGAGTATGACATCTGGCGGTACAACAGTGGCAGCGCCGGGGCAGTCACCAAGCTTGGGACAGTTCCGGCGTCCTCGCCGCTGACGTACAGGGACATCGTCCCTTACGGCACGACCTGGACCTACTACGTGGCTGCCGTCAATGACGGTCCGCGCGGTACCGCCAGCGGCAAAGCCTCCAGCGCCAACCCCGAGGCAGGAGTAACCGCGGCGACAGGCACGATGCCCACGGTTACGTACCAGGAGCCTGCCACTGGGGTGGTTACGTCCACCGCGGTCTACCGCGGAGGCGCGCTGGCGGCCGTTCGTGCCGCCATCAGCCAGCCGAACGTCAAGCCTGCCCCTCGGCCGGTGACTCAGCTGCAGTTCCCTCCGATCCCTTCAATCAGCACAGTCTCCGCTGCCGCTGGACAGACCAGGGACCTCGACGGCGCGAACCAGGTTGTCTGGGCACCGACCCTCTCCGCTACCGGTTACCTGCCGGCCCGCGTCACACCCATGACCAGCGCAGTCACCTGCCTTGCCGGCGACTGCCAGGCAGGCACCGGCGGTTTGACGAAGACATCACTGACGGATCCCGCGGCCAAGGGCACCCAGTTCGACTACTACGTCAAGGCGGTCAACCCGACAGGCGTAAGCGTCGATTTCTCGGCAAAGGTCAGGCTCACCCAGCGACCGGCCACCCCGGTCCTGAAAACCACCAAGGCACCGGACCTGAGCACCTCGGGTGCGACATTCGCTTCAACCGCTGACGCAGACGGCGGCAACGATCGCGCGAACAAGTTCTGCACCTCCGCGACCTGCAAGTACGTGCTGTCCCGGAACGGCACTCCAGTCTCAACCTTGGACCAGCCAGCAGCCGGCAGCGGATCACCGCTGACCTGGACAACCTCATCCAACCCCGAGGGCGAAACAGTGACTTTCTCTGCCCGGGCCAAGAATGAGGCCGTCACCAATGGCGGGTACAGCGACGTGGCCACCACCACGGTCAACACCTACCCAGGTGACTTCGGCGTAAACCAGTGGCTGGGGACTCCACCGGCAAGGGCCG
The DNA here is from genome assembly GCF_049315185.1 of Paenarthrobacter sp. C1. NCBI lineage: Bacteria > Bacillati > Actinomycetota > Actinomycetes > Micrococcales > Micrococcaceae > Paenarthrobacter > Paenarthrobacter sp. C1. Next base: position 107,560 of record NZ_CP186053.1, on the reverse strand, counting down.
GGAGCGCTTCATGGCAAACCTGACCAGCACAGACGTCGCCGGCTCAAGCTCATCCGTTGGCACGCCGGGTCAGACGACCGTCGGTTGGGGCGCTTCGGCCGGAGCAGTGTCCATCACGACCACCCGCAGGGCGGTCGCCAACGACACGGTGACGTCCGATCCTTCGCTGGGATTGCCCATGGCCGCCGACGATGACCCCAAAGTGTTTTCCGGCGGCGGTTCAGGCACGCAGTCCGGCAAGGCTGCCCCGGGGGCGACCTACAACTACACCGTGGTCGCCAAGGGAAAGAACGGGCTGACCCGAAGCCGCACAACCGCCAACCTGATCACACCGGCTGATCTGCCTCACCACGCCATCGTCCAGATCACTTGCTCCTACAACACCCCGAGCAACCAGCAAACGGCGCGGTGGGACTGGCCGGACCACTACGTTGGTGCTCGCATGATCGACCTGAACCACGCGCCCCTCTATGGCGCCTGGGCCGGAACTTCCATCTGGGGGCTGCAGCTGGATAAGGGGGCAGCCAACTTCGCGAACACCAGCGGCACGTGGCTGACACCGAGTGACGGCAACCCGAACGTCAACGCCGGGGCCGGCCACCCCTACTACTACGGTGTGACCTCCGGATTCGACATCCAGAACGCCGGGGCCAACGGCGGCCCGCCTTCGGCCCGGTTGAGGCTCACGCTGAGCGCCTACGCGACCTTCGACAGTGGCTGCGGGCCATACCACGGCACCTGGGACCAGCTGACCGAACCCACGTACCCGTGCTACGGCTACGTGCCCGGCCAGGCGTGCCAGGCCGTCAACAACAACAACCGACCACAGTGGAGAACCAAGTGAAGCCCCTCCGTAAAGACAGCCGCCGCAAGCCGGTCCACTACAGGACCGCTGCGGCCGCCGCCGCGGTCCTGGGCCTGTCGGCCTTGACCGCAGCCCTCCTCCTCTCTGGGGAGGTCCCGGTCAAGGCGCCCAGGTGGCAACCGCCATCCCGGCGCTGGCCCCCGCAGACGCGGACACCCTCGTCCTTGCTCCGTACTCGGAGTCGTGGTGGGCCAAGGTGGGCGCCATGGCCCCTGCAGACACAAGACTGGCCGAACTGAACGCTTCCTCCTTCAGTGGTGACATCAAGGCCATCGGATACTCCCGCAGCCAGGACCACGAAAAGCACGACATCCCGATGACCGGACCGTCGCGCTTGTTCTATATCGAAGCTTCCAGTACCGACGCTGCGCAGAAGATTGCCGAATGGCTCAAGAGTGCCAACGGGTTCGAGGGGAGGCGTGTCTTCGTGGAGGGAAGCACGGTGGTCATCGGACAGTCCTGGCTCACGTCGTTCAAGGCACCTGAGCAGACAATGGCCGGCGCGGGAGGCTACGCCGGAGTTCTCACAACGACAGAGGGGTCAATGTACCGCAACCCGGACAACGAAGTCCGGTCGCTGACTGGACCCGATGACACCGCTTCCGCAAGGGCACTCACTGCGGTCATGCGCAATGGGTTCGGCTTCACCGAAGGAACGACTTGGGTTGGAACAAGTCCCGACGGCACTTCTTGGAGCGGAGATTTCCGGTCAGGAGGGGTCGACCCGGAGCAAATCAACTTCACCGGGCCCGAGGCGCCTTGGACGCTACAGCAGTGAAGATCGGGGAGGTCACGAACAACAACGTAAAGTACACGGGCTTCTCCAGTGGGATGGACGGCATTCTCAGCAGTGCCGCCTTCCGGGCACCGGGGAAGGGAACGATGGGTTCAGGACAGGGGCTGGAAGCCCTGCCGTCATCAAGGACGAGGCTGTGTCGGCAGTGTCAAACGTAACGGCCTGGGGTGCGGCCGCGACGGGCATCTATTCAGGGAAGGAAAATGTCGCCACACAAGCGGTGTCGGCCAGCACCCGTTCCATGCAGATGACTTTCACGTATGGTGCAATCGAACAAGCATCCAAGTGAGAGACGAGTTGTTGACGCTTTGCTACCCGGCGTGTAATTTCTGAGAAATGGAGAATAACTTGAAGCGCACAATGACCGGCCTGCTCGCGGCCTCGGCACTGGGAGCCTCCCTGCTGTTCGGCGCCGCGCCCGTTCAGGCGGCAGGGTGCCCGGCGGGAATGCACTGGGTAAACCTCGGTGGCGCCATGGGCGGAACCTGCGCCCCGAACTCCAGCGGTGGAATCGGTAACGGCTCGGGCAGCGGGAATGTCGGCGGCCCAGGGGAGGCGGGGCCGGCACGGCACCTTCCGCACCCGGCTACCAGCCACCGGCGCCCCCGGTTTACCAGGCTCCCGCACCTCCCGTTTACCAGGCGCCCGCTCCGGCCACTGCACCTGCCCCCAAACCTGCACCGGGCTACCAGGCGCCCGTTCCCGCTCCAGCTCCAGCGCCGGTTTACCGTGCTCCGTTGGTCGGTGGCGGTGGCTCTGCCCCCTCTTACACCGCTCCGTCCTACACTGCTCCTTCGGGGGAGGCGGGGGAACCTACGTGAACCCCAGCACCGGGGCCGCAGTACAGCAGAATGCCCAGGGTGGATGGGTTGATGCCGCAACGGGCGCCGAGGTTGACCCCGCGGTCGCAGCTGAAGCACAGGCTGCCTCCGAAGCTCCTGCTGCGGAAGCCGCTGCGGCCGAGGCGAAGGCTGCTGAAGCTAAGGCAGCAGAGGAGAAGAAGGCTGCTGAGATCAAGGCGGCTGCCGCGACCGCTGCCATCAAGGCTAACGTCAAGGACGCCGTGGCGAAGGCCTGGGAGAGCCGCTAAACGCCCGATTAAAAAGCCCCGCTGCGCAGTCGAGCAGCGGGGCTTTTGCTGCCGCTTGTGGTTTTGTTCGCTTGGTGTAAGAAGATAGACTGTTACGGTAAATGCTTTTCCCGACGCACACCCTGGGAGTCCCATGACCACCGCCACCACAGCGAGCCCGCTGGAGTCCTACCAGCACGGCCGCGACAATTTCCTCTCCGTTGTGCTGGGCGCCATGGGAGAGCTCGAAACCTCTGTCCTGGAATTCCAGCACAAGCATGAAGGCCAGGCCCGCTCAGCGGGTGCTGACCTCGCCGAGGCCCTCCGCGAGAAGGCGCGGCTTGAAAGGGGTCGTTTGCGGGAGAGGGCGAAATCCTACGCTAAGGCTTTGGCCAACGATATTCTCCGGTAAGATTGATGTGTTCCCAGGGGATAGGAGAAGTCGCTTGATATCTAGTATGACGTCTGTCGCACCTGCTTGATCGCGGCCGCGATAGCTAGATCGCGTTGCTCCTCTTCTCCATCCGCGTTCCAAGCTGCGGAAAGGCACCCATAAGCGTACGCCTGGTCGAGCAGGCGACGCGGATCGACGTCCAGCGCACGAGAGAATGCGTCCGCCATCTGTGCAATGCGTCTAGGATCGAGACAAAGGTCGTCTCTGTCAGCCGGATCGTAGAACATATTGGCGGCGCCAAAGCCCACTTCACCGACCAGACCGACGGGATCTATCACCAGCCAGCCGCGACTGGAGAACATGATGTTTTCATGATGCAGATCGCCATGTAGCCCACGCAGTTCCGAGGCATTGCTCATCATTTGATCGGCTATAATCGCCGCGTGGACGTAGTCAGTTTGACAACCTGCGTTTTGATCATCGCGCGCCCGCTGAAACAAAGCTGCAAAGCGATCCCGGATCGGGAGAAGGGCAGAAGGCAGGGGTTCCTCAGATGCGGCATACAGCTTCGCCATTAGTTCCGCTGCAATTTCGGTCGCCTGGTAGTCGCCGTGCTCGGCAACGATGTGAGAGAGCATTCGCTCCCCGGCATATTCGAGCAACATCAGATTGTTCTCACGACCGAGCAACCGGACTGCTCCCCTCCCATTGCGCCATACCAGATAGTCGGCCCCGCGCAGTTCATCAGCAATGTCTTCTATAGGTTTCAATCCCTTGACGATTGCAGGAGTCCCGTCTGGCAATGAAACTTTCCAAACGAGGCTGGAAAAGGTGTCCGCAATGAGAACAGGTTGCGAAACGTGCCAATGAGCAGGAAAAACAGGCGGCATGAACATCAACCCCAAGTCAGAGGGTCCAATCGCAGATAGAAGGCAAGGCGTTCGCGGTCGGGGGCTTCGATCCCCAATACATTGAATAGGACAGCGAAGGCGCGCTCTGCTTCATCTGGCGCTGCCCAGTTCTCTTCGGCGTTAGCAATCATGAGTGCCAAATCGGCATAGCGATCTGCTGTTCCGAGCCGCCCAAGGTCGATCAGACCCGTGCATTGAAGAGTTTTAGGGTCCACCATGAAGTTCGGCATGCAGGGATCACCATGGCAAACAACCATATCGGTGCGCTCTTGGTCGAGCCGCACCGGTAGCTCTCGTTCGACACGAGCCAAAAGATCGAGCTGCGGCGTACTCTTGTCCTCGTCCGGTAAGAAGTCGGGATTGACGGCATTGCGGGACACCACATCAACGGCGCGTCCGAACATTCGCGACAGCCTGCGCTCAAACGGACATTGATCAACCGATAGGCTGTGAACAGCGCCAAGTTGCTGCCCCATTGACGGCCACGCTTTGAGCAAATCCGCTCCAGACAGATCAGCCGCCGGTACTCCCGGAATTGCCGTTATCACCAAGCATGCACCCTCCTGTTCCTCCTGCCAGTTGATCACCTCGGGGCAAGCCACACCTCGACCTTTGAGCCAAATGAGGCGGTCACGCTCTCCAGCGAGCTCACCGCGGCGGGAAGCAGGTGCGATTTTCGCGAAGGCATGCCCGTCACCACGTCGAAAAACAAAATCACCAGATTCTCCGCCTCTGACAGGCAACCAGTCAGAATGCGATTCACCAAAAAAATATTAGTTCGATTCAATGGAGGTTCCTTCAGTTTTCTGATGAAGCGCGGAGGTGGCTCAACCTGCGAAAAGAAACGAGTTGCTATGGACTTGCACCGGTTGTGTTCCGGTCTATCTCTCATTTTAAGCGGCTTTTTTTCTCAAATGCCACCGGCGATTTCCAGCCGAGTGTTGAATGTCTTCGGCGTGGATTATAAAAGCCATTTATATATTCGAAGATTGCAATCTCAATATCTCGCCTTGTTTGCCAGTGTCTGCGCCAAATCAACTCAGCCTTTAATGATTTAAAGAAGCTTTCTACTGCGGAGTTATCAAAACAATTGCCTTTCCCGCTCATGGACGGCAGCAATTGATGTTTGAGCAGTAGCTTTTGATATTCATGAGCGCAATATTGGCTCCCACGGTCTGTGTGTTGAATACAACCCGGTGGTGGTTTGCGTAAAGCCAACGCCATATTCAGTGCCCCTTAATGCAAGATCCTGCTTTAATCGATCACCTGTTGCCCAGCCAATCACGCGACGGGAATACAGGTCAAGGATAACAGCAAGATAGACCCATCCTTCTCTGGTCCAAACATAAGTGATATCGCCTGCCCATTTCTGGTTGGGTGCGCTTGCGCTAAAGTCTTGTTTTAATAGGTTCGGTGCAATGTTGAAGGTATGATGACTATCCGTTGTCCGTTTGAATTTACGCGTTCGAACAACTGTAATGTTATTCTGGCGCATCAAACGTCCAACCCGACGCTGCCCAACCTGCAGGCCCAGCGCTTTCAACTCTTCTGTCATACGCGGCCTACCATAGCTCCCCAAACACAACCGATGCTGCTCACGTATATGCGCTAGAAGTATAAGATCACGACGCTGGCGCAGTGATGGAGGACGGCGTTTCCATGCACGTAAACCACGATCTGTTACGCCCATCAAACGACATATGCGTGAACGTGAGAGAGAGCCACGGTAATCCGTAATAAACTGAAATCTCACAGCTTTTGTACTGCGAAAAATATTGCTGCCTTTTTTAATATCTCCTCTCCTCCCGAAGGATACGGTTCTCTTTGCGTAAACGTTCATTCTCACGCAGAAGATCAGTGTCTTGGGTAGGAATTTTAGTTTCATCGGAAATTGATGCGATCCATTTCCCAAGCGTGGAAAGCCCAATACTTAAATCTGACGCAACTTGACGGCGTGTTAAGCCACTAGTGAGTGCTATGCGAACTGCATCACGCTTAAATTCATCACTATGCTTTAATGACATATATGGTCTCCTTGATAACAAATAATGCTCTCAAAAAGACCGGAACGAAACCGAGGCAAGTCCACTACGTAAGTCCGAGAACATGCTTTCCATGGTCTCTGAGCTCGCCTTTGGGACCGACATATCGGTAGAGAGTGACGCGCTCGATGCCGAGTTCCTTGCAGAGATCGGAAACTGAAGTATCGCGCTGGGCCATGGCGGCTTGCGCGAGACGCACCTGAGCTTTGGTGAGCGCGAATTTTCGTCCGCCCTTGCGACCGCGCGCTCTCGCGGAGGCGAGACCCGCCATGGTGCGCTCTCGGATCAGATCCCGCTCGAACTCGGCCAAGGTGCCGAAGATTCCGAACACCATGCGACCGGACGCAGTCGTGGTGTCGATCTGAGCGCCCTTTCCAGTCAGAACCCGCAGGCCGATCTTGCGGTCTGACAGCTCCTTCACCGTGTTGACCAGATGGGCAAGCGATCGTCCGAGGCGATCGAGCTTCCAGACCACCAGCACATCGCCGTCACGCAATGACTTGAGGCAGGCAGTCAAGCCAGGGCGATCATCACGACCGCCGGAAGCAAGATCATCATAGATATTGTCCCGTTCGACACCTGCGGCGCGCAAGGCGTCGTGCTGCAGGTCGAGAGACTGCGAGCCATCGGCTTTGGAGACGCGGGCATATCCGATCAGCATGTATCACAAACGTTGGTTTGAGGCGGCGCTTCGGCCACGATTGCATTGACCTCTGGAAATGTATCTCAACCAGCTTCATAAACAAAGCGTCTTGAACGCTATCAGATTTTGAAAAAGGAACATGTATGCCGCGTCGCGTCACTCTAACCGATCGGCAGAAAGACGCGCTGTTGCGCTTGCCGACTTCACAGACGGATTTGCTCAAGCACTATACGCTGAGTGATGAAGACCTTGGGCATATCAGGCTGCGTCGGCGCGCTCACAACAGGTTCGGCTTCGCCCTGCAATTGTGTGTCCTGCGCTATCCCGGCCGGGTGCTGGCTCCAGGCGAACTGATCCCTGCAGAGGTCATCGAATTTATCGGAGCGCAGCTTGGCCTGGGTGCCGACGATCTCGTAGACTATGCTGCCCGCGAGGAAACACGGCACGAGCATCTTGCCGAGTTACGGGGGCTCTACGGCTTCCGCACCTTCTCCGGACGTGGTGCGAGCGAGCTGAAGGAATGGTTGTTCCGAGAAGCCGAGATGGCGGTGTCGAACGAGGATATCGCCCGTCGCTTCGTAGCCGAGTGCCGACGCACCCGCACTGTCCTTCCCGCGACATCCACGATCGAGCGGCTTTGTGCCGCGGCTCTCGTCGATGCCGAGCGACGCATCGAGACGAGGATCGCCAGTCGGCTGCCTATGTCGATCCGAGAACAGTTGCTGGCATTGCTCGAGGAGACGGCTGATGATCGGGTGACCCGTTTTGTGTGGCTGCGCCAGTTCGAGCCTGGCTCGAACTCTTCGTCGGCCAACCGGCTGCTCGACCGGCTCGAATATCTGCAACGCATCGATCTCCCCGAGGATCTGCTTGCCGGCGTTCCTGCCCATCGGGTGACTCGTCTGCGCAGGCAGGGTGAACGGTATTATGCCGACGGCATGCGCGATCTCCCGGAGGACAGGCGGCTTGCGATCTTGGCTGTTTGCGTCTCGGAATGGCAGGCGATGTTGGCCGACGCAGTGGTCGAAACCCACGACCGGATCGTCGGCCGTCTCTACCGTGCTTCGGAGCGTATTTGCCATGCAAAGGTCGCAGACGAAGCGGGGGTGGTGCGTGACACCCTGAAATCCTTCGCCGAGATCGGGGGCGCCCTGGTCGATGCACAGGATGATGGCCAGCCGCTGGGCGATGTCATCGCGAGTGGGTCAGGGTGGGACGGTTTAAAAACCCTTGTTGCAATGGCAACCAGGCTGACCGCCACCATGGCCGACGATCCGCTCAATCATGTGCTCGACGGTTATCACCGCTTCCGCCGATACGCTCCACGCATGTTGCGCCTGCTCGATCTGCGAGCTGCGCCCGTTGCACTGCCGCTTCTGGAAGCGGTGACGGCCCTTCGTACCGGTTTGAACGATGCCGCGATGACCAGCTTCTTGCGGCCCAGCTCGAAATGGCATCGCCACCTTCGGGCCCAGAGGGCTGGCGACGCTCGCCTATGGGAGATCGCGGTGCTGTTCCATCTGCGCGATGCGTTCCGCTCCGGAGATGTCTGGCTTACTAGGTCCCGGCGCTATGGCGATCTGAAACACGCACTCGTTCCGGCACAATCCATCGCGGAAGGCGGTCGTCTCGCTGTGCCATTGCGGCCGGAGGAATGGCTGGCAGACCGGCAAGCTCGCCTCGACATGCGGTTGCGCGAGCTTGGCCGTGCCGCTCGCGCAGGCACGATCCCGGGCGGGTCGATTGAAAACGGCGTTCTGCATATCGAGAAACTCGAAGCCGCCGCGCCGACAGGCGCCGAAGATCTGGTGCTCGATCTCTACAAGCAGATCCCGCCCACGCGCATCACCGATCTCCTGCTGGAGGTGGATGCGGCGACCGGCTTCACCGAAGCGTTCACCCATCTGCGCACAGGAGCACCCTGCGCTGACCGGATCGGGCTAATGAACGTTATCTTGGCGGAAGGGATCAACCTCGGCTTGCGCAAAATGGCGGATGCGACAAACACCCACACCTTCTGGGAATTGATCCGCATTGGACGGTGGCATGTCGAGGGCGAAGCCTATGACCGGGCGCTGGCCATGGTGGTCGAGGCACAGGCAGCGTTACCCATGGCCCGGTTCTGGGGCATGGGCACGTCGGCTTCGAGCGACGGACAGTTCTTCGTCGCTACAGAGCAAGGTGAGGCCATGAACCTGGTCAACGCGAAATATGGCAATACCCCGGGCCTGAAAGCCTATAGCCACGTCTCCGACCAATATGCGCCGTTCGCAACCCAGGTGATTCCTGCAACGGCAAGCGAAGCGCCTTACATCCTCGATGGCCTGCTGATGAACGATGCTGGACGCCATATCCGCGAGCAGTTCACCGACACGGGCGGCTTCACCGATCACGTCTTTGCCGCATGTGCCATTCTCGGCTACCGGTTCGCTCCGCGCATCCGCGACCTGCCATCCAAACGGCTCTACGCGTTCAATCCGTCGGCCGCCCCGGCGCACCTGCGAGCGTTGATCGGCGGAAAGGTCAACCAAGCCATGATCGAGCGCAATTGGCCCGACATCCTGCGCATCGCCGCCACCATTGCTGCCGGTACCGTCGCGCCAAGCCAGATTCTGCGGAAACTCGCCTCCTATCCGCGGCAGAACGAGCTCGCGACAGCCCTGCGGGAAGTCGGTCGCGTCGAGCGCACCCTGTTCATGATCGACTGGATTCTGGATGCCGAACTCCAACGGCGTGCCCAGATCGGGCTCAACAAAGGCGAAGCTCATCATGCGCTGAAGCGGGCAATCAGCTTCCACCGCCGCGGTGAAATCCGCGACCGTTCCGCCGAAGGCCAGCATTACCGCATCGCCGGCATGAATCTGCTCGCCGCCATCATCATCTTCTGGAACACCATGAAGCTCGGCGAGGTCGTTGCAAACCAGAAACGCGATGGAAAGCTGCTATCGCCCGATCTCTTGGCCCATGTTTCGCCGCTCGGATGGGAACACATCAATCTCACCGGAGAATATCGCTGGCCAAAGCCTTAGCGTAGGATTCCGCCCCCTCCCGCAAACGACCCCTCCTTGGCTGCGAGGCTTGCATGGCCCAGTGAATCCCAATTGGAATGAATTAAGTGGGACATCCGGCCGTGGCGTGTCGTGAGTCATGAGGACCGGGCCTTCACTTAGAAGCCCAGGGCCACGGCTGCTGCGGCGGCGAGCCAGGCGCGTTGGGTGGCGGGTTGGAGGGCGTCGTAGCGGATGGGTCCGTTGACGAGGGCGGGGTCGTAGGGGATGCGGGCGACGGCGCGGACGTGGGGGTGAAGGCGTCGGCGATGCGGCGGGCTTCGTCCTTGGCGCGTTTGAGGGCGTCGCTGGTCATGCTGTGTCTGGCGTCGGTGGATTCGGAGACGATGACGACGGCGTTGCGTGCGAGCTCGGCGTCGTGGCCGCCTCGGGATTGGAGGGTCTGGAGGGTCAGGCGTGCGGCCTCGGCCCGGTCTTCGATGGCTGTCACGGGGACGACGAGCTGGTTCGTGTGGTGGATCATCCTGCGCCAATTGGCGGCCCGGGCCGTGTTGCCGGAGTCCATGACGATGAGGCGGTAGTAGCGGGTGAGGACCTGGTGGGCGATGTCCACTTCTTCGGCGGTGACCTCGTGGTCGCCTTCGTCGTTCTCATCGGAGCGGAGGACGTCGTACTTGTCCGCGGTCTGGTGGTGGACGAATCGGGCGATCTCGGCGGCCTGGGCGCTGGGGAGAGGAGTGCCTGGGAGGAGTCGATGAGGTCCAGGACGCTGTTGTCGTGGCCGCCCTTCTCGGTCCGCCAGCCGAGCGTGCCCTGGGATTCGTTGTTGTCCCACGCGACGGTCGCGGCGCCGCTGTAGCGGGCGAGGATGGCGCTGAGCATGACGACGGTGGGGTCTTGTTGGCCCCGCCCTTGCGGTTGACGACGGCCACGGTGCGGGGGCCGGGCCAGTGCTGGCTCACGGTGCGGACGTCCTCGCGCTCTGCCAGTTCCTCGGCGGAGGGGCTCATCTTCAGGCCCAGGCGGCTGAGGGCGCCGCGCCAGCCCCGCGTGGCCGGCTGCAGCAAGGGGGCGCTGACGAGGAATGAGGTGTGCTTGAGGCTGCTCCGAGTTGCCGGCTTCGCAGCGGCTCCAGCGGCCGGGGCAGGTTCCTGCGTGCGCGCGATGGCGGCGCCGAAGGTCGCGGGCGCAGCGGGCCGGTGCCGGAGTTCCTCCTCGAGCGCAGGGGCGTCGGGGACGGGCGCGGGAGCGGGCTTTGGCGGCACGGGACCCTGCGGGCGCCGTGGGGCGGCCTTGGCTGGGGGCGCCTCGCTGACGGTGCCTTCGGGGGTGACGATGATGAGGCCTTGTCCGTCGGGGTCGGTGGTGCTGACCTTCACGGGTCGGCCGAGCTGGGCGGCGGTGTCGGTGATGAGGCCGAGGGCCTGGCTGAGGACGGCGGCTTCGTCGTCGGCCTGGATGGCGTGGGAGGTGCCGTTGATGGTGACTTCGCCGGTTCCGTCGGCACGGAGGACGGCGTCGATCCTGGGAAGTCGAGGGCCTGCGTTTCCATGGTCTGTCCTGTCCTTGATTGGCGCCTGTCGGGCCTTACTTGGTGCCGTCCGGGGTGTGAAGCGGTTGACCTGCCAGGGCTTGCCGGCCGCGGCGCGCAGCAGCTGCACGTCGTAGTCCCCGGCATCGGTGGGGAACACGACGTGGCAGCCGAAGCCGTTGGCCCGGTCGACTTTGAGGCGGCCGGGGCCGGTGATCTTCCTGACCGGGATGTCAGCCGGGTCGACGTACTGGTAGTCCGCGGCGGCCTGGGGGTGAGGAGCTGCCCCAGGTCCTGGATCCAGACCGTGTCGGCAACGGTGGGGCGCGCGTAGAGGTCCATGGCCTTGGTCGCCGTGTCGAGGGCGGAGGTCTTGCTCTGCTCGTCCCAGGCGATGCCGAGGGTGGGCGGGGCTGTGCCTCCGGGGGCCTGGGACCGGCCGCCGCTGCTGAGCGTCGCCGGCGCTGCGGCGGAAGCGCTGGGTATCTGCCCTTGGGGCGTGGTGCTGGAGGCCGGGGCCGAGCAGGCGGTGCACGCGAGCACGGCCGCGAGGGCTGTCAGGGTCCGTCTCATGGTTCCTCCGGGTGGTCGCTGCCGGGCAGGTACAGGAAGGCGCTGGGGGTGCCGTCCTGGACGGTGCGGGTGTAGTAGGCGTGGTCGTCCGGGGGCGGGTTGCCGTTGTAGCCCTCTTCGAGGTAGCTGCCGTCGCCGTTGACGGCCTTGACGATGCCGACGTGGCCGTAGGCAGGGTCGGCTCCGCCTGTGCCGGGGGCGTACCAGACGACCGCCCCGAGCCGGGGGTGTCGCCGGTGGGCCAGCCCTTGGCGTCCCAGGCGTCCTTCCAGGTCAGGGCCGAGCCGAGCATGTCGCCGTCGGGCCGGAAGGTGCTGTTGAGCACCCTGTAGGGGGCGCCGGCGCTGCCGAGCTGCTGGTTGATGCGCCAGAGGGCGAAGTCGGTGCATTCACGGTTGAACATGCCCAGGGGAGAGGCCTGGTAGAGCGGGGCCGTGCGCCAGGGCAGGTCATCGTCCCTGCCTGCGGTCCCGGGGATGCCGCAGGAGCTCTGACCGCCCGTGGTGGGCACATCGGCGAGGGCGGCGACGACTTCGGTGGCTGCTGGCCAGTAGGACTGGTAGTGGTAGGGGTCGGCGTTGCGCTGGACCCGGTGCGCGGCCGCGGTGGGGTCGAGCTGCTCCCACCCGCTGACCTTCTGAAGGGCCTTGAAGAAGTTGGTGGCGGAGACCGTGGGGTCCATCCGGTCCTGGTAGGACCCCAGACGCCGTTGTCGCGCTGCTGGAAGAGGCCGCGGGAGTCCGGGCCGGGCCCGTCGCCGTGGTCCAGTACGCGCAGGCCGGACTCTCCCATGGCCGTCATGACGGCAATGGTCTGGCCCCGTGCCGAGACGCCCAGGGCCTTTCCGGCGTTGATGACCAGGGCGGCGTTCTTCAGCTGCTCTCCCTGGTAGCCGGCGACGGCGACCTTGGGCAGCCTGCCCGCCTCGACGCTGACGCTTCCCCCGGTGGGCGAGCAGACGTCGGCGGCAGCCTGCGAGCCGCCGCCGGCCATGACGATGGCCAGGACAAGGAGGGCAGGAGTGAGGACAGCCCCTGTGACCAGGAGCGGTCCGCCCTTCTGAGACTGCATGTGCCCCCTCGCACTCGGAGTCCGCTAGGACTCGGCCTGGTCCTCTCCGGCTGCCTGGTCGCCGCCGGCCGTGGGTGTCCTACCTTCCCGGAGCGAGTTCCGGTTCTGCCCACCCAGTCTTTGACTTGATCTCTGGCGATCAGCCATGTCTTCTCGACTTGGTAGGCAGGGATCACCCCGGTCTGCAGCCAGCGGTAGACCGTGTTCCGGGACAGCCCGAAGATCTCCTCGAGGTCCTGGGGCGTCAGGCGCTCCGGGTACTTGGCGAAGAGCGCTTCCAGGTACTTGGGATCCACGCTCAGTCCATCCCACCGCATAGGTCCACCATAGCCCATGAATTGGTACTGTGGTGTACTAGGGGTGATTGAAAGTTACTAACGGCGTATCGGGGGCTCATGGGGGCCTTTCGTGTCAGACGGGACCAATACGATCTTCGCGGACATGACAGGGGGATGGTGAATGCCAGCGTCAGGAAATCGGTGGGTCGCCTTCGGCGCCGAGACCGAAGAGGAGCCGGCACCCGCCGCGGAGGAGCTTCCGCGTTCCTGCCCACCGGGGCCACCAGGCCCCAGCTCAGCGTCCCGGAGCCCGACCTCGCCGACAGGCTTCCCCGGCGCAGCGTCTCCGGGGCCGCCCCGGACTACTGGTGGCTCGGTGTCCACGGGGGCGCCGGCGAGACCTCCCTCGCACGCCTGGACAGGCGCACCAGGGCCGCCGACCACCACTGGCCCATGGCCGGGTCCGGTTCCACCGTCGTCCTCGTCGCCCGGTCCAATGTGCCCGGCCTGCGCGCCGCACAGCGGGCCGCCACCGAATGGGCCTCCGGCGCCGTCCCGGAAGTCCGCGTCGCCGGCCTCGTGGTCATGGCCGACGCCCCGGGGCGGCTCCCAAGGAGATCCGCGACTTCTCCCGGATCGTGGGCGGCGGCGTGCCCCACCTGTGGCACCTCCCTGGATCGAGGCATGGCGCCTCGGCCACGACGTGCCCCCTGAAGGACTTCCCAAGGAAGCCCGCACCGTGCTCGACCAGGTGCGGATCGCAGCAACCACCACCGCCGGACTGCCGGCCACCTAGAAAGAGGAAAAGCCCATGCTGTTCGCCAAGGCCATGGAATGGTCGAGCTTCGTCATCACCGAGATCCCCAACCCCGGCATGGGCGAGGCCCCTCCCGGCTCGGGCGGCCTCATCACGATCCTCAAATGGGTCGCCTGGATCGTCTTCGGCCTCGCCGTCGCCGGCATCCTGATCACCGCCGGGACGATGATGGTCAACAACCGCCGCGGCGAGGGCGGCGAGCACGCCGGCCGCCTCGCCTGGGTCCTGGGCGGATGCATCCTCGCCGCCTCCTCCGGCGGCATCGTCGGCGCCCTCGTCTGAAGAAGGGGCAGGCCATGACGGAACCGACAGTGAACGAAGACCAGAATCCGCTGACCAAGCCCAAGTTCATCATCTCGGCTGTTGTCGTGGCGGTCATCGCTGCGCTTGCCATCATCCTCGCCCTGATCCCCAGAAGCGGCGGAACGCCAGCCGCCGGACCGGCCCCCGCCGCAAGTACCAGCACCGGCCAGCCCAACCCCGCATCGGAGGCCAGCGTGTGCGGCCTCCCCTCCGGCGACCAGGCGAAGCCCGCTGCCGCCCCCGCCGACACCAAGTGGGAGCTGGTCGGGAAGATCGCCGCCCCCACCTCGCCCCAGCAGTTCGGCCCCGGAACGACAGAAGCCAACGGCCTCCGCTCATGCTTCGCGCACTCGCCCACCGGAGCCCTCTACGCCGCCGCCAACGTGACGGCCCTGTCCAGTGCCGGCAAGGCACGGCTCGTCTTCGAGGACCTCGCCGTTCCGGGGCCCGAACGTGACGCGGTACTGAAGTCTTCTCCGAGCGCAGCCCCTGATTCCGTGACCGCGCAGGTCGCAGGCTTCGCCATCCGCTCCTATGACGCCGACCGCGCCGTGGTCGACCTTGCGTTCAAGGGGTCAAACGGAGCCTTGGTCTCCATCCCGGTACCGCTTCAGTGGTACGGCGGCGACTGGAAGTTCGTTGTCCCCGCCACGGGCAGCACAGGGGCAGCACAGATTCCCGGCCTCAGCGGCTTCATCCCCTGGTCAGGCGTCTGATGGCCTGCGAGGGATTGAACGTGGCGAACCCCTTCTGTCAGGCGGGGCAGGCCATCCAGGATGTGGCCGACGACGCGATCAAGAACTGGGCCAAGGCGATTGCCGATGCCGCTGGGCAGACGGCCAAGACGCTCGGGACGTTCTGGGTGAATGCCGGTACCCCGAACCTGACCGCAGCCCCGGGAGGGACGACGGCCAGTGATCCGGTGCTGTTCCTGCAGAGCAGCCTCTACTTCTGGACAGCGGCCCTCGGTGTGCTGTCGGTGCTGGTGGGCGCGGGCAAGATGATCATCGAGCGCAGGGGGCCCCGCTGCGGGACCTGGGCCGCTCGCTCGCGACGCTCGTTGTCGTCTCGGGTGCCGGCGTCGCGGCTGTCGGGCTCCTGACCGTCGCGGCGGATGAGTTCTCGGCCTGGATCATCAAGAACTCCACCAATGGGACCTCGTTCAACGAGAACATCAACGGCATGCTCCAGCTCTCGGCCACCAGCCCCGTCGGAGCGGTCATGATCATCCTGCTCGGGCTGGTTGCGATCCTCGCCCGGTCCTGCAGATCGTGCTCATGATCGTCCGGGGCGGCCTGCTGGTCGTCCTGACCGGGATCTTCCCCACGGCCGCGGCGTTCACCAACACCGAGGCCGGCAAGGGCTGGTTCCAGAAGTGCACGGCCTGGCTGATCGCCTTCATCCTCTACAAGCCGGCCGCCGCCATCGTCTACGCCACGGCCTTCCGCCTCACGGGGGCCAAGATCTTCGGCAACGGCGGGGACGGCAAGGACTTCGGCTCGGCACTCCTGACGACAGTCACCGGGCTGGCACTGATGGTCATCGCGCTGTTCGCCATGCCGGCCCTCATGCGGTTCGTCACGCCGATGGTCGGCGCCGTCGCGGGCGGCGGCGGCGCCCTCGCGTCAGGTGCTGTCGCCGGGGTGGCATCCGGCGCCATCAGCATGGGCAGTGCCGGCAGAGGCAGAGGGTCGGCCAGCACGACACACAGCAGCAGCTCGGACCAGTCCTCCGGGCCCCAGGGACCCTCGGGGACTGCGAGCCAGGGCACGGCCGGGACCTCGGGCACAGCGGGCAGGACCGGGGCCCAGGGCGCCGGCGCGACAGGCGCACAGCCGGGGACAGGAGCAGCCGCCTCCGCCGGTGGGAGCGGAGCGGCCGCCGGCAGCGGGGCCGCCGCGGGCGGTGGCGCTGCAGCCGGGGTGCAGCAGCGGCCGGTCCTGGGGCCGCCGTGCTGGTTGCGCAGAAGGGCCTCGAGGCCGGCCAGGCGGCCGCCGGGGCGGTCAGGACATGGGCGAAGAATCAACAGGGGGTGCCTGAGCAATGGCAGCAGTCGAGAACGCGTACCGGGAACCGACCTACGGCAACTGGCGCCGGCCCCGCAAGGCCGGCATCGGCACGCTGGGCGGCCTCGCCACAGCGGGACTGTTCGTCGGCCTGATCATCACGGTGATCTGCTTCTTCGTCGGCGGCTGGGCCGCCGGCCTGACCGCCCTGGTGGTCCTGGGCCTGCTGCTGGCCCTCGTGTCGGTGACGGACAAGCACAGCAAGTCCGTGGGAGAGAGGGCCTTCGCCCGCCTCGCGTTCCGTGCGGCACGCCAGAAGAAGGCCAACATCTACCGCTCGGGGCCACTGGGCCTGACGCCGTGGGGCGAGTTCCAGCTGCCCGGGATCGCCGCCGGGTCGAGGCTGCACGAGTTCCACGACTCCTACGGCCGCCCGTTCGCCCTGATCCACCTGCCCTCCACCGCCCACTACACGGTGGTCTTCGGCACCCAGCCCGATGGGGCGTCCCTGGTCGATCCCGAGCAGGTCGACGCGTGGGTGGCCAACTGGGGCGGCTGGCTGGCCTCGCTGTCCAATGAGCCGGCCGTCGTCGGGGCATCGGTGACGGTCGAGACGGCCCCGGATTCGGGGGCGCGGCTGCGGCGGGAAGTGGAGTCCAACATCCACGAGGACGCCCCGGACATCGCCAAGGCCATGCTCCGCGAGGCCCTTCAGACCTACCCGCAGGGCTCTGCCACCATCCGCGCCTGGGTCGCGCTGACATTCAGCGCCGCCGCCCGGCCAGGTGGGAAGCGCCGCACGGTCGAGGAGACCGCACGGGACCTGGCCTCGCGCCTTCCCGGGCTGACCGAGCGGCTGGAGTCCACCGGGGCCGGCGCGTGCGCGCCGCTGGACGCCCAGGAGCTGTGCGAGGTCGTGCGGGTCGCCTACGACCCGGCGGCAGCGCGCCTGATCGACGAGGCCCACTACCAGGGCACGCCCGTCGACCTGTCCTGGGGCGAGGTCGGCCCGACCGCGCACCAGGCCGGGTGGGACAGCTACCGCCACGACTCCGGGCACTCGGTGTCCTGGACGATGACCGGTGCCCCGCGCGGCCACGTCCTCGCGTCGGTGCTCGGGCGCCTCGTCGCCCCGCACGGAGATCGACCGCAAGCGCGTCACGCTGCTGTACCGGCCCATCGAGGCCGGCCGCGCCGCGGCCATCGTCGAATCCGACCAGACCAATGCGCTCACGCGGGCCTCCTCGACCACCCGGCCCACGGCGCGGGCCTCGTGGATGCCCGCGCCGCGCAGGCGACGGCCGCGGAGGAGGCCAAGGGCGCCGGCCTGGTCAACTTTGGCATGGTCGTCACCGCCACCGTGCTCTCCCCGGGGCCTGGATGACGCCGTCGCCGTCGTGGAGGGCAACCTGGGCCCCTCGGCCCGGCTGCTGCTGCGCCGCGCCCACGGCTCCCAGGACTCGGCCTTCGCCGCGTCGCTGCCCCTGGGCCTGGTCCTGCCCAAGCACCTGAGGGTGCCCGAAGAGATCCGCGAGGCCATGTGATGCCCACCAGCAACAAGAACCGGCGCACCCCTCCCGGGCCGCGAAACCTGCTGCCGCCATCACGCGGCGGCCCGGGCTCCGCGGCTGGCGGGGTGCCGGGCAGGGGAGGCCCTCTACGTCACGGCCGCCGACGAATGGCGCGGCACCTCCGTCCAGGTCTGCGGGCTGTGGCCCTTCGTCGGCGGCTCCGGCACCCCCATCGTCGGCGTGCCGATCGGCGTCCACACCGACACCGGGGCACCGTTCGGCGGGGACCCGATCAGCTGGTTCATGCACGGCATGATCAACAACCCGTCGATGTTCGTCCTCGGCCTGCCGCACTACGGCAAGTCCACCCTGGTCCGGCACATCGTCCTGGGCCTGGCCGGCCGGGGCATCAACCCGCTGATCCTGGGCGACCTGAAGCCCGACTACGTCGACCTCATCCGCGCCCTGGGCGGCCAGGTCATCAGCCTCGGCCCCGGCCGCGGCCACCTGAACGTCCTGGACCCCGGCGAGGCCACCGGAGCCGCCGCCCGTCTGCACGCCGCAGCCCAAGGGCACCGCGCCGACGCCGACCGGGCCGTCGACCAGGAAACCGCTGCGCGGCTGCTCGCCGCGGCCGTGAAAGGCGGAGAAGCTAGCCGAGCAGCTCATGGCCGACTCGCACAACCGCCGCCTGAACATGATGACCGCGCTGATCACGATTGTGCGCAACGCCAAGCCCAGCGCGCACGAGGAATCCCTGATCGACCGGGCCCTGCACATCGTCGACGAGCGCCTGGACAGGGTGCCCCTCATCGGGGACCTGATCGAGGTCATCAAGGACGCCCCCGACGAGCTGCGCGCCATCGCCCTGGACCGCGGCGACATGGGCCGCTACCTGGACGCCACCGACCAGCTGCGCCAGTCGCTGCACTCCCTCGACGGGTCCGGCCGCTTCGGGGACATGTTCTCCAAGCCCACCGACCAGCCCATGGACCTGGCCAAGCCGGTCGTCTTCGACCTCTCCGGTATCTCCGACACCCAGCGGGACATCCAGGCCGCCTCCCTGCTGGCCTGCTGGTCCACCGGATTCGCCACCGTCCAGGTCGCCCACACCCTCGCCGACGCCGGTCTGGAGCCGCGCCGGAACTACTTCGTCGTCATGGACGAGCTCTGGCGGGCCCTGCGCTCCGGCGAGGGCATGGTCGACCGGGTCGACTCCCTCACCCGCCTGAACCGCACCGAGGGCGTCGGCCAGGCCATGATCACCCACACCATGAGCGACCTCGAGGCCCTGCCCACCGAGTCCGAGCGGATGAAGGCCCGCGGCTTCGTCGAACGCTCCGGCATGGTCGTCTGCGGCGCCCTCCCGGGGCCGAGATGGAGAAGCTGAACAAGGCCGTCACCCTCTCCCGCGCCGAGCAGGCCCGCCTCATCTCCTGGGCCGACCCAGGCTCCTGGACCGACGTCGGCGGGAACCGCAAGCGCGTCCGCCCCGGCCTGGGCAAGTTCCTCTTCAAGGTCGGCGGCCGCCCCGGCATCCCGGTCGCGCTCAAGCTGACCAGCGTCGAGGAATCCCTGCACGACACGAACAAGCGCTGGCACGCCAAAAGTGAGAAGTTCGGGTGAATTCTGACGGTTTCGGCCTGAACCTGAGCATGGTCGCCGGTTGGGGCCGGTGGGGGTGCTCAGGTTCGGCGAACCTGTCCGTCGGCTGGGGCGAGGTCGGGGTGCGCGACGGTGTCGAGGTAGCGGGTGGCGGCTTCGACGCTGAGCCCGAACAGGTCGCAGACGAGGCGGATGTCGCCGCCGGTGGCGTGGATCTCGTGGAGTATGCGGTCCTCGCGCAGGGCTCGGGGCCGCAGCGTGATGCCGGTCCAGGGGTACTGGGGCCGACGGGGACGAGCCGTGGAGCGGTTCGCCTGTTGATGAGC
Organism: Paenarthrobacter sp. C1; assembly: GCF_049315185.1. NCBI lineage: Bacteria > Bacillati > Actinomycetota > Actinomycetes > Micrococcales > Micrococcaceae > Paenarthrobacter > Paenarthrobacter sp. C1. The sequence goes on along the minus strand of NZ_CP186053.1, from coordinate 87,811 downwards.
AGGTGGGGGTTGGCGCTGCCGGGCCAGGTCCGGCTGCGGTGGTCGAGCCAGGCCGCCAGGCGGGTGCGCACCGGGGCGGCCAGCGGGACGTCCCGGTCGGCCAGGACGAGGGCTCCGTCGCGGATGTCGGTCAGCTGCAGGTGCCTGAGCTGCCTGCCGGTCAGGGCGTGGAAGGCGACCAGGGCGACCGCGAGGGCGACCACCGGGTCCGGGTTCAGCTCTTCCCGGATCACGGCGGGGTCGAGGGCGAGCGGGATGGTGGCGGCCTTGGGGAGGCCTTCATCCCGCGGGTCGGGTCGGCGAAGATGAGCCGGCGGCCCTTCAGGGTCGTGAAGAGCGACTTGAGCCCGTTCCCGGCGATGTGGCGGCGGCCCCCTGTTCCGGCCAGTGCGGCGGTGACGTGGGCGCGGGTGACCTCGGCGAAGGACTCCAGGCCGGCCTCGGCCCAGCCGTGGACGACGGGCTCGATGCCCAGGATGTGGGCCCTGATGGTCTGCGGGGTGCGCGGCTTCTGCCGCGGGGCCTGGGAGGAGCCCTCGGTCAGGACCTGCAGCCAGACCTCGAGCTGGTCCTTCATGGCCTGCGGCAGGGTGGCGGTCTTGGCGGCGAAGTAGCGTTCGAGTCCGCTCGGGCGGTCCTCGATGAGCAGGCCGGCCGCGGCCAGGACGTCGAGCGTGGAGGCGATGTTGCCCGAGTACTGGCGCAGCTGGAGGACGTCGGTGGCGCGGACCTTCGCGGTCGGGGCGGCCCGGAGGGCCTGCAGGAGCCGCAGCGAGCGGGTCACGTCGTTGCGCTGCCGTTTGCTCCAGCCGGCCTTCTCGGCGTGCTCGCGGACGATGGCGGCGCAGTAGCGGGTCAGCTCGCTGTCCTCGGCCCGGACGCGCGCCGCTACGGCCGCGGGGTCGGGGGCCATCTTGAACAGCGCTGCCTGCACCCCGGCCCCGGGGCCGGTGGGCTGGCGGTCCCTGGCGCGCCGTTTCCAGGGGGCGCGCTGGTCCGGGCTCAGTGGTGGTGCCGCGGCGGGCGAAGTTCAGGTTGGCGAAGAAGAGCTGCTGGCCGTCGCGGTTGGCCCCGGTCAGGTCCAGGGCGCGGCCGGGCTCCTGAGCATCCGGGCCTGTTCCAGGCAGAGCCGGCAGGCTCCCCCGCTCTCCGATGCGGGCGGTGCGGCCGCAGAAGCCGCAGGCCCCTTGCGGGTAGTGGGAGCGCCACCAGCGGCAGGGCCAGCACGTGAAGCTGTGGCGGCGGTAGACGCCGAAGGCCAGGCAGTCCCTGCACGAGCCCGGGTACTGGGGGCTCCCGGGATGGCAGGCGGCGCACATGCCCTGGCTGAAGTAGTCCCTGCCGGTGCCGCACCTGGAGCACGGCGGCGCGGTGAAGGGCCCGCCCGGGAGGCAGTCGTAGCAGCAGTCCACGCGCGGGCGGACCCAGGCGACCCGGTTGGACTGGCAGCGGGTGCACATCGGCGGCGGCCGCAGGGGCGCCCCCGGTCCCGGGGCCGGGCTCACAGGGGCGGCTCGGACCGCGGCCTGCCGAACCTCGGCGCCACGACCGGCGAGGCCGGGGCGCTGCCCGGGCCGGCGCCGTTGACGGCCTCGGCCTTCCGGGCCGGCGGCCGGCGACTTTCTCCGGCTCGGGCGTCATCAGGTCCGAGGGCGTGCACCCCAGGACCGAGCAGAGCACGTCGAGCTCCTCGAGCCTCATCGTCGGCGGCGTCCCGGCCCACCAGGACGACATCTTCCCGGCACTGATCTCCAGGCCGGCCTCGGCGAGCATCCGGCGCATCTGCGCCGACTTCCAGATCCCGCGCTCGGCGGCCCTCATCCGCAGGTTCCACTGCACGGGCTCATCCTTCCTTCCGCGTGACGGCGAAGCGGGACTCGACCCGCTCGTTGGCGTTCTTCCAGGCCGCCTCGACGTGCTCGCTGCGCACGTGGATGTAGCCGGAGGTGGTGGCGAGCCACTGGTGCCCCAGCAGCTCCTGGAGGGCCTTGATGTCCATCCCGGCCCCGTAGAGCGAGGAGGCGCAGTAGTGCCGCAGGACGTGCGGGCTCATCCGTCCCGACCAGGCCGGCAGCCACTTCTCCACCTGCAGGCCCAGCGCCCGCCGCAGCGCGTTGCCGCCGACCCGCCCGCACCGTCCCAGCTCCCGGTCGAAGCGCTCCGATGGCAGCAGGGGCGCATCGGGGTCTGCCCAGTCCTCCCCGTACTGGTGCCGGACCTCGCCCAGCCACCAGTCGATCAGCTCGGCCGCGCCGTTGATCGCCGGCACCAGGCGGGGCTTCGGGCCACGGCCGTGCGAGCCCTTGCCGAAGCGCACGTGGAGCTTGCCGAAGCCGCCCAGGTCCGGGCGCCAGTCGCGGATGTCCAGCATCACCGTCTCGTTGATCCGCAGCCCCAGCCGGCGCCACAGCGAGGCCGCGAAGTAGTCCGCGCCGCGGGCAGGTACTTGCGGGCCTGCGGGATCGACTGGCGCCAGGAGGTGAAGAACGCATCGATCTCGGCCTCCGACGGCGGCACCCGTACCTTGCCCAGCGACTTCCCGGACTGGCGGTTGAACTCGTCGATGGGCTGCTCGACCAGCACCCCGGTCGCGCGGTGGATCCGGCCCTGGTAGCGGCTGATCACGAACTCGTAGAACAGCGCCAGCGTCCCGGCCTTGCCGGCCCTGGTGCTCACGCTGTGGCCCAGGCGCCGCTGCTCGGCCAGGAACCTGTCCGCGTCCTGGCACGTCGCCGCCCACAGCGGCCCGGACACGGACCGGGCGAACTCGATCACGATCGCCCGGGTGCTGCGGATATGGCCATCGCTCAGCCCGGCGGCCGCCATCGCCAGCGCATGCTCGTCGACGATCTCCTGCTCGAAGTCCTCGACCGCCTGAGCACCCCAGAACTCCGGATCCCCGGCCCCGCCGCCCGGCAGCGCCACCAAGCCCATCAGAACCCGACTTCAACAGGAGCGACCATGCATCGACCATACAAGCAAACCGTCACTGTGGTCGACGGTCCATCAGTTCCCGTCCACGGCGGAAATGAACCGACACCACCTGCCAGAACGCGGCCACACACCGCGATCCACCCCAGCGAACCTGAGCGGATAGAGATAGAAGGAGGATCACTCTGATGGGCGCACCGAACAGCGGCAGGCGGTCCCAGCTCGACCCCGGCACGGTCCTGCTCTGGGTCCTCATCATCGCCGTGGTGCTGGCCGTCGGGGCGGTCACCGGTGCCGTCCACCTCGGCTCCGCCCTCGCCCACGACGGGCAGCGGCTGCCGGCCAACCCCTTCGAACTGGTCCTCGGCCTGCTCGCCCGCAAGGTCATCTGGCCGGCACCGTCCACGTGGGTCCTGGCCGGCCTCGGCGCCGTGGTCGCCGCCTGCGCTGTCCTCGTGGCCCGTGCCGTCCTGCGCCGCCGCGCCAAGCGCTCCCGGGTGGACGCAGCAGCCCAGCACATGGCCAAGGGCCGGGACCTCCGGGCCCTCAGCCTGGCCGGGGCGACGGCGACCGCCGAACGCCTCGGAGTCAAGGACTCCCCGGGCGTCCCTGTCGGCAGGACCGTCCTGGGCCGCCAGATGGTCTACGGCTCCTGGGAGGACATGCACATCGACATCTGGGGCCCCCGCACAGGCAAGACCACCTCCCGCGCGATCCCCGCGATCTCGCCGCCCCGGGCGCTGCCCTGGTGACCTCCAACAAGCGCGACATCGTCGACTCCACGCGCGACGTCCGGGCCGCCGACGGGCCGGTATGGGTCTTCGACCCCAGGCCGTCGCCCTCGAGGAACCCACCTGGTGGTGGAACCCCTCTCCTACGTCACCGACGAGGTGCGCGCGGCCCGCCTCGCCGACCACTTCGCCTCAGGTTCCCGCGGCCCCGACGCCAAGACGGACGCCTACTTCGACCCAGCCGGACAGGACCTCCTCGCCGGCCTCCTCCTCGCCGCGGCCCTGGACTCCCGCCCGATCACCCAGGTCCACACCTGGCTCACCCGGCCGGCGGACGACGAGGCCGTGGACATCCTCCGCGCCCACGGCTACGCCCAGACCGCCAACGCGGTCGGCGGCGTCATCAACGCCCCCGAGAAGCAGCGCGGCGGCGTGTACGGGACGGCCCTGCAGATGGCCTCCTGCCTCACCAACCACCAGATCGGCCAATGGGTCACCCCCAAGGGGAGGGCGACAGCCGGCCGCAGTTCGACCCCGCTGACTTCGTCCGGTCCAAGGGGACCCTGTACAGCCTGTCCAAGGAGGGCAAGGGCACCGCCGGCCCCTCGTCACCGCCCTGACCGTCGCCGTGGTCGAGGCCGCCGAAGAGCTCGCCGTCCACTCGCCCGGCGGCCGACTCGCAGTGCCCATGGTCGGGGTCCTGGACGAGGCCGCGAACGTGTGCCGCTGGCGCGAGCTGCCGAACCTCTACAGCCACTACGGCTCCCGCGGCATCGTCCTGATGACCATCCTCCAGTCCTGGTCCCAGGGCGTGGAGGTCTGGGGCCGGGACGGGATGCGCAAGCTCTGGAGCGCGGCCAACATCAAGGTCTACGGCGGCGGCGTCGCCGAAGCCGAATTCCTGGGCGAGCTCGCCCAGCTCGTCGGCGAGTACCGCTACACCAACACCACTCAGTCACGGTCCAGGCAGGGCACATCCACCAGCCACGACAACGACCGCAAGGAGCGCACCCTGGACGTCTCGGACCTTGCCGCCTTCCCCGCGGCCGCGCGATCATGTTCGCCTCCGGCGCCCCCGCCGCACTGCTGGAGACCGTGCCCTGGATGAGCGGCCCCAGGCCGAGGCGGTGCGCGCTTCCATCGCCGCGCACGACCCCGCCAACCAGCCCGCACCCGCCAAAGCCGGGGTGTCTGATGGGTGAGGACCTGGGAGAGTGGGACGACGACCCTGAGGATGCCACCATCTCGGAGCCGGCCGGGGACGCGCCCGAGCTGTTCTACCCCAACGTCGCCGAGTTCGTCAGGGAGAAGCTGGCAGTCAGCTACCGCCGCCAGCTTAACGTCCAAGGCGGGACCACCTGGTGCCCGCAATGGTGGAAGCACGCCGAAGCCATCAGCCGCCTCGAAGCCCTCTGGCGCGCCTGGGAACACCTCCGCCTCGACGGCACCACCGGCATGAGCGTCTGGTGGCGCGACCACGCAGACCACCACATGACCGTCCTCCTCTCCACCGACGGACCCTTCAAAGGCTGCAACCCCGACGACGGACACCGCTCCAAACTCGCCCCGCTGCCCTGCGAGGAACCACCGGCAGGTCTGTTCTGACTGCATGCCTCCGATGGTGACTTCAGCAACCCGATCAGTACGCCAGTGAAACGTCCCGGTATGCGGAGTCTGCATCAACTGCTCCCAGCACCTTCGTCCGCACCTCGGGGAGGGTAAGGTCCAACACTCTTAGCTCTCCGTCAATTCGGGAGATTGCTTCGATGCGGTGGAAGTCCTCGCCATAGACCTCGGCAAATCGAGCAAGGCCCCGCAGCTTCGGAAGGGCGTCGGGGAGCCATGAGCCATGCGGGTCAACGATGCTTGCCTGAACTCCCTCAGCCCCTTCGGCGAAGAACAGGAAGTCGGGACGGAGTGAACGCCATGCACCGTGGGCATCCTGGTAGGCGATGCTCATCGAGTCCCGCCCGCCTGTGGGATTCCGGTACCAGGCCACCAAATCACCGCGCTGCAGCTCGGTATCGAGCACTTGGACTTCGTCGGGGTTGAGTTTGCCGATGGGGAACATGCCGTCCTCGTCGGACAGGAGGTGCAGCGGACGCTGGTCGATGACCTCTACCTTCTCACCGAGCGAGCGGCGAGTCTCCTCCTGGCGATTCCTGGGAAGTGCCATCGGGATGAGTTGAGGGTCTGTGCTCATGGCGGCGATCTCCGCATACAAGCTCTGCCGGCTCTCGGGCAGCTTCTTGACCGCCACCCGATGCTTAGTCAGCCACTCGGCCGCCAGTAAGTCTGCTGTCCCTTCCAGGGCGGGTCTCGTCTGCGGCAACATCGACAGTGCGGCTACGCGCACGTGGGCGTCGCGCAGAACGTCTTCGTCGTCGGCTTCTTCGGCCAGGTGGTCAATGTAGGTTCGTGCGATATCAGGTGTCACCACACGCGCACCGTGCCGATAGGCCTCCTGGATAGCCCGTTCGTCAGCCGCTTCGGTCCAAGTCTCGTCCGCGCGCATCCCATATCGCGCGTGGCCACGAACTGTCCCTCCCTCGACTGTGACCACATCTGATTCGGCTCTGGCTACTTCCTTCGAATACTGCGCGGCGAGGCCGTCGAGCACACCGTGGAGCCGCTCGTGTGCCACTCGACCTGCCTCCGGGACAATCCCGTCGGCGGCGAGTGCATGCGCTAGGGCAGTCAGACGCTTCATGGGATTGGCGTGTTTACGAGGAAGAGTCTCTGCGGGCAAGGCGGAGAAGAGCTCCCAGACGAGAGCCGGTACACGCTCGTTAGGAGTCATGAGCTCCGGGTCAATAAGGATACGGGGTCCGATCTCAGGCCCGGCCTCATTGAGGCCGTTGCCCATGATCTCCTCGAGGACTCGGCTCGCGGTGGCCTTATTGAAGCGCGGCAGGATGCACTCGACGCTGTTCAGGACGTCATTGCCTTCGATCCGGCGTGCCAATGGTGTGCGTATCATCCGGCCGAGCAGCTGGGTGATGTGGGTTTCGTCCTCCGCCGGGCGGTACGAGACCATTACTTCCGCGCGAGGACAATCCCACCCTGTGCTGATTGCATCTTTGGCCAGTAGAACCCGGACATAGGTCGCGTCTTGGACTCGCTCGGGCGAGATGTACGGGATGCTGTGGGGGCCAAAAGATTGGGCGGTGTGCTCGCCAAAAACATGCGCGATGGCGTTTGGCCCGATCTCGGGCCATTCGCTCAAGATGACGTCAATAGCAGAGGCGACCTCCGCGGGCGACGGCTTGTTCGGTACCTGCAGCACCAGGAGCGGAGCGACGGGCTCGGGCTCCTTTTGGGCTACGCCGTAGTCGGCCCAGGCTGCCGAGAGTTGCTTCACCTTGCGCACACCCCGCCGGAGCAAGACAGTGTTGAAGTCACCGGTCTCGGCCGGGAAGTCGAGCACGATGTCGTCCTTCAGGAGCCCGGACTCCTGGATGCGGAGGGGATCCACAGTGATCGTCCGCAGGCGGATCCGGTTGTCCTGGACCCCTGCCGCGCTCATCGCCTCCTCGAACCTCTTGACCGTGGCAGAGATTCCCCACACGATCGGCATCGGAGGGACGGATCCATGGCCGTTGATCAGACGTCTCACGATCGTGGGAGTATCCGTGGAAGGCCGCCGGCCCATCCCCCGGTGGGCTTCGTCGAGCACCATGTAGAGGGTGATGTCCTCGTCTTCGATGGTGTTCTTCAGCGTGTCCCAGAAAGTGTACGGAACCATGTCTGGCGTGGATGCCACATCAGACAGCATGCCCAGGTCATCGTGCCCACGTACGAGCAAGCTGTTCTTGGATAGCTTCGACGTGTTGAGGAAGTACACATTGCCGGGCTGGAGCTTCTGGTAGCGGAACGGGTGCTCTACAGTCACGAGGCGATTTCGGAGCCGGTCCGAGGCCTGCTCCAGCCGGTAGCGGGTTTGCTGGTTCAAGGATGGGTCGTCGCTGAACCAGAGCACCACTGCGCCGGGGTCAGCGGCGGCATCGAACTCCTCGCTGCCCCAGAAGAGCGCCTCGATCACGCCGGCCGCCATGACCGTCTTCCCAGCGCCGGTCGTTGCGGTGAGGGCCACCGATGATACGCGCCCACTGGCTCCGCGATAGAACTCGCGCGCGTCGGCCAGTTCCTTCAGAGTGTCGCCGGCGGCGTCGACCTGATAGTCCTTGAGGGTGAAGCGCATTTAGAAGTCACCGTTGCTTTCGCAGTTGCGGAGGTAGTCCTCATAGAGACGGACCGTCTCTATCCCCGGGATCTCATTCGCAACCTGCTGATAGCGGCCCTCGTCGTCTGTGACGATGTAGACGATCCTCACGCGCTCCTTCGCCCGTAGGGCGGCGGCGAAGTCAGCCGAACGATCGAGATCGTTGATGATTCCGTAGTTGTCGGCCACAGCCCATCCGTCCGAGAGCTTCCCGATCAGCTCGCCCTCTGCACCTGCTCGCAGCCAGAGCATCGGTGCGATAGCTGCGAAGGCACGGTCTGTGCTCACCCGCCAAGGGGACTCGTATGTCAGGGTGAAGAAGGCTGCGTTCTCCTTGAAGCCCTCGGCCATTGGGAACTCGTCGGTGAACTTGTAATCACCTTTGATTGGGCTGCCGTCAGGAGTCTGTCCGGTGATCGCCGCACGTAGGCGGGGTTTGGTGATGTAGTCGCAGATGCCCCACTTCTCCCACTCAGGGTCTCCGGGGCGAAGGCCCGCCTTGCGGAGTTGTGCCTGTTCTTCCGCGCCAACCTCATTGTTCGTCACGGAGATGGATACGCGGCGGCCTCCGTCTTGCCTGTTCAGGCGCATCACGGCATGGGCTGTTGTGCCTGATCCGGAGAAGAAGTCGAGGACAACGGCCGATGGTTTGTCCTTGATGAAGAAGCGCAGCGCGTCTTCGACAGCGTACAAGGACTTGGGGAAGGGGAACTTCCGGTCGACAAGGATGTTGTTGAGCAACCGTGATCCATACTGCGTTGCATCGTGCGCATCTAGGTTCCACTGTGTTCCCGGGAGGGTGCTCCGCTCGTCACCGTCGATAGTTGAGGTGATCATCGAGCCGTCTTCACGCCGTCCGATCACCTGGTAGGTTCCGTTGGCAATCTTGGAGCGTTCCCCTGATGCGAGGTAGTAGATCGGCGTTCTACCGGCTGCAAACTTGCCGATTCTCAGGGCACCATCGGCGATGGCTTCGGCGGCTCGCTGTGGTCCTAGCATCCATCGGCCTTCACTCCCGTTCTTCCGCCATGGGAAGACCGCGACCTGACCTTCAGGCACCGGAACGCTGTCCGGGCTGGCATCAAGTGGAAGGGAAGTTCCCACACCCGTAAAGCGGCTGCCATCGGCGCTGATGAAGATTGGATAGAAGTTGCCTGGCGAATCGCGTCGCGTCGCCCCGGACCCAGAGCGACGAAGCAGGTCCCACCGGATCTCGCCCAGATGGGTACGCCCTTTCCTGGTTACCCATTCTGGTCCGAGAGCGAGTGGACTCGGGCCGGCGTCGCCGAGCTTGACGAAGTATGCGAACTCGTCGGAGCGCCCGAATGCTCGGTTCCTGGCGACGGCGGCCGGATTGGTCGCGATGCTTACCATCTGGATGTTCGCCTCTGCGAACGTCTGTTCCAGTAGCAGGCCGAGCCGCAGGTACTCCTTTTCATCGATGGTCACGATGAGAACTGAGGCGTCGGGTTTGAGGAGGCGCTTGGCGAGCTTCAGCCGGCGCTCCATGAAAGCGAGCCACTTGGAGTGTCGGTAGAGATCGTCTCCTTCGACGTAGTCATTGTTGTACTTCCAGTCGCGAGCGCCGGTGTTGTAGGGCGGGTCGATGTAGATCGCATCGATGGCGTGCTCGTGCGTGAACGTCAGTTGCTCGAGAACATGGAAGTTCTCCCCATTGATCACGGTGTGGAAGGGCTTGTCGCCGCCTCGTTCGACAGTGCCGTCCTGGCGCAGGCCTGGGTAGATCCGGTCCCGGAACTCTGCAACGAGAACGAGGTCATCGAGCTGTGCTGTGGAGGATTCGGCCTCCGAGCTGTCGGCGAGGACGAGTTCCACCGAACCACCGGTGATCGCGACAACTTGCCATAGGCGCTGGTCGCCACGCCCCGTTGAACCTCTCGGGGGCAAGACCAGTGGAGTCCAGCAGAGTGGTGTACGACGGACCTGAGTGAGCGCGTGCCTCCAACGTAGGCGCGGCCACCAGGTGGATCCTTCGAGTGATCTCTCACAACCAACCTCGAAGAAGGACACCTTGATGACCGCTGTGCCCAGTATCGACCCTGCCGAGTTCCTGACCGAGCAGCTGTCCCAGGCGAGCCCGGATCTGATGCGGGACCTGCTCACCACGTTCGTCAACGCCCTGCTCTCCGCGCAGGCCGACGCGGTGTGCGGCGCCGGCTACGGCGAACGGACCCCGGAGCGGGTCAACTCCCGCAACGGCTACCGCCACCGCGACCTCGACACCCGTGTCGGCACCCTCGACGTCGCGGTCCCCAAGCTCCGCACCGGCAGCCTCTACCCGGACTGGCTCCTGGAGCGCCGCAAGCGGGCCGAGCGTGCACTGACGTCGGTGGTGGCGACCTGCTACCTGCTCGGCGTCTCCACCCGGCGGATGGACAAGTTGGTGCAGACCCTCGGGATCACCGGCTTGTCGAAGTCGCAGGTCTCGGTGATGGCCAAGGAACTTGATGAGCACGTCGAGCAGTTCCGCACCCGCAGGCTCGAGGACGCCGGGCCGTTCACGTTCGTCGCCGCCGACGCCCTCGTACTCAAGGTCCGCGAAGGCGGACGAGTGGTGCCGGTGCACGTGCTGGTCGCGACCGGCGTCAACGCCGACGGGCACCGCGAGATCCTCGGCGTCCAGGTCACTTCGAGCGAAGACGGGGCCGGCTGGCTCGCGTTCTTCCGCGACCTGACCGCCCGCGGCCTGACCGGCGTCAAGCTCGTCACCAGCGACGCCCACGCCGGCCTCGTGTCCGCGATCGGCGCCACGCTGCCGGGTGCCGCGTGGCAGCGGTGCCGCACCCACTACGCAGCGAACCTCATGAGCCAGACCCCGAAGTCGTCCTGGGGCTGGGTCAAGGCGTTGTTGCACTCGATCTACGACCAGCCCGACGCCGAGGCCGTGCACGCCCAGTTCGACCGTGTCGTCGACGCCCTGGCCGAGAAGCTCCCCAACGTGGCTGAGCACCTCGAAGAGGCCCGCGCGGACATCCTAGCGTTCACCGCGTTCCCGAAGGAGATCTGGCGCCAGATCTGGTCGAACAACCCCAACGAGCGGCTCAACCGGGAGATCCGTCGCCGTACCGACGTGGTCGGGATCTTCCCCGACCGCCCCTCGATCATCCGGCTCGTCGGCGCGGTCCTGGCCGAGCAGCACGACGAGTGGGCCGAAGGCCGCCGCTACCTCGGACTCGACGTCCTCGCCCGCGCACAGGCCGTCGACACCGGCGTCGCCGAGGAGGTGACCGCCGAGCTTCAGGCCCTCACGGCCTAACCGACACGCCCAACCGAGGGATCAACCTCGTACACCACCCCATCGGACTTGACCGCAGCGAGCCAGCGGCCCGGCCCAGGTCAGGTAGGTAGATGAAGTGAGCCTCGTGGTGGCCCGACGACGTCGGGAAACAGCCTGCGAGTCCAATGCGACAGTCGTCGGTAGACGTACCGGTCCGGCCGGTCCGGGACGTCTCCTCCATGTAGCCGTCCCTCGAGCCCATACGAGCCTCCGCGCCGTCCCTGGGCCGCACGAGCGGCAGAAGGCAGTACGGACCAGGGCCGAACCAGCCAAGGCGCCGGGGCGTCCGGCCGTCGGGCCACCAGGAAGCTCACTTCCCTCACGCGTCGTTCGAGTAGTGGACAATCTCAACTGCCTGTAAAGCAGTCGGCTTCGGCCTTCGTAGGTTCGAATCCTGCACGACGCACCCGGCCCGAAAGGGCCTGATCCCCGTTGGTGTAACCGGCAGCACGACCAGCTCTGGACTGGTTAGTCGAGGTTCGAATCCTTGGCGGGGAGCTCAGCTGCGCCTCCTGCGCGGCACCATCTTGGCTGACGCTGAGACGCCCTTTCCGGGCAGACTCGCGAGGCCATTCTTCGTAGCGGAGTAGAGGAGCTAGGCCGTCCTCGCGGGCCTCATAAGCCCGAGATCGCCAGTTCAAATCTGGCCTCCGCCACCACTCTTCCCGGTCCTGCACCGGTGTTCCTGGCCGTTCCGACGGCCTGCTTGAAGCGAGTGTCCGGCGACGCCTTGGGTCTCATAAGCCCGACGGTCCTGGTTCGAATCCAGGCCTCGCTACCAATCTTTCTTTCCCGCAAGCCCCTCTAGCTCAATTGGCAGAGCAGGCGACTCTTAATCGCAAGGTTCCCGGTTCGAGTCCGGGGAGGGGTACGCAGTGCGCTCGTCGCACTTCTTGGAGGAGCCAGCCAATAGCCGGCGATGGCACCCGTCTCGAAAACGGTATGTCCGAAAGGGCGTGCGAGTTCGACCCTCGCCTCCTCCGCCAGGCGCCTTCGGGTGCCGCTTGCGCTCGTAGCTCAGCTAGGTAGAGCACCCGGTTGTCAGCCGGAAGGCCGCCGGTTCAAGTCCGGTCGGGCGCGCCAGAACCACCCGGTTCTCAGCACCATCCGCACCACCTTGTCCGTCACCACCTCGAGTGCCCGGAAGGAGGGCCGCTGAGATGACCAACCCCGGAGCCGTCGCGCTCCTCAACGCCACCAACGAGCCGTTCGGGCACATCCCGTTCCCGCAGGCCGTCCGCATGCTCTTCCGCGGCGTCGCCGAGGTCGTGGTCGCCGACACCAGCCGCGCACCCATCGGACCGCACCCGTGGCCCAAGGTCATGCGTCTGCTCCGCAAGGTCATGGAGACCTGGCTCGACCGGCCGGCCGCCTGGCACCGCGGCGGCGTCTTCATCCGCGACCGGCACCGGTGCGCCTACTGCGGCGCCAAGGCCACCACCATCGACCACATCGTCCCGCGCTCCCGCGGCGGCAACTGGTCGTACACCAACTGCGTGGCCGCCTGCGAGACGTGCAACTTCGACAAGGCCGACCGGACTCCCCAGGAGGCCGGCATGGTCCTCAAGTACGCCTGGCCGTATGTCCCCACCATCGCTGAGCTCCGGGCCCTGGCCCGCGCCGAGCGGTGACCACCAACGATGAGTCGTCAGCCGCTCGATAGGCGGTGCAGATGACGGGCCCGTCCTGACGCTGCGGGCCCTACCTCGACATGCCGGGCGACTTGGTACCCCGCGCTGCACGTCGAGGTTCAACGGCGCCGGAGGCATCCGGTGTCCAGGCGTCATTCCTGCCCCCGTCGTCTAGCGGCCCAGGACCCCGGCTTCTCAAGCCGGTAGCGCCGGTTCGAATCCGGTCGGGGGTACCCAGAACGACGCCGACGGCTACACCGGCCGGCCGGCGTCGTCACCAGCAGGCAGGCACTGCGCACCCCACCGCGGGGTGCACCGTGACTGCACGATGGCCCTGTAGCGCAGTTGGTTAGCGCGCCGCCCTGTCACGGCGGAGGTCGCCGGTTCGAGCCCGGTCAGGGTCGCCATCACCACCCACCCAGCTGCCGGCTTACGTCGGAGAGCGAACAACGAAGGAGGCCAGCCGTGGCGAAGATCAGCAGCTCCAGCATCAAGCTGACCCGCGAGGAGGAGCTCGCCATCCGCGACCGCGCCCTCATCGGCAGCCCCTACCGGTGCGACCACTTCGCCGCCGGCACCCGGGTCACCATCGCCAACGAGACGTACGACGTCCTCGAGGCCGACGCGACCCGCACCACGCTGCGTCTGCGCGCAGCCGACGGCAGCGAACGCACCGTCCTGCGCGCCGGCTCCTGACGCCGGCCGCCCACGTTCCTGCCCCCGTCGTCTAGCGGCCCAGGACCCCGGATTTTCAATCCGGTGGCGCCAGTTCGAATCTGGTCGGGGGAGCCACTGCTGCGCAGCCGCTTGGAGGTGACTGCGTGCATGACGGAGGCGCGCACGGTGCCCGGCATGAACAGCCTCCGCATCGTGACCCGCCTGGCCGTCGCCGGCGGCATCGTCGCCATCATCGGCATGCTGATCGCCGTCAACGAGACGTTCCAGCTCGCTACCGGCGACTACAGCCCGGGCGTCTACACGACAGGCGTGTGGCTGATGTTCCTCGGCTGCGCGGCCGCGATCGCGATGCAGCTGCGCCGCGAGACCCTCATGGACCGCGACCGCGACAACCGCCCGGTCCGCGTCGAGGTCTCCCGATGACGCCCACGACGCCCGACCAGGTCGTCGACGCGCGGGCCGCGCTAGAGGACCGAAGCGCCGGCCGCTGGTGCTCCGAGTGCCGCGAGCACGGAAGCCACCACACCGACCGGCACGCCGAGTTCGTACCCGTTCTGCACACCCCCGAGGAGGCCGCAGCCGGGCCGCAGCCGGTGCGCCGCGCTCACCGCGCGGCCGCCATTGTCGTCTGTGCACTGGGCCTGCTCATCGAGGCCACCTTCCTGGCCCGGATGCTCACGCTCCTCGGCGACCTGCAGCTGCTGGAGGCCGTCGCCCTCACCCCGTTCGTCGTCATCGGCGCCGTCGTGACCCTCGTCGGGCTTCAGTGGCTCGACTGGGCCGACCCCGAGACCGACGGCCCCTCCACGAACGGAGCGGAGTCCTGGTGAGCGGCTGGTGGATGCTCGCGGCACTGCCGCCGGCCGCGGTGGCCATCTACGGTGCGCACGTCAAGAACGTCATCGTCGCGCTCCTCGGGCTGGCTGTGACCCTCGCGGTCATGGTCGGCGTCACCTACGGCGACCTTCGGGCCTTCCAGGAAGAGCGCGCCGCGCGGTACGCCGAGCAGAAGGCCGACGTCGCCGCGGTCTACGAAGCGGTCGAGGCCAAGTACGACGTCGACGTCGAGCCGCATGGCTACCCCGGCAACACGTACGAGACGTGGACCATCGACGGCGTCGAGCAGACCTGCCGGCTCGCCGGCAACGACCTCGAGGAGAACGCCGAGGACCCAGTCCTCACGTGCGTCGTCGACGAGTCCGAGATCCCGTCCTCAGAGGTAGCGCGGTGAACCCGACCAAGCTCACCCACGCCGACACCGGAGTCCGCCCCGCCTGGCATCAGGCCGCCGAGAACGTGCTCTGCGCGCTGGCCCTGGCCCTGCTGCTCGGCAGCTTCGGGCGGATGGTCTGGCAACTCATCCACCTCGAGCTGGTCGGCCTGGCCTGGACTGCCGCGCTGGCCTGGGCTGCCGCAGCCGGCGTGGTCCTCGCGCTCGGGGCCGTCGAGGGGGTGGACTACCGGCTCGCCGCCCGCCGGCGGGCGGCTGCGCTACCCGCGCAGCGTCACCTCACCGTCGTGCGGTGACAGGCCCTGCTGTCTTCCGCGGTGACCATTGCGGCTGCGGCCGCACCCGGCACCATCCGTTCAGCAGCACCCGGCCGCTCCGCGCGGCCACACCTGGGGCCTTGGCGCAATTGGTAGCGCAACTCCTTTGCAAGGAGAAGGCTGGGGGTTCGAGTCCCCCAGGCTCCACAAGACGGTGTCCGGCCCGCAACACGCGGTGACCGGCGCCGGCAGCTCCCCTCCCGGGTGACTCCTGGGGGACGGGGCGCCTGACCCGGCGCGGGCTCCAATTGGGGTTCGTGTCGCGTTAGCCGGAGGGGGCTAGTCACCCGCGCTCCGACCCAGGCCGCCGTAGCTCAGTTGGTAGAGCGCACCCATGGTAAGGGTGAGGTCCTCGGTTCGATCCCGAGTGGTGGCTCCAAGCCCGCGCACCCCCGGCTCCGGCCGGGCCGTGTTGCTCACGCCGAAAGGCGGTCCCCGAGCGTGAAGCTGCGTTCAACGAAAGCGGGTAGGGGACTAGCTGTGCGGATGTAGCTCAGTTGGCAGAGCGCGACTCTTCCAAAGTCGATGTCGCGAGTTCGAATCTCGTCATCCGCTCCAAGGCCGAAAGGCCCTGCCCCGCGCCCCCTTGGCGGAATGGCAGACGCGCCGGCCTCAGGTGCCGGTGTCCTTCGGGACGTGGGAGTTCGACTCTCTCAGGGGGCACGCCGGGCAGAGGGTTCCCGTCGACATCGTGCGGCATTGCCGAGGCGAGAACGACAGGCACCATCTGTCCAGTCCCGAGCTCCGCCGAGCCCGGGGAAGTGGAACCCGGGAAGCTCCCGTCGTAGACGGGGTCCTGGCAACGCGAACCGAACGAGGCGCCGAACGCCGACGAGGATGCTTGACACCTCGCCGGCACCCAGCACCTTCTCACTCACGACGCGAAGAGGCCGCCAGTCTTAGGCTGGGGAAGGCCTCCACCGTCAGGCACTGAGGCACCCGGGTAGCCACCCGGTAGTGGGCTCGCAGCCAACAGTTGCTCCCGACTGACTGAGACGGACCCCGGAAGGCCTTCCGGACCGTCGCCCAGGGAGGGTCTGGTCCCGGATGAGCCCCGTGTGGGGGAGGGACAGCTAGAGGAACGGCACACCCACCGACTAGATCGGGAGACGTGCCCACGCCGGAGCTCCAGGTTGGCACCTGGAAGGGTCCGGAGCCTGGGGATGTAGCTCAGCTGGTAGAGCGCGCGCATGGCATGCGTGAGGTCAGGGGTTCGAGTCCCCTCTTCTCCACCACTCGTCGCCCACGTGGCGAAGGAGTAGCGGAGCCCCTCCCGGGGGCTCCAGCCAGACGGGACTGCCAACGCGGGAACCGTCACCCGGACCAGGCACTGCGCAAGCGGGACGCCCGGACGGGGAGCCGGCCAGTTGGTCGGAAGCAGAGGAGTTCGCCGGCTGGCGAGCTCCTCTGACTGCTTCCCGGGCCACCCCCTCACCGCCCTCCGCGCCGGGGCAGGGCTCGTGGGCCGTGACCTCCGGCACAGGACCTCCCACAAGGAGGCTCACCGTGACCGTCACCATCACCCACCCCGGCGCCCGGCTGCTCGCGCCCGCCCTGGACACCCTCGCCGACGTCGTCGCCGGCGACTGGACCACCGCCGCCCGCCTGTGCGCGAACAAGATGACCGACCCGGCCGCCGCCGAGCTCGCGCTCGAGGTGGCCGCCGTGCACGCCGGCGTCACCCGCATCCCGCGCCAGCCGTACGCCTACCGGGCCCACCACCGCTTCCTCGTCATCGACGAGCACCACGCGGTCGTCGCAGCCGCCCTCGACCTCCACATGCGCCTGTGGCTCGGCGCGTGGGACACCCTCGAGCAGGTCGCCCCGTCCGGCGCGAAGCCGCTGCCCGGCTGGAACGCGACGAAGCTGCTCAAGCTCCGCTCCGAGCACCAGGTGCCCGGCGGGTGGGCCCGCAAGCCGTACGCCCTCACCAGCCTGTTCCTCGCCCCGCCGGCCGCGCAGCTGGCGCACCAGGTGCTCGTCGAGCTCGGCGCCGCGACCATGCGGCCCGTCCCGGTCGCTGGAGGCCCGGCCGTCGTCCGCGTCAGCTGAAGCACTCCGCCCCGAGGGGTGTGAGGAAGAGGCGGTTGGACAGTCCGAGCTCTAAAGTAAAGAGCCTATGCGGACTACTTGGATCTCGGCCTCGGCAGCAGCTTGGACGTTCGGCGGACTCGCAGCAGTTCTCGGCTTCGCCCTCTCGCCCGTCCCCACGGACGTCCCCCTCGGGACCGCGGCCCTCGTCGCGTCCCAGCACGACAGCCGGTGGGTGGTGTCCATCTTCCTGCTCTTCGCCTCCGCGATCGGCATGTGCTTCGGCGTGCGCGCCATCGGCTTCCTGCTGCGCGACGCCAGCGGGTTCATCGCCTGGAACACCGCCATCGCCTACATCGTCGGCTCGGTCGGCATGGGCGGCCAGGCCATGATGCTCGCGTTCGTGCGAGCGCTCGTGAACGCCGACCGGAGCAACACCTACGTGCTCGACGTCATCAGCGCCGACCTGGTCCTGAACGTCCTGCTGCTCACCTGGAGCGCCGGCCTGTTCGCCGGGCTCCTCCTTCTCGCCGTCGGGCTGTGGCGGGCAGACGCGACGCCGCGGTGGATCCCCGCCGCGTTCCTCGCCTTCGTCGTCAGCCAGTTCCTGAACCTGCCCGGCGGCATGGTCGTCGACACGCTGCAGTTCGCGCTGCTGGCCGTCTGCATCGCCGGCGCCAGCTTCTGCGTGCACCAGCAGACCCGCCAGCTCGACGCCGTCGAGGCAGCGCAGCTCAGCACCTCCGTCCGGGTAGCCCCGGACCCCATCGCCCGCCACTGAGCGGGCCTAGAACGAGCCGCCCGCGCACCGTTGTGTGCTCGGCCGGCCTCATGCGGACGTAGCTCAAGCTGGCAGAGCGTCTCGTTGCCAACGAGAAGGTTTGCGGGTTCGAGCCCCGCCGTCCGCTCTCTAGTGCGTGCCCCGCTGGCAGTGGGCAGCACCTCGAGGAGAGCCCGTGCCAGCGGGACGCCTCGAGCGCGACGAGGGCGTCGCAAGCTGAAGACCGGCGGGAAGTGGTTGTCCTCCCGACTTGGAAGGCCAGCCAGCCCCAAGGGAGCACCCGTTCGACTCGCGGTGCCGTCGGCACGGAAGCTCGTGCACGCCCTCGTCGATGATCTTCCGGCCCCGCCATCAACGGGGCCGGCGCGGGAGCCGTCGGGTCCTAGGCCCACCCCGACGCCCCGCACCCCGCCCGCCTGCTGGAACCAGGTAGACAGGCACGGTTGAGGGCCGTGTGCGCTTCGGCGCGTGAGGGTTCGACTCCCTCGGTGGGCACCACATCTCCTGGCCCCGGTGGCGCAACCGGACAGCGCGGCCGACTTCTAATCGGCGGGTTCCGGGTTCGAGTCCCGGCCGGGGCGCCACCCTAGAGGCGGCGGGTCAGCGGTTGTCGCCGGAGCCCTGCAGCACGCCGCGGTCCTTGCGGCTCGCGAGCTTCACAGCGTTCGCCGCGACCGTGTCGTGCGGGTCCAGTCCGTACGCCGCGTGGACCTTCAGCCAGGCACCCACGAGGGCGGTGAGCCGGTCGACGAGCAGCGCACGCCGCTCGGACGACATGGTCCCGGCGTCGTCGCGCATGAGCTTCTTGATGACCTCCTGGACCCGGCCGGCCACGACGACCTGACCGCAGACCGCGGACACGACGTCGTTGTACCCGCCGAGCTGTTCGAGGTCCTCGGAGTACATCGGCCACACCAGTCCGAGCTCGGAGTGGAAGCGAGCGAGGTACCAGGCGACGTCGCCGAGCTCCTTGGCCATCCCGTCGGTGTCGCCGGCCAGCGCCTTCTCGACGACCTCCGAGCACTCGCCGCCGAGGCCGAGGCTGACGTACGCCAGAGCGGCTGCGGAGCCGGTGTCGGCGTGGGGGTAGATGGCCGTCGAGGCCGCGGCCTCCATGTACTCGTCGAACTGCATGCTGGTGCTCTTCCGTCTGGTCCGGATGGGAGAGCTGACGGTCCCGATCGGGACCCGCCCGGCAACCCGCGCGGGCAGGGGCACTGCCCTCCCAGGGCGACCGACCACAGTCACGCGCATGGGAGTTCTGACGTGGTCCGACGACCAGCTACGTGAGGCAGTTCGGTCGGCGACGTCTTACTCAGGGGTTCTGCGTAACCTCGGCTTGCGCGGCAAAGAGACGAAGTCCCTGAAACGCCACATCACCCGCTTGGAGCTCTCGACAGAGCACTTCAAGCCGGTGCGGAGCTACTCAGATGAACAGCTCAAGGAGGCTGTGGCAGCATCCCTGACCGTGTCGGAGGTCCTCCGTCGCCTTGGGATGACGCCACGGGGAGGAAGCCACGCTCACGTCTCCAAACGCATCCAGCGGATGGGTCTGGACAACAGCCACTTTGTGGGGTCGCAGCGGGGGCCGGTAGATGGCGTGAGCTGGAACCGGAAGACTCCTGCGGACATCCTCGTCCGCAAGCCCGCGGGTTCGCCCAGGACCGCGACCAGCCAGCTGAAGCGCGCACTCCTCGAGTCCGGAGAGCCGCACGAGTGCGCCGAGTGCGGCACAGGACCCGTGTGGCAAGGCCGCCCCTTGACGCTGCAGGTAGAGCACAAGGACGGAGACGCAGCCAACTGCTTGCGAGAGAACCTCTGCTTCCTTTGCCCCAACTGCCATACCCAGACTCCCACGTACGCCCGGAAGAAGAACCCGGGCTAGCAGCGGACACAGCCCGCGCATAGGGAAGCGGCCATCCCATCCGCTTTGGGCGCGGAAGACCCTCGGTTCGAGTCCGAGTGCGCGGACGAGCGGTGCCGTCAGCAACGACGGCAACCCCGGGTGATCGCCGGGGTGGGGAAGCCCACCGCAGCTCTCCACCGCCCTGCACGGGTGGTGTCGCCGGCCAGGTCAGGCCGGCATCACGAAGGGGTGTAGCTCAGGTGGTTAGAGCGCTTCTCTGATAAAGAAGAGGCCCGCGGTTCAACTCCGCGCATCCCTACCAACGCCAGACCACCCCTCCTCGGGTGAGGAGAGGCCGGTCTGGGACAGCGGGCGTCAGCGCAGCTCGATGGCCGCGAGGAGCGGCCGGTGGTCGCTGCGGTACCCGCCGAGGCTCTTGTGCTTCACGAAGGCAGCTGCGCTCTGGCGGCCCAGCCACACGTAGTCGATGTAGCGGTTGCCGTGCGTCGGAGCGACACTGCCGAGGCCGAGTGCCTCGTACGACGAGGTGGCGTACTGGCCGATGCGCTGCACGTACTTCGGGTGCTGAACCCGAACGTCGGCGGCGTAGTTCCAGTTGAAGTCGCCAGTGCCGACGGCGGTGCCCTCAGCAGTGCGGTACAGCTTGGCGACCTTCCGGATGGCGCGGCGGGCGACCTTCGCGTTGGCGTTGTTCGCCGGAGTGCCCGGGCGCGCGTGGTCCTCGATGCCGGGGACGATGTGGGCGTTGATGACCGTGACGAGCTTCCCGGTCGCGCGGTGCCGCAGCTGCACGACGTGCGCGGCACGAGCGGTCCAGTGGTAGCCCTTCCGGTGGCCCGCACGAGCGCTGTTCAGGCGCTCGACTCGAGAGCCGACGAGCTCGAAGGTCGACTGGCGGAACGAGATCGGGACGCCCGCGGAGCCGGCCTGCTTGACCGTCCGCCAACCGTCGACGCCGTTGAACCAGTCGCGGTTCCGGTCGGCCTCCTGCCAGCCGATGATGTCGATCTGCGAGCGGCGCATGATGGCCGAGCGGTCGCGGATGATGTTCGACGCCCGCATGTAGCGGTTGATGTTGACCGACGCGATCGTGAAGGTGCGCGAGTTGCCCTTGATGGAGCTCGTCGTCACCGGCTCCGGCTCGACCGGCTCAGTGACCTCGTCCTCGCTGCCCTCCTGATCCCAGTCCTGGTCCCAGTCGTCGCCCCCGTCGTGGCTGCCGGCCTGCGCGTCCTGGCAGAACCGGATCAGGTGGTCCGGGAGCTGCAGGCAGTCGACGCCGGTCCAGTCGTACGGGCCGTGACCGCCCGGGTGCGCGTTGGCCGCCGGGGGCTGCAGGAGCGTGCCGCCGAGTACGGCGAGGAACACGACGCCGATGACGGCGCGGAGGGCGGAACGGACGGGGGAGGGGGAGCTGAGGTTGAACGCATGGTCCTGGTATCGGACCGGCCGGATCCCCCTCAATAGTCAGAATTGACTAGGGTGCGTGGCCTGCGTCACCCCGCTCTCGAGCGGCTCTGGCCGCCACCGCGGCGGTCACGTCGCGCTGCAGGTCGACGTCGTCGGCCGGCACACCTCGCAGCTTTGACAGCACCGCGACGAGCAGCTCTCGCAGCTCGTCGTCGCCGAACCGGTCCTCCTCGAGGGCACGCTTCATCCTCATCTCGTCCTCCATCTCGGGCCACGGCCCGCCGGAGGGCACCCATCGCGGCGCCCCTCACCTACTACGTGCGGGGCTCTGACACCGGCGTGTGGCGCAACCTGGCGGCGCAGCTCCATGACGCGGAGAAGGTTGGGGGTTCGAGTCCCTCCACGCCGACCACCCCGCCCAGGCGGGAGCACACCGGCCTGTAGCTCAGCCTGGCTAGAGCGCCCGTTTCACGCGCGGGATGTCGGGGTTCAAATCCCTCCGGGCCGACCAGCAGTACCCCGGAACGTGAGCATCGTCGGGGCGTGGCGCAGCTTGGTAGCGCGCCTCGTTCGGGACGAGGAGGCCGCAGGTTCAAATCCTGTCGCCCCGACCGTGTTCACGTTCCACCCCGAGGGCTTGTAGCTCAGATGGTAAGAGCGCCGGCGTGAAGCACCGGAGGTCGCAGACTCGACCCCTGCCAGGCCCACAGGACGCCGCTCCCGCGTCCAGTCGTCCCCACCCGGGCCGACCCTACGGGAGCAACGATCCCCGGTAGCTCAATTGGCAGAGCAGCCGACTGTTAATCGGCAGGTTCCTGGTTCGAGTCCAGGTCGGGGAGCCACGCTGTCGCGGACGTTGACGACGTCACCGATGGCACACTGAGGGGGTGGCTGGCGAGTACCTGAAGGTCGTGACGCCGCCCATCGCCGAACGCCCCTCGGTGCTCGTCGAGCAAGGCGGGCGCTGGTACATGGGCGAGCTGCGCCAGTGGATGCAGCTGCACGATCAGAGCTGGAAGGCGCAGGTGCAGTGGCACCGGGAGCCCGGCTCGACCTTCATCAGCGACTTCCCAGCCGACCGGGTCGTCGAGCACACCGCGGAGACCGACGTACGGCTCCCGGAAGGCGAGCGGTACTGGCCGGACGGCCCAGACGCCCCGCCCCGGTCACCGCACTCCCTCCGCAGCTGACCGACCACCGGTCAGCGTCACCTTCTTGCGCGCGTGCGTGGAATTGGCAGACCGCGCCGGCTCAAACCCGGCGGTCCTTCGGGGCGTGTGGGTTCGAGTCCCACCGCGCGCACCACCACTCGACGGCCGAGCCTGCCAGCGTCCCAGCGCCGGCGTCTACGCGCGGCTCTCAGCGACGCCGCGGTAGTGCTCCCACGCCCGCGGGTCCACCTCGACGCCGCCGCACGGACGCTGGGTCACGAGCTGCGCCTGGTCCGCCGCCTGCGGGAAGCTCTCGGTGCGCGAGTACACCTCGCCGCCGGCTGTCGCCTGCAGCTGCTCGAGGTCCTCGAGGAGCCCGTAGACCGAGGAGTCCTCGTACAGCAGCTCCCCGTACCGCGGCAGGTCGTCGGCCATCATCGCGGACATCCACCCGCACATGTCGATGACCTGGCTCTGCGCCACCCACGTAGCCGCGGCCGCCGGGCTGGAGTACTGCGAGATGCGCAGGCTCCCGGCCGTCCCGTCGCACGACCAGGTCGCGTCGTACGCCTGCACCGCTTCCGGCTCGGGACCCGCGGCGACGGCGTCGCACAGACCCGCCTCGGTGACGCCGTCGACGAGGTGCTGGACCGCGGCGGGGTAGCTGACGGCGTCATCGCCGCCGCAGCCGGCCAGGGCCGCGGGGACGAGCAGGACGGAGACGAGGGACCAACGCACGCCGGGAGTATGACTCGGCATCACGACATCTGTCCGGACATCCGGGCAGCCCATCTGGGGAGTAGCGCAGCCCGGTAGCGCGTCCGCCTCGCACGCGGAAGGCCGCGAGTTCGAATCTCGTCTCCTCCACCCTCCTCTTGCCGCACGAGCGAGAGGCACGCCAGCTGGGCGTGAGCGCCGGCGACGGCGACGTGCATCGGAGCGTGGCGCAGCTTGGTAGCGCACTCGGCTGGGGGCCGAGGGGTCGCAGGTTCAAATCCTGTCGTTCCGACCGGGTCCGCACGGACCTTGCACCACCCGCACGACCAACACCACCCTGGTCCCGTGGCCGAGAGGCGAGGCGCACGACTGCAGATCGTGCATACACCGGTTCGAATCCGGTCGGGACTTCCAAGCATCACCCCGGCGCCGTCACCGGCCGCCGGGCCCCTGCCGCCATGGCGCAACTGGACAGCGCGGACCGCTCCTACCGGTCAGGTTCCAGGTTCGAGTCCTGGTGGCGGCGCCCGTCTCGCACGCTTCCTGCTTCAGCGGACCCGGGTAGAGGACCCGGGTGACGGCGTGGGTCTCAGGCGCGAAGCTTGGCCTCGCCGAGGTCGTCAGGCCCTTGTACCCGTCGATGAGCCAGGTGTGGTCATCCTCGACCGGAGCGTCGGTCGGTACCAGCCAGAGGGTGACCTCGTTCTTGATCGGCACCAGGTAGGGCGTCTTGTCCTTCTTGGTGACCCAGTTCATGTCGGCGGTGACGGTGAGCTTCAGCTGCAGACGGTTCCCGTCGGCACCCTTGTCGACCTCGGCGCGTGCCGGCGAGACCGCGAAGTTCATCACCTCGGGCTCGTCGCTGCTCTCCGGGAAGTACGTGAAGGCGTCGTTGTAGAGGGAGTAGTACATCAGCGACCAGATGGCGCCGACGTCACCGGACCGGCTGTTCCCCGATGTGACGCGCTTCACCGCGGCGTCCCAGTCCTTCTGGGCGTCCGGGGCCATGAACGAGCGGGGGCCAGCGAAGTCCTTCGCCGTCAGGTCCCCGGCGTTCGGGGCACGGATGAGGTCCGGGACGAACGAGTTGGCGAGCAGCAGGTCACCGACCTCGCAGTACGCGTCGTCGACGGCGTCCTGACCGAACTCCTGCACGCCCGGCCCGCGGAGCGACTCGACGTCCCGCGCGCAGAAGCCGCCGGTTGGCGTCGGAGACTCCGGGCTCTCGCTGGCGGATGAGCTGGTGCTCGCCGACGTGGGGTTCTGGTTCGGCTGAGATGACGCTTCCTGGTCCGCGCCTCCTCCGCACGCCGTCAACGCGAGCAGTGCGGTCATGGCGATGGTTGAGCCGAGCGTGTTCCGGGAGCGAGTCATGATGGCGTCTTCCTGTTGCAGGTCCCGGGCCGCGAGACGGGACCGGTGTGGCAGCTGCGGACTGTAGGCGTTGTCGACGACAACGCGTGCACCGCATCCGCGTGCAGCGCCACCGTGCCTGTTCAGCCCGATGCCGCAGTTCACCGAACCAGCACCGCCCCCGACGAGCTGGTGTTCGTCGACGCCCCCGTAGCTCAGTGGAGAGAGCGTCCGGATCCGGCCCGGAAGGTCGCGAGTTCGATTCTCGCCGGGGCTCCCTCGTCGCGGCTGTGCGCGACACCGGCCGCCGGCCGGCAACGAGCTCTCCGAGCTCGAGCAGCACCCTGCCCCCTTGGCACAGATGGATAGCGCGCGGCCTTGCGGAGGCCGAGGACCCTGGTTCGAGTCCAGGAGGGGGCGCCACGTCGTCGCGACGTTGCACGCGACGCCCGGCCGCACACTCGTGCGCCGGCGCCGGACCCAGTCCGGGCAGCACCTGCCCCGTTAGCTCAGCGGATAGAGCGCTTCACTACGGATGAAGAGGTCCCAGGTTCGAATCCTGGACGGGGTGCTGTGGCCGTTGAGCAACTGGCGGCTCTCCAGGTTGTGTCCCTGGCGCCTTCACGGGCATGCGGGTTCGAGTCCCGTCGGCCACCCCACATTCGGCGCCGCACCCGTGCGCGCCGTCCCCGCCTCGGTAGCTCAGCAGGCAGAGCGCGTTCCTCGTAAGAACGATGTCGCCGGTTCGACCCCGGCTCGAGGCTCTAGTACTCCCGGCCGCCGGCCGGCGCTCGCCGGCGAAGCACAACGGCTCGTGCACCCGCCTTGTAAGCGGTTGGCTGCGGGTTCGAGTCCCGCCGCCGGCTCTCTCACCACCAGCTCGCTCTCGAGAGGCCCACCCAGGGCACCGGCAGCGGCCCCGACCGGGAAGGTCGGGGCCGCTGTGAAGGCTGGTTGAGGCTCAGGCCGAGATGGCGAACAGGTCGCTGGGGAACAGCTCGTCCTGGGTGAAGAGCGTCTCGACGCGAGACGAGGTGTAGGTGGTCCCGTCGGCGCGCAGCATCTGGATGCTCTTGCCCACGACCGGGATCTCCGCGGCGCGCCGGTCGGCGTCTGCGGTCACGGCCAGGAACAGGCCGGTCTCGGCGTTGCCGAGGTAGTGCCCGACGAGCTCGCCGTCGAGGGTCACCTTGCGGTCGATGTCGATCGTGTACTCGGAGCCGCGCTCCGACCACAGGATGTACATGGTCGGCAGGGGCTGAGCTGGGATCGTGACGTCGTTCTGCATGGTGCGCTCCTTCGTGTCTTGGGGCGCAGGCGCGCCGAGGTCACGACCACCGTCGCCGTCCCGCGAGCCGCCGCAAGACCTCATCGCCGCCCTCGAGCGGCCACCAGCCCTGGGAGGGCAAGCCGATAGATGGCGCCGGCAGCTGCTTGCTAGGCAGTGGGTCCCCGTTCACCCGGGGGCGTGCGGGTTCGACCCCGCCCCTTCCGCTGCGCCTCCGGCGCACCCCGCTCGCACCCGATCCGGGCCGAGCATCCACCCACCCTTCGAGCACCTCGAGAGGAGCACGACGATGAGCACCACCCTCACCCGCACGCCCGCACAGGCCGTCGCAACCAGCCAGGCCGGCACGGCATCCACGCCCGCGGCCGACAAGTTCGACCAGCTCTGGGCGACCATGCCGACCGCCGACCGCGTCGTGCTGCTCGGTCACGACCGGCCCGACCTCACCACGGCCGACAAGATCCGCCTCGCCGCCACGCTGCGGCGCCTCGGCGCCCAGGCCCGCGGCGCCGGCCGGCCGCGTCAGCGCGGCGGGAAGGGACGTACCCGCGGACGCGGAGCGCGCACCCGCTGACACCCCGCGGGGTGACCTGCTGTCCACTGTCGAGTCCCCGAACGCTCAAGCGCCCCGCCCCCATCTTCGGGGGCGGGGCGCTCGGCGTGCTGCGGTGCGCGCTGAAGTCGCGCCGGTCAGTGGGCGGCGTCGTACGCCTGCTGCACCTCGGCCGGGATGCGGCCGCGCTCGGAGACGTCCATGCCCTGGCCCTTGGCCCACTCGCGGACGTCCTTCGAGTTCGACTTCGAGGACGACGAGCCGCCCGAGCTCTTCCGGCCGCCACGTCGACCGCCGCCGGCGACCTTGCGGGCGTGGCCGACGTACCCGGCGAGCGCCTCACGCAGGGACGAGGCGTTGCCGTCGTTCAGGTCGATTTCGTAGGTGGAGCCGTCGAGGCCGAAGGTGACCGTCTCGGTCGCCTCGGTGCCGTCCAGGTCGTCCACGAGGACGATGTTGACCTTCTGCGCCATGGTGCGTTCCTTTGCTGGTGAGGTGCTTGGTGCGGTGGTGGAGGTGCCGGTGGATGGTGCGACGGGATGGATGGTGTCGTAGTTCGGCGACAATTCGGGATGTCGTCGTTCGACAACATTCGAGGGTCTTCGCCTGCGGGTCAGGAGGCCTTCGCCAAGGCTCTGCTCTTGCGCTTCTTCTTCGGCTTCGGGACCACTCGTCCGGCGGCCCGGAGACGGGTGTTCATCTCACGGAACGGCTTCCAGCACTTCGGACAGGACTCGACCTCGATGGTCTCGCCTCCGTCCATCGTGTGCGTGTGCGTCTCTACCTTCTTCTGCGTCTCGCAGAAGTCGCACTCCAGCACCACGTCAATTCGTTCTGCCAAGGGGGACCGCTCCTTCTTCCGAGATTGCCTAGCGGACTTGACCGGACCATAACGCTTTCTTGAGACAAGCGCACGGCCGGGGTAGGCGCGTCGTGACAGAAGGCCCGATTGCGGCATTGTGAAAGACGTTCGCGAAGGCACGTTGATGGCGCCGTTTGTCGTACCTACAAGTTATGCCGACTGCACCTGGCGGTCAGCGACAAGCGGTCGCGGAGGAACGTCATGAATGCCAGCAACGCCGCCCACGACCAGCTCGACTTCGACTTCGGGACCGGCTTTGAGCCCGCCGCCGTCGCGCCGACCGACGACCCGCTTGCCGGCCTCGAGCCCGCCGCCGGCCAGACGCCCCCGAAGGTGGTCCTGTCATACGGCCTGGGCGTCGACTCGACCGCGATCCTGCTGCGCTGGCTGCACGAACCGACCTCCCGCGACTTCGACCTCGACGACCTCGTGGTCGTCACCGCGATGACCGGCGACGAATGGGACAAGACCGGCACCGACGTCGAGCAGCACATCCTCCCGCTCCTGCGCCGCCATGGCGTCCGATACGTCCAGGCTGCCCGGGCGCGCCGGCACGTCACCACAGCCGGAGCGGGGCTCGTCGTCCTTGACGACTCGACCGCCCCGCACGTCCTCCACCTGGATGGCGCGTACAAGCTCTCCGACGAGATGAGAGAAGCAGGAACCCTGCCGCAGAGTGGCGGAATGAGAGCCTGCTCCGTGCATTCCAAGGGAGACGTTCTCGACCCCGTTATCGCGCGCATCACCGCCGGTCAGCCGTTCCGTCACATCATCGGTTTCGAGTCCGAGGAGCAGCGCCGCGCAACGAAGGACGCTCTCTATAACACGAGCACCCGGACGGGCGAGTACCCCCTCCTGGAATGGGACTGGGACCGTGCCATGTGCGAGGCCTACATCACGGGAAAGACCGGCGTCGCATGGTCCAAGAGCGCCTGCTCATTCTGTCCATTCGCCGCAGGGTCGAAGGACGGCCGAAAGGCGCTGTTCCAGCGCTATGTCGAGAACCCCGAGCAGGCCATCTCGACGCTCGCAATGGAGCACCTCGCGCTTGCGTTGAACCCGAAGCAGGGACTCATCGCCGGCAAGCGGCTTGCCGACGCGCTCGTCGAAGCCGGCCACGGACACCTCATCGACCTGCTCCAGCGACGCCTCGACACCGAGACGTACGCCGTCTACGAGGTGCGCCGCATCCTGCGCCCGAAGGCCGACGACCCCACCAAGCTCGCCAACGCCTCCCGGTCAGTCGCCACGGTCTTCACCGGGACCCGCGCTGAGGCAGCCGCCGACCTGCGCGCCCGGGCGGCGACGCTCGGGCTCCCGGCTGGCGTCGGACCGGACGGCATCGCTCGCGTGCACATCCGCGAGCGTGGCGAGACCCTGCCGGCGCTCGAGCACTACCTCGTCGCGGCGCCGGCCGGGGCGCTGGACAAGCAGGTCGCGAAGTTCGAGGCCTGGTGGGCCGAGCTCGCCGAGGACGCCGCGCCGGAGCTCCCCGCCGCCTGACCGCGACGGGCGCGCGGGAGGGTCAGCGGGTGGCGACGACCTCGAGGGCTGCGGCGTGGTTCGCGTACGCCTCCTCCTCGGTGGCTGCGAACCTCTCGAACCCGTTCCACAGGTCCCGGGCGTCGTTGTCGTAGATCGCGGTCCCGAAGATCTGCGGCCCCTCCGCGTCCGCGAACAGGCCCTGGTCGAGACCCATCCACACCGTCGCGACCGTGAGCTCCTCGCGCTGGTCGGTCTTGAGCCGTCGGTACTCCTCGTCGCTGCTCAGCTCGACGAACCGGTCGAGGTCGATCGGCTCACCGTCACGGTCGAAGTAGAGGCTGTCGGTCGGCAACGCGGGCTCCTTGGGAGGAAGGTGGCTGGAAGGGTCCGCCGACGGTGCGACCCCGACACCCGGAAGCGAGCAGCCTTCGGCATCAGTCCGGTCTCAACACGGCACCGATTGCGGAGCGGACCGCGGCAGGCACAGATGGGGGCATGGCGAACCAGACCCACCTCCTTGACGACGCGCAGACGCTCGCCGCTGTCACCGCGCACGCCGACCTGCGTTTCAGGCCCGGCCACCGAGTCATCGGCCTCCACGACGACGTCCTCGTTCGCGGCTGGCGCTGCGAGGAGGCGACCGTCGAGGTCGTCATCTCGACCCGCACCGGCCGCGTGTACGCCCAGCGCTACCGCGGGACCCTCAGCGCCTTCCTCGCCGCGGCGGCCGAGGAGACCGTCCGGACGGCGGCGTAGCAGCCGCCAGTTCACTGGCGCCCGCGACAAGCTGTCCACAGGCTGCGGCCGAGAGCCGCAGTGATGTCGGATCCGGCTCCTACCGTTCCACCCGCACCGGCCAGTCCCCACGGCCGGACGAGGAGGAACCGCTCATGACCGCAGGCACCGCAGCTGCCGCCCCCAGCACGGCCGGCCGTGTCACCACCGCCACCGCCGACCTCGACCACGGTCTGCGCGCCGCGTCGAAGTTCATCTCCCGTCGCGCGAAGAACCCGGCGCTGGCCGCCATCGTCTTCGACTTCACGCCCGGTCACCTCACGGTCACCGCCAGCGACTACGACACGTTCTACTCGCGCACCTTCGACGTCGACGGTGACCTCGTCGCCAAGCTCGCAGTCCCCGCAACCGAGGTCACCCCCGCCGTGTCCCGGCTGACCAGCCGCGCCTGGCACGTCGAGCTTGCCGCCAAGTCCGACGGGCTCCTCATCAGCCACCCGGCCGGGGACGTCCACGTCGCGCGCCTGAACCCGAACGACGAGGACAACTTCCCCGACCGTCCCGCCATCTCGTGGGGCCGCCCCGTCACGCTGACCTACCGCCAGTGGGCCGACCTGTTCCGCGTCAACGCCACCGTCGGGACCGACGACATGTTGCCCGTGCTCACCGGCATCCACCTCGTCAACGAGAACGGATCGCTCACCGCGTCCGGAACGGACCGGTTCCGGCTCTCCCTGGCCACCACCGACGCCGAGAGCGACCACTCGTGGACCGCCCTGGTGCCGGCCGTGCACTACAAGCGCGTCCTCGACGCGTTCAAGCCGGCCAAGGCCGACCTCGACACGACCATGCTGACCGTGGAGGTCGACGACGCGCAGCACTTCCTCGCCGCCGGCGCCACCCACGGTGCGCCGCGGTGGATCCGCGTCACCGGAGCGGACGCGGTCGCCGACGTACATGTCCTCGAGGGCGACTTCCCCCGGCTGCGCAGCATCTTCGGCCCGAACGCCGAGCCGGTCGGCACCACCGCCCGCGCCGACCTCCGCACCGCGGTCAAGGCGGCCGCTGCGGTCGTGGACGTGAAGCAGGACCCGCTCGAGATCGTGTTCGCCGACGAGCAGGTGACCGTCACCGCCTACGGCGCCAAGACGACCGTCAATGAGCGCTTGGCCGGCACCCGTGGCCCGGGCGAGGACGGCACGGTGGCCATCACCGCCCAGCTGCTCGTCGACGGCCTCAACGCCCTGGCCGGGGACGACATCACGTTCTCCCGGCACAAGACCACCGGGCCCATCCGCATCAGCGACGGCGACGAGACGTTCACCTACGTCGTCATGCCGTTGCGTCCCGGACGGGCCGAGCGCATGGAGTGAGCCCCCCAGTCTCCGCCTGCTGGCACCGGTCGGGGGACCGCAGCCCGGGCGTCGAGTGAACGAGCCCCGCCTCCTTGGGGAAAGAGGCGGGGCTCGTTCGCGTTCGCGGGCGCGCTACCGGGACTCACCCGGGTCCGGCGCCGTCGCCTCGTCGGGAGCGGGGCCGTCGGTTGGCTTGTGGCGGGGGCACAGCGCCTCGTCCTTCGGGCCGATCCACCAGCCCTCCTCGCGCGCCTCCTCGCGGGCCTGCGCCATCCGGGCGGTGTCAAACTTCGGAGGCAGGTACATCTGCGTGCCCTCCGAGCAGCCATCGTGGTCGCACCACGCCTCGTAGGCGATGACGCGCTCGAACATCAGTCCTCGTCCTCCGTCGCCCGCCACAGGTCCTGGCGGGCGAGCAGCGCCTCGGCGAGGCGCTCGCCGTCGATGTGTCCGAACCCGGGACGCTCCTCGGCGCACCCGTTGTCCACCAGCCATCCGGCGAGCTCATCGGGATACACGTCGTCCGTCGTGGCCGCCAGGTCGCTGCCCAGGAGTCGCTCAGCGAGCTGTTCACCGTCGATGTGGCCGTACCCGGGGCGCGCCTCGGCGTAGCCGTTCTCGACGAGCCACGATGCGAGAGCCTCCTGATGCTCGAACGCGCTCATGCCGCACCGCCCGCGACCGAGCCGGTCTCGTCAGCCGGGGCCGGCGGCCGGATCTGCAGGGAGGCGGCACCGAGGGTCACGTCTCCAGGAGTGCCCGCCCACGCGGCGCAGCACCCGCACGAGGCGTAGTAGAGCCCGCACGCGTGGTCGACGCAGTTGCGGCAGTTCGCACGCGCCTCGGGGAGGCGGGGTCGGGCTGCGAAGCGGAGTAGAAGCCGGGACGAGTCATGGCGCCATGGTGCCGCGCCACCACCGGGCAGCAGTCACCACTCCCGTCACGCGCAGCCCGCCACGCGAGGCAGCGGACCACCGGGGCGGGTGCCGGCTTGTCTCGACGGTCGCCGGCACTGCGCGGCTAGCTCCGACCGGCACCTGTGAGGAAGCACGAACAACCTCACGCAGGAGCCCGCATGCCCGACACGACCAGCCCCGCTCGAGCTGGCAGCCAGCTCGCCTCACCGAGCTCGGAGTTCTGCCAGCGATGGGCCGACGGCCGCCACACCTGGCGCCACGCCTCCCAGGGAGGGTTCGACGCCGACCTGTACGACGTCGTCCCCCTCGACGAGTCCGTCGCCCGCGCGTTCGTCACCCGACACCACTACTCCGGCACCTACCCGGCCGGCCGGCTCGCCTACGGACTCACCACCCTCGACGAGACCCTCAACGTCGACGGCACCCTCGTGAACGGCCAGGCCCTGGTCGGCGTCGCCGTGCTCTCCGTCCCGATGACCGCGAGCGTCCTGACCAACGTCTTCCCCGACCTCGAGCCGTACGCCCAGACGCTCGAGCTCGGCCGGTTCGTCCTCACTGACACCCCGGCCAACGCCGAGTCGTGGATGCTCGGCCAGGTCTGGCAGCACGCCGCAGACGCCGGCATCCGCGGCATCGTGTCCTTCGCCGACCCGATGGCCCGCCACCGCGAGGTCCTCGAGGTCGACGACGACGGCAACGCCGTACGCCGCATCGAGCAGCTCACGCCCGGCCACGTCGGCGTCATCTACCAAGCCACTAACGGCATCGCGTGCGGCCGCTCCACGGCACGGACCCTGAACTACCTGCCCTCACGAGGCCTTGTGCTCTCCGAGCGCACCCTGTCCAAGATCCGCACCCAGGACTCCGGCAGCGACGCAGCCGAGAAGTCCCTCGTCGCGATGGGCGCCACCGTACGCCGTGCCGGACAGGAGCCCCGCGAATGGCTGCGCGACGCCCTCGCCGAGCTCGGCGTCGCAAAGGTCCGCCACCCCGGCAACTTCCGCTACGCGTGGCCGCTCGGCAGCCGCCGCGACCGGGCCCGCACCCGCATCACCGCCACCCGTACGCCGTACCCGAAGGCCGACACCGCTCGCATCATCCCCACCCTGCGGCCCGCCGCCCCGCTCGAGAGGACCGCCGCCTGATGGACGCCATCGACCTGTTCGCCGGGTGGGAGGCTTCACCGAAGGCGCCACCCGCGCCGGAGTCCGTGTCCGCTGGGCAGCCAACCACGCCCCGGTCGCCGTGGCGACCCACGCACGGAACCACCCCGACACCATCCACGAGTGCCAGGACCTCCGCCAAGCCGACTGGACCGCGCTGCCGAAGTACCAGCTGCTCCTGGCGTCCCCGGCCTGCCAGGGCCACTCGCCGACGTCGCAGCCCCGCCGGCGCGCGTACCACGACGCGATGCGCGCCACCGCGTTCGCGGTCGTCGACTGCGCCGACGTCACCGAGCCGAGGCCATCATCGTTGAGAACGTCCCGGCCTTCACGCGTTGGAGGCTGTACGGCCTGTGGTGCGAGATGATCCGCGAGCTCGGCTACGACATCGACGAGCGGATCGTCACCGCATCCAAGCACGGCGTCGCCCAGCGCCGCACGCGGCTGTTCCTCATCGCGACCCGGCGCGGCGTCACCGTCCGTCCGCTGCGCGTGCAGGAGCAGGAACCGGCCTTCGAGCCGCTCCTCGAGACCAACGTCCCCGACCACCTGTGGGTGCCGGTCGCGGCCGCCACCCCGGGAGTCCAGGCCCGCATCGCCAAGGGGCGCGCCAACCATGGCCGCCGGTTCCTCACCCAGCACGTCACCGGCCACCCCGGCGTCCCGCTGCACGAGCCCATCCGCACCATCACGACCGCGCACTCGCACTGGAACCTCGTCGACGGCGACTACTACCGGGCGCTCACCAGCCGCGAGCTCGCCCGCGGCATGGGATTCCGCGACACGTACACGTGGGACGAGGACCTCAGCATCGGAGACGTCACCCGCGGCATCGGCAACGCCGTCTGCCCGCCCGTGGCCACCGGATCGTGTCCGCCGTCGCCGAGGGCGTCTACGAGGCCATGGCCGCCTGAGCACCGACACACTCGTCAGGTGGAGGTGCTTGCGCGTTCGACCGCAGGCGGCACCATGAGTCCCAGACAGCGAGAAGCCCCTGCGGCGGCTCGCTGATGGGGTCGGACTCCGGTTCCCTCTCCTGGTGTGGTGACCAGTGCAGCGGCAGGCGACCAGTTCGCCTGCCGCTGCTCCACGTTCCGGGGTCTGCAGCAGCCGCCGGCCACCCAGCTGCCCGGCCGCGACTGCGTGACGTCCCAAGGACGGCACCGTTCCAGACATGACCGCCGCCTCCCGTCGCCGTGCCCGCCGCAACAAGCAGACCCGCATCGACCAGGCCCAGGCCCGGGTCGACGCGCGCCGGGCCGCGCGTGACGCCGCTCGAGCGGCCGGGCTCAACCCGAGCCCGAAGATCTGGACTCGCAAGGACCACGAGGCCCTCAACAGCGAGTACGGCCCCACCGGAGGCACGAAGCAGCGGTACAAGCACGCGAACAAGCGGCACGCGAAGGCGATGGCGCGCAGGGACGCGACGTACGCCCGCATGCGCGTGGCGCTCATCGCTGCGACCGCCGACCTTCCCGTCCGGATGACCGACCTGGTCATGTTCGGCTCGCAGGTCCCCACCATCGGGTGGGGTACCGCCGTCGACTCCGCCGGCAACGAGTGGCTGTGGAAGTTCCGCTACCGCTACGACAACGCGTTCCTCGAGGTCGGTGTCAGCGACGGCTCCGACTGGCAGCCCCTCGTCACCGACTGCCACTACGCCGCCTCGCGTGACGACGTCCACAACGACCCGTACCGCGGCTGGCTCACCGAGGCCCAGGGCGTCACCCTGCTCACCGGGCTGTTCTCCGAGCTCGCACCGCCGCTGCCCGGCGAGCGCTTCTCCGAGCGCCTCAAGAGCAGCCTCGACGCGCTGCTCGGCCGTCTCGACGACACCGACGATGCCCCCTCCACGCCGGAGGAGGACTGACCATGCCCAGCGCAACCACGACAAGCCGTCGCCACGCCACCACCCTCGGCCGCGCCGCGCTGCTCTCCCTCACAGCGGTCGTGCTGTCGTCCTGCGGTGCCCGGCCCGCAGACCTCGACGCCCTGCCGCCCATCGACGCGACCGTCACGTTCAAGACCATCGAGAAGGGCGAGGAGGTCCGCTACCGCGTCGAGGTCACCTACCCCGACGACCCCGATCTCTTCAAGGTCGACCTGCCCGACGACGCCAACCGGGAGCAGAAGGACGAGGCCCGCGAGTACGTGCGCTACGCCGGGTTCGAGTGCTGGCTCAACGTCGAGCCTGACGACTACGAGTACGTCCAGCTCGGCGACACCATCCCGCTCGGCCACCCAGCCAACGACGACCGAGGCTTCTACGGCGAGGTCCCGGGGCGTGCGAACCGCCTCGAGACCTCGCGCCCAGCAGCTTCGTCCCGGAGGGCGAGTACACCCCGACGCCAGCGAGATGACCCCAGCAAGCTGACCCCGCCCCCGGCCAGCCGCCCACACACACTGGCCGGCGCGGTTGCGGGCCCGGTCCGACCCCTGACGGTGAGCAGCTCACCGACAAACAGGAGAAGACCATGCCCCGCACCTCACCCGCCGTACGACGCGCCACGACCTCCGTCCTCGCAGCGTTCGCCGCGACCGCCCTCATGTCCGGCTGCTCCGCCACGGAGTACCCCGCCATCGACTCGACCGTCACCTTCAAGACCATCGAGAGCCCGCGCATCGAGGAGTCCTGCGGCGGGTTCCCCATGATGTGCAGCGACAACGACATCCCCACCAAGTACCTCGTCGAGATCACCTACCCCGACGACGCGAGCCTGTTCAAGACCGACTCGTACGACTACGAGAACTACGTCGGCGACGAGTGCTGGCTGGACGTGACGCCTGACGTGTACGCCGCCCTCAACCTCGGCGACACCGTCAAGCTCGGCCACCCGGGCACGGACGACAGCATGACCAGCCAGGACCTCCTCCCTGCTGCGAGATCGCCGAGGACATCGGCGACTACACGGCCGAGGAGGAGTACGCCCCCGGAGACTCCGAGTTCACCGGCGTCAATCCGGGCGGCGAGAAGCCCGCGACCGGCTCGGACACCAACGCGGACACCGAGACCAGCTCCGAGACCGACACCCCGCCTGCCGGCTGAACCGCCAGCACTGCAGCACATGAGCTCCCGCCTCCACCCGGAGGCGGGAGCTCTCGCATGCACGCAGCTCGGGGTTGCCGCACACCCCGTCCCCGGCACGGTCCACGGCATCCGACAACCCACCCTCTCCCACCGGAGCGGAAGGAGACACCCGTGTCCAAGCACGCACCTGCTGACCTCCCCGACCACGAGGCCGAGGACAGCGCACGCATCGAGGCCCTCACCTCGACCGCCGACATCACCGACGAGACGATCGAGGTCTACACCAACGGCGCCTGCTGGTACCTGGCCTGGTGGATGCACCAGCTCTCCGGGCTGACCATCACCACCCTCGGCTACTACGACGGCGACGTCCTCGACCAACTCGACCACGACCCTGGCCCCTGGGACGGCTACGCCTGGAACCACGTCGGCGTCGTGTTCAACATCCCCGGCCAGCTGGGCCGGAGTTCCTCGACATAGTCGGCCACGAGTCCGTCTACAACGCGATGGACCGCTGGTGCGGCGACGAAGGCGAGGAGCACGGCGCGTACGACATCGACGACATGGCCGACTTCGTCCCCGTCATCACCTACGACCCGGCCAAGATGACCGGAAGGCCGCCGCGACCACCCGCGCGATCGCCGAGCTCGTCCTGGCCAGCGCCGGCGTGCCCCTGCTGCCCTCGGCCGCAGCGTGAACGCCGAAGCTCCTGGGCCCGACGGCCGGCCGGCCGGACCCAGCCGCGCCCCGCTCACCGGGGAGCAGCTCCTCGTGAAGGACCGGCACGGAGACACCGTCGGCATCACCGCCGGCGTGCTCGACCTCGAGGCGTCCTACGTCTTCAACGCCGGCCAGTGCCTCGCCCTGGCGGTCGCGCTCAGCGAGCGCACCGGCTGGCCGATGTACCTGCGCGTGGGCCACGGCATCATCGGGCGTCGCCGCAACCCGTGCGATTACGCCATCCACGCGATGGTGCAGAAGCCCGACGGGAAGCTCCTCGACGTCGACGGCATCCGCGACGAAGGGGACTGGGCCCGTTCCGGCTGGGAGATCGACCCCGTCATCATCCCCGCCGCTGACGCCCGGACCGCACTGAAGAAGTACACCGCGGGCATGGTCACCCAGGACGTCGCCGTCGCCGAGCAGTTCGTCGACGCCGTCCTCGAGCTCGCCGACACCCCGCGCCGTCGCCCCGTGGTCAACTCCTCGACCCCCTTCTGAGGACCAGCCTCAACTCACCTCCGCCTGCACCCCCGTCGTCCACCGGACGGCGGGGGTGCTGTCTGTGACGAACCCGACCTCGACCGGACTCGGTCACGGCGTTGGACGAACCTTCGCGCGGCCCGGCACGCGCGCATGGGTAAAGACATGCACACCTTCGTACGCCGGCTCCGCGCTGCCCTGGCCTCGACCCGCGACCACGGGTTCGTCCTCCTCGACGTCCTGATCGGCATCGCTGTCCTCGCTCTCCTGCTGCTGACCGCGATCCAGTCGATCGGCCCGATGCGTCAGCGCTCGTACCAGTCGAGCTCGCAGTCCGACGCCCGCCAGGTCGCCACCGCCATCACCGGAGCGCTCACCGACAAGCCGAGCCTCGCCGCCGTCGGCCTGCCGACCGGAGACTCGGCCCTCACCGAATCCCACCTCAGCACCCTCGGCGTGAACCTCAGCAACGGCGTCAGGGTCGCCCGCTACGCGCCGCTCGGCGGCGACGACTTCGCCCTGTGCACCGTCCACGAGACCGGCAGCACGCCCGACGCGTACACGCTCTACGACTCCCGCGCCGGCCGCATCACCGGCACCGCCCGCGGCAACGGCGACTGCCAGCCGACCGAGTCCGGCGACGGCGTTCCGTCCACGCCGCCGTTCGCGGCCGCGGCACCCGGCGGGCCCTCCACGCCCGTCGAGGACAGCTCTATCGCGACCCCGAACCGTCTGACGCTCACAGACCTTGGCGGAGGGCAGGTTCGGGCGACGTGGTTCCCCGGTCTCCCGCTGACCGACGGTTACCGGATCTACCTCGACGGGGCCTTCGTCCAGAGCATCGCGTACACGGAACCGCGAAACGTGACGCTGTCGGGCATCTCGCCCGGCTCCCACACGGTTCAGGTTCGGCAGTTCGCCGACACCCGGGTGGGTCCCCGTCACGGGAACCGTCACCGTGTCCTGACCCTTCCCATCGCCTCGCGCCGCACACCGTCCGGGTGTGCGGCGCGAGGCGATCCACGGTGCCCGTCGGCAGCTCGTCCAGTTCGTGACGGCCGCCACGCCCAAGAGGGACGAATTCCGGCCAGGGGTCCGGCCAGGGGTCCGGCCAGGGCTCCGGTCAGGGAGCTGCGTCGGCCTTCGTCACAACGCAGGACACCCCGCCACCTCGAGAGGTGGCGGGGTGTCCTGTTGTCCTGGAGAGACGGACGGAGTGTCGCTGACCCTGATTCAGCGCACCGCGATGGTGAAGGTCTGCTTGACCCACTGGCCGTCAACGGCCCGTACCGTCGCGGAGAAGCGGACCTTACCGGCCTTCTTCGGCTTGCCGGTCACCAGCGCCTTCGAGCCCTTCGGGGTGACCTTCAGGCCGTTCGTCACCTTGGTGATCGTCCACGACTTCACGCGCGGGCCGGTGACCTTGATGGTGGCGGAGTACTTCTTGCCCTTCTTCGCCCCGGGGAGGAACTTGCCGGTGGCGAACTCCAGCTCGACGGTCGTGTCAGAGCCGCCGCCACCGCCACCGTCGTCGTCACCACCGGGGTCGATCGGCGGCGGGGGCGGGGAGTGACCGGCGGCGGGGGCGGCGGGGGAGCCACGCCGATAGCGACGGGGACCGTCACCGACTGCACGGAGCCCTTCGCGTCGGTGACGGTGACGGACACGACTCCGACGTACGCCGCGATCGGGATTCCGGACACGTTGCCGGTGTTGGCGTCCATGCCGAGCCCGACGGGGAGCCCGGATGCGGAGAACTTGTACGGCGCGACCCCACCGGAGGCTGCGACCGTCGGGGTCCCGGCGATCTCCTTGCCGGCCGTTCCGGCCAGCGTCGAGATGAGCGGGTTGAGGACGAGCGGGTCGACCGGGGGAACCGGTGCTGCGTCGACGACGACGTTGACGTTCACCTGAGCGGTGGCGCCGTTCGCGTCGGTGACGGTGACCTTCGCGGTGCCGGTGAACGCGGCGGCGGGGGTGCCGGACACCTGGCCGCTGCTCGAGGAGATGGTCCACCCGGACGGCAGGCCGGTCGCGGAATAGGTGTACGGGGCGCGGCCGCCGGTGACGGCGACGACGGACGTGGCCGGCAGGAGCGTGCCGGCGGTGCCGCTCAGCGTGCCGGTCGCCTGGATGGCCAGGGGAGCCGGGGCGTTGACGACCGTGCTGATGCTCACCTGTCCGGTGCGTCCCCGAGCGTCGGTGGCGGTGATGGTCGCGCTCTGCGTCTGCGCGGCCGCGGCGGTGCCGGACACCTGACCGGTGCTCGAGTTGATCGTCCACCCGGACGGCAGGCCGGTCGCGGAATAGGTGTACGGGGCGCGACCGCCGGTGACGGACACGACGGTGGTGGGCGCGAGGACCTGGCCGGCGGTTCCGGTGAGCGTCGAGGTGGTGGCCTGCACCGTCACCGGGGGCAGGTCGTTGACGACCGCGCGCACCACGGCGCTGGCGGTGCGGCCGTAGGCGTCGGTCGCAGTGACGGTGACGTTCGTGTCGGCGGGGTCGGTGGGAGTGCCAGAGATGCGTCCGGTCGCCGGGTCCATCGTCCAGCCGGCCGGCAGCCCGGTGGCCGCGTAGGTGTACGGCATCACGCCGCCGGTGGCGTTGACGG
Source organism: Paenarthrobacter sp. C1 (assembly GCF_049315185.1). Lineage (NCBI taxonomy): Bacteria > Bacillati > Actinomycetota > Actinomycetes > Micrococcales > Micrococcaceae > Paenarthrobacter > Paenarthrobacter sp. C1. The sequence goes on along the minus strand of NZ_CP186053.1, from coordinate 48,259 downwards.
TGGGGGTGGAGGCCAGGGGTGAGTCGACGGTGCCGCTGATGGTCGTGGTGGTGGCCTGCACCGACAGCGGGTCGACGGTCACGTCGAGGTTGACGGTGTAGCGACCCATCGAGCCGTAGTCGCTGTACTGACCGGCGACGGCGGGGTTGCCGTTGCCGACGCCGTCCACGATGGCGGTGTAGCGCCCGGGGTTGCGCGGCAGGTTCGCCGTCCAGGTCGCGTCGAGCGAGCCGGCGAGGCTGACCGGGTTGACGAGAGCGACCTGGGCGCCGGAGGCGTTGAGAACGCGGATCTGCAGGTCGGTGTTGGACAGGCCGGCCGGTCCGGCGGCGGCGAAGGTGACTCGCCCTCTCCGGTGAAGCTGAACGCGTCGATGTCGGTGCGGTCGCCGATGAGACCGTCGATGGTCTCGCCGGCAGCGACGGGGGTGGCGTTCTGAGCGTTGTCGCCGTGGTCGTCGAACAGCTTCGGCGCCTGGCTGGCGATGATGGCGACGTCGTCCTCGTAGTTGTCCGCTCCCGGGTACTCGCCGTTGGACCAGTGCGAGACGCGGCGGCTGTACGAGGCGCCCATGATCGGGGCGTAGGCGCCAGAGCCGCTGTAGTAGTCGTTGCGGTCGGTGCCATCGTGACTGAGCCCGAAGGTGTGCCCGGCCTCGTGGGTGGCAGCCTGCGCGAGCTCGTAGCCGCTGGTGGTGGTGCCGGCAGTGAAGACCCACGCGGGGTTGTAGCTCTGGGCGCCGACCTCGGAGAAGATGTCGAGGTAGGCGATGCCGCCGCAGCCGCAGCTGGCGTAGATGGGGCCGCTGTTGGTGACCTTCACGGTTACGCCGTACGTCGAGTCGTCGAGGGAGTAGCGCGTGAGCGCGTCCGTCGACGGCGGCAGCGTGGTCACGTTGACGTCGAAGGGTGCGTAGTCCTCCGAGACGGTGGCCCATGCGGTGTAGATCTCCGCGCGCTCGGCCGCGGTGAAGTTCAGGTCGGCGGGTGCGGTGATGGAGTACGGGGTGACGTCGATGGGGGTGCCGTACGCGCCCGTCCACTGCGGGGTGTTCCAGGCGGTGCCGGAGACGGTGCCTCCGGTGAAGTCGAGGTAGATCGTGTGGTCGGAGTCGGGCCGCGAGGACAGGTCGAGGACGTTGGCCGGAACGGACGCAGCGTCCACCCGGGGCGCGGCCTGCGCGGTGTCGTGCGTGTCAGCTCCGGCAGCATCATCGGCGTGCGGGTGGGCGGCGTCGACGAAGAACAGGTCACCGCAGTAGTCGACCCACAGCGAGTTGTCGGCGGCTGCGTGGTTCAGCTCGCGGCGGGTCAGGTCGTTGACGTCCTGGATCGCGTCCTTCGCCGCGGCTGGCGCCGGCGACTTCGCGAGGGCCTGGGCCAGCGGCGCGGGCTTGCGGACGACGTCGTCCTCGCAGGTGGGGTCGGCCGAGGAACCCGGGAAGCGGCGGTTGCGGGCGTCTGGGCGGGGAGGACCCCGAGCGCCACGGCGGCGGCGACGCTGAGCGCCAACGGCCTCCATGACGACGGTGTGAACAAGGTCCGTGTGGTGGGGCGGCGCACGAGGAAGGGTCCTCCGAGAGTTGAGCCAGGCGGCAGGGTGGGTTCACGGTCCGGGGTTGGTAGCCGTGGGCCAGGTGCCGCTGCTGCTTCCCCCTGTGTTGACGCTGTGGCTGGTGTGACTTTCCGTGGCGTCGACGGCACAGGGTGTCACAAGGTGGCGACATCCGTGGCAGTTCGAGCGGACCGTCGCGGCAAGGCCGTCGAGACCTAGGCCACACCAGCATTCCTCGCCCTGGACTGGGTGCCAGTTCGGCTGCGCGCCTGTCCTTCCTCCGCTGGGTCTAGGCGAGGCTCAGGCGGTGACGCCGGCCTGGAGCAGAGCGTCGATGGCGGCTGCTTCGCCCATCCGGAAGAGGGTGCCGGTGTTGGTGAAGTCGAGCATCGTGCCGCAGTAGTAGCTGCGGTCGAGCAGGCAGGGGATGAACTCGACGTCGCCGCTGAACACCGCGGGCGAGCGGTTGTGGATGGAGATGGCCAGCGAGCCGATGAGGACGTCCAAGGGCGTGCGCAGCGACCGGGCCGCCGGAGGCTTGGTGACGTCGAGGGCGAACACCCGGTCGCCCGGCCCGGCGATGGCGGCCGCGGCCGACAGGGGCAGGTTCTCCGAGATGCCGGCGTCCACGTGCGGGGCCGGCCCGTCGCCGTCGTCGAGCATCACCGGAGGGAACACTGCGGGGATGGCGGCCGAGGCGGTGAGCAGGTCAGCGAGCGGTCCGGTGACGTGGTGGCGTGCCAGGCCGGTGTTGAGGTTGGTGGTGGCGACGATGGCGGTGACGGGCAGGTCCTCGAGCCGCGCAACCGGGATCCAGTCGGTGATGAGGTGCCGCAGCCGGTCGGCTGAGAACAGGTAGGGCCGCATCCGCAGGACGTTGCCGGGGATGGAGGCGCGGGAGCCGGTGAGGTCCTTGGCGCGCATCGACATCCACCGGTCGGCGATCTCCTCGACCCGCTCAGGGGTGGGGTCGTAGGCCAGGGAGCAGGCGTTGATCGCGCCCACGGATGCGCCGATGACGATGTCGGGCTGGATGCCGGCTCCGAGAAGGGCGCGCATCATCCCGATCTGCGCAGCACCGCGGGATCCGCCTCCGGAGAAGACGAAGATGTTTCTGCTCATGGGCGCCGCCGGTCTGGTTCGGGGAGGTGCGCGATCTGCGTCCTCGTCGGGGACCTTCGGCGTGCCGGGCGGCAGCCGCAAGGCTCCCCGTTGGGAGGGCACCGTCGCCACCGTCCCGGGCTCCGCAATCAGGCACGCCCACTAGATGGTGGGCGTGCCTTGCGGCGCGCGGCTGGTGGGGCCAGCGGGCGGGTACGTCCCGGCGGCTCAGGCGTCGGCCGGGTGGGGTCAGCTGCGGCAGCGGAACTTGCTGCGGTCCGCCTTCCAGTAGTTGAGCTTGGGCTTGAGCGAGAAGCGCGTGTCCGCGTGTCCGGGCTGGGTGAGGGTGAACCTCAGCTTGGGCTCGGGGCCCAATCGCTTCGGTGCGGGCGCGAGGTAGACGCTGTGGGTGCCCTTGAGGCGGGTGACCTTCTTGGCGGCGACCACCTTGCCGCCGCAGCCGATGGCCTGGATGCGCACCGTCACCTCCGGGCGCGCCTTGCGGATCTCGAACCGCCAGCCGCCGTAGTAGGCGTCGTTGTAGCGGATGTAGTAGGTGAGGACGCCGGTCTTGATGCGGGGCTTGCCGTTGTCCGGATTGCTGGGCCCGTCGTCGTCAGGGTCGGTCGGCGGGGTGTACGGGATAACGACGGTGAAGTCGAGCTGGGCGGAGCCTGACACCGTGACCGGGGTGGCGCTGGCGGGGTCGCTGGTGAGCCGCCACGTGCCGTCGCCGGCCGCCTTGAGGTAGCCGCCGTACCAGCCACCGTCGTAGCCGGTGTTGAACCGCATCGCCGGCAGGTAGGTGCCGTCGGGAACGTTCATCGTGTACGCCGAACCGTCGCCGGGGTTGACGGTGGCCGGAAGTCCTGCGACGGCGGACTCGTCCCACCAGAAGCCCGTCACGGACTGGATATCCTTCACGCACGCGCGGGTGCACAGGGCGAGGGTGAACCCGGCCCTCCGGGGGCGTCGGCGTCTTCGCGGTTCAGCTGCCACTGGACGGTCCCGGTCACGGTGGCCGCCGCGGCGGCGGCGGACGGCGGGGCGAGCGGGCCAAGGACCGCGACCGCAGCAGCCAGCAGCAGGGAGACGAGCGACGCCGTCACCGAGACAGACGACGGGGACATGCGGGACATCTGACGCACGGAAGACCTACCTGGTGAGAGGAGAAGGGGTCGCTGCACTGTGCCAGCGCCACCACCTCGCCGCAGTGGATCGGATTAGCGGCGCCTTTGCTGCGCGTCGGAGGGCAGGCACAGTGGTCACCGGCGGGCGCCCGTAAGCGCCCAGCCACCACCACCCCACCCGTCCCATCTGGAACGGGCCGTGGATGCCCAGACCAAGCAACCGAGAGGCATCCTCAGATGAACACCCAGAACATCTCGTTCGAGCAGTACCTGCCCAGCTACTCCGTCCAGGCCGCCGGCCCCCGCGCCCGCATCCTGGTCACCCAGCAGGGCACCACGACCACGCTGGTCACCGTCGACCACGCCACCGCGGACAAGGTCGCCGCCCAGCTGGGCAACCTCGCAGACGCACGCACCCAGGTGCTGCACCTGCACGCACGCCGCAACCCCGGCGAGGTCAGCTACTACCGGCGCAACCTCATGTCCGCGCTCCTCGCTGGAGCACGCGAGGTCTCAGCCGGCGCCGGCGTCGAGCCGCTGCTCGCCGCGGCTGCCAGCTGCACCGACGCCGAGCGTCGAGCCATCGCCGACGAGGTCGGCCGCCTCTTCGACGGAACCGAGGACGTCATCGTCCCCTGCTACGTCGAGGACGGCACCGGCGAGGCCTCCGTCCTCGAGATCGCGAACGGCTGGCTCTACGAGGAGCTGCGTACCGGCACGCCGGACGCGCTGGCGAACATCCTCACCGAGCTCCTCGACGGGGAGTCCGGCTGGCTCTACGAGGGCCTGCTGGCCCACCTGCGCGGCATGGACAACGCCAACGGTGAGCTCATCGACGACATCGCCGACCGCGCGTGGGTCGACGTCTCCATCGACGAGCGGTCCCTGGCAGCCTGGGTGCGTCGCAACCTCCCCGCCACCGGGCAGGAAGGAGACGCTCTCGCGAAGGTCACGTACCTGCACGAGCTCATCGACGAGCTCGAGGACAACGACGACCTCGCCGAGTTCACCGCGGGCGAGCACCTGCTCGCGCGCTTCGCCTGACCCCAGCGCCGTTCGACCGACACAACGACGAAGCCCGCCCCACAGCATGTGGGGCGGGCTTCTCTGCGCCGATCGGAGGAGCTGCGGCGGCTGCGCGGGTCAGCGTGCGCGCTGGGCACCAGGCTCGAGCCGACGGTGTGGACGTAGACGCGGTTCGTGCCGCCGACCACGCCGGGGATGCCTGAGACGACCAGCACGATGTCACCGTCCACGGCCAGGCCGTGCGAGCGGACGAGCTCGTCGGCGTGGGCGGTCATGGCGGTCGGGTCCAGCATCGGCGGGACTAGGTCACCGGTGACGCCGTGGTACATCGCGCAGCGACGCAAGGTCTTCTCGCTGCCGCTCAGTGCCAGGACCGGGACACCCGGCCGGGATGCGGAGACGGTGCGCGCCGACGCGCCGGTCTCGGTCAGGCACACGACTGCGGTCGCGCCGGTCGCGGCGACCATGTCGCGCACGGCACGGGTGACCGCTTCGGAGATCGTGCCCGTCGCGGCCGGCGGAAGCGGCCGGTGCAGCTCGGGTGCCTCGGTTGCCTGGGCGCACAGCGACTGCATGTACGCGACCGCCTCCACCGGGTACGAGCCGGCTGCGGTCTCCGCGGACAGCATGACCGCGTCGGTGCCGTCGAAGACCGCATTCGCGACGTCGGAGGCCTCCGCGCGGGTGGGCCGCGGGCTGGAGATCATCGACTCGAGCATCTCGGTCGCGGTGATGACCGGCACGCCGCGAGCGTTGGCGCGGGCGATGACGCGCTTTTGAGCGACCGGGACCCGCTCGGGACCGATCTCCACGCCCAGGTCTCCGCGGGCGACCATGACGACGTCGACGACGTCGAGGATCTCCTCGAGGTTGTCGAGCGACTCGGCGCGCTCGAGCTTGGCGACGATGTGGGCGTCGGAGCCCAGCCGGGTGAGCGCGGCGCGGAGGCTGCGGATGTCGTCCGCGGTGGACACGAACGACAGCGCCACGTAGTCGACGTCTGCGACGGCGAGCTGCTCGAGGTGCTCGAGGTCCTGCACGGTCGGGGTCGCTGCGGACACGGCTGCGCCGGGCATGTTGACGCCCTGGCGGGACTTCAGGATGCCGCCGGTGATGACCTGGACCGTCACGTCGTCGCCCTGGACTGAGACGACGGTCGTGTCGATGAGGCCGTCGTGGAGCAGGACCCGGTCGCCGGGCTTGAGGTCGGCGGCGAAGGCCGGGTAGACGACCGGGATGGCGCCGTCGTCGCAGGTGCGGACGCCGGCGCGCAGGAGGACCAGGGTGCCGTTGTCGAGCTGGACGGGCGCGGGGAGGTCGCCGACGCGAAGCTTGGGTCCCTGGAGGTCGGCGAGGACGGCGACGTGGCGGCCGACGGTGACGGCGGCCTGGCGGACTGCGCGGATGGCGTCGAGGTGCTGGGCGACCGAGCCGTGGCTGCAGTTGACGCGGACGACGTCGACGCCGGTGCGCAGCAGCTTCTCCAGGACCGGCGGGTCGATGGACGCCGGGCCGATGGTGGCGACGACCTTGGTCGAGGGGCGCCCGGCTGCGGGTCCGGCGATCTCGGGCAGCAGCCCAGCCTCGGTAGTCACGGGCGTCCGACGCTGACGAGTGCAGCGCCACGGCTCGGATCCGGAGGTGGGTGCCGCGGGCTCGGGGACTGCCAGGGAGGAGGGGATGCTGCTCATCGAGGAGCTGCAGCCGAGCGGGCGGTAGGCCAGAGGGCTGGCCGCGTCGGGCTGGGTGGGGACTGCGGGGTCGCAGGTGAAGACATGGGAGGTGAAAGCTCCTTGGGTCGGGGTCGTGACCGACGGTGCGGAGCGGGCGCGTAGCCGCTACCCAGCCCACGTGTGACGTGCGTGATCCGCGCCTGTTCGCGGTGCTGGCACGCAGGTGCACCCCCGCCCGGAGAGGGCGGGGTGCACGGATGACGCGACGGGCTCGAGGGTGAGCGCGGGATGTCAGGCAGCTGGTGTCAGGCAGCTGGTGTCAGGCAGCTGGTGGCGGTCAGCTGGTGGCGGCCGCCGGAACGGCGGCGGGGTGGTCCAGGAGTGGGCGTCGACGAACGCCTCCCATGCCTCGCCCTCAGCGAGCGAGCGGACGAACTGGGCGCCCTTGAGCGCGACGGTGATGCTGCGGCGGTGACCGTTGATGCGGGCGGTGCGTCGCTTGTGGTCGACGTCGAGGACGACGCCGAACCAGTGCTCGACACCGGAGCCGGTGCGCATGGTGACCTGGACGTGGTCGCCGGCGGCGAGGGGCTGCGTGTGCTGCATGAGGGGTGCTCCCTTCAGGTGTGGTTGTTCAGCGCCACCGTGTGAGGCACGACACGTCCCGCAACTTCCGTGCCTGCGAAGGTCCCTGCTCGCCGTGACGGCGCAACGCCATCGCTGCGCACCTCGAGCTGCTGCAACCGGCTGAGCTCGGGGAGCGAGCTCGAGCCCCCACGGTCGGTCGCATCCACCCCAAGCAACGAGAGGAGCTCCACCGTGCTCACCCGACTTCGTACCTACGCCTCCACCCGCGCGCTCCGCGCCGGCATCCGGCTCTCCCACGACGCCCGCATCTTCGGCGTCCGACTCGGCCGGGCCGCTTCGCGCTCCCCAACGTCGGGCTGCTCGCGGTCGCCACGATCGTGTTCAGCCAGTTCGTCGCCGGAGAGCTGCAGCTCATCATGGACACCCACGAGAAGAACCTCATCGGCATCGGCGTCACCGGACTGATCCTGCTCGTCGGCGCCTACCGCTGGGCCGGAGCCCTGCCCGGCGTCGACAACCGCGACCGCTCGTACGGAACCACCGGCAACGGGAAGCTGTCCGACCGCCGCGGTGCCGTCATCATCCTCGGCCTCGACTCCGCCCACGGCGGGTCCCCGGCCGCGCGGCTCCTCGCCGAGCTGCCCAACCTCCGGTTCCTCGCGCTCATCGGCACCCCCGAGACCAGGGAGATGAACGTCGCCAACCTGCTGCTCGACAAGATCGCCCCAGCCGCCGGCGTCAGCCTCGACAACATCGTCATCCGCACCTGGCACGACGGCAACGCCGAGTCGGTCGCGGACGCCCACATGGCCACCACCGGGCGCTGCACTGGATGGGCAGCCGGGGCTCGACGCCAGCGAGATGGTCGTCGATGTGTCCGCCGGCCGCCGAGCAGCAGCGTTCGGTGCCAACAACGCCGCAGACGCCCTGTTCGTCGAGACGCAGTACCTCGCCGCCGACTGGGACAAGAACACCAACAAGCCGATCCCCGGCACGGCCGGCTTCAAGGTCATCACGACCTTCCACGAGTGACCCACCCGGATCACTAGCCAGCTCCAGCCAGCTCCAGCCAGCTCCACCTCATCACCCCGTGAACCGACCCGGTTCACGGGGTGACCTGTCTGTGCGCCCGCCGGGACGTCGCTGCCGCGGGGTGCGCATGGGAGGAGGCATGACCCCTCCCGAGCTCACCCATGCCCTCGTGCGCTCGGACGCGAGCCGGGAGGGCCGGGCCAGGCGAAGCGACGGCGGGTTCGTCATCCTCGACGTGCTCCTCGGCATCCTCGTCCTAGCGATTCTGCTGCTCACCGTCATCATGTCGGTCGGGCCCTACCGGCAACGTTCGTACCAGGCCAGCGCTATCTCCGACGCCCGACAGCTCGGCGGACGCATCGAAGCGACCCTGTCTGACAACGCGACCCTCGTGGGCGCGGACTGCCCGCCGGTGAAGACGCACTGAGCGACGCGCAGCTGTCGAGCCTCGGGGTCAACCTCACTCGCGGCGTCGCGGTCGCCCGCTACACGCCCCTGAGCTCGACGAAGTTCCAGGTGTGCCTGGTCCACTACTCCGGCAGCACCGTCGACGCGTTCGCGCTCTACGACTCCACCGTCGGCCGCGTCACCACCTCCGGACGCGGCGCCGGCCCGGCAGCCTGTGTCCCCGCCGGAGCACCTCCAGTAACCCCCACCCCGACCGACTCCCGTCCCCGACGTCCGGTCCGGAAGTGCCTGTCCCGACCACTCCGGGCCCGACGACACCCCGGCGTCCTCCATCGGCACGCCGACCAACGTCAAGGCCGACGCCGTGCCCGGCGAGACCAAGGCCACCGTCACCTGGGACGCCGTGCCCGGCGCCGCCGGCTACGCCATCTACCTCGACGGCAGCTCCTCACCTGAATGGACCGGCACCGGCCTCACCGCCGACCTCACCAGCCTGGCCGTCGGACCGCACTCAGTGACCGTCACCGCCCGCGCCGGGGAGACGAGTCCGCGAAGTCACCCACCTCGACCTTCACCATCTACGGCGACAACGACATGATCGCCAACGCCCACCCCGTGTCCATCTCCGGAGCTGGAGCAACCTGGACCACCCGCGACTACACCAACGCGAACGCGACCCTCGAGCCCGGCGAGACCGAGGACCTCGGTGCGCAGCGCGGCAAGTGGTGGACCTTCGTCGCCACCAGCTCCGGCACGACCCGCCTCACCGTCATCGCAGCCAGCGACGGCACCGGACCCTTCCTAACGGTGGCATCCACGCGTGGAAGTCCACCGCGACCACCATCGCCGGCGTCCAGGCGTCCCCGAAGGTCCTCGCCGGCTACCGCTCCAACGTCGCCACGTTCAGCGCCGTTGCAGGGGAGACCTACAAGATCCGCATCGGCAACACCTACGGCGAGATCTCCAAGTACCGACTCAAGGTCGAGACCAGCCCCGCCAACGACGACCTCGCCGGCGCCATCACGATCCCCGCGATCGCCGCCAGCGACACCTGGACCTCCCCGACCAGAACAACGACCTGGCCGGCCTGCAGGCCGGAGAGACCGACAACCTCGGCGCCCCCCGCAGCATGTGGTGGACCTACACCGCCACCACCGGCGGCACCACCCAGGTCAGCATCATCTCCGCCAACGACGGCAGCGGCCCCTACCCCAACGGCGGCATCTGGGTGTGGGAGACGTCCGCCAGCACCATCGCCGCCGTCGAGGCGTCGCCCGTGAAGGCCAACGCCTACCGCGCCAACGCCACCACGTTCAACGCCACCAAGGGCCAGACGTACAAGGTCCGCATCGGCACGACGTACAACGAGGTCGCCAACTTCCGAGTCCGAGTCGAGACCGGCCCCGGCAACGACAACGTCTCCGACGCGGTGAGCATCAACGCGCTGTCGAGCGGCCAGTCCTACACCTCGCCCGACTGGACCAACGCCTTGGCAGGCAAGGAGGCCGGCGAGAACGACGACCTGTCCTCGCGCGGACTCTGGTGGGCCTACACCGCTACCACCACCGGCAGCGTCCGCGTGTCGGTCATTGCTGACAGCACCGGAGCCACCCTCCCGCGACCGAGCACCTACGCGTGGGACTCCACGGCCACGACCGCCAGTCAGGTCCAGACCGGGACCCGGTACGGCGACTGGGGAACGAGCGTCATCACGTTCCCGGTCACCGCGGGCAAGACGTACAAGATCCGCGTCGGCAACGTGTACGGAGACCTCGGGAAGTTCCGGCTCAAGCTCGACGCCCTGTGAGGGTGAACGACCCAAGCAGCACGTCGCAGACCGGCCTGGAGTGCGCATGGGGACGGACGTGACGACCCCTCCGGCGCCGCACGCCCTCACGCCCCCGACGGGCGCCGGCGCTCGCGGTCGCCGTGACGACGGGATCGTCATGCTCGACGTCCTGGTCGGACTCGTCGTCCTCGCCATCCTCCTGCTCACCGTCATCACCTCCGTCGGCCCGCACCGCCAGCGCTCGTACCAGGCCAACGCCATCTCCGACGCCCGCCAGCTCGGCGGCCGCATCGAAGCCGTCCTGTCCGACAGCTCAACCCTCACCGCAGCCGGCATGCCAGCCAGCGAGGACGCCCTCACCGACTCGCTCCTCGCCACCTTGGGGGTCAACCTCACCCGCGGCATCGCCGTCGCCCGCTACACGCCCCTGAGCGGCACCCAGTTCCAGGTCTGCCTGGTCCACTACTCCGGCTCGACCGTCGACGCATACGCCCTGTACGACTCCACCCGCGGCCGCGTCACCTCCTCCGGCCGCGGCGCCGGACCGGCAGCATGCGCACCCGCGCCCGGCGCCCCCGACCCCGACACCCACCGGCAGCCCGTCCCCGACCAGCGGCCCCGAAGTCCCCACCCCCACCGTCCCCAGCCCCAGCACCCCACCCGCATCGTCACTCGCCACACCGACCGGCCTGCAGGTCAGCTCCGTCCCCGGCGAGGACAAGGCTGCCGTCAGCTGGGACGCTGTCTCCGGTGCCGCCGGCTACGCCCTCTACCTCGACGGCGCCACCACGCCGGCCTGGACCGGAACGACCCTGGCCGCCGACCTCACCGGCCTCGCGATCGGTCCGCACTCGGTGACCGTCACCGCACGTGCGGGCGGTGACGAGTCGCCGAAGTCCCCCGCCGTCGACGTTCACCATCTACGGCGACAACGACTTCATCGCCAACGCCCACCCGATCCCGGACCGACCCGACGCCGAGTACCGCACCCGCGACTACTCCACCGCCGGCACCAGCGCCGCCGAGGCAGGGGAGGAGGCTGCGAACAACTACTACTCGCGCTGGTGGACCATCACTGCCCCCCCGCGACACCCACTACTACCTCGAGGTCGTCGGCCCGGCCGACGGCTCCGGACTCGGCACCTGGTACTACCCCGAGCTGTACGTCTGGAAGACCACCACCACCTCCACCGCTGGCGGCCTGGGCGCCACCGTTGTCGACAGCGGCGCCATCACCCCGAACCGGGTGTGGTTCGACGCCCAGCAGGGGGAGACGTTCAAGGTCCGCGTCTCCACCGGCGGGTCGAACCACGACAACCGTCGCTACCGCCTCATGGTCGCAACCGGTCCGCTCAACGACTACAACGCCGGCGCCGAGACCATCCCGGCCAACATCGCCCCTGACTCGACCTGGCGCAGCCCCGACACCCGCCCCCAGTACGCGGCCACCGGACCGGCGAGCCGAGCGGCTCGAACACCCTGTGGTGGAACTTCACCCCGAGCCAGTCCGGCACCTACTACGCCAACATCGGCGGGCCGAGCTCGGGCGGCAACCCCTACGAGCACCACACTTACTGGGTGTGTCCCTATTGGCTGAGCGAGTTGCACAGGCACCGTGCGGCGCATGCCGTACCCCAGTGACCTGACCGATGAGCAGTGGGACCTGCTGGAGCCTGTCTTCAACGCGCCGGGCAAGCGGGGTCGCAGGCACGCCGATGACCTGCGGAGCGTGGTGGACGCGATGCTGTACATCGGGCAGACCGGCTGCCAGTGGCGCTACCTCCGGAGTCGTTCGGACCCTGGACCCGGGTCTGGTCGCAGTTCCGCCGCTGGTCACGCAACGGCACCTGGGCCCGGGCCCTGACGGTGCTGCACGCAGCCGCGCGCCGACAGGAGGAAGGGCGGAGCAGACGCCCTCGATGGTCGTCATCGACACCCACTTGGCCCGCGGTGCCTCGAACGGCGGGTTCACGTTCCACGATCGAGGCGGCCCCTACGGCCGCACCAAGGGCGCGAAGCGAGTCGTGGCCGTCGACGTCACCGGCCTACCGGTGGCTGCGCTGGTGGTGCCCGCCTCGGCCCACGAGAACAGGGCCAGCGACCTGATGTTGGAGCACCTGACCCAGCAGGGCGTCGCCGGCCGGCTCGAGCTCGTCTTGGTGGACCGCGGGGTGACCGCGGCCGCCGCGCGGGACCTCAGTCGGGAGCACGACCTCGAGGTCCGCCGGGTCGGGTGGGATGACAAGCAGCCGGTCTTCCGCCCCATTCGGCACGCCTGGCGCGTCGAGGTCGCCCACGGGCGCCTGGGGCGCTCCCGCCGGTTGGCGAAGTCGTTCGAGAACACGACCACCTCGGCGACGGGCTGGCTTCAAGTGGCCTGCATCGCCACGACGTTGCGCCACCTCTCCCGAGCTAGCACGCCGGCTGCCAGTTGACCTCGCTGCCTGAGCACTCATGCGGACCGCACTCATCGCGGCAGATCCGGATGTTCGAGTCATGTGGGGAGCGGCCTCCCGAACCACGGCCCGCAAGGGTCGAAGCCGCGCACAGTGACGCGTTCTCCCGCCTTCGAGGCACGCCAGTCCTTGGCCGTAAGACGCATGTGCGTGAGTTCGGCTAGCCCTCGCCCTGAAAGGTTCATGGTGACGCCGTTGTCGCGGTACCCCACGTGCCGCGAGACCCCGAGCGAAGCAGCGTTGTCGGAACGAGCCGAGGTCACCGCAGCGAGAGCGTTCAGATGGTCGAATGCGAGCGCCAGGACCGCTGTGCGCATCGCGATACCAACGCCACGCCCTCGGGCCGAACTGACCAGCCACGACCCGGAGTCGACAGTGCGGAGGTCGAGAAAGTCGTCGGCTTCGAGTGACTGCACCCCCACCAGGGCACCGTCGTGTTCGACCGCAAAGTCGAGGCACCACGATGACGGCGACCACGTGCCGAGCGCGCCAGTAGCCCTGGTAGACGAGACGCCGCCGATGCTGCGCCAGATCTTCGCCGGGAAGGCCTCGGCCGACGGGTCGTGTTCGTAGTCGGGCGGCTGTATGGCCGCCAGCAAAGGGAGGTCTCGCTCCTGCACCGGACGGAGGAGGACGTTGTCGCAACGAAGCCGAAGGCCGAACAAGGGCCAATGCTCGACTGAGGCGTCGTTGGGAGGTTCGGACACCGGAGCAGTCTCACACGCGTGAGCGACAGGTCGGTCGTGTCGCGTCTGGGCTGACGGAACGTGCATCGGCATGAGCACGCACTCGTCGCGGGCAGATTGGGACGCCGTGCGCCTTTAGTCCCAGCCGAGGAACGCGGAGACTTCATCGCCCAGCAGATGCCTCACCCGCGCCCTGTCGGCGGGTGAAGCCTGACTGAGCACGTACACGACATCCTCCAGCGCACGCACGTCGTCGTCCGGCGTCGCATCCTCGGATCGGTTCTCGACGAACAGCACCAGGACGCGGAGAGCCTCAGCCAGCAGCGTCGTCAGGTGGTCCTCGGGCACGGCCAGAAGGCTAGCGCTAAGAGGTCCGCTCATCGGCAGATCCGGTAACTGGCGTCGCCAATAGGGACACACCCAGTTACATGGTCTGGGACACCGCCGCGTCAACGCCGGTGGCTTCGCTCGGCACCGCGTACGCGTCCGAGACCCGCAGCTACAGCTCGGCTCGCGGCATCTCGTTCCACGGCGCAGCTGGCCGGACCTACAAGCTTCGAGTCTCCGGCACCACAAACACGCCTTTCCGTCTCCAGGTCGCCCGCGGCCCGGTCAACGACATGCTCGCCACCGCAGCTGAGGTACCCGCCCGCCCTGTCCGTCGGGACCCCTGGGTGTCCGACGACGTGGACAACACCCGAGCAGGAGCAGAGCCGAGCGAGCCGACCCCTAGCGACTACGGCATGTGGTGGACCTACACGCCGACCACCAGCGGAAACCTTCGAGTCGAGGTCCTCGCCCCCGCTGACGGCCTCAACTACACCCGCTATCGCAAGCTGTACGCGTACCGCACCACGTCAACCGACGTGACCGCGACCGGAGCGTACATCGCCAGGGACCAGTACACCGGCGACTACGACCCCATCATCAACGTCGCCGTCGTCGCCGGGCAGACCTACAAGATCAAGATGACGACCGCTGCAGGGCAATTCGGCCGCTACCGGATGAAGTTTACCCAGTTCTGATCCGACCTCGTTCCGGCCGCTCTCGAGCGGCTCGAGGGTGCGCGACAGCCGCGGTCCGAACGGGACAGTCCAGGACGTGCTGGTAGCAGTCGACGGACCGGGGTCAGGCACACCGCGTCCGCAGAACTCGCGACCTCCGTGTCCTGCCCGGACTGCGGAGACGAACTCGTCGTACGCCTCGCCCGGGGCAGGGTTCCGCACTTCGCCCACCGACCGCGACGCAAGTGCGACGCCGCGAAGGCCCGCGCACGCAGCGCCGCCGAGCGCCGCCGTGCCCGCCTCGCCGCACAGCGGGCAGCCGCGGACGTCGACGACACCCAGCCGTCCCTGTTCGACCTCCCCGCGCCGGACGACGCGTAGACGACCAACCAGGCCATCGACTGCCCCTCGAGAGGGTGGACACCGTGAACGACAGCTCACACCCGCCCCACTTGGATCCCCATCTTCAGCTCTGCGCCTACCCCGGGAGACCGCGATGACCCTTTCCGCCATGACGAACTGGCCGCCGGCCCTGCTCGACCTCCCCGACACCCCCGAGGTGTGGGACACCACCGGAATCCGCCCCCGCGCCCGGCTGCGAGTCAACGGCATCGAGCTCACCCTGCAGGCCCTCGAAGTCTCCAACGACACCGACAACTCCGGGTTCACATACCAGGTGGCCACCGACGAGCAGGCCGAGGAGCACCTCCTCGAGCTGTACAACCCGGAGGCAGCGTTCGAGACCTGGTCCGGGTTCGGCAAGACGTACGCCCTCTTCGCCACCCCGACCAACCCCGACGACATCCCCGCGACGCGAATGTTCGTTGCCGACCTCACCCTCGACCGGGCCACCTGGTCAGGGCAGATGCCGGAGTTCGAGGAGCACGACCGCAAGACCGTCACCGTCGTCGCGCGCGGCCACTGCGGGCTGCACCTCGAAGCACGTCGCGTCGATGGACCCGACCAGGAGTTCGTCGAGTACCCCGAGGACCGTGCGCACCTCGCCGCGCTCGCCGGCTGGGACGGCCCCTACCCGACCCTCGACCTCGACGGCGCCCAGTACGTCGTGCTCGTCGTCCCGTTCGGCGACTGACCCGACCTCCAGTGATGGCTGCGGTGGCTGCCGTGGAGACTGCGGTGGCGGCGGTTGCCGTCGGACCGCAGCCCACGACGGTCCGGCCGGCCAACCACCGCCACAACCCAGGAGGCCACATGGACCTCACCGCAGCCCAGCAGTCGGTGCGAGAAGCACGCGCCGCCGGCAACGAGCATCTCCACAAGCTCGTCGAACGCTTCATGCCCGGCGTCAGCGACCTCGAGATGAAGCCATTCCGCTTCAGCGCCACCAGCGTCGCCTACGTCGCCGTCGGCACCTGGTGCGACCAGGCGTTCGAGTTCGAGCAATTTTCCGACGGCACCGTCCGCGGCTACGCCGTCGCTCTGTGCTCTGCCTGCAACAACTACGACCACTGCATCAAGGCTCGCGCACTGCGCACGCCGGCTGACATCGCCGACGCCATCGACAACGGCGTCGCCGCGACGTGGACCAGCAGCGTCGACCAGTGCCACCCGTGCCGTGAAGTAGCCGCCGCCAAGGCCGCCGCCGAGACCGTCGCCGGCCGGTACGCAGCCTGGCGCTTCAAGAGCCGCTGGGGCCGCTCCCACACGGACGTCCTCGCACTCCCGCACTGACCCGCTACACCCCGCACGTCAACCCCGACCGGCCCGCAGCGAACAGCTGCGGGCCGGTGTCGTTGCGCTGGAGCCACCGACGCGGACCGTGAGAGCCGGGCCACAGCCCTCCCGACCGGCCGTGCGCAGCCCGCCGCGGTCACCCGCCACCCGTCCCCTCACCAGGAGAACTCCTCGTGCGCAACACCGCCCGCCGCATCGCTCTCGCGCTCACCGGCGCCCTGACCGCCGCGGTCGCCCTCACTGCGACCACCGCCCCCGCCAACGCCGTCACCGTGTCCTCGGACAAGGTCACCCTGACCTCCGCTGACGTGGTCGTCGTCCCGGCCGGCACCTGCGTCGCCCACCCGATCGACTACTCCGTCAGCGTGCCCGCCGGCACCGAGACGTGGGGTCTGGACGTGTGGGTCTACAACGAGGCCGGCGGCCTCGCCGACTCCATGATGCTGCGCAGCAGCAGCTCCGCACCGGCGGGCACCGGCACCGTCCAGTTCTGCGACTACTCCGACCAGCCCGGCCTCTACACGTTCGTGCCCGAGCTGGACTACCGCCTCGGCGGCATCGCCTACAACAACGTCGCCGTCCCGCAGTTCCAGGTCCGCGTCATCGGCAACGTCACCACCGGCACCAGCATCAAGGCCAAGCGCAAGGGCGCCAACGTCACCGTCAACGCCAAGGTCACCGTGAAGTCCGGAGCCGTCACCTCCCCGGTCGTCGGCGGGACCGTCGCGATCCAGAAGAAGGTCGGCCGCACCTGGAAGACCGTGAAGAGCGGCGTGACCACCACGACCGGCGCCGTCAAGATCAAGGTCAAGGCCAAGCGCGGCACCACCCTGCGCGCCCAGTTCGCCGGCATGGGCGAGTACACGGCCGTCGGCGCCGGCGTTCCGATCCCCGCATCGACGTCGAAGGCGATCCGCATCCGCTGACCCGTCTTCTCTGACTTCCTGAGCCGCACCCCGGCTCGAAGGAGCACCCGAAGCCCGCCTGCGTAGCCCGCGCCGGCGGGCTTCGGTGCGTCGCCAGACGCGCGGGGACTGCGGGGATAGGTCGACGACACACCGTGCCCAGCATGACGGTCCTACTCTTCCCCGCCCGACCGGCCTCCGACCAGCCTGCCGTGCAGCTCGTCCCCGTGCCCACACCCACCCCGACAGCCCAGACCGCACCGGTCGTCCAGCTCGCACCGGTCAGGGTGCTGCCCGGAGAGTCCACCGCGGACCGCGTCGCGCTGGCGGCGCTCATCGCGGCCACCGGACCCGCGGCTGCTGGCTACCTGATCGACACCGGCATCCCGGCCGTCCAGCTGCTCGCCAACGCGCTCGCGGCCGCGGCGTTGACCGTGCACGTCGCAGCGCGCTGCTCGCGCCGCTTCGCGAGCTCGCGGCCAGCCACCGCCTAGCGCCCACCTGGGCGCCCAGCTGCGCCCGGCGTCAGGTCTGGACGTTCTTAGCGCGGTCGGCGGCGCCAGCGGCCACGACCGCGTCGAGGTCGCGGTCCCACACCCATGCCGCCACAGCCAGCACGATGCACCACATCCACGGCAGCGGAACGAACGACGGCACGTGCGCCCAGACCTCCAGGAGAGCGAGAGCGCCGAACGGAACCGACGCGGCCGCGACGATGCTGGCCCAGAACCGCTGGCGCGACACGTCAGGGACGGGCGCCGCTTGCCCAGCGGCGTCATCCGGAGACACGGGCAGCGGGGGAGTGGGACGGAACACCGGACCTCCAGGAAGGCTCACCAGCGGCAGCCCGTCGCTGCCCGCGTGAGCACATCCTCGCGCACGACGCCGACCTGCATGCGACGGTCGCGTCACCCTGTGGAGGAACCGCGAACCGGCCCGGCGTCCTGACAGGACACCGGGCCGGCGTAGAGATGACGGGCGCTCAGACTGCGGCCGGCTCTTCGTGGGTGAGCGCCTCAAGCTGCGGCAGCAGCTGCGGGCGGTGGGCGGCGACCCAGGCATGCAGGTCGTCGAGGTTCACCTCGAACGTCGGAGAGCAGTGCTCGAGCCACTCGTCGACCCACGTGTACTCCTCGACGAGGTAGTCACGCATGGCCTCGACAGCGCGCTCGTGGTCGCAGGTGTCGCCGTTGGCGTAGTCGTCGTTGGCGGCGAGGCCGACGATGTCAGCGTCTTCCGCGTGCTCGGTCAGGAACCAGTTGGCGTAGCAGGTGCCCGAGTCGTCGAGCTCCCACGCCTTCGCGATGACGCGGACCGGGATGTCGTCGCTGCCGTCGAGCATGTCCAGGACGAGCTGGTGGACGGCCTTGCGGGCAGCCGGGCCGACCTGGTTCGCGGCGTCGATGACGCCACCGAGCTCGTACGCGCAGGACTTGGGGTCTCCTGTGGCCAGGGCGGCACCGACGGTGCGTCGCAGCTGGCAACGCTGGGACGGGTGGACCTCGGTCCACTGGTGCAGCATCACGTAGCGGTTGAACGACGCGAACGCCTTGAGGTTGCGGCGCAGGTCCTCGACCTGCTGAGGGGTGCCGGTGAGAACGGCCTCGGCGGGCTCCTTGGTGCCGAGGTGGTTGCCGCGGGTGACGAGGAGGCGGTGCTGGTCTCCGGACTTCATCGCGGAGAACTCGAATGTGTTGGTGAACATCGCGTAGATGCCTTTCCGTGGTTGACGGGGTGCGGGCATCCACGGCCCAGCACGATGAGTGCGGGCGAGTGGGTGGCGGTGCCGGCCTTCGAGGCTCGGCCCTGTGCCGGTGCAGCGGGGACGCTGCACGGACCACCGTGCCTGCCGGCCACGGTCAGGCAATCGTCAGGAGGTCACAGGGCCCAACGGGATCGGGTTGGTCGTGGTGTTGCGCGAGTACCACTCGGCGAACGTGAGCGACTGCTCCTGGCTGCGCTTCCCTTGCCGGTCCGCGCCCGCAGGCGCACCTTCAGCCGAGCGTTCGATGATGATTCGCTCGTAGTCAACGAACGCGTGTTCGGGGTACTTCTTGCCTCGCGCGGACTCCCGTTCGGGACTCTGACTCTCCGTCATGCCGATCGACGATACCGGCGCTGCCCCTTGAGTCGCACCTGACCCTCTAGCCACGAATGGACCACTGCCCCTCTACGCCCTGGTCGACGTCGGCCAGTCACGGGGGTCTGGTTGCATCGTCGCGCCGATGCTGGACAATCGCCGCGCGACCCCCACCGCACCGACTCGCAGGAGAACACGCATGGCTACTGACTACGACGCCCCCGCAACACCGAGGAGGAGTCCGAGGAGAGCCTCGAGGCGCTGAAGGCGCAGCGCAACGACACCCAGTCCGGGAAGGTCGACGAGGACGAGACCGAAGCCGCTGAGGCATTCGAGCTCCCGGGCGCCGACCTGTCCCACATCGAGCTCGCCGTCGAGGTCGTGCCCATGCAGGACGACGAGTTCACCTGCAACCGATGCTTCCTGCTCCACCACCGCTCCCAGCTCGCCGACGCCGACGCCCTCATCTGCAACGACTGCGCCTGAGCTGACCACCGCACGCATCACCGCACTCCCGTGACTCGACGCAAGGCCTACGCCTCCGCGGCCAGGATGCTCACCGTCCTGGTCGCCACGGCACTCCTGCCGCTCGCTGCACCGACCCCAGCGCCAGCGCCCCGCGCGGAGGAGAACGGACGTTCAAGCCGAACGCGCTGAGCCCACGCGCCGACCTCCCGAATCCGCATCGCGGCAGTACCGCTGGCTGGGCGCCGACCCCAAGCCGGACAGCGCGACGGCGAACGACGTCTACTACCGCGACCAGGTCTACTGGGGGCGCATCGAGCCCTCGAACAACGCGTGGGACTTCACGTGGATCGACGACGGGCTGAATGCTGCGGCCGAACGGGGTGGGAAGTTCGGGTTCCGCGTCATGGCGTACTGCCCGGGTTGCTGGATGGAGTCCCGGTCCGACTTCCCGAGCGTCACGCCGCCGTTCGTGCCTCGCCAGGCTGGTGGCTACATCCCTGACTGGAACGAACCCGCATTCCTCGCCCAGTGGCGCGAGCTCATGGCGGAGCTGGGGCGCAGGTACGGCGACGACCCTCGCCTCGGGTACGTCGACGTGGGCGGCTACGGCAGCTACGGCGAGTGGCACGTCAACTCCGGCGAGCGAGTCTCCGACCGCAACGGCCTCGCCGTGGTGGACGCCGTCACCGCCGCGTTCCCGCGCAAGCACGTCCTCATCAACACCATGACGCCCGTGCCGGTCACGCTGAAGGCGTTGAGGAGGAACCCCAACCTGGGGCTGCGGACCGACAACCTCGGCTGCCCGGACATGTACTCGACGGTCCCCGGCGACCCACGGCTGCAGAAGGTGTGGCAGACCCGGCCGTTCTTCTCTGAGTGGTGCACGCGCGCGGATCCGGTCCTCGGCGCCCAGCAGGCTCGGAAGTTCCACATCTCGACGCTGTCCTCGAGCAACATGCCGTGGGCGTACGACTCGTTGAACGGCAAGCAGCGAGCCGCCTATGACCGCATCCGCGCCTCGGCCGGATTTCGCATCCGCGTCCGGGCGGTCACACTCCCGGCCCGCATCGAGGCCGGCTCGAAGATGCGCGTGACAACCTCGTGGGTCAACGACGGAACTGCCCCCACCTACGACGAGTGGGTCGCCCGTCTGGTGTTCGTCAACCAGCACGACGACAGGACCGTCACCGTGAACCTCGGTCGACCGTTGATGGGCCTCACCGACCGGCTCACCACCTCCGCGACTGTGTCCACGCGCGAGTTGGCGCGAGGCCGACACGACGTCTACCTCACCGTGGTCGACCCCACCGGGTACGCAGCCCCGATGCACCTCGCCAACGCCGGCCGCACCGCCGGCGGAGCGTACAAGCTCGGCAGCATCATCGCCCGCTGACCACCGCAGGCGGCGCTCCCGCGCGCTCGCCGCTCTCGGCGACACCGCGTGCAAGGGGACCGGGGACTCAGGCAGCCCGTGTCCCCGGTTCCCTACATCGACACAGATGACTACCGCTTTCCGCCCCGGCCCGCACGGTGCTCCGCATGGACGGCACGACCGCGACCCTGGCAGCCATCGCTCCGCCGCGCGCCGACACCGAGCCGTGCGAAGCGGTCCTCTTCGACGTCGACGACACTCTCTACGAGGTTGCCGAGCTGGTCGCTCAGTCGTGGCGCGTCAACGCCGCCAGCCTGGCCGACCTGGGACTCGACGTCGACAACCTCACCGCCGCCTACGACCAGCACCGGTTCCGCCGAACCATCTCCGATGCCCTCGCCCGAGCTCTCCAGCAGGTCGGCCACCCGGCCCACCTCGCCGAATCCGTGCACCGCATCTCGCAGGGCCACACACCCACTCGACTGACCGCCTACGCAGGTGTCGCTGACCTCCTGCGGGCCCTGCGCGAGGCGAACATCCGCACCGGTGTCGTCACCAACGGCGAACCCGACCGGCAAGCTCGCCAAGCTCGACGCCCTCGGACTGCGAGACGCCTTCGACGTCGTGGTCGTGTGCGACGGCACCCGGGTTCGGTGCAAGCCGCACCCGGACGGCTTCCAGGCCGCGCTCGACGCGCTCGCCGTACCGCCCGCCCGCGCCCTGATGGTCGGGGACCGGATCGACTACGACATCCTGCCCGCGCTCGAGCTCGGGATGCACGCCGTGCGGATCCGCCTCGGCAACCACGCCGGCCAAGAGGCCGCCCCGGCCATCGTCGAGAGCGACGACCCTGGCGTGGTCTGGAGTCACGTCCTCGGCCGCGTGGCTACCCTCCCGGCATGAGCAGCCGACTGCGAGCGCACCTGGGCTTCGCGCTCCTGCTTGCTCTCTGCTCCCTGTTGTCAGCAGCAGCGCTCGTCTACTGGTTCGCCGACCTGACGTTCCAGTGCGCTCCCGACTACAGCGAGTCGACCATCGTCGCGCCGGAGTCGTACCGCGGCCGGCTCCTGTGCTCGGTGACCGACGGAGAAGTCGGCACCAGCGGCTGGGCCATCGCGCTCCTCGCCCTCCTCCCGCTGGCTGCGATCGTCGCCGCCGGCGCGGCGTGGTTCCGAGGCCGCCGCCGTGGTCTGGCGCTGGCGTGCTGCCTGGTGGCCATCGCGCTCCCGTGGGGCATCCGCCTGACCGCGAGCACCATCCCGGCCGACTGCACATCTGGCCAGTGGGACCGCTACGGCAGCCCGGGTTGCGAACGCAACGAAGAACTGCGCCCCGGCCTGGGGCAGTACGACCGCGACGCCGTCAGCTGACCAGGCGGTAAGGCCGCCGCGCCCGGACGCCCTCAGGGCACTGGGGAAGCCGCGACGCGGCACTGTGCACCTCGGTCCCTTGGCCGAGAGGCGAGGCAGCGGCCTGCAAAGCCGCCTACGTGGGTTCAAATCCCGCAGGGACCTCCACAGCCCCACCTACGGGGCGCCCAGCAGGTTCCCACCTGAAACCGCACGGAGGACAGCACCGATGGCCGACCCGACAACCGCGCCTCACGAGGACGCCACCGGGCTGTTCCCGCGCGACACGACCGGACCCACGACCTACTACGAGATCTGGGAGTACCACGGAGAGACGCCGATGCGTCGCGTCGCGCTCGGCATATGGGAGCGTGGATACGTGAAGCAGGACCAGGCCGAGGAGGACGCCACGAAGCTCGCAGCCGACCCACGCTGGACCCAGTTCAAGACCGAACCGTCGTTCCGCGTCATCACCGTCACCGTGACCCGCACCCCCACCGGCACCCCTGCCGCCGTCCCCGACGCAGCCCTTCCCGACGCAGCTCCTGCGGGCGAGGCATGAGCACCGCCGAGCTGCTCCAGTGCCGCGACGTCCTGCTGCAGGCGCTGCACGCTGCCATGGAGGAGCGCGAGCAGCGCACCGGCATGGCCGACAGCGTCGACCGCGACGGACAGCCCACCAGCGAGCTCGCCTGGATCGTGCACGAGCGCGAGGTCATGGCAGAGGCGACCAACCGGCTGCGCGCCGACAGGGGCCTCCCGCCGGCCGACCGGCTCGCGCTGATCCGCGCCGAGGGCCTCGCCACCGGCCACTGCGACTACGACACCAAGTTCGCCCTCTACTGCGCCGAGTACGCCACCGGCGCCAAGTAGCCGCCCGGCCCGTCGGCAAAATCTCGAGCGTCACGACCGCCCCGAAGGCGGGGAGGGTTGCGGCCGCACCACGGACACGCACCTTCGTGCGGCCCGGCGCGAGCCGTCCACCCCTACGAGAGAAGCCACCCATGAGCCTTCGGCGCACCCTGACCTCCTGGTCTCGACCCTCGCGGTCACCGCGAGCGCCTCCGTCCTCGCCTCCACCATCACCGCCGCACCCGCGGCCGCCGCTGACGCGAACCGCGACGCGTTCGAGTGCTGCCCGCGCTCGACGCCAACGGCGCCCCCGTCATCAACCCGGCGTCCATGACGCTGCTCAGCGAGCAGACAACCGCGCTCGCCGGGCTCGAGGGGACGGTCACCCAGACCACCTACGCCCTGCCGGGCGACCGGCGCTGCGACGTCGTCCGCGTCCACGTGCCCGCCGCCGCCCAGGGGCGCACCGTGACCGCGACCTCCAGCTACAAGCTCCAGGCGAAGTACGTCACCGCCACCAAGAACGAGCTCGTGTACCGCGGCGGCGGCGAGAACATCAACATCCCCGTCGCCAAGACGCCCGCCACCATCGGCGGGCGCACCGAGCTCGCCGGCGAGGCCGTGGTCGCCAGCCACATCTACGACGTGACACAGACCGGAACCGACTTCGACACGAGCGAGCCGTACACCTCCACCGCCCTCGGCGTGAAGTGGTCGCTCACCATCACCATGGCCGAGACCTCGAGCACCCACTACGTCGCGGTGCCGAAGAAGACCGTCAAGGCCGCAGCCGCCGCGCGCGACCTCGCCATCACCGACCGACGCCGCCGCGATCGTCAAGCACGCGAAGAAGACCGCCAAGCGGATCCTCCACGACGCCATCGACCACGCCAAGGGCAAGAAGGCGAAGAAGGCAGCCAATCGCCTCTACGCGCAGAAGATGCGCGCGGCGAAGAAGAACGCCGACCAGATGATCGCCGCCGCTCAGGCCACCTACGCGAAGGCCGTAGCGCCCATCGCCGTCGTGACCCCGTCCCGGGCGCCGCCGGCCAGGCCACCGGCCAGGGTCGTCATCCCGATCCCCGACCCGCCGGTCACCCCACCCCGGACCCGACCCCGGACCCGACCGTCGACCCCACCCCGGACCCCGGCACAGACCCCAGCGACCCGCCGGTCGACTCCGTCGAGTGACGCGTAAACGGCCCCACCTGCTCCGCGGGTGGGGCCGTTGCTGTCGGGGCGTTCGCGGACATCCCTCCCGGCCCTTCACTGCGCTCCCCGCCGAGCAGCGCACAGTGAACGCGTAGCCCTACCCGTGACGTGAACCGAAGGACCCCGACATGACCCGCCTGAGCCCCACCGAGGACCTCATCCTCACCCTGCTCGTGTCGCGCCGCAGACTGGGGAGCACATCTTCTGCATCGACACCGTCAACATGGCGGCGCTCAAGCGACTCCAGGACAAGGGCCTCGTCAACCTGCTCAACCGCCCCACCGAGAAGGCCATTCAGGTCAGCCTCACCGACCGTGGGCTGGTGCTCGGTGCGGACCCGAGGGTCACCGAGAGCCTCAACCCCGCCACCTGCCAGTCTTTCTACATCGGACCGAAGTCGTCGGAGCACCAGTTCCACTGCGACCGGAAGAAGAACGGACACAAGGGCAAGCACCGCTACACCGCCTACGGCCACCTGAAGAAGCCCCTGCGCTGGACGGACGCGGAAGCGGGTGGGCTCGCCTCCACCCGGTACGGCGACCAGCTTCGCCAGCACGAGGCGGACCGCCGTGTAGCCCTCGAGGAGCTCATCGCTGAGTTGCGTCCCGGCGCCGACATCGAGCACTACATGGCCCTCTGAGCCAACGGGGACACCGCACCTTCCGCCGGCACCACTGAGGCGCCCACGGATCCCGGCCGGGACAGCGTCGCCACGCACAGTCCCCGGTCATGACCGACAACCGCCAGGACCAGACGACCGCCCTCGTCCAGCCCACCGACGCCGAGCTCGACTCAGCCGCGGAGAACCTGGTGCACACCGGCAGCCCCGTCGTCCACGTCGCGGGCGACTGGCACGGACACGGCGCCTGGGCCATCGCCCGCGTCATGTCCGCCGGCAGCAAGGGCATCCGGTTCATCTTCCACGCCGGCGACTTCGGCATCTGGCCCGGCAAGCTCGGCAAGAAGTACCTCCTCAACCTCGACAAGGCCTGCGCCCGCTTCGGCGTGACCCTCGTCGTCACCCCCGGCAACCACGAGGACTGGGGACGCCTGAGCACCCTCAAGGTCAAGGACCGCGGCAACGGACTCGGCGCCGTCCAGTGGGTCGGCGAGCACATCGCCGTACTTCCCCGCGGACACCGGCTCACCCTCGTCACCCCGAACGGCAACCGACGCACGTTCGTCTCCCTCGGCGGAGCACCGTCGATCGACTTCGCGACCCGCAAACCGCACCTGTCGTGGTGGCCCGAGGAGATGATGAGCCTCGGCGACGTCTACCGAGTCGCCGAGGACGGCCACGCCGACATCATGGTGACCCACGACGCCCCCGGCCCGCCGACGCCGTCCCGCGCGTCGAGCTCATCCTGCGCAACAATCCCGGCCGCTGGGACGCCACCGCACTTCACTACGCCGCCCAGGGACGAGAGCTCGTCACCGCCGCGTACGAGGCCGTCCGCCCGCAGTGGCTCTTCCACGGCCACTACCACGCTCCCGGCCAGGCGATCGTCGAACACCCCGACGGCACCCGCGGCCGCGTCGTGTCCCTCGACGAGCAGCACACCTCTTACAACATCGCTCAGCTCGACCTCGACGTCATGGAGCTCGTCTACAGCTAGCCGCCCGCTAGCTGCCTGACGCGCAGCGCGCACCGTCCATCACGTCCCACACCTGACGTCCCGGACCTGCACGTCCCAGACCCCGCATGCCCCTGAGGAGAACCGTGTCCCACCCAGCTCCCCGGCCCATCGAGCCGCTGCCCGTCGTCGAGCTCGTCGACGGCTACGTCCGCAAGGCGCTTCACGACGCCGACGCGTACAGCAACGTCGAGCTCCTCGACGAGAGCGGAGTGTTCTCCCTGCACCGCGTCGCTGCCGAGATCTACGCGCTCGGGTTCCGCGACGGAGAAGACGCCCAATCGCGCCGCCACGACCACGAGCGGATGCGAACCACCATGCGCCAGGAGCAGGCCGACCGCGCCGCCGCTACCGAGAAGGGCGGCCAGCCGTGATCTCGAACATCGACGTCAGCCTCCCGGCCGCCGACCAGCCCACCCCAGAACCCGCCACGGCGTCGGAGCTGTTCCAGGCGGCCATGTCGGCGCTCATGCCGCTCAAGCTCGAGGCATTCCCCGACCGCGTCACCAAGGACGAGGACGGGCTGCTCGTCGCGATGGCCGTCGCACTCCGCGCGGACTGCACCCGCCGACGGGTCGGCGCCGTCATCGTCGACGTCCACGGCCGCATCGTCGGCACCGGCCGCAACGGCGCCCCCGCCGGCCGGCCCGGATGCCTGTCCGCCGGCGCGTGCCCCCGCGGCCAGCTCGACACCACCCAGATCGCTCCCGGCGCCCCGTACGGCGCCGGCGCCGGGAGGTGCATCGCGCTGCACGCCGAGGCGAACGCCTGCCTGTACTCCGACCCCGCAGCCCCCGCGGCGCCACCGTGTACGTGACGGATCCTCCCTGCGACGACTGTTCCCTGCTCCTCGCCGGCTCCGGTCTCGCACGTGTCGTGTGGCCCGAGCGCGAGACCGATGGCAGCTGGCGGCCTGTCGACAGGCTCATCGGGCCCGACCAGCCGATCGGCGGCCACTACAGCTGAGCCCGACGGCGCAGGTACCGAACCTGAGCAAGACGCTGCCCCCGAACCGTCCGGTTCGGGGCAGCGTGCGTGGACGGGGTTGGTCGCCCGGGCTCAGCTGGCGAGCGCGGAGACGGTGTCGCGTGCGAACGCGTGAAGGTCCTCGTCGTCCCAGTCGATCCCGTCTCGTTCGCTCGCCTCGAGGACAGCGACGAGCAGGTCGGGGCGGGTCGCAGCGAGGCGGGTGACGACTGCCTTCTCGTCGAAGGCGATGTAGAAGTCGGCCTCGGCGGCGAGGAGCTCATGGGCCAGGCCGTCGAGTGACCCGCCGGTCTGGGAGTGGAACCAGACGATCGACTCCTGCACCTCGAGACACTCGGGGTAGGAGCCCTCGAGCAGGTGGGCGACCGCCTCGCGGTCGAGCTGGTCGACCCACGTGGCGGCGTTCATGTCGTTCATCGCCTCGATGCCGCCGATGCGGACACCAACGATCGGGCCGTCGACGGTGGCGAGGATGCTGCGCAGCTCGCCGCGCAGAGCCTTCGCGGACGCTGCCGGCAGCTGGGATGCCGCCGACAGTACGCGCCCGATGTGGACCGCGGGCGGGAACATCGGGTTCTGCCAGGCCTGCCCGGTGGGGGCGGGGGAGTCGGCGAGTCGGGACACGGTCAGGTGCCCGGTCCTCGGGTCGGCCAGGTCGTGGCCGCGCATCCCGAGCGTCGTGAGCTTGTCGATGAAGTCGGTGTCGCGGGAGTAGAACGGCAGGAGCCGGTGGAGCTCGCCCAGGTCGCGCGCCACGAGTGCGGCCGCTTCGGTGTCGAGGCCTCGCAGGGAGGTGACGGTGCGGGTGGTGTCGTCGCTGGTGGCGAGGAGCTTGGCGTTGCCGCCAGCGGTGAGGGTGTACTTCGGCACGATGGCCCTTTCGTTGGGGGCGGGCACCAGGCCCGCCTGACGGTGGAGGGCGACGTGCCCCGGCGGTGTTGCGGGGGCGAAGCGTCTTGGTGCCGTGGCTGACGCGGCGTGGTGTCCGTGTTGCCCTACGTGCGACACCCACAGTGCCCGCCGTCGTCGCGGGTACAAAGGCAGCTGCCCAGAAGACTGCAAGCAGATGTGGCCGTCCTGTGTACCGACCCTGCTTGCCGTGGTCGCGTGTAGTCGGACCTTCAACCAGTGGAATCCGCTCCACGGCCGCACCCGCGCGCTGATTCCGACATCGTGCCCGCCCGCATCCTCGGGCGGACGTCACCCCGCTGACTGGAGACCCATCCGTGACTTCACCTGTGACCACGCTCGTCACCGCGCCGCGCCGCGCCCGCCGTCGAGCGTTCCCCCTTCTCGCGTTGATGCTCGCGGCTCCGATCGCGTTCTCGTCGCTCACTGGGGCGGCGGCGGCTGAGCCCATCCCGGACCAGGACGCGCGGCCGTACCAGCTCGAAGGGTGGGGTCAGGTGTTCACGGCCCGCACCAACGACTGGGGCGTCGTCGGCGGCTCGCACTCCATGACGGCGGGCGCTCAGGTGCTGGGCGACCAGCCCCCGGTCGAGATGGACGAGGCGGACGAGACCGACGGGACCCCTGACCGCGAGCTGGACGTTCTCGCAGCGGTGAGCACGATGCTCGGATCGCAGTGGAACAACTCGACGAACGCAACCTACGCGGCCGCCGCCCAGACGGGGCGCGTATCTGCACAGGAGGAGCCCAGCGCCGGCTCGGCGTCGGTTCGAGTCCTCCAGCGCACCAACGACGGCGCTCCGGACGTCACCACGCTCGCCGGGTCCATCTTCGCGAACTGGTGGGGCGACGGCGAGATCCCCGACGACGAGCTGCGCTTCACCAGCGACGACTACGCCTCCGACCAGGACGCCCTGATCGCCAAGAGCCCCGACGCTTGCGTGCCGGCCGGCCGGATCGCCCACACCTCGACCGTCCTGAAGAACGTCAAGACGAAGCGGGTCTACTTCCCCGGGGTCGAGGAGGGCGTCACCCTCGGCCGACTGGTGGGCAGCTCGGAGCTGACCATCGAGGGCACCAACTTCGTCAACACCGCAGGCACCCGCGGGCTCGAGGTGCGAGCCTCGTCCTCGCCGTCGACCTGGTCGCTGTTCAACGACCGCTTCACCCTCGAGGTCACCGAGGCCTCCGCCAGCGCACGCGTCGACGGCACCGAGCCGTACGAGCCGAGCGTCGACGAGCTCGCCGCAGCCAAGGGCGCATCGCTCGCCGACGGCACCGCTGACGTCGACCCCACCGCCACCCTCACCAACGCCGCCGGCGAGGAGGTGCACGTCGAGGTCGGCGACTCCGCCTACCTCGTCGACTCGGACAACCCCGACCTGCGCGCCGAGGTCCGCATCGGCTGGTCCTACAAGTTCGGGCCCACCATCTACAACCGCGACTACGTCGACCTGCTCGGCGCGACGGTCGACCTCGAGCGGTTCGACGGGGACGACTGGCAGTACCTCGGCACGCTCGAGACCGCCGCTGCCGGCGCGTCGGTGACCGTCCCCGTCGGAGGCATCGACTGCCCGCCGGCCGACTACGACGACGACGGCCTCCTCGACAACGACGAGACCGAGACCCACCACACGTCGCCGCACAAGGCTGACACCGACGGCGACGGCTACAGCGACGCAGCCGAGATCGCCGACGGAACCGACCCGCTCGACCCGCTCTCGCCGAAGCCTGCCCCCGAGCCCGACCCCGACCCGGAGCCGGTCCTCGACACCGACGGTGACGGGCTGCCCGATGCGGAGGAGAAGCGCATCGGCACCAGCGCGGTCAACCCCGACACCGACGCGGACAAGCTCTCCGACGGCGACGAGGTCCTCGTCTACAAGACCCTGCCGCTCGTCGCAGACACTGACGGTGACGGGATCCCCGACGGTGACGAGGTCTACATCTACGGCACCAGCCCCGTCGACTCGGCCTCCAACCTGACCACCGCCGACCGGGACCGCGACGGCCTGTCTGATGCTCGCGAGCGCGAGCTCGGCACCGACCCCACCCGCGCGGACACCGACGGCGACGGCCTCGGCGACGGCGTCGAGGTCACCGGGTCCGCCAACACGTACGGCCACAAGGCCACCAACCCGCTCAACCCCGACACCGACGGCGACAAGCTCCCCGACGGTCGCGAGGTCCGCCACGTCGGCGCCAAGCGCCTGGCCGGCATCAAGACCGACCCGAACCGCGTGGACACCGACCGCGACGGCCTCACCGATGGCGCCGAGGTCCTGACCCGCACCAAGACCGTCGTGCGCGGCGTGAAGGTCAGCCTGCGGTCCAACCCGGTGAAGAAGGACTCCGACGGAGACGGCCTGTCCGACAAGGTCGAGCGGACCGGCAAGGCGAACAAGCTCTACGGGCACAAGCCCACGTCGCCGTGGCGCTCCGACACCGACGGTGACGGCATCAAGGACGGCGCCGAGGTCAAGGCCGGCACCGACCCCACCCGGCCCGGCGCCGCCGGAACCCGCCCTCGAGCACACGGCTACTACGCCGGCCCGCTCGACTGACGTACCCGGCCCCAGCTGACGCCAGCACGAACACACCAGCACAGACGCCCCTCGACCGTCCGCGGTCGAGGGGCGTTCGTGTGCCCGATGGTCCACCACACACCAGCGCGCACGGTCCACGGTCACACCTCAACCAAGGGAGCACCCGATGCAGAACCTCACGACCAGCACGACCGGCCGGCGCCTCAGCGAGCACGACCAGGAGATCGTCGACCGGATGGGCTGGGACCTCGACGAGCTCGAGGCCCGCGCGACCGAGCTCACCGGCTACCCCGCCCAGGTGACCGGCCTGTGGCCGCTCATGTTCGACGCCATGATCCGCGTCGCGGCGGGACCGTTCACCATCGACTACGACGGCCCCAACGCCATCTACTCCATCGACGGCACCTGCGGCCGCTGTGGCAGCGACACCATGTACATCCGCTCCGGGAAGACCCCCGAGCAGCTGCGCGAGCTCGCCGCCCACCACGCCCAGATCCGCCGGCCCGGCGCCCTCGGCGTCATCACCCGCCTCGCCAGGCGCGCGTGGGGCTGCTGCCGGCAGCCCAGCTACAGCCTGTGACACCTCCGCCACCAGCGAACCTGAACTGATCTGGCACCACCGACGTCCGCCTTCCCGAACCCGGGAAGGCGGACGTTGCACGTCCCGCCGCGCGCAACAGGCGAGGAGTGTCGCCCCGGGCGCGGCAGATCGGACGCGGTGCATGGTTGCCCCCACGATCAGAGGCCGGACGGTGGCTATCCGTGACCACCCAAGAAGCCACCGCAGACACGCGCCCCTGGACCCCGGCATCGCCGGCCAGCTCCCGCTACCCGGCCCTGCCCGGAGCGGTCGAGGACCTCGCGCGACTGCTGTCGGTCATCGCCTCGCGGCCCGTGCGCGCCGCGGACGTCTTCGTGACCCAGGCGCACCGCACGTCGCTCGAGAACGAGGACACCCACTGGTTCGGCACCACCTCCGGTGTCGCCGTTGGCATCCGCGCTGTCGAAGGCAGCGTCCTGGCCGAGCTCATCCTGGGCCTGGACCCCGACCCGTTCCCGCGGCCCCTCTCGCCCGTGCAGGACCGCATCCTCGAGGGCGAGTTCCTCCCTCTCCTTGACGAGGTCACCGCCGCCATCTCCGAGCCCGGCTTCCCGGCCATCTCCAGCGCCGGCACCCGCGGCAACGACACCCTCTCGACCCTCTCGGCCAACGGCGTCCTGACCGTGGCCACCGTCACCCTCAGCGCACCCCGGTCCGGGACTGCGCACACCACCGGCTCCGGCACCGTGACCTGCGAGGTGGTCCTGGCCGCCCCGACCACCGTGCCGTCTCGCCGTCCCGTGGTCCTCATCGACGACCTGGACCCTGTCACCGGGGACATCCCGCTGACCCTCCAGGTCATCTCGCCGCCGACCCGCGTTCCCGCAGGACGGCTGGCAGCGCTCACCCCCGGCGACTCGCTGATGCTCGAAGCAGATGCGCAGACGTGGCTGGTGAGCGTCGGGAGCGTGCACCTCGCGTGCGGGCAGCTCGGCACGATCCGCAACCGGCGGTCAGTGAACATCGACATGACGTGGAGGCAGAACCCCATGAGTGACCAGATCCTCTCCGGCCTGGCCGCAGCACAGAAGGCCATCGACGAGTCGGCCACCGAGCCCGTCGCGGACAGCGACCTCGGCTCGCTCGGCGGAGTGGGACTCAACGTCGCCATCTCCCTCGGCGAGACCGAGATGCCGCTGCGCGAGGTCGTCGCCATGCACCCCGGCCTGGTCCTCGAGCTCGACCGCGAGGCCGACGCACCGTGCACGGTCCTGGTCAACGGCCTCCCGTACGCCAAGGGCGAGACCATCGTCGTCGGCGGCCGCGTCGGCGTCCGCATCACCGAGCTCCTCAAGGCCAAGTGATGGGCGCCGTGATCACGGCGCTGCAGATCGCGTTCGTCTTCGTCCTCCTCGCCGTCTTCGCGTGGGGGATGAAGCGCATCGGCGGTCGCCGCGCCCCCGCGGGGCTCGTCTCCGTCCCCGTACGTGCGCCGCTCACCGGCCGCGCGTCCCTCACCGTCGCAACCGTCGCCGGCAAGGCCTACGTCCTCGGCGTCACCGAGCAGCAGGTCACCGTCATCGACATCCGCGACGCCGCCGAGCTCGAGCTCGCGACCACCGCGGCCGACACCGCCGAGGACGGGCCTGCTTCCGGCGACGACCCATCGTCACCGCCGAACACCCTCGGAGCCGCTCTCGTCTACGCCGCGGCCCACGCCAAGAAGGCGTGGGCCGCGCGCCGATCGGTTCCCGCGACCACGGACCAGGCCACGCCCGAGCAGGCAGCCGCCTGGGACGCCGCCTGGAACGGCGCCTCTCCGCAGCAGGGCCCGCAGGTCCAGGACGTCCCCCAGGTCGGTGCCGCCGCCACGGCCAAGGTCAGCCCCGCCGCGTCTGCCCTCGCTCCCGTCCCCGTGAAGCGCTCCAAGTCCACGAAGACCACGAAGGCGTCCCAGCAGGCCCGCGCACGGAAGGCGGTGACGGCATGAACGACCTCTTCGGCTCCGGCATCCAGACCGTCGTCACCCTCGGACTCATCTCCCTGGCCCCGTTCATGCTCGTGATGATGACCGCGTTCACTCGCATCGTCGTCGTCCTCGGCCTGACCCGCTCCGCGCTCAACACCCCCGGCATCCCGCCGAACCCGGTCATCATCGGCCTCGCGCTGTTCCTGACCGCTTTCGTCATGGCGCCCACGTTCGCCGACATCAACACCCACGCGCTGCAGCCCTACCTGGCCGGCGACATCGGCCACGTCGGCTTCTTCAACCGGGCCATCGACCCGATGCGCGAGTTCATGCTCGCTCACACCCGGGAGAAGGACCTCGCGCTGTTCATCAACCTCACCGACAGCCCGCGCCCCGACACCCCCGCGGACGTCGCCACCACCACGCTCGTGCCCGCCTTCGTCATCAGCGAGCTCCGCACCGCGTTCCTGATCGGGTTCATCATCTACATCCCGTTCATCGTCATCGACCTCGTCATCTCCTCGGTCCTGTCCGCGGTCGGCATGGTCATGCTCCCGCCCGTGCTGGTGTCCCTGCCGTTCAAGCTCCTGCTCTTCATCGTGGCCGACGGCTGGTACCTCATCGTCCAGTCCCTCGTCACCTCGTACAGGACTTAGGAGGAGACGTGACCGACACCGAAGTCATCGACCTGGCCCTCAAGGCCATCGTCCTCAGCCTCAAGCTCGCCGGCCCGCCGCTCATCGCCGCCACCGGCGTCGGCCTCGTCGTCTCGCTGCTCCAGGCCGTCTTCCAGGTCCAGGACCAGGCCCTCGTCATGGTGCCCAAGATGGCCGCGGTCGCGCTGTCCATCGTCATCTGCGGCCCGTGGATGATGGAGTCCATCACCGAGTTCGTCAACGAGCTCTACACCGCAATCCCCGCGCTGGTCGACGCCGGCAACACGGCCGGCTGAGCGGGAGAACCAGACCACCATGGACGGGTTCAACGGTCTCGGGGAGCTGTTCGCCAACGCCTCGAGCCTCATCGACTCTGCGCTCGTCGAGTCGAGCGTCGTGTGCTTCGCGCTCATGCTCGCGCGCGCAGGCGGGTGGGTCGCGATGGTCCCGATGTTCGGCGCCAAGGGAGGCGCGGGCATGGGGCGCATGGCAATCGCCATCGCCATCGCGCTGGCCCTCGCACCTGTCGCGGCCACCCGCGCCGCCGAGGCCGGCGTGGACCTGCCCACCTCGCCCGTCCCGTTCATGGTCGCCGCCATCGGGGAGGTCGCCGTCGGAGCCATCACCGGGTGGGTCACCGGCCTGCTGTTCGCCGCCGCCGAGATGGCCGGCTCGATGGCCGACGCCACCTCCGGCCTGTCGTTCGCTTCCCTCGTCGACCCGGTCTCCGGTTCCCAGCAGGCGTCGTTCGCTCGCCTGTTCTCCATGACGTTCCTGGCCGTCTGCTTCGCCGCCGACGCCCACCACCTCCTCCTCGCCGGGTTCGCCGGCACCCTCGACGCTGTACCGCCCGGAGTGTGGCCGGCGTTCGAGAAGGACGCCCTCGGCGCAGTCGCCACCGGCGTCATGGCCCTGATGCGCGCCGCAGTCGAGATCGGCGCCCCGCTGCTCGGCGCCCTGTTCCTCACCGAGGTCGCACTCGGCCTGGTGTCGAAGTTCTACCCGCAGATGAACGTCCTGATGCTCGGCCTGGGCGTGAAGGCCGGAGTCGCACTCTCCACCGCCGGCATCGCTCTCATGCTGATGCCCCAGCGCGTCGAGCCCATCGTCTCGACCGGGCTGCGCACCCTCCAA
This sequence comes from Paenarthrobacter sp. C1, assembly GCF_049315185.1. NCBI lineage: Bacteria > Bacillati > Actinomycetota > Actinomycetes > Micrococcales > Micrococcaceae > Paenarthrobacter > Paenarthrobacter sp. C1. The sequence goes on along the minus strand of NZ_CP186053.1, from coordinate 13,503 downwards.
GGCATCTGGTAGCCCCCTCCGCACGGCGGCGGTGACTGCATCCGGGCTCCCGGACGGCACGGTGCTCTCAGGCGCTCCCAACCGGGAGCGCCATAGCCGCGCGCACCACGCGACGAGAGAGGAGGTGAGACCACATGGCTGACTCAGGAACTGGCGAGAAGACAGAAGCCGCCACACCCCAAAAGCTCAAGGAGCTGCGGAAGAACAACACCGCCCGCCGCTCCCAGGACCTCCCGTCCGCGGTCTCACTCGTCGTCCTCGCGATGGCGCTCCCCATGCTCGTCGGGTCGATGTTCGACGCGTTCCGCGAGGTCATGGTCAACTCCCTGACCATCGCCGGAGCCGTCGACGAAGGCACCGCACCGCACGAGCTCGTCTCAGCCACCTGGGACGCCACCAAGCCCGTCCTCGGCCCGCTCGCCCTCGTCATCGGCGCCACCATCGTCGCCCACGTCGGGTTCACCCGCTCCAAGCCGAACCTGATGGCGCTCAAGCCGAAGCCCGGCGAGGTGTTCAACCCGGTCAAGGGCATCAAGCGGATCGTGTCGGTCAACTCCCTCGTCGAGCTCGCCAAGGGCGTCGCGAAGGTCACCGTCGTGTCCGTCGTCGCCTACCTGTCATGGAAGGCCGGCGTGTCCGAGCTCCTCGCCGGAGTCGCATCCGTCGAGGCGTTCACCAGCTCGATGGGGGGCTCCATCCACGGGCTCGTCGTGAAGGTCGCCATGGCCGCGGTCGTCATCGGCATCGCCGACGCCATCTGGCAGAACAAGCGATACAACAAGCAGGCCCGCATGTCGAAGTACGACGTGAAGCGGGAGTACAAGCAGTCCGAGGGCGACCCGATGATCAAGGCGCAGATCCGCGCCCGCGGTCAGGCGATGACCCGCAACAGCATGGTCGCCGCTGCCGCAGACGCCGACGTGGTCGTGGTCAACCCCACCCACATCGCCGTCGCGTTGTCGTACTCGGCCGAGATGCCGGCTCCGAAGGTCCTCGCCATGGGCGCGGGTCACGTCGCGCTCCGCATTCGCGAGATCGCCGACGAGAACAACGTCCCCATCCGACGCGACGTCCCGCTCGCGCGTGCCCTGCATTCTTCGGCCGAAGTCGGACAGTTCATCCCGGTCGAGCTCTACGTCGCCGCCGCGACCCTGCTCGCCGACGTCTTCAAGCAACGAAGCGCGACCACCACCGCGCCAGGAGGAACCACCCGATGAGCACCACCGCACCCGCACCCGCCGGCACCGGCAAGCTGCCCGGCCGCACCGGAGCGTCCTCCCAGCGCATGGCACGCATCGGCGTTCCCCTCGCGATCGTCGGCGTCGTCGTGCTGCTGGTCGTGCCTCTCCCGACCGCGCTGCTGGACCTGCTGCTGGCTGCCAACCTCGTCGGCGCCGTACTCATCCTGCTCACCGCACTGACGGTCAAGAAGCCGCTCGACTTCTCCATCTTCCCGGCCCTGCTGCTCATCGCGACCCTGGCACGCCTCGCGCTCAACGTCTCCACGACCAGGCTGATCCTCCTGCACGGAGACGCCGGCCACGTCGTCGAGGCGTTCGGCAACTTCGTCATCGGCGGCAACATGATCGTCGGCTTCGTGGTGTTCCTCATCCTCGTCGTCATCCAGTTCGCCGTCGTTACCAACGGTGCCGGCCGAGTCTCCGAGGTCGCCGCCCGCTTCGCGCTCGACGCCATGCCCGGCAAGCAGATCGCCGTCGACGCCCAGCTGTCCTCTGGCAGCATCACCGGAGAAGGAGGCCGAGGCACGTCGTAAGGAGATCGGCGACGAAGCCGACTTCTACGGCGCGATGGACGGTGCCTCGAAGTTCGTCAAGGGCGACGCGATCGCCGCCGTCGTGATGGTGACCATCAACCTCATCGCCGGCTTCCTCGTCGGCGTCGTCCAGCAGGGCATGGCCCCGGGCGAGGCCGTCACCCGCTTCACCCTGCTCTCCATCGGCGACGGACTCGTCTCCCAGATCCCCGCGCTCCTCATCTCGGTCGCCTCCGGCATCCTGGTCACCCGCATCGGCGGCAGCGACAAGGATGACTCCGGCCTCGGCTCCGACCTGCTCGGCCAGATGGCCGGATCCCGCTCCGCGCTGTGGTCCGCCGCCGCCGTGTCCATGGCACTCGGCATGCTCCCCGGCCTGCCGTTCCTCCCGTTCTTCGCGATGGCCGCCGCCTGCGGCCTCGCCGGCTGGCGTGCCCCGAAGTGGACGCCGATGGTCGACGAGGAGGCCGAAGCCGCCGCCGCGGCCGCCGTCGCAGAGCCGCCGCCGGTCGACGAGATCGCCGACCTGGTGTCGCAGATGGCTCCCGACCCCCTGCGCCTCGAGCTCGCACCCGACCTGCTCGACCTCATCGACCCCGACCGAGGCAACAACCTCGTCGAGAAGGTCAAGGGCCTGCGCCGCAATGTCGCCGGCGAGCTCGGCGTCGTCCTGCCGTCGGTCCGCACCGCCGACAACGAGTCGCTGCCCGCCTCCACGTACGTCGTCAAGGTGTTCGGCGTCGAGGTCGGCCGCGCCGAGCTCCCGCCCGGCTGCGACCTCGTCGTCATCGACGCCACCACCCCGAGCCGATGGGTCGCGAGACCGTCGACCCCGCCTTCGGGATGCCCGCCGTGTGGGTCACCTCCACCCTCGCCGACGCCTACCGCCGCAACGGCGCGACCGTCATCGACCGAGGCACCGTGCTCGTCACCCACCTCGGCGAGCTCGTCCGTCGCCACGCCCACGAGGTCTGCACCCGACAGGACCTGCGCCGCCTCCTCGACGCCCTCAAGGAGACCGCGCCCGGCGTGGTCGCCGAGTACGACGACCCGGCCGCCTTGTCGGACCTGCACGAGGTCGTGCGCGAGCTCCTCGTCGAGCAGGTCCCCGTCCGCCAGCTCGAGCGCATCGCCGAGTCCGTCGCCGCCGCGCGCCGCACCGGCCGCACCCTCGACCAGGTCGTCGAGGCCACCCGCACCGCCCTCGCAGCGACCATCTGCATGAAGGCCGCCCCGTCCGGAACGATGCGCGCGGTCACCTTCGAGCCTGCGCTCGAGGGCAAGCTCGTCGAGTCCGTACGCCCCGGCGAGGCTGGAGCGTTCCTGTCCCTCGACCCGATGACGATGAGCCGCCTGCTCGAGGGCGCGTCCGCCGCCGTCGCACAGGCTGAGGCCACCGGGGAGCGCATCGTCATGGTGTGCCACCCGAGCATCCGCTCTGCGGTGCGTCGCCTGTTCGTCTCCGCCCGCCCGGACCTGCCGGTCCTGTCGTACGCCGAGCTCGTGCGCACCGTGAACGTCGAGGTCGCCGCCGAGATCGGTCTGGCCGCTGAGACCGTCCCGGCGGGGTCGCGTCGTGACCCGCGTGGGGAGTGGTTCCGCGACCACATCACCGTGCACCACAAGCCCGCCGAGACCGACGACGGACTCCACGGCGAGCTCATCGTGTCCGGCCCGTCCCTCGACGCCGTGCGGAACTGGGTCAGCGGCGCCTACCCAGACGCGGTGCTCGTGTCCTGGAGTCGGTACGGCCTGACCGGCAGGTGCGTGCGCGGCATGTTCGTGCCCAACCCGGACCAGGACCTCGCGGACCTCGCCGCCGACGCGCTCGCCTTCCTCGCAGCGGCAGCGACCACGTCCGCCGGGTCCGCGACCATCCCCGTCATCGCGGCCGCGGCCGCGGAGCCGAAGCCGTCGCGCGCCACCCGCAAGAAGGCCGAGCAGGCTGAGCAGGCCGAGAGCTCGACCGTCTCCACCCGAGACACCGCTCGAGACTCTGTCTGCGACGACTCGTGGTCGGCTGACGCGTTCGCGCTGCTGAACAGCATTGGCATCGAGTTCGGCCAGCACGTCGACCCCTTGCCTGCCGGACAGGACAACGACGTCCGCTTCTCCGTTCCGCTGCGGCACACGCACCCCACCCCCACCCCCGAGCCGGCACGCCCGGCTCGTCCGGCGGTTCGCCGTGAGCTCGTCTCGACGAGCCGGGCCCCCAAGCCACCCGAGCCGGCTCCGGCATACGGCAGCCCTCGGCGTGCTGCTCTGCCCTCCCAGGTGGCCGCAGCCGGGCTCGGGGAGCAGCAGGAGACGATTCTCGTTGACACGCTGTCAGCTGCGGCGGCTGCCGGACGGCCGGAGGAGCCCCGACCTCGACCGAGGAGCTGACCCTGGCGCAGAGGCTGCTCGAGGAGGAGTCCGTCGAGGACGTCGTGCTGCCCGAGGGTCCGCGGTTCGCAGACCTCCTCGCTGGGCTGCAGAACTTCCCCGAGGGCCTGCTCACCGACACCACGCCTGACACCGAGCTCGTCGCCAAGCCGCGCATCCCGCAGCGACGGCCGGCCGGCCTACAGCGCTGACGAGGCCCCGCCGGCTCGCGGCCGTGCGGCGTGGGGCCTGGTCAGTTGCTCGCGTGCAGGGCGAGGTTGGCGTTCACCCGCGCTCGCCAGCTCGCGACCCCGCCGTCGCAGACCCTCCTGTGCCGGCCGGTGGGCTCGATGGCGTGCTCGCCAGCCGGTCCTTCGGCGATCCACATCGGTCCGAGCGCGTAGCCGCCGACGATCCGTGAAACCCGCGCGTGCCAAGCGTGCTCGTCGAAGGTGACACCCTCGAGCTTCTCGGCCTCCAGTCGCAGCAGCGTGCGGTTGGCGGCGAAGACCGGCCAGGTGGCGCCCATCTCCCACAGGTCTGCGGCACGGACGATGAGGCCTTCGACGCTCATGCCCTCGGCGGTCAGTCGGGTAGCTGCGATGGCGTCACAGACCGCCTCGATCTTCTCCTCGGCCCAGCCGTGCTCACGCAGGAGCTGTGCGGCCAGGTCGGCGGAGTGCGCTTCGGCGTCGGCCGCTGCTTCGTGGTGGCCGTAGCCGGCGTCGTGCAGGAGGGCTGCGACGACGGCTACGTCCGGGTCGTGCGGGACGGACTGTGCGAGCGCGCGGCGACTGAACCGGCCAGCCAGCTGCACGACGTGCAGAGCGTGGTTCGCGTTGTGGTACGGCAGGGACGGGTCGTACAGCGCGAGAGCAGCGACCACCAGCGTGCTGTCGATGCCGGCGCCGGTGAGCACGTCGGACCGGCCGGCGCCCGCGTCGGTAGCGCTGTCGGTCATGTCGAGGGGAGCCCGAAGGCCGTCGCGAGTGCAGGCACGTGGCGCACCGTGCGCGGCGCCGCCGTTCTGGCTCGCGAGGTCGACGTGTCGTTGGCCACCCGGCTGCCCTGACCCGGCCGACCGGGGGTCACGGTTGCCTGAGCAGCGTGTGCGGCGAAGGTCTGCAGGGACCGCAAACGACCCCTCGCCGAGAAAGTGGGGTGATGGAATGAGGGACGACAACGTCGTCCAACTGGCACTGTTCGGCCCCGCGGTTCCCGCACGGCAGCTGGTTCTGCCGTCCGACGAGGTCTCCGAAGAGACCCAGCGCACCCTCGACGTGATGGACGAGCTCCAGACGCAGGTCGAGACGCTGCTCGACGCCTTCCCGCCAGAGGAACGCGAGCAGGCCGCTCGAGGCCTCTACCTCGATGCCGACGACCACCCCAGGACCCGTCACGGCGCACTGCGCGCCGTCTCCTGAACACGGCTCACCGCCGAACACCCAGCTCCCTGCGGCCGGGCCCACACTCGTGGGCTCGGCCGCAACCCATTCCGCCTGGCCAGACCTTGCCCGCCCCGTCCGCGTGCGCCCCGGCCCGCTGCCGGCCGTCTGCCGGCCGTCTGCCGTCGCCGTCGCGACAGGCACAATGGCGGGGTGGACAACGACACCGCAGCCCGCCGCCGGGAGATGCTCGAGCGCCTGAAGGCGGACATGGACCGCCCCGTCTCGGAGGAGGTGCAGGAGACCCTCACCGCCGTCGCCGCAACCGAGCTCGAGGTGGAAGCACTCCTCGCGCTGTTCCCGGACTCGGCGCGCGCGGAGGTCCTGCGCGGCATGTACCGCGGGGATGACGAGGTGCTTCGCACGACGTACGACGCCGGCTGACTCCAGCTGACTCCAGGGCAACCCACGCAGAAGCGCTCGCCGCTGCGCGCGCGTCATGCCGGTCATCGGACCGGCAGGGACAGGAGAAGGACCGACCCAGTAGTACTGGGTCGGCCCTTCGTGTCGTGCTGGGTGCTTGATGTGCTGGTGGTGCGTGGGTCACGCGGCCTCGAGGACGCGCAGGTGCGCGCCGGCCAGGTACTGCTCGGGCGAGACGATCGCCAGGTAGGGCAGGTGCTCTCCCAGCACCTGGTGGGCCGCAACGAGGCCCTTGTCGTCGGTGACGATGACGACCGGCTCACCGTTCGCGCGGTGAGCGGCCACCGCCGCGGCGACGAGGGTGAGGTCCTCGTGGTCGATGCGGGTGCGACCGAAGACGTCGAGGATCTCCTCGAACAGGAAGAAGTACTCCGAGTCGTTGAACGCGGCGACCAGGTCGATCGCGATCTCCTTCTGGACGTGCTTCTTGACCTCGACGGGGTTCGACGCGGCCTGGGCGAGGGTGATGCTGGCGACCGCCGAGGTGACCTCGTCGCGCGTCAGCGGGCTGCTGGCGTGCAGCTGCTCGATCAGGATCTGCTGCTGGAACTGCGGCACGACGAAGCGCGCGTAGTCGGTCTTGCCGACACAGGTTGCCTCGCCCATCGCGAGCAGCGACGCGGTCTTCGCGCCCTTCCCACCCTCCTTGCGGAGACGGTGGATGTTCTCGACTGCATTGCGGACGGTGCAGACGTCCATGATGACGTTCGACATCTCTGGTCTCCTTTGTGAAGGTGCGGGCCGCGGTGTGCGACCCGACTGAAGGTGGGTCGCGCGCGGGGCGCTCCTAGGAGACGTACTGTCGCCGCTCAGCTGCCGGGGACCACCCGCCAGGACGAGGAGATTCCCGTCGGTCAGACCGGGCACGCCGAACGGCACCCCACCAGCAAGGGCGGAGTGCCGTTCGACGATGCAGCGAGGCAGCGAGGCAGCGAGGCAGCGGCGTAGGGGAGTTCCCGGAGGGCGAGGGGTGTCGCTGTGGCTCAGGCGGCGAGAGCGCCGCGCACGGCAGCGGCGATCGCGTCGGCGCTCGGCCCGTCGTGTCGCCATGCCCGCAGTACCGCCTCGATCGCGAGCTGGTCGCCGGAGCGGTACAGGTCGTCGAGCGCTGCGCCGTCGACCCGTCGGCCGTGGACGTACCACTCAAGGCTTCCGTCGGCTCGAATGACGGCGGGACCGTCGATGCGGTGGGCGACGCCCTCGATCCACCACGACCGCGAACCGTCGAGGCTGGTGCGCATTCCGGTGAAGACGGCGTCTGGCGGCATGGCGGAGTCCTCGAGGTAGGGGAGCGCAGGGCAGTTGCTGCAAGGGGAGTCGGGGTGTGTCATAGCGTGCCGCTGCGCCGGGCCGACGCAGTGCCTGGCAGGCACGGACCGACGTCAGGCGTTCAGCTGCGCGGCGTACATGCGGCGGGCGTGCATGGATGCGGCGAGGGACACCGCGGCGGTGACCGGGCGGGACGGCTGCTGGGCCGGTTCATCTGCATCGAGGACGCCGCGGAGCTTCCGCAGGGCCTCCATCCGCAACTGGGAGACGCGCTGAGGGGTGACACCGAGCCGGTCGGCGATCTCGCCGTTGGACTCCCCGCGTACGAAGTGGGCCTCGATGACCTCGCGCAGTCTGTCGGGCAGGCCGGAGACCGCCCCCACGAGTGCAGCGTCGAGCTCGCGCTTCTCCAGCGACTCCAAGGGTGTCGGGTCGGCGTCGACGAGCTGCAGTGCGAAGTTGTCGTCGCGGGTGGGGAACGTCTCGTCGAGGGAGACCATGACGCCGGCGTGCAGGTCGGCGCGGAGCTTGCGGACGCGGTCGAGGGGCAGGCCGGTCTTCTCCGCGATCGCCAGGTCAGTGGCGTCCTGGCCGTCTCGGGTGAGCTGGTCGGCTGCGGCGCGGAGGACGTTGACGTTGTCGCGGGTGCGACGGGGCAGGGGGTCGTTGCCGCGAGCGGCGTCGACGACGCCGCCGTAGATGCGCTGTCGTGCCCACGCGACGAAGGGGACGCCCTTGGACCCGTCGAACCGGGCGGCTGCCTGTACGAGGCCGAGGAGGGCGCCGGAGACGACGTCGTCACGGTCGGTGTGCCGTGGCGCACGCGCCAGGTAGTCGTAGGCGATCTTGTGCGCCAGCGCCAGGTGGTCCTCCACCAAGGTATGGACGTCAGCCTGTTCGGGCTGGACGTCGACGCTGTCGAGAACGGTCACGTCAGCGGCCGCCTCGAGGCAGTCCGGCGACGTCGATGACGGTGGCCGCGGCGGCGGCGTTCTCCTCGGCGACGGACACGACGAGCTCGTCGCGCAGGACGGTCACCTCGTCGGGCGCCTGGATGCCGAGGCGAACCTGGTCGCCACGCACGGACAAGACGGTGAGGACGATGTCGTCGCCGATGTGGATGGCCTGGTTGGTACGACGGGACAAGACGAGCACGGTGCGGTTCCTTCCGCTTCGGTTGTGAGGGCTCAGGCCGCGACGAGCGCGGCGCTGGTGGCGTGTGAGTCGTCGAGGACGACCTGGACGGCGGTGCTGGTGGCCGGGTTGACCACGACGGGTCCGCGCAGGTTCGCGGTGAAGGAGCCCTCGCCGCGCTGGGTCACTACGACCCACACGGCGGCGTCCTTCGGGTCGGTCAGCCCGAGCTGCTGCCACGAGGCATCGGGGACGTCGATCTCGTAGTCGGGGAAGAACGCGCCGGCGAGAGCGAGGACGAACTGGAGGCCGGTGTCGGGGTCCGCCAGCACGCCGTACACGTCGGTGTCGGGCAGCGGGGTGAACTCCAGCGACGTCAGGTCGGGGAAGCCGAGGAGGCCTCGGGGCAGGTCCCACGTGGTGGTCATCTTGTTCGTCCTCTTCTCTGCCGCGTCGTCGTGCGAGTGACGGGCGCGGTTCTGGTGTGGTGGTTGGGACTGTCCGGAAGGTCCGGGGCGGTGCAGTCATCCCCGGACAGGGCGCCGGCGGACCGTCGTTGCGGGCGTCGTTGGGGCCGTCGTCGGGGCGGTGGTTGTTGGCAGCAGCGCGCACGCCTTCGAGGTGTCGGAGGCGTGCGGCAGGGTCTGCGGGACGGGCGGGGTGCTGCTCAGCAGCAGGGCTCGTCCGGGTCGTGCGAGGGGATGGACGGCGGGTCGACCTTGAACGCGTCCATGCGGCTCAGGAGAACTTCCTCGGCGGCGTCGAGGTACCGGGAGTCGTCCTCGAGCAGCGCAGCGAACGGGTCGTGGTCCTCGGCCGCCTGCGTCGTGGAGGCCGAGAAGTCCAGGAGGCGTTCCGGGAGCGGGCCGACGTCGGGGCAGTGCTCGCCGAGCCAGCTGGCGTAGACGTAGTTGTCCGGGTCGATGACCAGACCGCCGCCGACCAGGTCGACGGTCATCATGGAGACCGCCTCACGCAGGCCCAGCCAGGTGCTCACCGCCAGCTCCCACCAGTCGCCGTCCACGCCACCGGGGGCGAGTGCGTGCGTGGTGGTGGCGGTGTGGACCTCTACCTGGGCGAGCTCAGGAATGAGGGCCGGACCCATGCCGGGGCACTCCGGGTCGTCGCAGTCGTGCATCTCCTCACGCAGGTCCTCGCGCGCCTCGACGTACCGGCAGCGGAACACCACGAGCCGCTCGGTCGGCGGCGTGTAGTGGTCGGCGATCGCGCCGACGGCGTCCATGAGGGCACGCACGTTGACCTGCATCGCGGCGTGCACGGCCGCCTCGGAGGTCTGCATGCTCTTCAGGAGCGCTTCGACTGCAGCGTCGCGCGCGGTCATCGCCGTGCTCCTGCTGCGGCGACGGACCGGCTGGAGATGCGCAGGTCCGTCAGCGCGCACGGCAGCTGCTCGTTCACCGCGGCCAGGATGTGGTCGGCGTCGTAGCGGGCGAACGTCGCGTGGTGCGGATCGCAGGCGATGGTCGCCACGCCGTAGCGGACGCTGACGAGCGTCCCGGTGATGCCTCGAGACTGCAGCTCGGCGTTCACGAGCTCCTCGATGAGGTCGCGGGTGGAGGAGTCGCGCAGGCCAAGGCCGGTCAGCAGGGCAGCGAGGCCAGCGGCCGCGTTCCCTTCCGGCAGTGCAGTGGAGGTGGTCACGACGGCGACGGTGTGTGCGCTGGACGGTTCGTCAACCACGCACTCGTGCGAATCTGCCGTGACGCGGCCGGCGGAGAGGGTTCGGGCGGCCTGCGGTGGGCGTTAGGTCGTGCGTACTTGAGCGTCGACCGGCAGCCTGTTTCGCGGCGGGACTGCCTCGCACGTCAGACGCGGCACCGTGATCTCATGGCTCAATCCCCGGTTGCGAAAGCGCAGCGCAGCGCCATCAAGATGCTGCAGGCTGCGCTGGACAAGCGCCCCGACTCCGTGGCGCTCCAGCGCGCTCTGGCGGACGCCGCCTTGGAAGCGAACGTGTGGGAGGTGCTGAAGAACCTGGTCGAGCTCCGCACGCTCGACCGCGCGGTTGCACGCAAGCTCGCGACGTCCGCCCCGCGCGTGGCCGTTCGTTCGGCCGCGTTCCGCAACGTCGCTTGGACGGCTGAGGAGATGCTCGAGCTGCTGGCCGGCGAGTCGCACGCCAGCGTTCGACATGAGGCGTTCCGCGTGCCCGGCCTCCCGGACGACGTGTACCGCGACCTCGCCGCCGGCTCGAAGCCGCAGCCCAGCAGGCTCCTGCCCGCGGCCGGCCACCTGCCGCTCGACGTCCTGGTCCGCGCCTACGAGGCCGCACCCGTCGACAGCTCGCACGAACACCCGACCGAGCTCCTGCTGGCCAACCCGGAACTCACCTTCCGGGTGGCGGTCAGCTCAGCAACGGCGCTCCCGTGGCGGCTCCTGGCGACCTGGTTGCTGCCAGAGCCGACGCAGGGTTCGGCGGAGCAGACCCGGCTGCACGACGCCGTGCGCGACATCTGCGCAGCGGTCGACGCATCGGCAGCTGAGCATGAGCAGAACTCGCCGTGGCGAGCGTTCGGAGACCTGCGCATCCTGCGTGAGCTGCTCTCCGGCTACGGGACCGGCGCCATCCGGGCGGGCGCGGTCGAGGAGCTGACCGATGCTCAGCGCCAGATCGTCGTCACCTTCGCTCGCTACGGCGTGTGCGCCTCGGACGACTACCTGACGTTGCTGCTCGACTCTGCCGACGAAGCCCACCCCGTGGTGCTCGAGTTCCTCGCTCGCCCCGAGAGCAAAGGGCTCTCAGCGAAGGACAAGGCGCGGTTGCGGCGCGCGTTCATCCTCGCTGCCTCGCGTCTGAGCTTCGAGGAGGCACAACAGGCGCTGACGAGCGAGAAGCTGGAACTGTGGAACTGGCTGACTGCGATGCCCGAAGAGCTGGTCGCCCGCATCGGGCCCGAAGGGGTGCGCGACGTCACCTCCGCAGTCGTCGCCGCGGACCGATGCCCGGCGTGGCTGCACACCGTCCCCGACGCTGACGCGTTGGCGCGCTCCCTCGGCCCGAGGGCTCTCGCCGCTGCCCACTCCTCCGCGCACAAGGCAGGCAACGGTCAGCTCATCGACGTCGTCGACCGCGCACTCGTCGCGACCCTCGACAAGCCGGCACCCCTGTCGGGGTCGGCGCGCGACAAGCTACTCAAGATCGTCGGGGACGGTCAGGTCGCCGACGAGATCCTCGCCGACGTACCGCTCGCCGTCGTACTCGAGTCGAAGAGTGACGTCGGGTCCCTGTTCGTCGAGCGTCTCGTCGTCGCCACCACAGCCGCGGGCGGGTCCATCACTGTGGCGCTGCAGACCTTGAAGACCGTCTCGGCCGGCGGCACGCGTTACGGTGACGCGGTGCCCATCCTCGAAGCAGTCCTGGGTGTGACCGTCCACGAGGAGCCCTCGGCCGCGTAGAGACGCAGCCACTGCCGCGCGCCGCGACCTCGTTTCGTGCGAACAGGTGCCGGACGACGTGGTTGGCGGAGGTGAGCTTGCCAGCGTGGCCCCGTCCGGCACGGTTCCCGAGCGTGTCCCTCGACGTGCCCGCCGTGTTCAGCCTCGCCCTGCCCGGGCTGGGCGTCCTGGCCGTGGTGACGGCACGCGGAGCCGCCGGGACGCCCGGGAGCCCCGAGATCCGCACGAACGTCGAGCACGGCAGCCAGCCGCCGGCAAAGGTGAAGCCCGGCCGGCGCCGCAACACCCGCAAGCCCGGCAAGATCTCCTCCGACGCTCAGCTCGTCGACGCCCAGACCGACGCGCCCGCAGCCAGAGACGCCAACCGGGAGCACGCGACTGACACCCTCGACCGCCCCGAGAAGACCGCCACTGAGCCCCGCTCCGAGCCCATCTCCGCCGCCGTCTCCGAAATCGCTGAGGAGATCGGCGAGTCGGCAGCGAACAAGGTGACCGCGACTCCGGTCGAAGCGGTCCCACCCACCGTCAGCGAGGCTGACCGCTCGAGCTCCGAGTCGACCAGGCCCCCCATCACGGGCCGCTACACCCGCACCGATCGAGTCGAAGCGACGCTCGACGGACTCCCCGCGGTGGACCGACGGCCCGCCTTCAACCCCGTCCCCGCACGCAGGCCCGTCAACCCAGCCGCAGGCGAGACCCCAGCGGCGCCGGCAGCGCGGGTGCACCTGGTCCACGTCCCCGACGACCTCTCGACCCTCGAGGCCGTCGACGGAGAGACGGGCGAGCGCGCGCCCGACGCCACCGGCACGGCTCGCGCCACCTGGGCACATGCCGGCGTCCTGGGTGACCTCTCGAACGCCTGCCACGCTCTCGAAGCCGCGTGGAGGTCTGGAGACGCCGAGGCTGTCGCCGCCGTCGCCGCTCACGAACGCGCCCTTGCGTGGGTGGCATGGGTCGCCGCCGCATGCGTGGACCCGAACCCGTCTCGGCCGAGGTACGTGGGGCTGGCGTGGCGCACACTCAAGGAGGCAGTCGACGCGGCAGGCCTCGACCTCACCACCGCTGCCGGGCGCGACCACCTCGCAGCCACCAACTACGCCGCGCTCCTCCCCGCGGAAGCCGCGAACCTGTTTTCCGACCTGCGCGTGATCGTCGATGTGGCCGGCACCCCCATCCGCGTGGACATGCCCGCCTCCGCGACAGCGCTCGCGTACGCCCAGGCGGCCGTCGCCGCCGCCAACGGCGACCTGCTCTCCCTCGACGACCTGCTCGCCACCCTCCCCACCCATCCGCTGGGATCCCTGCTGGAGGCGGTGGCGGACGAGTTCGATCAGGACCGCTACGTCGTCGGCGCGATGCGTCAGGACGCTTGGGGTCTGGTGTTCGCGCACCTCGGCCTCCTGCGCATCGCCAAGACGCGCCCCCACGACGCGCCCGCAATCACCGCGGCTGCCGACCGCGTACGCGAGCTGCTGGTCCACCTCAGCCCTGACGCGGCCGCCGGCCAGGCCGCCCCTGGAGAACGCGCCCTCGAGACCTCCAGCGGCACGCTCGTCATCTCCGACCCTGACGGCTCCCGGCTCCGCGTCCGCGTGCGCGACCTCGTGACCGACGGCGTCTACTGGCAGGCCTGGGCCGCCTCGCGCCGCAACGAGCCCCGCCTCGCGCGCACCCTGC